>NZ_CP177349.1:2770000-3367500 GCF_046840415.1 Rhizobium sp. SYY.PMSO
CGCGCTCGCCACCAATCGCCTCGCCAGCGAAAGCTATCCGCCTTTCGATCCCCTTGCGATCTTCTCCGCCGACGAGAACATACCGCCGCCGGCCAACAAGACCGGCGCGATCTACGGGTCCGACGTCGAATCCGAAGTCAGTCTCAAGACGGTTCCCTTTCCCGCCAAGGATATTCCCTTCCAGCTCGCCGGCTCCATGTCGCTCGAAGAGGTCGAGGAGAATGTCCGCTCCAACGGTTCGGTGCTCGCCGATGGCAATACCCAGCTTTCGGCGCTCTATTATGTCGACCCGCGCCGGTTCGCCAACGACGATTCCGATGTCGACCTGACGGCCGGCCTTGCCGCCCGCATCGTCGAGGAGAACATGTCCGTCTCGGCTTCGGAAGCCGTGACCGCGCAGACCGAGGAATTTGCCGACGATATCATAGCCGTTCGCCAGAACACGCCGATCGCCACGGCGCTGACGGGAGCCGGATACCTCAAGGCGGATGCAGACGACATCGCCGCAAAGATCCAGCCGCTCTTCGGCTCGGCCAACGTCGCCGCCGGCGACGTGCTGCGCATCGGCATCCTGCAGAAGGGCGAGCAGGCCAAGATCATCCGCGCCAGCATCTATCGCGGCACCAGCCATCTGCTCACCATCGCACAGAACGACCACGGCGACTTCGTTGCCGGCAGCGCTCCGCCGATGCTCGACGCCATTGCCACCGCCTTCGACAACGATGCCCCCGCCATCTCGGCCGGGCGCGATCTGCCGAGCGTCTATGACGGCATCTACCGCGCAGCACTTTCCTACGGCATGACCAAGGAGATGGTGGCGCAGATCGTCAAGCTGCTCGCCAGCAATGTCGATTTCCAGGCGCAGCTGAAACCGACGGATTCGCTGGAAGCCTTTTTCTCGGTTGCCGACGACAAGGGTCAGGCAACGGCCGATTCCGAACTGCTCTACGTCAATGCCAGGTTCGGCGATAACGTGACGCGCTTCTACCGCTTCGAGGACCCGGCCGATCACTCGATCGACTACTTCGACGAGAACGGCAAGAGCATCCGGCAATTCCTGCTGCGAAACCCCGTTCCCACCGGCATCTTCAAATCCGGCTTCGGCATGCGCCGCCACCCGATCCTCGGCTTCGCCCGCATGCATACCGGCGTCGACTGGGCAGCCCCCCGCGGCACGCCGATCATCGCGGCCGGCAATGGCATCGTCGAAAAGGCGGGCTGGGATTCGGGCGGCTTCGGCAACCAGACGCTCATCCGCCATGCGAACGGCTATGTCTCCTCCTACAATCACCAGAGCGCGATCGCCAAGGGCATCGTCCCGGGTGCCAAGGTGGTTCAGGGGCAGGTGATCGGCTTCATCGGCTCGACAGGTCTCGCGACCGGCCCGCATCTGCACTACGAGCTGATCGTCAACGGCACCAAGGTCGACCCCTTGCGCATTCGCCTCCCTGGCGGCAAGTCGCTCGAAGGCGATGCGCTCGCCAAGTTCCAGGAAGAGCGCAAGCGTATCGATGCGCTGCTCAGCGACGACAAGTCGAAGCAGATCGCCAGCAAGTAGCCGAAACGGCCTGCCGCTTTCGTGATAGTACCTCACCGCTTCGGCAAGAATGATATGTATTCTCAGGCGTCATGAGCCCGCGGGTCAGCGGCGAGGCCCCGCATCGCCACCGCCGACAGCAAAATGGCGGCCCGAAGGCCGCCATCCGCAATGCTATTTGGCCATTCCGGCTCAGGCCGCTTCGTTCACGGCCTGACGCGGGCGGAACAACAACCGGTCCGAGCCGCTGGTGACCCTCACGACGGAACCGTCCGGAATCTGCCCGGAAAGGATCTGCTCGGCGAGCGGATCCTGGACATATTTCTGGATCACCCGCTTCAGAGGCCTTGCGCCATAGACCGGATCGTACCCCTTGTTGGCGAGCCAGTTGCGCGCGTCTTCATCGAGCTCGAGCGTGATCTTGCGCTCCGACAGCAGCTTCAACAGCCGCTCCAGCTGGATATCGACGATCGCGCCCATCTCATCGCGCTTCAGGCGGTGGAACAGGATGATCTCATCGATACGGTTGAGGAATTCGGGCCGGAAATGCGACCGGACCACTTCCATCACCTGCTCGCGTACCTGATCGCTGTCATCGCCGTCCTTCAACTGCGTCAGATATTCGGCGCCCAGGTTGGAGGTCATGATGATCATCGTGTTGCGGAAGTCGACCGTGCGGCCCTGCCCGTCCGTCAAGCGTCCGTCGTCCAGAACCTGGAGCAGGATGTTGAAGACATCGGGATGCGCCTTCTCGATCTCGTCGAACAGCACGACCTGATAGGGCCGGCGGCGGACGGCTTCCGTCAGCGCACCGCCTTCCTCATAGCCGACATAGCCGGGAGGAGCACCGATCAGCCGGGCCACGGAATGCTTCTCCATGTACTCGGACATATCGATACGCACCATGGCCGTATCGTCGTCGAAGAGGAAGCGGGCAAGCGCCTTGGTCAGCTCCGTCTTGCCGACACCGGTCGGGCCGAGGAAGATGAACGAGCCGATCGGCCGGTTCGGATCCTGCAGGCCGGCGCGAGAGCGGCGAACGGCACGCGAGACCGCCTGAACGGCATCGCCCTGACCGACGACCGACTTTGCCAGCTCGTCTTCCATCCTGAGCAGCTTGTCGCGCTCGCCTTCCAGCATCTTGTCCACGGGAATTCCGGTCCAGCGGGAAACGACCTGGGCGATGTTGTCGGCGGTGACGACCTCCTGCACCATGGAATCGCGGGCATTGTCCTGCTCTTCCGCGGCGTGGAGCTCTTTCTCCAGATCGGGGATCACGCCATAGGCAAGCTCGCCGGCACGCTGGAATTCACCCTTGCGCTGGGCGATCGCCAATTCGTTGCGGGCATCGTCGAGCTGCTTCTTCAGATCGGCGGCAAGACCCAGCTTCTGCTTTTCGGCCTGCCAGCGCGCCGTCAGCGCATCGGCTTCCTCTTCCAGCGAGGTAAGTTCGGTCTCCAGCCGCTTCAGCCGATCGGCCGAGGCCTGATCGGTCTCCTTCTTCAACGCTTCGCGCTCGATCTTCAGCTGGATGATGCGGCGGTCGAGCTCATCGAGCTCTTCCGGCTTGGAATCCACCTGCATGCGCAGGCGCGCCGCGGCCTCGTCCATCAGGTCGATGGCCTTGTCCGGCAGGAAGCGGTCGGTGATGTAGCGGTTCGACAGCGTCGCGGCGGCCACCAGCGCCGCATCGGCGATGCGGACCTTGTGATGCTGCTCGTACTTTTCCTTCAGGCCACGCAGGATCGAGATCGTATCCTCGACCGTCGGCTCTTCGACCATGACGGGCTGGAAGCGGCGTGCGAGAGCGGGGTCCTTCTCGACATGCTTGCGGTATTCGTCGAGCGTGGTCGCGCCGACGCAGTGCAGCTCGCCGCGCGCAAGGGCAGGCTTCAGAAGGTTCGACGCATCCATGGCGCCATCGGCCTTGCCGGCACCGACCAGCGTGTGCATCTCATCGATGAACAGGATGATCTCGCCGTTTTCCGACTGCACTTCGTTGAGCACGGCCTTCAGCCGCTCTTCGAACTCGCCGCGGAACTTCGCGCCGGCAATCAGGGCGCCCATGTCGAGCGCCATCAGCTTCTTGTCCTTCAGCGATTCCGGCACGTCGCCATTGACGATGCGCAGCGCCAGGCCTTCGACGATCGCCGTCTTGCCGACGCCGGGCTCGCCGATGAGCACGGGATTGTTCTTGGTGCGGCGGGAGAGAACCTGGATCGTGCGGCGGATTTCGTCGTCGCGGCCGATCACAGGATCGAGCTTGCCTTCGCGAGCCTCGGCGGTGAGGTCACGGGCATATTTCTTCAGGGAATCGAAACCCTGCTCGGCATTGGCGGAGTCCGCCGTGCGGCCCTTGCGGATATCGTTGATGACCTGATTGAGGGCAACGGGCGTTACGCCTGCCTTCTTCAAGCTTGCCGAGGTGGAAGCGGTGGGCTCGATCGCCAAAGCCTGCAAGAGGCGTTCGACGGTGACGAAACTGTCCCCGGCCTTCTTCGCAGCGTCTTCGGCGGTGGCAAACACCTTGGCGAGCGGCTGCGAGAGATAGACCTGACCGTCACCCCCGGAAACCTTCGGCAGCTTGGCAAGAGCGGCATCGTTGGCAAGGCGGGCAGCCTTGGCATCGCCGCCGGCGCGCTCGATCAACGAGGAAGCCATGCCCTGATCGTCGTCCAGCAGCACCTTCAATACATGTTCGGGAGTAAACTGCTGATTGCCCTGTGCAAGCGCATTCGTCTGGGCGGATTGCAGGAAACCGCGCACCCGCTCGGAGTATTTTTCAATATTCATATCTATACCTCCATGAATCGTTCTGCCCTGACCGGCGCAGATCGATGTTCGAGATTGAGCCCCCTCAAGAGGCAGGCCCGCCTTTCCGCCATTGAGATTTGCGGCAAGGCAACTGAGGAGAATATGGGAGGGTATTTGGAGAGTTTAAAGGGCTGCGGAGGGGAAAAAGCGGCGATGATCGTCCCATTCGTATCCGCGGATTTTAGAGATCGCCGCCGCTCCGGAAACGCGACCATCGGTTCGGACAAAAAAAGAAAATGGCGGCATCAAGCCGCCATTTTCGCTACGGTGTCGTACAGGTTTAGCCGTTTCCTCGACGAGGAAGCGCAAAGCCTTATTCCGAGGCGGCTTCCGCCAGAGCCGGAGCCTGGTCCGAAGCGGCTTCGCCCTGACCTTCTCCATCGGCCGCGGCAGCATTGCGGCGCGGCTGGCGACGCGGACGGTTGCCGGTGCTGCGACGGCGCGGTTGGCGCTCCGTGGCAGCCACCGCAGGCGTCTCTTCTTCGATGGCGACTTCGGCCGGAATGCCTTCGATCACCGGCTGGGGGCCGGTTCCGTCGATGACTTCGGGCTCGGGAGCCGGTGCGGCGACGGCCGGCGCAGGCTGCGGGCGAGCCGCGGGCTGGGCCATCTGCGGCTGATCGTCGATCTCCTGCGCATCGATATCGTCGATGTCGCGGTCGGCAGCGTCGCGGTCATTGTAATTGTGGTGCTCGTCGCGCTGATAGCGCTCCTGCATCTGCGCCTGGGCGCTGGCAATGATCCGATTGTAATGCTCGGCATGCTGCAGGTAGTTTTCAGCCATGACGCGGTCGCCGGAGCTCTGCGCATCGCGAGCCAGGGCTGCGTATTTTTCGGCGATATGCTGCGCGGTTCCGCGGATCTTCACGTCGGGACCGGAGCTGTCGTAAGTCCTGGTCAGCGGGTTAGAGCCTTTGCGGTTGAAATTGTTGTTGTTATTTCCACCGCCGCCGCCGTTGTTGTTACCACGCCCCCGACCGCGCTTGTTTTGCTGTCCTGGCCTCATAGATCCTTCACCTGAATTCTCTTCGTTGGGATAAAATCATACACGACACCTGCCGCCGCGGTCTGGACACTCCAGAACCAGGGCCTGCGTGCCGCAAGCAAACTGCGCTTTGGCGCCGGTCTGCCGCTCGACTACGTCAGATTAAACTGATCACGCATTGGGTTATCTTCAACCTTTGACACTCTTACCAAAGAGCGGATCCCCGAGGCTGTCCAAGACAGGCGAATCGTTTCACCCATTCCCAGCCGCCCAACGCGTGAGGGCAACCTATATTGCTTCCTCGGGAAATCCAAGCTTTTTCTTTGCGATAACAACAGGGGTTCCACAAATCTGCTGCACAATGTCGCGTTAATGTTGAAATTCAAACACAAGGACCCGGTCGTTCTGGCCGTAGTCACGAACCGCTTCGACAAGGGAAAATCCTGCTCCTTCAAAAACGGAAGTCACCGTCTCACGCTGATCGTAACCGATCTCCACCCCTATCATGCCGCCCGGGTGCAGAAACCGCGTCGCATCCTTTGCGATCGCCCTATATGCATCCAGCCCATCAAGGCCTCCGTCAAGGGCCGCGGGAGGATCGAAATCCTTTACTTCTGGAGCGAGAGTGGAAATGACACTGGACGCAATATAGGGCGGATTTGAGACAATCACATGAAAACGTTCGTGGATGGCGTCAAACCAGCTGCCATGCGCCGTGCTGAACCGCGCCGCCAGGCCATTTCGCTCAGCGTTCCCGCGAGCAGTTTCCAGCGCCTCGCTGGAAATATCGGAACCGACACCCGTGGCTTGCGGACATTCGCGAAGCAGCGCAAGACAGATGGCTCCGGTTCCCGTTCCTAGATCCAGTATGTGGAGACTGCCAAGCCTCGTTTCAAGGCGCCGCACATGCGGCAGCATCGTATCGACGAGAATTTCGGTATCGGGCCGCGGCTCCAATGTCGCCGCCGAGAGGCGCAAGGGCAGGCCGTAGAACTCCCGCTCGCCAAGAATCCGGTGAACAGGCTCGTGGTCGAGCCGGCGGGCGATCGCGGCCCGCACCGCCGCCTCATCGCCCGGAGAGACAGGCTCGGAACCGCGCGTAACCAGCTCTGTGGAGGAAAGATGCAGGAGACCACAGGCGAGAATACGCGCCTCGGTCGCGGGATCGTCGAGATCGGCCTCGACAAAACGGGCACGCATCTCCTGCAGGAGTCCGGATACCGTCGGCCCCTGCCCGCCGCTCATGCCTGTTCGCCAAGCTGGGCAAGCTGGCTCGCCTGGTAATCCGCCAGGAGCGCATCGACCACCTCGTCGATCTCGCCGACCATCATCCGGTCGAGCTTGTAGAGCGTCAGGTTGATGCGGTGATCGGTGACACGGCCCTGCGGGAAATTGTAGGTGCGGATGCGCTCGGAGCGGTCGCCGGAGCCGACCTGGCTCTTGCGGTCGGCGGACCGCTCGCTGTCGGCGCGCTGGCGCTCCATGTCGAACAGGCGAGAACGCAGCACCTGCATTGCCTTCGCACGGTTCTGGTGCTGCGACTTTTCCGAACTCGTCACCACGATACCCGAGGGAATATGGGTGATGCGCACGGCCGAGTCCGTCGTATTGACGTGCTGGCCGCCGGCGCCCGAAGAGCGCATGGTGTCGATGCGGATATCCTCGGGCCGGATTTCGATATCGATTTCCTCGGCCTCCGGCAGCACGGCGACAGTTGCCGCAGAGGTATGGATACGGCCGCTGGCCTCGGTTTCCGGCACGCGCTGCACGCGATGCACGCCGGATTCGAATTTCAGCCGGGAAAACACACCCTTGCCGCTGATCGTGGCGATGATTTCCTTGAAACCGCCGGCTTCGCCCTCGCTGGCCGAAAGCACGTCCACCTTCCAGCCGTTGCTGGCGGCGAAACGCTCATACATGCGAAAAAGGTCGCCTGCGAAAAGGGCCGCTTCGGAGCCGCCCGTGCCGGCGCGGATTTCGAGGATCGCGCTCTTCTCGTCGGCGGCGTCCTTCGGCAGGAGCTCGATCTGGATATCCTTTTCCAGCGTCTCGATGCGCTCCTTGACCTCGGGCAGTTCCATCTCGGCAAGATCGCGCATCTCGCGGTCGACCGACTTGTCGGAAAGCATGGACTCGAGATCGGCCGCCTCGGCGACAGCCCGCTCGTAGTCGCGGATCCTGGTGACGACCGGCTGCAGTTCGGAATATTCGGAAGCAAGCTTCACATAGACATCCGCGGCCGGACCTGCGGACATGCGCGCCTCGATCTCGCCGAACCGGCGTTCCAACTCGCGCATTTTTTCAATGGGGAGCTTCGCCACCCTGAACTCCAATTCTTCTTATTATGTCTGATGTAGTGCGCATGATCCTGTCCGGAAACCGCTTCGTGTTCTTCGGGATCACGCGCTAAAGGGGAATATTGTGGCTTTCGGCAAAGCTTACAAGAATTTCGCGCATCGAGGCCGTCGGCTGCTTGTCGTTCAGCGCCTCCTCCATGACCGTGGAGAGAGCCTGCAGATCGAGCCCGAGCAGCATCGCCTTGACCGGACCGATCGAGGCCGGCGACATCGAGACCGAACGGAAGCCGATGCCGAGCAGGGCCATGGCCGAGATCGTCTTGCCTGCCAGCTCTCCGCACAGCGTCACCGGCGTCTTGTTGCGCTCGCCGGCGCGCACGATGTCGCGCAGGATGCGCAGGAACGGGCGGTCGAGCGGATCGAAACGATCCGACACGCGGGCGTTGCCGCGATCCACCGCCATCGAAAACTGGAACAGATCGTTGGAGCCGACCGAGACGAAATCGACTTCGGCCATCAACTCGTCCAGCTGCCACAGCAGCGCCGGCACCTCCAGCATCGCGCCGAACTGCAGCTTGCGCGGCAGGCCGTGACCGAAGCGCGAGAGATGCTGCACTTCCTTCTGCAGGAGCTCGCGCACCGCCCTGATCTCGGAGACTTCCGTGACCATCGGCACCATCATCTTCAGCTCGCTGTCGGCCGCGGCCTTCAGCATGGCCCTGAGCTGCGTACGCAGCAGGCCAGGGCGGTCGAGCGATAGACGGATGGCGCGCCAGCCGAGCGCGGGATTCTCTTCCTCATGCGCCCGGAAATAGGGAACGACCTTGTCGCCGCCGATGTCGAGCGTCCGGAAGGTGACGACGCGCCCGCCCGCCTGCTTCATGACGTTGCGATAGAACGCCTCCTGCTCATCCGCCTTCGGCATGGTCGAGGCGATCATGAACTGCAGCTCGGTACGGAACAGGCCGATCCCCTCGGCGCCCGATTCGGCAAGCTGCGGCAAGTCGACCAGCAGCCCGGCATTCATCAGCAGCGAAATGCGCTGCCCGTCCTTCGTGACCGGCTCGACCGAGCGCAAGGCACGGAACTGCTCCTGCCGGCGGGCGCGGAACCGCACCTTCTCCTCATAGGAACGCTGGTGATCGGCCATAGGCCGCAGATGAACATGGCCGCCGTCGCCATCGATGATGACCGGATCGCCGTTTTCCGCCAGCGCGACGATGCCCGTTGCCTGCCCGACGACGGGAATGCCCATGGCGCGCGCGACGATGACGACGTGGCTCGTGACCGCGCCTTCTTCCAGCACCAGGCCCCGGATATTGGCGCGCGGATAATCCAGCAGTTCCGCAGCCCCCATGGCGCGGGCGAAAATGATCGCATCGTTCGGGAAGCCTTCGGCGCTGGTGCGGCCGGAATAGCCGATGAGCTGCCTGAGCAACCTGTTCGCCAGATCCTCGAAATCGTGCATGCGCTCGCGCAGATAGGGATCGGTCAGGCGCATCATGCGCGCCTTGGTATCGCTCTGCACTTTTTCCACCGCCGCTTCGGCGGTCAGACCGTTGCGGACGGCTTCCTCGAGCTTTCTCACCCAACCCTGGTCGTGCGCGAACATCCGGTAGGTTTCCAGCACCTCGCGATGCTCGCCTTCCATGGATACGTCACGGCGCGACAGCATGTCGTCGATCGAAATACGCAGCGAGCCAAGCGCGCCGGCCAGGCGGCCGATTTCCTTGTCGGTATCTTCGTTCAGCAGGTTGGTGACGACGATGCGCGGCTCGTGCAGCACGACATAGCCGAGGCCGATGCCCTCGTTGTAGCTGTCGCCGTCGATAGTGACCGAGCGGGTGAGATCGAGCTCCAGGCCGGGCTTGGTGATCTTCTTCAGCTCGCCGGTGGCGATCATCTCGGCGAGCACCATCGCCGTCGTCTCGAGCGCTTCCAGCTCTTCCTCGCGATAGGTGCGGCTCGCCTTGTTCTGGACGACGAGAACGCCGAGCGAGCGGCCGGTGCGCAAAATCGGCACGCCGAGGAAGGAATGGTAAATCTCTTCGCCGGTTTCCGGCAGGTAGCGGAAAGCGGGATGCGATTGCGCGTCCGAAAGGTTGAGCGGCTGGGCGGAGGCGGCGATCGTGCCGACCAGACCCTGTCCCATCTTCAATTGCGAAAGGTGCACGGCCTCCTTGTTGAGGCCTTCGGTGGCGTAGAGTTCGAGCACGCCGTCGGCGCGCAGCACATAGACCGAGCAAACCTCGGCGACCATGTTGCTGGCAATCTGCCGCACGATTCGGTCAAGGCGCTCCTGCGGCTCCAGCGGCTCCGCCATTAGCTCGCGTAGCCGCTTGAGCAGAACGCGTGGACCGCCGGATAGGTCTCTCATTGCGCCACTAGCTCCCGAATCAAGATGTCATGCCTGTCTTGCCCACGTCAGGGCCGGCCGAAACTCGCCTCCGTCACGGTCCGTCGTCAGCAGTCCTGAATCAACTCTTATCCAGACCGTAGCAGGAATGCAAAGTCCTGACTGCGAGTTCTGCATAAGGACCGTCGATCAGGATGGAAATCTTGATTTCCGACGTCGTAATCGCCTTGATGTTGATGCCTTTTTCGGCAAGTGCCCGGAAAGCGGTCGCAGCCACGCCTGCATGCGAGCGCATGCCGATGCCGATGACCGACACCTTGACCAGGCCTGATTCGCTCTGGACGACGTCGTAGCCGATCTTTTCCTTGTTTTCGCCGAGCACGCGCAGCGCCTTCTCCGCATCGCCGGAAGGAACCGTGAAGGTCATGTCGGTCTTGGAGCCGTCCTCCGAAATGTTCTGGACGATCATGTCGACATTGATGTGGTTTTCGGCCAGCGGCCCGAAGATGGCGGCGGAAACGCCCGGCCGGTCGGCAAGACGGCGCAGCGAGATCTGGGCCTCATCCTTGGCATAGGCAATGCCGGTGACTACTTCCTGTTCCACGATTTCATCCTCGTCACAAATCAGCGTTCCGGGCGGGTTGAGCAGATCGCCCATGCCCGGAGCATCGGGATCCTCGAAAGAAGAGCGCACGAAGGTGCGGACCTTAAAGACCATGGCCAGCTCGACCGAGCGCACCTGCAGCACCTTGGCGCCGAGAGAGGCCATTTCGAGCATTTCCTCGAAAGCGATCTTCTTCAGGCGGCGCGCCTTCGGCTCGATACGGGGATCGGTCGTATAGACGCCGTCGACGTCGGTATAGATGTCGCAGCGGTCGGCCTTGACGGCAGCGGCGATCGCAACGGCCGAGGTGTCGGAGCCGCCACGGCCGAGCGTCGCGATGCGGTTGTCCGGACCGAGGCCCTGGAAACCGGCAACGACGGCGACCTGACCGTCCTTCATGCGGCGGACCATGTCCTCGCCGTCGATGTCGAGAATGCGGGCCGCGCCGTGCGCGTTGTCGGTGCGGATCGGGATCTGCCAGCCCTGCCAGGAGCGGGCGTTGACACCCATGGCCTGCAGCGCGATCGCCAACAGGCCGGAGGTGACTTGCTCACCCGAGGCGACCACGGCGTCATATTCGCGCGCATCGTAGATCGAATGATCGGCACCGGCCACTTTCGGCATGTTCTGTACCCAGCCGACCAGTTCGTTGGTCTTGCCGGACATGGCGGAAACGACGACCGCGACCTCATGGCCGGCATCGACTTCGCGTTTCACATGGCGTGCGACATTCCTGATACGGTCCAGATCCGCGACGGAGGTTCCGCCGAATTTCATCACAATGCGTGCCATGTGCCTCTACCAGTACCCTGTGCCGGGCGGCCGAATGCGGAAAGCCCGACATGCAAAATCGCCCTTCCAGTTCGGTAGCCGGAAAAGCGTGATCCCAATGGGGCCGTCTCTTAGCGAGTTTGTCAGGCGGGTGCAATAGCATCAGCGGCCCGATTCGCCTAAAACTATCCCTTAAAACTCCACTTTCAGACTCGACCAAAGCTTGTCCAGAATGGTGCCTTCCTTGGGGATATTTTGCTTGTTCAGGAAGGTGGCGACGAGCACGCCGCCCTCCGGCCGCCCGGTCGCGACGATCTCGTAGTCCATGACGTCGTTGTCCGTGGTCGTCTCGGCCTTCACGCCCTTCAGCACTGTGCCGCTCGGAAGCGTGCGCTCCGTCGCCTCCTTGGTCATCTTGGCGCCGCCGCTGATGCTTTCCTGCACCATCTGCTGCAGCACGAAATCGGTGATGCCGGTCGGGTTGAGGCCCTTGTATTCCTGTACGACGATGCCGGTGCCGATCGGCGTCAACAATGCATATTGCTGCACGCCGCCGCCAAGATCGGTCTTCGCGACGGTAAACTTGCCATCATGATCGAAGGAAAACTTGCCGCCGGCGAAGGTTACGGATTCGCTGCGCTGCAGTTCCACGGCAAGCTTGCGGCCATCCTTGAGGGTAACGTCGAGCGCATCGCCGGGATTGATGCCGACATTGACGCCATCGATCGTCAGGCGAAACCCCTTGCCGTCTCCGGCGTTTGCATGGCCGACCGCCAGACAGCCAATGGCGATAGCGGTCGCGAGACGGAATGGTCTCATGAGGAACTCCTCTCCAAGCCGGTCGATCGGAATAGATCCCGGTTCTGAAAGTCCATTTTGACAGCCCGGGCGATAGATCGGCCATACGATACCTCCCTGTCAACCTCGGCATCGCAATTCGCGCCTCCCCCGGCGCAATACCCCACAGGTGATCGAAAGCCGCAGCCCTTGACATCGCACGCCGATCGTCCGACTTCACATCTCGGACCAGAAATATCGCCAGCGGTCATCCGAACCGCGGAACGGCGCAAATCACGGAGCAAGCCATGAGCGAAACGGCAAAGAGCACGATCGACCAGAGCGAAGTGGACCGTTTTTCCGCCATGGCGGCCGAATGGTGGAGCCCGACCGGCAAGTTCAAGCCACTGCACAAGTTCAATCCGGTGCGCCTCGCCTATATCCGCGACCGCGCCTGCGAAAACTTCGGCCGAGACCCGAAGAGCAGCCGGCCGCTGGAAGGCCTGCGCGTGCTCGATATCGGCTGCGGCGGCGGCCTCTTGTCCGAGCCGGTGGCCCGCATGGGCGCGAGCGTCGTCGGCGCCGACCCTTCGGAAAAGAACATCGGCATTGCCTCGACGCATGCGAACGCGTCCGGCGTTCCCGTCGACTACCGCGCCGTCACCGCCGAACAGCTGGCCGAGGCCGGCGAGACCTTCGATATCGTGCTGAACATGGAAGTGGTCGAGCACGTCGCCGACGTCGAATTCTTCCTGTCGACCTGCGCGAAAATGGTGCGCCCCGGCGGCTTGATGTTCGTTGCGACCATCAACCGCACCATGAAGGCCGCCGCCCTCGCCATCTTCGCGGCGGAAAACGTGCTGCGCTGGCTGCCGCGCGGAACCCATCAATATGAAAAGCTCGTGCGCCCGGAGGAAATCGAAAAGCCGCTTGCCGCAAACAGCCTCGACATCATCGCCCGCACCGGCGTCTTCTATTCGCCGCTGCAGGACCGCTGGAATCTTTCGAAGGACATGGACGTCAATTATATGCTGCTGGCGAAGCGGCCAAACCTGAGCTGATCGCCCCGATAAGGCGTTAAAACAGGCTTAGACTGCCAATATGAACGGTGCGGGCGGCGTCCGGCTCGTTTGCCGACGCCACGCGACATCAATTGATATCGTCGGGCAGTACGGGAATAGCGGCGATCTCGATACCTTCCTCGACCAATGCTTGCGCCTCGTCCGGCGTCGCCCTGCCGATGATCCCGCGCGCGTCCGCCTCGCCGTAATGGATCTTGCGAGCCTCTTCCGGAAATTTCGTGCCGACGTCCTCGGCATTGGACCTGATGGTCTCGACAGCCTCCTTGAGCTTGACCAGCGCCTCCTTGCGGGCGGCATCCATGGCGAGCGTCTGCATCTCGTCCTTCTTGCGCGCCGTCGAAACCGAGGGTGCCATCAGAAGCTTGGAGATAGTAGCCGAATTGCACACAGGACAGGTCAGAAAACCGCTTGCAACCTGACGGTCGAAATCGGCGCTTTCGGAAAACCAGCCCTCGAATTCGTGGGCATTGTCACAGCTAAGCGAATAACGGATCAAGCAGCGACGCCTCCAGCCGCCGGCGTCGCGATCTTCTCCAGCGAAAATTCGCGCGCATTCTTCAGGTTCGGGATCTTGTCATGAGCTGCTTTCACCGCAGCAACGTCGATGTCGGCGACAATGACCGCCTCACCGCTGCCGCCGGCCGAAGCCAGCACCTTGCCCCAGGGATCGATGATCATCGAATGGCCGAAGGTTTCGCGGCCGTCCTCATGCTTGCCGGCCTGCGCGGCGGCGATGACGAACATGCCGTTTTCGATGGCGCGGGCGCGCAGCAGGATTTCCCAATGCGCCTCGCCGGTCTGCTTCGTGAAGGCGGCGGGCACCGTCATCACCTCGGCGCCGGCAACGGCCTGGGCGCGGAAGAGCTGCGGAAAGCGCACATCGTAGCAGATGGAAAAACCGAGCTCGGCAAAAGGCAATGATACGATGCGCGCTTCCGATCCCGGCCGGTAGGCGGCGCTTTCGCGCCAGCTCTCGCCATTGTCGAGATCGACATCGAACATGTGGATCTTGTCGTAACGGTTGATGAGTTTGCCCTCGGGACCGAAAAGAAGGCCGCGATTGGCGATCTTGCCATCATCGAGCGCAATGGCGGTCGAGCCGATGTGAAGGTATATGCCGAGTTCCTTCGCCAGCTCGGATGCCGTCTTGGCGATGATATCGCTGGCCTCGTCACGCAGGACGGCCCGCAAGGCCGGCCGGTCTTTCTGCACCGCGCCCGTCATCTCGGGCGTCTGCACATAGATCGCACCCTGCGATGCGGCATCGCGCACCAGACGCGCCATGTCGGCCGCGTTCTTCACCGGATCGACGCCGGAGCACATCTGGATGGCGGCAGCCTTGAAGCTCATCGTTTTCTCCCTCGTCAGGACAGGTCAGGCCGACAGCATCGGGTCGAGCTTGCCGGCGCGGTCGAGCGCATGGATATCGTCGCAGCCGCCGACATGCTCGCCGTTGATGAAGATCTGCGGGAAGGTCGAGGCACCCTTCGCCTTGGCGATCATCTCCTGCCGCAGTTCGGGCGAATAGGTTGCGTTGTGTTCGACATAATCGACGCCCTTGGATTCGAGCAGCGATTTCGCGCGGGCGCAATAGCCGCAGAATTCACGCGTGTAGATAACGACGGATGCCATGCTCCACTCCGGAAAAGCCTATATCGATTGTCATATAAGATGGCCGACGACCCTTGCAAAGGTCAAAACCGTGACATCGGCGGCGCCTGCTTTTCTCAGGGCCCGCGTTGCCGCCGCAACCGTTGCGCCGGTGGTATAGACGTCGTCGACCAGAACGATGCGCCGGCCGAACAGATCCGCCGCCCGGTGCTCCGAGACGGCGAAAGCGCCGCGCACATTGTCCTGTCGCGCCTTGGCCCCGAGGCCGACCTGCCGGCTCGTGCGCTTGACGCGCAGGAGCGCCGTCGCCAGCAGCGGCTTTCCCGACAGGCGGGCGACGTGGCGGGCAAGTTCGGCCGCCTGATTGTATTTCCGCGCAAACAGCCGCGCGCGGTGCAGCGGCACCGGAATGATCGCATCGCAGGTCTCGACCATCCCATCGCCGGCGCGCAGCATCCAGCCGGCCATCATCGGCGCGAGATCGGTGCGATCGCGGTATTTCAGGCTGAGAACGAGATCGCGCACGATGCCGTCATGAATGGCGGCGGAGCGCAGGCGGTCGAAGACGGGCGGATCGGCGATGGCCTCGGCGCTGAGAATGCCCTCGCCGAGATCATGGGAGAACGGGCTGCCCAGAACCTCGCAATAGGGCCGTTCGATGAAGCGGATATCGGACCAGCAGGCCGGGCAGAGGCCGCGATGCGCCCCGACCGAAACCCCGCACCCCGGACAGGCGGGCGGATAGACGAGATCGGCAAGCGCCAGCAAGGGCTTCTTCAGCCAGGCACCCAGCATGGATAAGGTGATTTCGTGCCCCATCATTCCCATATGATTGACACTAGCTTTTTCCCGCAGGCTTTGCGAAGGGAAAACACGCATGCCCGACATCTCGCCCAATTGATGATATCGCAGGAAATCGCCATGGAAATCGTGTTCGACCAATCGCTGCTTTCGGCCCGCAAACGACGGGCATTGAGACAGGGCGATCCGAAGGCGGCTTTTCTGCTGGATATTGCCGGGCGCGAACTGGCGGAACGGCTGGCCGTGACCGAGCGCCGTTTCGATGAGGCGGTCGAGCTGCACGGCGCGACCGGCATCGCTGCACGCCTGGCTCTGGCGACCGGCAAGATCGGGCATTTGAGAAGGATGGAAAGCGAGCTGGGCTTTGCCGCTCCCGATGAGACCCTTATCGAGGCACCGCAGGAGGAACTGCCGCTGGAGGCGGATTCCGTCAATCTCGTGCTTTCGCCCCTCAACCTGCATGTCACCAACGACACGCCCGGCGTCTTCATTCAAATCCGCCGGGCGCTGAAGGCGGACGGTCTTTTCCTGGCGGCGATTCCCGGCTCCGGAACGCTGCAGGAATTGCGCGACGTTCTGCTCGCGACCGAGATCGAGCTGACGGGCGGTGCCAGCCCGCGCGTCATCCCCTTTGCCGACGTCCGCGACGTCGGCGGTCTCCTGCAGCGTGCAGGCTTTACCCTGCCCGTCATCGACTCCGAAACCTACACAGTGCGCTATGACAATCTGTTCGCGCTGATGCGCGACCTGCGCGCCATGGGCATGACCAACCCGCTCGTCGACCGCAGCCGCAAGCCGCTGACGCGCGCTTTTTTCCTGCGCGCGGCCGAACTCTATGCCGAACGCTATTCCGATCCGGACGGCCGGATCAGGGCGACGTTCTCGATCATCTACCTGTCAGGCTGGACGCCGCATGAAAGCCAGCAGAAGCCGCTGCGGCCGGGTTCGGCCAAGGCGCGATTGGCCGATGCGCTCAAGGTCGAAGAGCACAAGCTGAAACAATAGAGCGGTTCCGCATCGCACGGATTCGCAAAACCGCTCTATCTCTTTGTTTGTATGCGATTACGGTTTGTATACGATTGCGGGCGGAAAGCCGCTGTGTGCTTTTCCTGGAATTGCTTTAGCCGGCAAGCCACGCCCGGCCCGGTCGCAAGCCCAATCAGTTCTGCGACGCGGCCGAATTTTCCATCGTGTTGGACAGCGTGTTGAACACGCTCGACAGGCTTCCGCCGAAGGCGCCGATGCCGCTGATGATCGCCGCCGACATCAAGGCGGCGATGAGACCATATTCGATGACCGTCGCACCGGTCTTGTCACTGAAAATACGCCTTACGGAACGCATAAGCTCGGAGCTCCCAGCATTGGACAACAGATGAATCCGATGCTCGTCATGGCATCCGGCAGGCTATGCTCATGTACTATTGGCAACCGCTGTCGGCGCCATATCCCTGAACGACGCAGACCGAACCCGGCTCCTGCTGCAGAACGCTGCGGCGGATCGTATAACGCTTGCCGTTTTCCGTCTGCGGGATCGAACCCGTGGTAATATTGTCAATCTCCGGCGCGCTTGCCAGCACGCGAGACTTCGATTTGTCGGAGAGCATCGGCGTAAGAATAAGCGAAAGCGCGACCGCCGCCGTGCCGAACAGCAGAGCGATATTCAACGCGCCCGTCCTGCGCGACGTGGAATAAGACTGCTCTTTCTCCTGAACAGCTTTCCAGAAATCGTCGTCCATTATGTCAAGCCTTCTTCAACGCACCCAACAACTGCTTGATTGAGAGCATTCAATGCCAGAAGGTCATAAACGATCCCTTAATATCCACATGCAAATTAATGAGACGTAAAATTCCGGGACAGTATTCGATTCGCGCTATGGAATTGATTTCATATGGCTAATTTCTATTAACCATATTTGCCGAGTGTCGGTCTCGGACATATGAAATGTTGCGCTGCGGACGCCCATAGGATCCAGCCTGCCGTCCGGCGCCAGCGCTCCTCCCCGAAGACAGCCGGAAGAAGATAAATTATAACGACACACCACAGGATTGAACTTGACGCACGGTCCCCCGATGTGACGTATGAAACGAACGCGGGTAGCATAGATCAGGGGGACGAGTGCATGGCGGGGTTGCTTAAAGTCGCGGGCGGCTTGGTTGTCGGTTTTGCGATCCTGGCCATTGTCGTCACGCTCTTTGCCGGAGGCATGGACAGCCTTCTTGCCGTGTTGCCCGACGCCGTTTCGGGCACGCTTGGCGGCCTGCTGATCATCGCCTTCGGCGTGCTGCTCGAACATCTGGAAACGATCAGCCGACATTCGGCCAGACAGGCAGACCTGTTGACGGAACTACTGCGTCAAACACCGAAGGGGAGCTCTCCTCATCTGGCGTCGAGGGATTCTGCCGCAAAAAGTCTCGATCAGCTGGCGCAATCGAACTTTCGATTCAAGGAAATCTGACATCTGTCGTTTTCGGCGAGGCGCTCGGCCGCCGAAATGGCAATTCTAAAGCAGATCCTGCAGAAACGGGATCAGCGGCTCGTCGGCCGGCGGCATCGGATAGTCGCGCAGGGCCTGCGGCCGCACCCACTTGATCGCCTGCCCTTCCCGGCCATGCGGGATTCCCTCGTAGCGCCGGCAGATGTAGAGCGGCATCAGCAGATGAAAGGTCTCATAGGTATGGCTGGCAAAAGTCAGCGGCGCCAGGCAGGCAATCTTCGTCTGGATTCCGAGCTCTTCCTCAAGCTCGCGCACCAGCGTCTCCTCCGGCGTTTCGCCGGCCTCGACCTTGCCGCCGGGAAACTCCCACAGGCCGGCAAGCGACTTGCCTTCGGGACGCTGGGCCAGAAGAATACGGCCATCGGCATCGATGAGCGCGCAGGCGGCAACGAGAACGATTCTTCGGCCTGCTTCGCTCATGCGTCCCCCGGAGGTTGCCAATAACAATAACGGTAGGCCTCGCGGAAGCCGAAGCCGGCATAGAGTGCCAGTGCCGGCACATTGTCGACGCTGACCTGAAGCCATGCGGCCTTTGCGCTGCGCATCCGCGCCCAACGCAGCGCGGAGGTCAGGATTTCTGCGCCGAGACCCTTGCGCCGGTGCTGCGGCGAAACCGCGACCGACAAAACGCCGGCAAGATCGTTGTCCTGCACGCAAAGGGTCGTCGCCACGGGCCCCGCGTCGTCATTTTCGATGACGAACAGCCCCGATGGCGGCTTGATGCTGCTCACCACTTCGGCCAGCGCCGGCTTCAACGCGGGATCCGCCTCATCGACGATGAGGCTGGCGTCGACAAACCGGCCCACATCATGGCTGGGCAGGTGATCCAGCATATCCGGCAATTCCAGATCGACCAGATCGGCGATCATGACGAGAGTCTCGTCGAACCGCGTCCAGCCGCGCGCCTGCAGGAGGTCGATGAGCTGCGACGAAGCGAGCGGCGTCTCGCGCACCACCATCGGCCTGCCATAGGCCTCGAACTTGCGCTGCGCCTTGGCCAGGCGGATTTCGAGATCGCGATGATCCGAAGGATCGAGCGGCACGACCGAATTCAGCCGCTTCGACGGATGCCCGGCCGTCAGCCGCACCTGCCAGCTGCCATCATATTGCACGGACGAGGCAGGCCAAGCCCGGAAGCCGACAGCTTCGAGCCTGCGTACCAGGGGCAGCTTGTTCATCGTGGAATGCGCATGCATCGGCAGGATATCAGCTCCGGTAGTCGCCGTTGATGGCAACATATTCCTTGGTAAGGTCGCAGGTCCAGACCGTAGCGCGACCGCTGCCGAGCCCGAGATCGACCTTCACAGGAATATCCTGCCGCTTCATGACGTTCGAGGCTGCCTCCTCGGAATAGGAAGCGTCGCGCTCGCCGTTGACCGCGACGCGGACATCGCCGAACCAGATGGCCAGTTTGTCGCGATCCGCCATTTCGCCGGCCTTGCCGACGGCCATGACGACACGGCCCCAATTGGCATCCTCGCCGGCAGCCGCGGTCTTGACCAGCGGCGAATTGGCGATCGACAGCGCGATGCGCTTGGCGGCCGCATCGCTTTCGGCGCCGGTCACGGTGATTTCGAGCATCTTCGTCGCGCCTTCGCCGTCGCGAACGACCTGGATCGCAAGATCCTTCAGCAGTTCGTTCAGTGCCGTGCGGAAGGCGGCAAGCTTCGGATCGTCGGCACGGTCGATGCGTGCCTGCCCGTCGGACGCTGCCGCACCGGTGGCAAACAGCATCAGCGTATCCGAGGTCGAGGTATCGCTGTCGACCGTCATGGAATTGAAGCTCGGGCCGACGCCCTCGGAAAGCAGCGTCTGCAGGACGGAAGAGGAAATATCCGCATCCGTGACGACGAAGGAGAGCATCGTCGCCATGTCGGGCGCGATCATGCCGGCGCCCTTGGCAATGCCGTTGATAGTGACCTTGACGCCGCCGATCTCGGCGCTGCGCGTCGCGACCTTCGGATAGGTATCCGTGGTCATGATCGCCTTGGCGGCCTCGAACCAGAAATCGCTTGTCGCATCCTTCGCCATCGTGTCGAGCACGCCGGCAAATTTGGTGGCATCCAGCGGCTCGCCGATGACGCCGGTGGAGGCAAGGTAAACCTCGTTTTCACCGCAACCGACGGCCGCGGCCGCCGACTTTGCGGTCAATTCCGTCGCCTGACGGCCCTTGAGGCCGGTAAAGGCATTGGCATTGCCGGAATTGACGACGACAGCGCGCGCGCTGCCATGGGCCAGGTTGGCACGGCAGAAATCGACCGGGGCCGAAGGGCACTTCGAACGGGTGAAGACGCCGGCGACGGCGGCCGGCTTGTCGAAGACCATCAGCAGGACGTCGGTCCGGTTCTTGTACTTGATGCCGGCGGACGCCGTGGTCATGCGCACGCCGCGAAGGGCGGGCATGGCCGTGAAGGTTTTGGGTGCGAGCGGAGAAACGGAACCGGACATGAGAGCCACCTGAACGAGCACGATACCGGACGGCATCATGCTCTGCTTCTTTGATTCCGGAGCGGATTCGGATTTCAGGTCGATACGGCCCGAAATCATCCGGCTCCAGTGAAGAGCCCGGAAAATCCGGGCCCTGATGGTTTTGACTGCTGTGACTTACTGCTGCGGCTGGGCGTCGGGCGCTGCCGCACCATCGGCAGGCGCAACGGCATCGTCGGCCGGTGCTGCGTCCTGCTGCTTCTGCGCATCGTCATAGGCCTTGCTGAGCGCCGGGTCGTTGATGACGACCTTGCTGTCCTGCTTGGCCTGGTTCAGGAGTTCAAGATACTTGTCGCGCATGACGAGCTGACGAACCTGATCCTTGACCTGGTCGAACGGCGGAGGAGGAGCGTTGCGCTTGTCTTCGACCTTGATGACGTGCCAGCCGAAATCGGTCTTGACGGGCGTCTTCGTGTAGGTGCCGACCGGAAGCGCGAAAGCCGCGTCCTCGAATTCCTTGACCATGCGGCCATGGCCGAAATAGCCGAGATCGCCGCCGTCGGCCTTGTTCGGGTCGGTCGACTTTTCCTTGGCGAGTTCGGCAAAGTCCTTGCCGGCATCGAGTTCCTTGATGATCGCCTTGGCTTCGTCCTCGGTCTTTACAAGGATGTGACGGGCATGAACTTCTTCCTGCTTCGGCAGCGCGGCGATTTCCTTGTCGTAGCGCGCCTTGACTTCGTCGTCCGTGATCTTGTCGGCGACATGGGCCTTGAAGTAGGCATTGTGCAGCTCGCGATCACGCAGATAGGCCATGTGGGCCTGGAAATCCGGCGTCTGGTCGAGCTTCTCGGCAGCAGCCTTCTGCGACAGCAGCTTCACGTCGATCGAAGCGGAAAGCGCGGCGACCTTCTTCTGGTCGTCCGGAAGCTGGCCGAGCTGCGGATCGAGGTTGGCAATCGCCAGATCGAGTTCGGACTGATGGATTTCGACATCGCCGACCTTGGCGACAACGGGGTCCTTGGCATCGGCCGCGAAGACCGGAGCCTGGAAGGTAACGATTGCGGCGAAAGCAACCGCAGCAGCAAGTTTGTTGTACTTCAACATAAAATAACCCTTCGGTGGTCTCGACCGGCTCGAAGATGTGAATCCGGCGTGAAAAAGCCTTCAGCAGGAGAATGTGGCCTTTCTGTATCGGCCAAATCCCGTTGACATCAATCGACCCCCCTCTTATCTGTCACGCAACCTCGCGTCCAGAACAGTTTCCGGCCGTTTTGTGCTATACTCCCGTTTTTTTGGGAGTGGATAAAGCAGGAAGCGGCAGGATGAAATCTCAGAAAGGACCAGTCACATGGTCAGCCTAGGTGGAATTGCCCGCAAGTTGTTCGGCTCGTCCAACGACCGCCGGGTCAAATCGTTCCAGCCGCAAGTAGCCGCCGTCAATGCGCTCGAGCAGCAGATGCATGCGCTGTCCGATGAAGCTCTGGCCGCCAAGACGGTTGAATTCCGCCAGCAGCTGGCAGACGGCAAGACGCTGGACGATATTCTTGTGCCGGCCTTCGCAGTCGCCCGCGAGGCGTCGCGCCGCGTTCTTGGCATGCGACCTTTTGACGTGCAGCTCATCGGCGGCATGATACTTCATTCCAATGCCATCGCCGAAATGAAGACCGGCGAAGGCAAGACCCTCGTCGCGACGCTGCCGGTCTACCTGAACGCACTGGCCGGCAAGGGCGTGCATGTCGTGACGGTGAACGACTACCTGGCGCAGCGCGACAGCGCCACCATGAGCCGCCTTTACGGCTTCCTCGGCTTGACGACGGGCGTCATCGTCCACGGCCTGTCCGACGAGGAGCGCCACGCAGCCTATGCCTGCGACATCACCTACGGCACCAACAACGAGCTCGGCTTCGACTATCTGCGCGACAACATGAAGTACGACCGCGCCCAGATGGTCCAGCGCGGCCACAACTTCGCGATCGTCGACGAAGTGGACTCGATCCTCATCGACGAAGCGCGTACGCCCCTCATCATCTCCGGTCCGCTTGACGACCGCTCCGACCTCTACAATACGATCGACGCCTTCATTCCGCGCCTGGCGAAGGAAGATTACGAGATCGACGAAAAGCAGCGCTCCGCCAACTTCTCCGAGGAAGGCACGGAAAAGCTCGAAAACATGCTGCGCGAGGCCGGACTGCTGAAGGGTGAATCGCTCTATGACGTCGAAAACGTCGCGATCGTCCATCACATCAACAACGCGCTCAAGGCGCACAAGCTGTTCCAGCGCGACAAGGACTATATCGTCCGCAACGGCGAAGTCGTCATCATCGACGAATTCACCGGCCGCATGATGCCGGGCCGCCGCTATTCGGACGGCCAGCATCAGGCCCTGGAAGCCAAGGAACACGTCCAGATCCAGCCGGAAAACCAGACGCTGGCGCAGATCACCTTCCAGAACTATTTCCGCATGTACGACAAGCTTGCCGGCATGACCGGCACGGCCTCGACGGAAGCGGAAGAATTCGGCAATATCTATGGCCTGGACGTGGTCGAAGTGCCGACCAACCTGCCGATCCAGCGTATCGACGAGGACGACGAGGTCTATCGGACGCATACCGAGAAATACAACGCCATCATCACCGAAATCCTCGACGCCCATAAGCGCGGCCAGCCGGTGCTGGTCGGCACGACGTCGATCGAGAAGTCCGAACTTCTCGCCGATCTCATGCGCAAGCGCGGCTTCTCGGACTTCCAGGTGCTGAACGCCCGCTATCACGAGCAGGAAGCCTATATCGTCGCACAGGCCGGCGTCCCCGGCACCGTGACGATCGCCACCAACATGGCCGGTCGCGGTACCGATATCCAGCTCGGCGGCAACCTGGAAATGCGCGTCGAACGCGAGCTGCACGAGATGGAACCCGGCCCCGAGCGCGATGCGGCCATCGCCAGGATCGCCGAGGAAATCAAGGAATTGAAGCAAAAGGCGCTGGCCGCCGGCGGCCTCTACGTCATCGCCAGCGAACGCCACGAAAGCCGTCGTATCGACAACCAGCTCCGCGGCCGTTCCGGCCGTCAGGGCGACCCGGGCCGCTCGAAATTCTACCTGTCGCTCCAGGACGACCTGATGCGCATCTTCGGCTCCGACCGCATGGACGGCATGCTGCAGAAGCTGGGCCTCAAGGAAGGCGAAGCCATCGTCCATCCCTGGATCAACAAGGCTCTGGAACGCGCCCAGAAGAAGGTCGAAGCCCGAAACTTCGATATCCGCAAGAACGTTCTGAAGTACGACGACGTATTGAACGACCAGCGCAAGGTCATCTTCGAGCAGCGCGTCGAGCTGATGGACGCTACGGACCTCACCGAAACTGTCGGCGACATGCGCCATGAAGTCATCGAGGACCTGGTGTCGCGGCACATCCCCGAGCGCGCCTATGCCGAACAGTGGGACGCCGATGGCCTGAAGACGGCCGTCGCCAACTTCTTCGACCTCGACATGCCGATCCACGACTGGGTCAAGGAAGAAGGCATCGCGGAAGACGATATCCGCGCCCGCCTGACGGAAGCCGCCGACAAGGCGGCCAACGAGAAGGCCGAACGCTTCGGCCCCGAGATCATGACCTATGTCGAGCGCTCCATCGTGCTGCAGACGCTGGACAATCTCTGGCGCGAGCACATCGTCAATCTCGATCACCTGCGCTCCGTTATCGGCTTCCGCGGCTACGCCCAGCGCGATCCGCTGCAGGAATACAAGGCTGAAGCTTTCGAGCTGTTCCAGACGCTGCTGAATAACCTGCGCCAGGCCGTCACCGCCCAGCTTTCGCGCGTCGAGCTCGTGCAGCAGCCGGCGGAGCCGGAAACCCCGCCGATGCAGGCCCGTCATATCGACGCGACCACCGGCGAGGACGAATTCGCGCCGTTCGCTCTTGCAAGCGAAAGCTTCGTGCCGCCGGAAAATCGCGACCCGCAGAACCCTGCCACCTGGGGCCGCGTCGGCCGCAACGAGGCATGCCCCTGCGGCTCGGGCAAGAAGTACAAGCACTGCCACGGCGCCTTCGAAAGCAGCGAGGTCGTGTAAGGCCCGCACGTCGAGAACAATGAACGGAATGCCGCCTCCGGGCGGCATTTTTGTATCCGGACTCCCGGAATGCTGCCCGGCGGAGACAGGCCGCCGCCCCGCGATCCGCTCTCACATGGCGGAATGCGGATCGTCGTTGTAGAGGTGAATCGAATAGCCGGGACCGATGGCCTCCCGCACGCGACCGAACCAGGCCGTGAGCGCGGGATAATCGGTGAGGACGAAACCGCAATCCCCTGCCCTGTGGCCATAGGCATAGACGGCTATGTCGGCGATCGTAAGATCGCCGCGCTCCAGCCCTGCAAGGGCGCGGCGCGCGGCGGTCCGTTTCGCCTCGACCATAGAGCCCTGCAATTCGAGCCGGCCCGTCATCGTCCAGAAGCGCAGCGTGCCGATGACCGGTTCGACGTGATATTGCTCGAAGAACAGCCACTGCATGACCTTGGCGCGCTCGTAGCGGTCGGCTGGCAGAAATCGCGTGTCTTCGGCGACATAGCAGAGGATTGCGTTCGATTCCGCGATCGTGCGCCCGTCCTCCAGTTCGAGAACGGGAATGCCGCCCGCCGGGTTGAGATCGAGAAAGCCTTCCGTGCGCCCCTCGCCTTCGAAAATCGATACCAATCGCGTCTGGTAGGGAATATCGAGCAATCCGAACAGCACCCTGACCTTCCAGCCATTCTGCGACGGCAAGTAGTCGTATAGCGTGAACATGAGGTCCTCCTCCGGCAGCCGACAATATCTGCATGCCGCCGGCCGGCCGGCCACCCGTTTCCTGCGCCGGGGCAAGGAGATACCGACCGACAGCTGTTTTTCCATCAGCGGAGGACAACCCGCAGCCCCGGGGCAGAACCAGTTTTACGTGTTGGAAGAACCTATTCTTAACCCTCCTCTGCCAAGACTACCGCGAGGTTGGGATCATACTTAAAGTATTGCGTATCGATCATGGCGGTCTTTCAAACAGCAGAAAGAATGTTGCCGTCCGCGTTGCGGACAGCGCTGTCGCCGTATCTGCGCAGGATCGGCGCTCTTCTCTCCGGCCGGGATGAAAAGGCTGTCTCGCAGCGCATGGCGCTCATAGCCTTCGCCATCCGCATCGCGGGCGCGGCCCTGGCCTTCCTGTCGCAGATCGTCCTTGCCCGCCTGATGGGCAGATTCGAGTATGGCGTCTTCGTATTCGTCTGGGTGCTGATGATCCTCTTCGGCAATCTCGCCTGCTTCGGCTTTCCGAGCGCCATCATCCGGTTTCTGCCGCAATACGATGCCAGCGGCAATCATGCCGGCATTCGCGGCCTGAATACGGCCGCGCGCCTTTTCGTCCTCGCTGCTTCCGGCATGCTGGCACTGATCGGCGCACTGCTGGTCTACGCCTTTCAGGGGACGATCGAACATTATTACGTCATGCCGATCTTCCTCGGCCTGATTGCCGTGCCGATGATCGCGCTGGGCGATGTTCTGGACGGCACGGCCCGCGCCAAGCATTGGCCGGTCCTGGCCTTGAGCCCGACCTTCCTGATCCGCCCGTCGCTGATACTGCTCTACATGGTGGCTGCGGTCCTCGCAGGCGCGCCGCGCGATGCCGTCACCGCCATGACGGCGGCCCTGGCCGGCGCCTTTACCAGCGTCCTGCTGCAATATCTCGCCGTGACGCTCCGTCTGCGCCGCCATTATCCGAGCGGTGCGAGGGCTATCGAGGTCAATGCCTGGCTCGCCGTTGCCTTTCCGATCTTCCTGGTCGAAGGCGTGGGTTATCTTCTCACCAATTCGGACGTCGTCGTCGTCGGGATATTTCTCAATCCCGATCAGACCGCCATCTATTTCGCCGCCGCCAAGACGATGGCGCTGGTGCACTTCGTCTCCTTCGCCGTCAGGGCCGCGATAGGGCCACGCTTTGCCGCCATCATCGCCGAAGGCGATCGAGGCAAGCTTGCGGCATTCGCAACCGAAGCGACGCGGTGGTCTTTTTTTCCGGCGCTTGCCGTCGGGCTCGCCGTTCTGGCGGCAGGTCAATTCCTGCTCTCGCTGTTCGGCGCCGCCTTCACCGAAGGTCAGATCGTGATGGCGATCCTGCTGGCCGGCATTTTGGCGAGAGCGCTGGTCGGACCCGCCGAAATCCTGCTGACCATGGCAGACAAGCAGATGCTCTGCGTCTACCTCTATGCCACGGCGCTTGCCGCCAATATCGGTCTGAACGTCGCCCTCATCCCGCATCTCGGCATCGAAGGGGCAGCCATTGCCGGCGCGGCCGCCATGGCAATCGAGGCTCTGCTCCTGCACATCGCCGTCCGACGGGCGCTCGGCATTACTCTATTCGCCCTCCTCCGGCGCCCGGCGGCGTCATCGGCAACGAGGGCGCTCTGATCATGGCCCGCCCTCCTTACACCGAAAGCACAGACAGCCAAGTGAACGCCCTGACGCACACGCTCGCAGCGCTGCATTTCGAAACGCCGAAAGCCGAAGCCCGGGTCGAGGTCGGCCGCTCCGGCCGCGAACTCTGCCTCTATCCCGGCAAGCTCGGCTACGAGCTGCAGGACGAACTGGATTTCCTTTCCAACCGCGCCGTGGAACCGAACGTGTTCTTCTCCGGCCGCTTCCTGGCGCCCGCCATGCCGCGCCTCGAGGATCGGCAGGTGCGCCTGGCCCTGATGCGCGACAACAGCAGCACGCGCAGTCGTATCCGGCTGCTGATGCCCTTCACCATAGACAAGCCCGGCTTTGCGATCGGTCCCTCGATCATCCGCATCTGGTCGAACTCCTTCGGCCCGCTCGGCACGCCGCTGCTCGACGCCGAGGACGCCGGCGAAACGCTTGACAATCTCTTCGAAGCCCTCGCCCGGCAGGAACTGCATCTGCCGACCACGCTCGTGCTGCCGGACATGCGCCTGAACGGCCGCTTCGTCCAGATGGCCAAGGCCATCGCCATCGGGCGGAACCTGCCCGTCGGCGTCGCCAATCCCTTCCGGCGCCCGATGCTTCAAAGCAACGACGACGCGCTCGCCTATCTCAAGCGGACGATCTCGAATGCGCACCTGCGCGAAATGCGCCGGCAATGGCGGCTTTTGGAAAACCAGGGCGAGGTCAGCTACAACGTCGCACGTCAGCCCCGCGACGTTCACATCCGCATGGAAGAATTCCTGGCCCTTGAAGCAAGCGGCTGGAAGGGCAAGAAGCGCTCGGCACTCGTCACCGACCGTCATCATGCCGCCTTCGCCCGCGAAGCGATCTCCAACCTCGCGGCCGTCGATGCGGTGCGCATCCACTCCATCGATCTCGACGGCAAGGCCATCGCCTCGATGATCGTGCTGATCATGGGCGGCGAGGCTTACACCTGGAAGACGGCCTATGACGAAGCCTATGCGCGCTTCTCGCCGGGCAAGCTGCTGATGGGCGAATTGACGGAATGGCATCTCGACGATGCCAACGTCGTCCGCTCCGATTCCTGCGCCGTGCCGGATCACCCGATCATGAGCCGCTTCTGGCATGAACGCGAGGACATGGGCACGCTCATCATCGGCCTGACGCCGAACGGCGACCGCGACGTGCGCCAGGTAGCGACACAGCTGCACATGTACCGCAGCACCCGCAACATGGCGAAACTGCTGCGCGAAAAAATCCTGTCGCTTACGAAGCGCTAACTTCGGCGACCGCCCGCTCGCGCAGCAGACGACGGATCACCTTGCCCGATGTCGTCAGCGGCAGGGCGTCGACGAACTCGATCTCGCGCGGATATTCATGCATGGAAAGCCGGGTTTTCACCCATTCGCGGATATCGGCCGCCAGCGCCGCGCTCGGCGCGCGGCCGGGCGCGAGGACGACATAAGCCTTGACGATCTCCGTTCGCACCGCGTCCGGCTTGCCCACCGCGGCGGCAAGCTGCACGGCGGGGTGGCCGCCGAGGCAATCCTCGATCTCGCTCGGCCCGATGCGATAACCCGACGAGGTGATGACGTCGTCGTCGCGGCCGACGAAGGAAATATAGCCGTCGGCATCCTGCCGGCCGATATCGCCGGTCAACAACCAGTCATTGGCGAATTTCGCCGCCGTCGCCGTCTCGTTCTGCCAGTAGCCGAGGAACATCACCGGATCGGGCCGCTTGATGGCGATCTGCCCGCTCTCCCCGACAGGAACTTCGATACCTTCGGCATCGACGATGGCGACGCGATGGCCGGGGACAGCCTTGCCGGTCGCTCCGGCGCGGCTGACGCCGAAGGCCTCGCTGGAAGAAATGACGAAGTTGCACTCCGTCTGGCCGAAGAATTCGTTGACGCTGACGCCGAGCGCCGACCGCGCCCATTCGAACGTTTCGCGGCCGAGCGCCTCGCCGGCCGAGCCGATGGTGCGCAGCTTGAGATCGTAATGCTCCCGCGGATTGTCGATGGCTTTGAGCAGCCGCAGCGCCGTCGGCGGAATGAAGGCATTGCGCACCTCCATTTCGGCCATGATACGAAAGGCTGTGTGCGGATCGAACTTCTGTGCCGGCGAGGAGACGACGGGGACACCGAGCATCAGGCTCGGCAGAAGCGCATTCAGAAGGCCGCCGGCCCAGGCCCAGTCCGACGGCGTCCAGAGCCGGTCTCCGGCCTGCGGAAAACCCTCATGAGCGAACTGCATGCCCGGAATGTGGCCGGGAAGGACGCGGTGGCCATGCAGCACGCCCTTGGGCGGACCGGTCGTCCCCGAGGTGAAGATCATCAATGCCGGATCGTCCGGGCCCGTATCCGCCACATCGAACAGAGGCGGATGCGCAGCCACCAGATCAGCAAAACCGGCAACTCCCTCCTCCGCGCCATCGATGCTGATCACCTGCGCCAGTTCGGGCAGCCGATCCCTGATCGGACGCAGCCTTCGCAGCCCGAAGCGGTTGGTCACGAGCACCGATGCACCGGACGCCTTCAGCCGGTATTCCAGCGCCTCGGCGCCGAACAGCAACGCCAGCGGCAGGGCGATCGCCCCCATCTTGTAGATCGCCACATGCGCCACGACCGTTTCGAAACTCTGCGGCAGCAGCAGCGCTACCCGATCTCCTGCCCCGACGCCGAGCGCGACGAGCGCATTGGCGAAAGAGGCGGAACGATCGCGCAACTCTCCGTAGGTCATGAAAAAGTGATTGCCGTCCGGATTGAAATGCTGGACGCAGACGCGCTCGGGCTCTTGCTCGGCCCAGGCATCACAGACAGCATGTCCTATGTTGAATTTCGCGGGAATCTCCCAGCGAAAGTCGCGATAGAGGGCTTCGTAAGTATCTCGCGGGGGCAATTTCATGCAGAATCCCAGAAAATGGTGCGGTGCAGCTAACACCTGTCGCCCCTGGGGTTCAAGGAAACATTTGAAATTGCCGTCTTCCCCGGCAGGCGAATCGCCTTATTTATTGAAGGATACTTCGAAGCTCTTCATGAACTGACGCACCGATCGGCGGCAAATCTGGCCCGCCGATTTGCCTTGGCGCAATTCCAGGAAAAGTGCACAGCGGTTTTCCGTCCGGAATTGCGTGAAAATAACGAGATGGAGCGGTTTAGAGATTCCACGACGAGCTGAGCCGCTCCAGCCGACGCATGCCCTCCGCCGCCCTCCCGACGGCGGGTCCCATACACCGCATCATCGAATGGACGGAGAATATCGATGGAATATGTAAAGCTCGGCAAGACCGGTCTTGAAGTTTCGCGCATCTGCCTGGGCTGCATGACCTATGGCGACCCCAACAAGGGCACGCATGCCTGGTCGTTGAAGGAGGAGGACAGCCGCCCGCTGCTGCGCCAGGCGATCGAGGCCGGCATCAACTTCCTCGATACGGCCAACACCTACTCCAACGGCTCCTCGGAAGAAATCGTCGGCCGCGCCATCAAGGATTTCGCCCGCCGCGAGGACATCGTGCTCGCCACCAAGGTCTTCAACCGCATGCGGCCGGGCCCGAACGGCGCCGGTCTTTCCCGCAAGGCGATCTTCGACGAAATCGACAACAGCCTGCGCCGCCTCGGCACCGACTATGTCGATCTCTACCAGATCCATCGCTGGGACTATACGACGCCGATCGAGGAAACGCTGGAAGCGCTGCACGATGTCGTCAAGGCCGGCAAGGCCCGCTACATCGGCGCCTCCTCGATGTATTCCTGGCAGTTCGCCAAGGCGATCTACACCTCGCGCCTCAACGGCTGGACGGAATTCATCAGCATGCAGGACCACCTGAACCTGCTCTACCGCGAGGAAGAGCGCGAGATGCTGCCCTTCTGCGAGGACCAGAAGATCGCCGTCATCCCCTGGAGCCCGCTCGCCCGCGGCCGCCTGACCCGCGACTGGGACGAAGCCACGGCCCGCACGCAATCCGACGAGTTCGGCAAGACGCTCTACACCCAGGCGCTCGAAGCCGACCGCAAGATCGTCGATGCCGTCGGCGCTATCGCCAAGGCACGCGGCATCCCGCGCGCGCAGGTCGCGACCGCCTGGATTCTGCAGAAAAGCGCCGTCACCGCGCCGATCGTCGGCGCTTCCAAGCCCGGCCATATCACCGATGCCGTCGCCTCCCTGGAGGTCAAATTGACGCCGGAGGAGATCGAGGCGCTGGAATCACCCTACGTCCCGCACGGAGTTGCCGGATTCAAGTGAGCGAGGATTTGCGGCTGGTCAGGCGAGGCTGATGAAGCTGCGTGCCGCGCGCAGCCCCTCAACCCAACCCTCTCCCCGCTCGCGGCAAGGCTGTCGACTATGGAGCTGATCGGTGCGTCATGTACCTTCTCTCCTCGGGGAGAAGGTGGCCCGAAGGGTCGGATGAGGGGGATCGCTTCGGATCCATCGGCTCCGTGCCCTTGGAAGGCAGCCCCTCATCGGCCTGCAGCACCTTCTCCCCCTTGGGAGAAGGAGTATCGCATTCCATCTGCATCTTCCGAGCCGACGGATGGAGGGCGATCCCGAAACTCCCGAACCGATGCCTTCGCCCCCGCGGCAAATCGCGCAAAAGTGACTTCACAGGTCGGTCACAGTTGAGGCTTAACAGGTCAAGGTTCCCAGCCCCGAGGATGATATCCAATGATCACGGTTCCCTTCGAAGCACGGCGTTTTCAATCGACCGCGGCCTATTATCTGCGCTACCGCATTCCCTACCCGGACCGGCTGATTGCCCGCGTTGCCGAGCGCAGCGGGCTGAAGCGCGGCGACCATGTGCTCGACCTCGGCTGCGGCCCCGGCCAGCTCGGCATCGCCTTCGCGCGGCTGCAGGGCGCGGCCGTCACCGCCATGGACCCGGAGCCGGAAATGCTCGCCGAAGTCGAGGCCGGCGCGCAGAAGGCCGGCGTCGATATCACCATCCGCCAAGGCTCCTCCTACGATCTCGGGCCTGATATCGGCAAATTGCATCTCTGCGTCATGGGCCGCTCCTTCCACTGGATGGACAGGCCGGCAACGCTCGAGGCGCTGGACAGGCTGATCGAACCCGGCGGCGCCGTCGTCCTCTTCCACGACAAGAGCGTTCTGGCCGAGCCGGACTGGCGCGGGATCGTCGAACCGCTGGCGCAGACCTATTCGCCGGAGCGCAATGCCGACCGGCTGCTGCGCAAGAGCAAGGCATGGGCGCCGCACGAGGCGATGCTGCTCGCCTCGCCCTTCCGCAATCTGGAGCGCATCGGCATCGTCTCGGAATATACGAGGGATATCGAGGACATCGTCGGCCGCGTCTTCTCGATGTCGTCTACCTCGCCGCAGGCGCTCGGCGACAAGGCTGCCGATTTCGAGGCCGCACTCCGCGCCGAGCTGCTTGCAGCGGCGCCCGACGGGAAATTCAGGGAGATCGTCGAGGCGAACGGGCTGCTCGCCTTCCGCGATTAGACGCGATCAGCGATTTTCTTCATCCGGCCGGGGCGTCAGCTCCTGCCGGGTCGCCGCAAGGAATTCCTGCGACAGTTCGGCATTGTCCATCGCCCGCGCGAGGATGACGGCGCCCACCATGGCCGAAAGGCTGGCGAAAGCCTTGCGCCGACGCTCCTCCGGCGTTTCGCCGGGAACGATCTCTTCCAGCACCTCGACCAGACCCATCAGGCCGCCGGTGAAGGTGGATTGCATCTCCGGACCGTGCCGGCTGACCTCCTGCGTCAACGCCGCAAAGACACAGCCGGTCGCGTGCTCCACAACGTTGCGATGCGAGAGGTAATGGGCCAGCAGCGCTTCCAGCGGCTGATCGGGCGAACTGGACGCAACGTCTTTCCAGCGCTCCAGCGAGCGCGCCACCAGCGCCTTGCTCGCCTCGCAGGCAAGCTCGTCCTTCGAATCGAAATGGCCATAGAAGCCGCCATGCGTCAGCCCGGCCGCCTTCATGATTTCGGCGACGCCGATGCCGTCAAAACCCTTCTCGCGAAAGAGCTCCCCTGCCACGGCAAGGATCTTCTCGCGATTCTCGGCGAACTTTTCCCGGCTCACTCTCATCAAAAAACTCCATCAGAGCTTCAATAAATCTGTATTGACAATTTATATGATGGCCATCATCAATACGCAACAAATATGATAGCAATCATGTAAATGCCTTTACACAAACGTTCAAGCCGGGAAGGCGGCATGGCGCTAGAAGCGAGTATGGTATCCTGATCCCATCCGCAATCGAGCGCCTTCGCAGCTCCCCGATCCTGACGCCAAGATACGCAACTTTATCGGAACGCACCTCATGGTTTCCACTGCCCTTGCCTCGACGCTTGCCCGGCGCAACATCCATTATGGATGGGTCGTCGTCGGTGCCACCTTCCTCACCATGCTCGTCACGGCCGGCGCCATGGGCGCGCCCGGCGTGCTCATCAAGCCGCTGGAGGATGAGTTCGGCTGGAGCACCTCCTCCATCTCGTCGGCGCTTGCCGTCCGCCTCGTGCTGTTCGGCCTGATGGGTCCCTTCGCCGCCGCCTTCATGAATTATTTCGGCGTTCGCAAGGTCATCGTCTTCGCGCTCGCAACGATCGGCGTCGGCTTCATCGGCTCGCTGTTCATGACGGAGGTCTGGCAGCTGCTGCTGTGTTGGGGCGTCATCGTCGGCTTCGGCACCGGCCTCACCGCCATGGTGCTGGCGGCGACGGTCTCGACCCGCTGGTTCACCAAGCATCGCGGCCTCGTCATCGGCATGCTCTCGGCAAGCTCGGCCACCGGCCAGCTGGTCTTCCTGCCGCTGATGGCGGAGCTGACGACACGCTACGGCTGGCGCGCGACCGTGATTTTCGTCTGCAGCATGATCGTCGTCGCCGCCTTCGTCGTGCTGCTCCTGATGCGCGACCGTCCTTCCGACGTCGACCTGCCGCTGGTCGGCGAAATTCACATCACGCCGCCGCCGCCGGCCACGAAGAACCTGAAGGCCGCGCTCGCCTCGCCCCTGTCGATCCTGAGGGAAGTCTCCACGACCTCCACCTTCTGGATCCTGTTCGCCACCTTCTTCATCTGCGGCCTGTCGACCAACGGCCTGATCCAGACGCATTTCGTCACGCTTTGCGGCGATTTCGGCATCGTGCCGGTCGCGGCCGCAAGCGTGCTCGCCGTCATGGGCATCTTCGATTTCTTCGGCACGATCGGCTCCGGCTGGCTTTCCGACCGCTTCGACAATCGCTGGCTGCTCTTCTGGTATTACGGCCTGCGCGGCCTGTCGCTGGTCTACCTGCCCTTCAGCAACTTCACCTTCTACGGCCTGTCGATCTTCGCCGTCTTCTACGGGCTGGACTGGATCGCCACCGTGCCGCCGACCGTCAAGATCGCCGCCGACCGCTTCGGCCGCGAAAAGGCCGGCCTCGTCTTCGGCTGGGTCTTTGCCGGCCACCAGCTGGGCGCCGCCACCGCCGCCTACGGCGCCGGCCTCACCCGCACGGAGCTCAACACCTACCTGCCCGCCTTCTTCGCCGCCGGCGCCTTCTGCCTGCTCGCCGCGATCCTGGCGATCACCCTGCAAAAATCCGGCTCGACCACCAAGGGCCCGGCCATGGCGCACTGAGCCCCGAGCGACAAAAGCCCATGGCGCCCACCCGCGCCATGGGCCAAACCGCAACCCTGCGGAAACACACGCAATATCTGCCAGCCCCGGCTTGCGCCCCGAGCCGATCACATGCTAGACAGCCGCCTCGTCATGATCCGTTGCCCCATTGGCGGAATTGGTAGACGCGCTCGACTCAAAATCGAGTTTCGAAAGAAGTGCTGGTTCGACTCCGGCATGGGGCACCATATCATCGACACCTCGATCGGCTCGAAGCATGCCGGCTCTCTCGTGGTCCATCAGCTTCGCCAGACATTGGCTTGCACAACCATATCGCTAAAACGTAAAAAGCTTTATCAAGCAATGGTTGATTTCGTCGCGGTTGATGACATACTGCTCTCGAAATCGGGGCCGTTATGAAAATAGCCTATGCTATCCTTGCCATGTTGATTGTCTGCCTCGGTTTTGACGAGGCCGTTTCCGCACCCCGACATCAGGCGGCCCCCGCACGAACATGCTTTGTCGAACTCGGCGATGCTCCAAAACAGGCTTGTCGATTGGTTTATTCCATGCAAGGGCCGCAGCGCCGCCAAATGTTGGTCGGTGCAAAGGCGGCAATCGGCGACTTCAACTTCTCGGGCCTGATAATTGATAGAAATATGTTCAAAGTCACCGGCGTCTACGCGGGACGCCCCCTAAAAGCGTCTGGCCTCTGCAAGCTAACCAGAACGGCAAAAGGCCGCGTCGCGACAGTCGACTGCAAAGCTGAGAGCGAGTTTGGGATCGCACGCATGAAATCGACAGCAGACAATCCGGACGATTGGGATCTGATCGTCGGGAGAATTGTACGGAACGGTTCATCAGCTCAAAAACCGTAATATCTCTATAAAACCCAGGATATACTTCATAAGCGGCGGTTGCGGCGGCACTGCGCCAAATCCCCCCACCATCACGAAAAATTTTGATTTTGTGCGGCTTCCGTCAGCGGGCGACCATTTACAGCCATAATCCTGCCCCCTAAAGGTTTGCGACGCAGCAAGAAGGGGGCCATATGCTTCGTAGACTGTACGACTGGACCATGTCGCTTGCCGGCCGCAAATCGGCGGAGATCTGGTTGGCCGTGATCGCCTTCGTCGAAAGCTCGGTCTTCCTCGTTCCGGCTGATGTCCTGTTCCTGCCGATGTCTCTCGCCAAGCCCGAGCGTGCCTGGCGCTATGCGCTGACGGCGACGGTCGCCTCCGTGCTTGGCGGCATTGCCGGCTGGGCGCTCGGCTATTACGCCTTCGAGACCATCGCCAAGCCGATCCTCGAATTCTACGGCAAACTCGATGCTTTCAACCAGATGAGCGCCGGCATCACCTATGAGTGGATCCTGCTGCTGCTGGTGACGTCGGGCCTGGCGCACCTGCCGCCGATCAAGGTGGTGACGATCCTGTCGGGCGTCGCCCATATCGATCTCGGCCTGTTCATCGTCTCGGCCATCGTCGCGCGCGGCGCGCGCTTCTTCTTCCTGGCCTTCCTGCTGCGCCGTTATGGCGAATCCATCCGCCACTTCATCGAAAAGCGCCTGGGCCAGATCACCATGGCCGCCGCCGCCATTCTCATTGCCCTTTACGGCATCTTCCATTTTGCCCTGGCAAGCTGACCAAGGAGCCCCCAACGCATGTCCACGACTTCGCCCACTTCCCGCGCCGCCCTCGGTTATGGCGCCCTGCTGACGATCGGCATGATCGTCGTCATCGGCTCGGCGCTCGGCTTCCAGTATATCGGCGGCTATATCCCCTGTGCGCTCTGCCTCGATCAGCGCCAACCCTACTACTACGGCATCCCGGTCGCCATCATCGCCGTCCTGACGGCGGTTGCCGGCCTCCCCTCGTGGATCACCCGCGGGCTCCTCATCATCGCGGGCCTGATGATGGTTGTCGGCGGCGGCATCGGCGTCTATCACGCCGGCGTCGAATGGCACTTCTGGGAAGGCCCGACGACCTGCTCGACGACGGCAAGTAGCGTCACCCAGAACGCCGGCGACCTGCTCGGCCAGCTGAACACCATTAAGGGACCGTCCTGCACGGAAGCGGCGCTGCGCATCCTCGGCCTGTCCATGGCCGGCTGGAACGTGATCGCCAGCGTGATTCTCGCGGCCATTGCCTTTTTGGGTGCGAAGAAGACGGCTTGATATTTTCGGGCGAGCGACGGCCCTCTCGTATGCCGCGGCTCTGATACCCCCTCTGTCGCTATCGCGACATCTCCCCCACAAGGGGGGAGATTGCAGGGAGTATGCCGCATGTCTGCAAAAGACAAATAAGCTCAGCGACAGCAGGCGCGATGACAGTTTAAGTCGGGAAAGTACAGAAAGTAACCAATCTCCCCCCTTGTGGGGGAGATGTCCCGAAAGGGACAGAGGGGGTACAACACCCTCCTCACGCACAGTCACCAACCCTTACGGCTGCAGTTCCGAATCCCAGTAGAGATAGTCGAGCCAGCTATCGTGGAGGTAGTTCGGCGGGAACAGGCGGCCGTTGTTGTGCAGGTCCTGCACGGTCGGCTGGTATGGCTTCTGCGCCGGGAACATGCCGGCCTGCTTCGGCAGCTTGCTGCCCTTGCGCAGATTGCATGGCGAACAGGCGGCCACGACATTCTCCCAGGTCGTCTCGCCGCCATGGGCGCGCGGGATGACGTGGTCGAAGGTCAGGTCGTCATGGGAGCCGCAATACTGGCACTCGAACTTGTCGCGCAGGAAGACGTTGAAGCGGGTGAAGGCGGGATTGCGGGACGGCTGCACATAGGTCTTCAGGCATACGACACTCGGCAGCCGCATCGAGAAGCTCGGTGACGACACGCACTGATCGTATTCCGCGATGATGTTCACACGGTCAAGAAAAACCGCCTTGATCGCGTCCTGCCAGGACCAGAGCGACAAGGGATAGTAACTCAGCGGTCTGTAGTCGGCGTTCAGGACGAGCGCCGGCAAGGACTGCGGGGAGACTGCAATCGTCAAGGAACCCTCCTGATCGATTCGGCATCTGCACCTGTATATTAGGCCGGTTGTTACAGGATTGTGAAGTCGAATAAATTCAGTGCATAGGGGCGAATTCGGCGAGACAGCCGACTAAACGACGGGCAGCGCGTCCCGCCGCATTTTCACGGCGTAATAAGCCCAGAAAAGTCGGGCCGCGACGGAGCGCCAGGGCGCCCAAACCGCCGCTTCCCGGGCAATGGCCTTGGCCAGAGGCCTGACCTCATGGCCGAAAGCCATGCCGACGGCCGCCTGCAGCGCCACGTCTCCGGCCGGAAACACATCTGCGTGACCGCCGCAGAACATCAGGTAAACCTCGGCCGTCCAGGGCCCGATTCCCTTGATCTCCATCAGCTCTGAAAGCGCCTTTTCCGGCGATTCGGCGCTGAGCGCATGTAGATCGAGACCGCCCCCGGCAACGGCATCCGCCACACGCGCCAGCGTCTCGTGCTTGATTCGCGAAAGGCCGAAAGTTCGCCATGCCTCCGGCGCAAGGCCAACATAGCCCTCCGCTGTTATCTGCCCCATCCCGGCGATCATCTTTCCCCAGATCGCATCGGCGCTGGCGCGGGAGACGACCTGCGAAACGATGATATGGGCAAGCCCCTCGAAGCCCGGCTCGCGCAGCCGCAAGGGCAAGACGCCAGCCTCTGCGGCAACGGGCCGCAGGCGCGGATCGATCTCCAGGAGAGCCGCCAGCCCCCGTTCGATGTCGCGCTCGTCGCGAATGATCTGCATGGCGTCTCGTAGTCCCCGGTTCAAATTCGTGGCAGAAGAAAGCATGATCGAGATTCCCCGTCAAAAGCCGAAATTCCGTTTCGCCCCGAGCCCCAACGGCCCGCTGCATCTCGGCCACGCATTATCCGCCATCCTCAATCACGACATGGCGGCGAGAGCGGGCGGCGATTTCCTGCTGCGCATCGAAGACATAGATCAGACGCGCTGCACACCCGATTTCGAAGCAGGCATCTACGCCGACCTTTCCTGGCTCGGCCTGCGCTGGCAGGAGCCGGTGCGCCGCCAGTCCGAGCATTTCCCGGCCTATCAACAGGCGTTGGAGACCCTTGTCGACCGCGGCCTCGTCTACCCCGCCTTCCTGACGCGCGGCGAGGTCAAGGCCCGCGTCGCCGCCTTCGAAGCGGACGGCAAGTCTTGGCCGCGCGATCCGGACGGCACGCCGCTCTACCCGCCCGACGACCGCGAGCGCGGCAATGCCGAACGGCAGCGCCTGCTGGCCTCAGGCGTGAAGCACGCCTGGCGTCTCGACATGGAAAAGGCGCTCGCGGTGGCGGGCGAACCGCTGTGCTGGCGGGAAAGCGGGGACGGCGAGAAGGGCCTCATTGCGGCCGATGCCGCATCCTGGGGCGATGTCGTGCTGTCGCGCTCCGACGCACCCTCCAGCTACCATCTTTCGGTCGTCGTCGACGATGCCGTGCAAGGCATCACCCATGTCGTGCGCGGACTTGATCTCTTTCACGCCACCTCGATCCATCGCCTGCTGCAGACGCTGCTCGGCCTGCCGGAGCCTCTCTATCACCATCACCGGTTGCTGCTCGGCAGCGATGGCAGGAAGCTTTCCAAGAGCATGGGCGACACCGGCATCGCCGAATGGCGGCGTCAGGGCCTGTCACCGACGGAACTTCGCCGCCGTATCGGCCTCTGAGTCCGGGGCGGCCTCCCGCGTCGCATCCTGGTTCGTCCGGCTCGCCGTCTTGCCGAACAGCAGCCGCCGCACCCGGAATTTCATCAGCGCCGCATTGATCTCCGCCCCCATGATGAAGATCACGGCCAGCATGTAAAGGAAAATCAGCACGATCATGACGGACGCCAGACCGGCATAGGTGGCGGTGTAATTGGCGAAGGTCGAGAGATAATAGGCAAACAGCAGCGCCCCGACCGACCAGAAGATCAAGGTCAGAAATACGCCGGGGATGACGTCAAACAGCCGCCTGCGCCCGGCAGCTAGCCACAGATGCAGGATCATCAGACCCGCCACCAGCAGGAAGATCGTACCGTAGATCCGCCAGCTGAAGACGATGTCGAGGATATCGGCAAGCTTCGGCAGCCATTGCCGCGTGTAGTTGAGCGCCAGCGGCACCGCGACCAACAGGATGCTGAGGATCGCAAAGATCAGAACCGCGATAAGGACATAGCCAAGGCTGGCGAGGCGATTGAAATACCAGGGCCGGGTTTCGGGCACGCGATAGGCGCGGTTCAGCGAGATGCGCAGCGCCTCGACGCCGTTCGAGGCGAAATAGGCGGCCGCCAGCACGGAGATCGTCAGCAGCCCGCCGCGCGGGATGGTCAGCACCTGCACGACCTGGTCGGCCAAGGGCTTGGCGATCGCCTCCGGCCAGGTATCGAAGATCAGATGCACGGCGGTCGATGAAAACTGGCTGGCGCCGAGAAAACTTGCCAGCGCCGTGCCGAAGATCAGGAAGGGAAAAACCGCCAGCAGCGTCGAAAGCGCCACATGGCTTGCCATGGCGAAGCCGTCGTCCTCGACGAAATGGAACACTGCGTCGTAAATCACTTTGTAGATCGTCCGCAGGGCTGTCGGCATTCCATCTCCGCCTGGCGTCGGCATTTTCATCCGGCTGATACCGCCGGTTGTCGATTGAATCGGGTTCCTGAATATGGGAAACGAGTCCCGATTTGTACAGGAATCATCTTCCCATGACGGAACAACGCATTATCCTGCTGACTGGTTGCTCCTCCGGCATTGGTGCCTATTGCGCCCGGGCGTTGCGGGACGACGGATGGCGCGTCTTCGCGACAGTGAGGAAGGAAGCCGATCTCGCACCGCTTGCCACCGACGGCATCGAAGCGCTTCTTCTGGACTACACCCGGCCCGAGACGATTTCCGCCACAGTCGCTGCGGTGCGCGAGCGCACCGGCGACCGGATCGACGCGCTCTTCAACAACGGCGCCTATGGGCAGCCGGGCGCGGTCGAGGACCTGACGACCGATGTGCTGCGCGAGCAGTTCGAAACGAATTTCTTCGGCTGGCACGAGCTGACGCGCCAGATCCTGCCGCTGATGCGCAAGCAGGGCCACGGCCGCATCGTCAATTGCTCGTCCATTCTCGGTCTCGTTCCCTATCGCTTCCGCGGCGCCTATACCGCCTCGAAATTCGCGCTGGAAGGGCTGACGATCACGCTCAGGATGGAGCTGCAGGACAGCGGCATCCACGTCAGCCTCATCGAGCCCGGCCCGATCGCGACGCGCTTCACCGCCAATGCGCTTGCCAAGATCAACGAGCATATCGACCGGGAAGGCTCGGCGCATGCGGTCGAATACCGCAGGCAATTGCGACGGCTGGACGGCTCCGGCCCGATCAACAAACATAAATTAGGCCCCGAAGCGGTCTATGATGTGCTAAAATCGGCTTTGAATGCTGGAAATCCGCGCCCGCACTATCTGGTAACGACGCCCGCCAAGCAGGGTGTCCTCTTGAAAAGGCTATTGCCGGCCGACCTTTTCTATCGTCTGATGCGCCGGCTGGACTGAAGCAATCCCGGGAAAGTTCATAGCGATTTCCCTCCGGGATAGCGGAAACAATGAAATAGAGCGGTTCGAGGATTTCCTGAAAGGCTGAACCGCTCAAAAGACAAGGATGGAGGAGCCATGTCGACCGTTACCTATGTTGCCGCCATCATTGTCATGGGCCTGGTCGCGATCGTTCTCGTTCGCGGCCTGCTGAACATGATGAAAGGCGACAACCCGAACCTTTCGAACCGGCTGATGCAGCTGCGTGTCCTGCTGCAGGCCGTCGCGGTCATCCTGATCATGCTGACGCTCTGGCTGACGGGCGGCGGTCGCCCTGCCTAGACCAATTCCAGGAGAAGGCGTAGCGGTTTTCCCGTCCGGAATTGCGTAAAAGCAACGGGATAGAGCGTTTCGCGATCCGAAGAAGGGCGAAAAGGCTCTAGCCACAGGAACACGATGGTCAAGCTCAACAAGATCTACACAAAGACCGGCGATGACGGCACGACGGGCCTCGCCACCGGCCCGAGGCGGCTGAAACACGACCTGCGCGTCGAAAGCTACGGCACCGTCGACGAAACGAATTCCGCCATCGGCGTCGCGCGGCTGCATACCGCCGGCATGGCCGATATCGACGCCATGCTGATGCGCATCCAGAACGATCTCTTCGATCTCGGCGCCGATCTCTCGACGCCGGAAACCGATGAACCGCCGGCTTATGAGCCGTTGCGCATCGTCGACCATCAGGTCGAGCGCCTCGAACGGGATATCGACCTGCTCAACGCCGATCTCGAGCCGTTGAAATCCTTCGTTCTGCCGGCTGGCAGCCCGGCCTCCGCCCATCTGCACCTTGCCCGCACCATTGCCCGGCGTGCCGAACGCTTGATGGTGGCGCTGTCGCGTGAGCAGGGCGAGCGCGTGAGCCCGCCGGCGCTGAAATATATCAACCGGCTTTCCGATTTCCTCTTCGTCGCCGCGCGCCATGCCAATCAGCATGGCCGCGCCGATGTGCTGTGGGTTCCCGGCAAGAATCGATAGCTGCACGGACCAATCGCCGAAGGCACACATATTGACGTTGACGTAAACGTTATTTATGCCTTTAAAGCAATTCGTCTCTCAGCGGCGTGGAAGCGTTGTAATTGGGAAAAAAACGCGTATCCATGTCGCCATTCGACAAATGGAATGGCGCTAAGCAGCGCATGTTCTCGGGCGGTCATGTTGAAGGAAGGATTCCATGAAGATACTGGTTCCCGTCAAGCGGGTGGTTGACTACAACGTGAAGATCCGGGTCAAGCCGGATGGATCTGGCGTCGAGCTGTCGAACGTGAAGATGTCGATGAACCCGTTCGACGAGATTTCGGTGGAAGAGGCGCTGCGTCTGAAGGAAGCCGGCAAGGCGGAGGAAGTGGTCGTCGTGTCGATCGGACCTGCCAAGGCCGAGGAGACGTTGAGGACGGCGCTGGCCATGGGGGCCGATCGCGCCATCCTGGTCGAGACCGACGATCAAGTCGAGCCGCTGGCCGTCGCCAAGATCCTCAAGGGTGTGGCCGACGCCGAACAGCCGGGCCTCATCATCGTCGGCAAGCAGGCGATCGACGACGATTCCAACCAGACCGGCCAGATGCTGGCGGCCTTGCTCGGCACGGCGCAGGCCACCTTCGCCTCGAAGATCGAGATCGGCGACGGTTCGGCCAAGGTCACGCGCGAAGTCGATGGCGGCCTGCAGACGATCGAGGTCAAGCTTCCGGCCGTCGTCACGTCGGACCTGCGCCTGAACGAGCCGCGCTATGCCTCGCTGCCGAACATCATGAAGGCCAAGAAGAAGCCGCTCGACAAGACGTCGCCCGCAAACTTCGGCGTGTCGACGGAGCCGCGGCTGAAGGTGCTGAAGACCGAGGAGCCGTCGGGCCGCAAGGCGGGCGTCAAGGTAGGCTCGGTCGCCGAGCTGGTCGAGAAGCTTAAAGTCGAAGCCGGCGTGCTTTAATCCGGTCCGAACGAGGAGTTAGACATCATGGCCATTCTTCTTCTGGCTGATCACGACAATGAACATCTCTCCGACCAGACCGCCAAGGCGCTGACGGCGGCCTCCAAGATCGGTTCCGACGTGCATGTGCTTGTCGCAGGCGCGGGCGCCAAGGCGGCGGCTGAGCAGGCTGCCAAGCTTGCCGGCGTCTCCAAGGTGCTGGTTGCCGAGGATGCGAGCCTTGCCAACAATCTGGCCGAGCCCCTTTCGGCGCTGATCGTGTCGCTCGCCGGGTCCTACGACACCATCCTTGGCGCGGCCACCTCGGTCGGCAAGAACGTGCTGCCGCGCGTGGCCGCCCTGCTCGATGTCGCCCAGGTCTCGGAAATCATCGAAGTGGTCTCTGCCGACACCTTCAAGCGGCCGATCTATGCCGGCAACGCCATCCAGACGGTGCAGTCGACCGATGCCACGAAGGTCATCACCGTGCGCACGGCCTCGTTCGCCTCTGCCGCGGAAGGCGGCTCGGCTGCGATCGAGACGGTGTCGGCGGCTGCCGATCCGGCGCTATCCACCTTCGTCGGCGATGCCTTGTCCTCTTCGGATCGTCCGGAGCTGACCTCGGCGAAGATCATCATCTCGGGCGGCCGTGCGCTGGGCTCTGCCGAGAAGTTCAAGGAAGTCATCCTGCCGGTTGCCGACAAGCTCGGGGCCGCCGTCGGCGCCTCGCGCGCCGCCGTCGATGCCGGCTATGCGCCGAACGACTGGCAGGTGGGGCAGACGGGCAAGGTGGTGGCACCGCAGCTCTATATCGCCTGCGGCATCTCCGGCGCCATCCAGCATCTGGCCGGCATGAAAGATAGCAAGGTCATCGTCGCCATCAACAAGGACGAGGATGCCCCGATCTTCCAGATCGCAGACTACGGCCTCGTCGCAGATCTCTTCGAAGCCCTGCCGGAGCTGCAAAAGGCATTGTGAACGCTTCGATTGGGTTTCTCGCAGTTGCGAGACACTGGAAAATCGTCTCTTATAGGTCTATCAATCTTTGCCGGGCTAGAAATGGCCCGGCAAATTTGTGGTTAAGAGCATAGCGCATCGCCAGGAGCGCGCCGGGGAGTTGGCAATGAGTTCGCTGAAGACGATCGGTATTATCGGCGCAGGCCAGATGGGCTGCGGCATAGCCCATGTATCCGCGATGGCCGGTTACAAGGTTCATATCTACGATCTGGCGCAGGATCGCATCGAAAGCGGCCTTGCCACCATCAACGGCAATCTTGCCCGCCAGGTGTCCTCCGGCAAGATGACGGATGAAGAGCGCAAGAGCGCTCTCGCGCGCATCACCGGCTCCTCCGACCTCAACGACCTCGCCCAGGTCGACCTCGCCATCGAGGCTGCCACGGAAGACGAAAGCGTCAAGCGCAAGATCTATGCGCAGGTGTGTCCGGTGCTGAAGCCGGAAGCGATCCTCGCAACCAACACCTCCTCGCTGTCGATCACCCGCCTCGCTTCCGCCACCGATCGCCCCGAGCGCTTCATGGGCATCCACTTCATGAACCCGGTCCCGGTCATGAAGCTGGTCGAGCTGGTACGCGGCATCGCCACCGAAGAGTCGACTTTCTCCGCCGCCAAGGACTACGTTTCCTCACTGGAAAAGACCATTACCGTCGCCGAGGACTTCCCCGCCTTCATCGTCAACCGCATCCTGCTGCCGATGATCAACGAGGCGATCTACACGCTCTATGAAGGCGTCGGCACCGTCGATGCCATCGATACCGCCATGCGCCTCGGCGCCAACCACCCGATGGGCCCCCTGCAACTCGCCGACTTCATCGGCCTGGATACCTGCCTGTCGATCATGCAGGTCCTGCACGACGGCCTCGCCGATTCGAAATATCGTCCCTGCCCGCTGCTGGTGAAATATGTCGAAGCCGGCTGGCTCGGCCGCAAATCCGGCCGCGGCTTCTACGACTACCGCGGCGAAGTGCCGGTTCCGACACGGTAATTTTTGCGGTGGCCTCCGGGCCGACCCTCCTGGTTCGAGGCCCTACCGCCGCCGCTACGCTCTGGCGCCAGCTTACCTCACCATGAGGGCGGGACAAAGCCATCCGCCGACCGAACGGATGGTGTTGAAAATGGCGGAAGTTTCATCAAGCATAATAGGTCAGCCCTTACCCTGAGGTGGGAGCGTAGCGACCCTCGAAGGGCGAGGCGGATGATCGAGCAAAGAGACAGCTCAAATCCCCGCAGCCGCCTTCACCAGGTTCTTGGCGTCCTCGCTGTCCCAGGCGGCCGGGCCGTTCATGGCTGACAGCAGGCAACCCTTGCCGTCGATGAGCAGCGTCACGGGCAGGCCGAAGGCGAGGCCCTGCTTTTTCAGCACGTTGAACACGCCCATGGTATTGTCACGGTAATAGCCGAGCTTGTCGATCGCATATTCCGTACGGAAGGCTTTCGGCTTTTCCTCGTCGCCGGTGTCGATGTTGATGGCGACCACCTCGAACTTGTCGTTGCCGGTGCTCTTTTCGAGCGCGTTCAGCGCCGGCATTTCCTCGCGGCACGGCACGCACCACGTCGCCCAGACGTTGAGCAGCACGGTCTTGCCGGCGAAATTGCCGATCGACAACGGCTGGCCCTCGGCACCCTTGAAAGAGACATCCTTCAGCGAAATCGGCGCCGGCGGCAGGCTCATGGCGGCAACCTGGCCCTTGGTGAAGGGGGTCAGCGCCGCGGCGCGATCCTTGGCCGATCCGCATTGATCGGCGGAGGCCGTTTCACCAATGCCATTGCCATACCCCGCCTCCTTCACGTATACCGCTGCCGCGCCGGCAATGACCCCAGCGACGGCGGCGAGCAGAACGAGTTTCATGGACGGCAGACCGAACGGCTTCTTTGCTGTCATTACATTCTCCAGGTGGGCATCTCATGACTGACGGCACGGACACCAAATCCTCCAACCAGATGTGGGGCGGGCGTTTCGCTTCCGGCCCCGCGGCGATCATGGAGGAGATAAATGCCTCGATCGGTTTCGACAAGAAGCTGTTTGCACAGGATATCCGCGGCTCAATCGCGCATGCAAGCATGCTCGCCCATCAAGGCATCATTTCAACCGAGGATAAAGACAAGATCGTTCACGGCCTGAACACGATCCTGTCAGAGATCGAGAGCGGCAATTTCGAGTTCTCCCGCCGTCTCGAAGACATTCACATGAACATCGAGGCACGGCTTGCGACCTTGATCGGCCCGGCTGCCGGACGCCTGCACACCGCCCGCTCGCGCAACGACCAGGTGGCGCTCGATTTCCGCCTCTGGGTGAAGGAAGAGCTGCAGAAGTGCGAACAGGCGCTGACCGGGCTGATTGCCGCCTTCCTCGACCGTGCCGAAGAACATGCCGAAACCGTCATGCCGGGCTTCACGCATCTGCAAACCGCGCAGCCCGTCACCTTCGGCCATCATTGCATGGCCTATGTCGAGATGTTCGGCCGCGACCGTTCGCGCGTGCGCCACGCCATCGAACATATGGACGAATCGCCGATCGGCGCGGCAGCTCTTGCCGGCACCGGGTTCCCGATCGACCGCCACATGACGGCCACCGCACTCGGCTTCCGCGAGCCGACCCGCAATTCGATCGACACCGTCTCCGACCGCGATTTCGCGCTCGAATTCCTGTCGATTGCCGCCATATCAGGCATGCATCTGTCGCGGCTGGCCGAGGAAATCGTCATCTGGTCGACGCCGCAATTCGGCTTCGTGCGCCTTTCGGACTCCTTCTCCACCGGCTCCTCCATCATGCCGCAGAAGAAGAACCCGGATGCCGCCGAGCTCGTTCGCGCCAAGACCGGCCGCATCAACGGCTCGCTGGTGGCGCTGCTGACCATCATGAAGGGCCTGCCGCTCGCCTATTCCAAGGACATGCAGGAAGACAAGGAACAGGTGTTCGATGCCGCCGAAAGCCTGGAACTGGCGATTGCCGCCATGACCGGCATGATGCGCGACATGACGATCAACACCGCCCGCATGAAGGCCGCTGCCGGCTCCGGCTACTCCACCGCCACCGATCTTGCCGACTGGCTGGTGCGCGAGGCGGGACTGCCGTTCCGCGATGCCCATCACGTAACGGGGCGTGCCGTGGCGCTTGCCGAAAGCAAATCCTGCGAACTGGCGGAGCTATCGCTGGAAGACCTGCAGGGGATCCACCCTGCCATCACCGAAAAGATCTTCGACGTGCTGACGGTCGAAGCCTCGGTCGCCAGTCGCAAGAGCTTCGGCGGCACGGCGCCGTCCGAGGTGCGCAAGCAGATCGCCTTCTGGCGCGGCCGCAACTGAGACGACACGAAACGCACTCAAACAATCGGGGTGCACAAGCGCGGGAAACTTCGCTAAGAAGAGTGACTTTCGCGCTGGAACCGGATGATTTCAGGTCGTTTCGACCTGAAATCATCCGGTTCCAAAATCAAAGAAGTCGGGCATGATGCCGTCCGCAAACCGCTCGCACTTTTCGTCATCATGCTCCAGTCGCCCAAGAGGATTTCGATGCAGATCAACATGCCGCATATCGTCCGCCTGACCGTCGTGCTTTCGGTCGTCGGCCTTGCCGTCGTCGGATGTGGCCGCAAAGGCGATCTCGATCCGCCGAGCGCATCGGCGACCAAGGGCGGCGACGTCAGCAAGCCGACCAAGCAGCCGGGCACCGAAGACAAGAAGTTCTTCCTCGATCCGCTTCTCTAATTAGGCATTCGCCGTGAACCATTTTCAGTATCGCGACGGCATCCTTTACGCCGAGGATGTTCCGGTTCCCGAGATCGCCAAGGCGGTCGGCACGCCTTTCTACGTCTATTCGACGGCAACGCTTGAGCGCCACTACCGCGTCTTCGCGGAAGCCTTCGGCGATGTCGATGCCATGGTCTGCTATGCCATGAAGGCCAACTCCAACCAGGCGGTGCTGAAAACGCTCGGCCGGCTCGGCGCCGGCGTCGACGTCGTTTCCGTAGGCGAGCTCAGCCGCGCACTGGCAGCCGGCATTCCCGCAAACCGCATCATGTTCTCCGGCGTCGGCAAGACGGCACAGGAAATGGACGTGGCGCTGGAAGCCGGCATCTACTGCTTCAACGTCGAATCCGAGCCGGAACTGGAAGTACTGAACCAGCGCGCCATCCGCGCCGGCAAGGTGGCGCCCGTTTCCTTCCGCATCAATCCGGACGTCGATGCCCGCACGCATGCGAAGATCTCGACCGGCAAGAAGGAAAACAAGTTCGGCATTTCCTGGGAGCGCGCGCGCGCCGTCTACGACCGCGCCGCCAGCCTGCCGGGCATCGAGGTCACCGGCATCGACATGCATATCGGCAGCCAGATCACCGAGCTGCAGCCGTTCGACGATGCCTTCAAGCTGCTGCGCGATCTCGTGGAGACGCTGCGCGGCGACGGCCACGACATTCATCACGTCGATATCGGCGGCGGTCTCGGCATCCCCTACCGCGACGACAACAATCCGCCGCCGCTGCCGGACGCCTATGCACAGATCGTCAAGAACCAGCTGCGCGGCCTCAACTGCAGGATCGTCACCGAGCCCGGCCGCCTGATCGTCGGCAATGCCGGCATTCTGGTGACGGAAGTCATCTATGTGAAGGATGGCGGCAACAAGAGCTTCGTCATCGTCGACGGCGCCATGAACGATCTGATCCGCCCGACGCTTTACGAGGCCTATCACGAGATCCGACCGGTTGCGCTCGCCGATGCCAACACCGCGCGCATCAAGGCCGACGTCGTCGGCCCGGTCTGCGAAACGGGCGATTACCTGGCGCTCGACCGCGAGATGGCGATGCCGAAGCCGGGCGATCTCCTTGCCGTCGGCTCCGCCGGCGCCTATGGCGCCGTGCAGGCCGGCACCTACAACAGCCGGCTTCTGGTTCCGGAAGTGCTGGTCAAGGGCAACGAGTTCCATGTCATCCGCCCGCGCGGAACTTATGAACAGCTGATCGCGCTGGACTCGGTTCCGGCCTGGCTTGAGGGATAAGCCGTTTTCAGCGATGAGTTTGAGACAGGATGGACGGAAAATCCGCCCTGTCCGATGGATCACGTTTCGGCGAAGTCCGGTGAAAAAACGGCCTTTCATGCCGGTTGCCCTCGTCTTCGCCATAAAGAATGTTATCTTTGATCGAGTGGCGTCTCGCCGGGCGCCGAGCGCAGGCGTGTGGGACGCTGCGCCATCCCCAATGGGCCGCCGGAGCCGGATGATTTTAGATCGAACCGATCCGAAATCTGAATCCGCTCTAGAATCAAAGAAGTAGAGCATGATGCCGTCCGAAAACCGCCTGCACTTTTCGGCATCATGCTCCAGAGCGTTTGCGCTTTTCTTCGAATCGCGAAGACGCTCGAGCCTTTTGTTATTACGCAGTTCCGAACGGAAAACCGCTGCGCAGTTTTCCTGGAATTGCTCTAGCCATCAACGTCAGATCGGGAGAAGACCGGACCGATGACCAGCCCCAGCAACCCCAAGAAGGGCGCTTTCGCCACCCGTCCGGCGTTGGCGCGCATGGTTGCGGTCAAGCGCTTCTTTGCCCGGATCGTGCTGGTCTTGGAGCAGCTCCTGCCGCGGATACTGCTGCCGGCCTCCATTCTTGCGCTGTTCCTGTCTGCTGCCTGGTTCGGGATTTTCCGCGTTGCGCCGGATATTCTCCGCTTCGCGATGCTTGCCGCCTTCGCCGCCGGTTTCATCGTTTCGCTCTATCCGCTGCGTCGCCTGCGCTGGCCGGGCATCGGCGAGGCCGACCGGCTGCTGGAGGAGCGAAACGGCCTAGCGCATCAACCTGTCACGGTGCAGGAAGACGAGCCGGCGCTCGACACGCCTTTTGCCCGTGCGCTCTGGCGCGAACATCAGACGCGCATGGCGGAGCGCATTGCCGCGCTGGATGCCGGGCTGCCCAGGCCGGATATCGCGCGTTACGACCGCTTCGCGCTGCGCGCCATCCCGGCATTGCTGCTGGTGACGGCCTTCAGCTTCTCCATGTCGAACGGCGGCGGCTCGCTAAGCGACGCGTTCACCGCGCCAACATCCACTTCGAGCAATCCGGATGTCCGCGTCGACGCCTGGGTGACGCCGCCCTATTATACCAGCGAAGCGCCGATCTATCTGACCGGCAACGTTGCCAAAGCCGGCGACAATCTCAACGTACCCCAGTTCTCCGAGCTGACGGTGCGCGTCTCGGGTGCTTCGACGGACGAGAAAGTGTTGTTCCAGGCGACCGGCAGCGACAAGGGCGTTGCAATTCCCGAGCAGGCTGCCGATGCCGACAAGCTGGGCCCCGCCGGCGCAAACCCGGCTGCCCCCCCCACGGCCGCACCGGCTGCAAATGCTGGCGGGACCACGCCGGCTGCCGATGGAATGGTCGCCCGCACCCACGTCCTCAAGCTCGACAAGGGCGGCGAACTGACCGTCAACGGCCGTTCATGGTCCTTCAACGTCGTGGTCGACAAGCCGCCGGAGATTACCTTCGACGGCATTCCGCACGCGACGACCAGCGGTGCGCTCGAACTCGGTTTCCGGGTCAAGGATGATTATGGCGTCGAGGAGGCATATGCCGAAATCGTGCCGGTCGAATCCGATTCCGCCGCAAAGCCGCTCTATGGCCTGCCCGAATACAAGCTGGAAATTCCGCGCCGTGATCGCCGCAACGGCAAGGGTCTGGCAAGCCACGATCTGACGCAGGATCCGCTTGCCGGCAAGCGTGTTCGCATCACTCTCGTCGCGAAGGATGGCGCAGGCCAGACCGGCCGCAGCGCGCCCTATGAGATGGTGCTGCCTTCGCGCAATTTCAGCCAGCCGCTCGCCGCCGCCGTTGCGGAAGAACGTCAGGTCTTCGCACTCGATACCCGCAAGATGCCGGAGGCGATCGAGCTGAACAAGTCGCTGACCATCCGGCCTGAAGAGACGATACCCGACCTCGGAAACTTTCTGGCGATAAAGTCCGCCTTGACGCGCATGAAACTCGCAAGCGGCGATACGGCGTTGAAGGATACGGCCGATTATCTCTGGCAGATCGCGCTCGGCATGGAAGATGCACAGCTGACGGATGCGGAAAAGGCCCTGCGCGACGCCCAGCAGAAGCTTTCCGACGCATTGCAGCGCAACGCGTCCGACGCCGAGATCAAAAAGCTGACGGACGAGCTGCGCAAAGCGATGAATGCCTATATGAAGGAGCTGGCCGAACGCATGCGCAACATGCCGGCCCAGCCCAACCAGCGCTCCGCCAACATCCTGCGCCAGCAGGACCTGCAGCGCATGATGGACCAGATCGAAAATCTCGCCCGCTCCGGCAATCGTCAGGCCGCGCAGCAGATGCTTTCCGAGCTGCAGCAGCTGATGAACAGCCTTCAGGCCGGCAAGCCGCAGCCCGGACAGCAGCAGAACCAGGCGGCGAATGACAAGATGCGCGAGCAGATGGACAAGCTCGGCCGCATCATGCGCGATCAGCAGAAGCTGATGGACCAGACCTTCAAGTTCGATCAGGCCATGCGCGACCGCATGCAGCGCGGCGATCCCAACGAGGATGGCGATGGCCTGATGGATCAGCCGCTGCCTGGCCTGAACGACCCCATGCGGCCGGATATGGGCCAGCGGAATCAGGGCCAACAGGATAAGCAGCAGGACCAGAAGGGCAACGATCCGACAAACGGCATGACCGCCGATCAGCTGCGCGATGCGCTGAAGCAACTGCGTCAACAGCAGGACGATCTAGGCAAACAGCTCGGCGAACTCCAGAAGAACCTGGGCTCGCTGGGTATGAAGCCGAACCAGAATTACGGCAAGGCACAGCAGGAGATGAAGGGCGCCTCAGGCCAGCTTGCCGAGGGCAACGGCGAAGGCGCCGTGCAGGGACAGGGACGTGCGCTGGACGCCCTGCGCAAGGGCACCCGCGAGATGATGAACCAGCTCATGGCCCAGATGCAGCAGGGTCAAGGCCAGGGTCAGGGGCAAATGCCGGGACAGATGGGCCAGGGAGGCCAGAATGGGCGCGATCCGCTCGGCCGGGGGCGCAATGACAGTAGTTTCGGGGATAATCCCGATAACAATATGGTTCCGGATATCATCAAGGCCCAGCGCGCCCGCGAAATTCTAGACGCCATTCGCGAACGGCTGAGCAACAATCCTACATTCAATGAAGAACGACGTTATCTGGAGCGCCTGCTGAATCTGGCGCAATAAACCGGATGCAACGGCTCAGGCCGCCAGCGCGCGGGCGACGGCCTTGCGGATTTCAGGCAATGCGAAGGGCTTGGCGACGACGTCTACGATCTTTTCCATCAGGTCGTCGGCGCGCTCGCGCTGCTCCGCATAGCCGGTCATCAGCAGGATCTTCATTCCCGGGCAGGTCGAATGCGCCTGATGGGCAAGCTCGATGCCGTCCATCACCGGCATGCGGATATCCGACAGCAGGAGGTCGTAGCCGCCCAGCTTCAGCTTCTCCAGGCCTTCCGCGCCGTCAGCCGCCTCCTCGGTCTCGTGACCGTCCAGGCGTAGCGCGCGGGCGACGAAGGTGCGAAGGGAATCTTCGTCTTCCGTGATCAGAATTTTTGCCATGGTCCTTGCTCCGTGGTCCGTCATGTTCCGCGACCGAAATCACCAGAATTCCGTTTGCGATAGGTAAACGGCGGACAGGCGATTAGGCTCCGTGGTTAACGAGTCGTCATCGTTGAAGCAAAATGGAACAGGCGGGCACACCGCCTGCAAGAACCGGGATTAACCTGAATCGCGAGAAACAAACGAATGGAGCAGCCGGCGGTTCCGCGAGGCGCGGAACGACTTTAGACAGCGTCACCCGTAACGACGCCGACGAACGGCAGTTCGCGGAAGGCGTAGGCGACATCCATGCCATAGCCGACGACGAAATAATCGGGGCATTCGAAACCGACGTAATCGGCTTCCAGCTCTTCCTGGCGCTTGACGCTCTTGTCCAGCAGCACGGCCAGCGTAACGTTGCGGGCGCCGCGCTCATAGAGCAGTTCCTTGGCGAAACGAAGCGTGCGGCCCGATTCCAGGATATCGTCGATCAGCAGGACATCGCGATCCTTCACGTCGCTGTCGATGTCCTTGACGATGCGAACGCCCTGGGAAACCGTGCCGGCGCCGTAGCTGGAAAGAGTGATGAATTCGACCTCGGGCGCGAGCCCGGTCTCATGCAGCGCGCGCAACAGGTCCGCCGCGAAAATGAACGAGCCCTTGAGAACTGCGATGACGAGGAGATCTTTCGTCGGCCCCTTGGCGATTTCCTTCGCCAGGGCCTGATTGCGCTCGGCAATCTGCTCGGCAGTGAAAAGCGGCTCGATATTCTTCCCGCGTACGACAGGCATTGATTGGTATGCTCCATGGCTGCGCGGCCCATGGCCGCCGATCAAGCCTTAGCCCGTAGCACAATCAACAGGCCCGACACACCCCCTAAGGCATGAAGGAAAGCCGAACATCCGGCGTTTTTCCACCGGGATGCTGCAATCGCGTCGAGAATCCGCGGCTTTCGTGCGGCCCGAGGCGGTCGATCGGCGTGTCCACGATGACGCTCCTCACCAGCTGATCGCCGGCGAAGAGATCGGCCCGCACCTGCGGAATGGAAAGCGTGGCGCCGCTGTCGTTTTCGATGATGCCGTTCAGCTTCAACACGCGCAGGCCGTTCTCGTCACGCGGCGTCAGCGTCACATGAGAGAATTGCAGCGGTTCGTCCGCCGCCTCGGCCGGCGCGCGGGAGAAGCCGGAAAACCCGCCGGAAATGCCGAAGATCAATATCGCAAGCGCGACGATGAGCGCCACGAAACTGCGCCGCGACGCCTGCTGCAAAACGTCTTCGATGCAGCGCAGAACGGACAGCATCCGCGAGACGGCCGTCTTGCGCGTTACCGGCTGCGGCCGCGATGGGGAGCGTCCGCCATAGCGCATGTTGACAGCGGATGCGGCTCTTCCGCGCGGGCCGGAGACGGTCACGAATTCGGCATCGACGATATCGGGCTTCGGTGGCACGAAACGATGCGTCTGGCCCACACCCGACCCGCGTTCGGGCGGAATAAGGTCATAAACCAGTCCCGCCTGCTGTTGACGGTGGCGAAAAGCGCCCATGACGACCTTCCTTTGCGGTGATCCACATGGTTTCGACGCCCGTTGCCAATCTGGGCATTGAAACGAATCCTGCCCAGTCGTAAATTTTAATGGTTAATGCTTCGCAAAGATCGCCATGAATGGGGCGCCTTTCCAGAAAAATTTACCGGCTGTTAACGCCATTGGTTAACAAGTCGCCTGATTGAACACTGCGGAAGACTGGACTGCCCGTTGATTCACTTTGAGAACGTCGGTTTGCGCTACGGCATGGGTCCGGAAATCCTCCGCGACCTGAGCTTCGACATACCGAGGAAGTCGTTCCAGTTCCTGACCGGCCCTTCCGGCGCCGGCAAGACGACGCTGCTGCGGCTGCTCTTCATGTCGCTGCAGCCGACCCGTGGGCTGATCCGCATGTTCGACCGGGAGATTTCGTCGATCCCGCGCAACGAGCTGCCGCTGCTGCGCCGCCGCGTTGGCATCGTCTTCCAGGATTTCCGGCTGCTCGAGCATCTTACGACCTACGAAAACGTCGCCCTCCCCCTGCGCGTGCGCGGCAAGGACGAAAGCTCCTATCGCACCGACGTATTGGAGCTGTTGAAATGGGTCGGCCTCGGCGAGCGCATCAATGTGCTGCCGCCGGTTCTCTCGGGCGGCGAAAAGCAGCGTGCCGCCATTGCGCGCGCCCTCATCGACCGCCCGGAAATCCTGCTCGCCGACGAGCCGACGGGCAATGTCGACCCGCCGATGGCGCGTCGCCTGCTCAACCTGTTTCTGGAGCTCAACCGGCTCGGCACCGCGGTCGTCATCGCCACGCACGATCTCGGCCTGATGGACCAGATCGAAGCCAGGCGCATGATCCTATCCGGGGGGCATCTCGAAATCTATGACTGAGCCCGGCCCCCGCAGAACCAACCCGAGCCCCAGGGCTCCGCAGGCAAGACAAGCGCCCGCAACGCCGGCGGAGCGCAAGCGGCCGGAAATGCGCGTGCGGCCGACCGGCCCGATCGTGCCCTCCTCCAATATTCAGGGCAATGCGCTGATCGTCGTCATCGCCATCATGGCCTTTCTCGCCTGCCTGACGCTTGGCGCGGTCAGCATGGTGCGGGCAACGGCTGCGAGCTGGGAAAGCCAGATTTCCCGCGAGATCACCATCCAGGTCAAGCCGGACGATAACCTCGACATGGAAAAGACGCTTGCCAGCGCCCGCGATATCGCGCTCAGCTTCGTCGGCACCAAGTCCGGCCAGATCGTCGACGAGGCCGCCACCGCGCGCCTGCTCGAGCCGTGGCTCGGCGCCGGCCTCGATATCAAGGAACTGCCCGTTCCCCGCCTCGTCATCATCACCATCGACGAAACGCATCCGCCTGACTTCGAGGCCATGCGCAGCCTGCTCAAGGCGCAGATCCCGCAGGCGACGCTGGACGACCACCGCACCTGGGTCGACCGCCTCGTCTCCATGGCGCATACGACCGTTCTGATCGGCACCGGCGTCCTGCTGCTGGTCTTCACCGCCATGGTCCTGACCGTGGTCTTCGCCACGCGCGGCGCGCTCTCGGGCAATCGCCACATCGTCGAGGTATTGCATTTCGTCGGCGCCGAAAGCACCTTCGTCGCCAATGAATTCCAGAAGCATTTCCTGAAGATCAGCCTCAAGGGATCGGCGGCCGGCAGCGCGCTGGCCGCCCTGTTCTTCGCCACCGCCGGCCTCCTGCAAAGCCACACGATCGCCACGCCGCAGACCGATCAGGCAACGGCGCTTTTCGGAACCTTCTCCGTCGGCGCGCTCGGCTACCTCGGCATCCTCGCCACCATGATCATCATCGCGCTGCTGACCACTCTCACGGCGCGCTTCACCGTGATGCGCACGATTTACGAGATCGATCTGATCCGCTCCGACCCCGGAAGGACGGACAGTGTCCCAAGTTGATGCCGTGGCGATGTTTTTTTACCGTTCGCCAGCCCGTTCCTTGCCGCAATTGTCGTATAGTACCGAATCATGAGCATGGATCTGACGACTCGCAAGACCGTGAGTTCGCAGGCGCTGCGGGTGCGAACCCGCGGCGACGGACCTGTGCGACGCAGCCTCTTCCGGCGTTTCCTGCGCTGGGGCGGCTTCGGGTTCATCATCTTCGTCGCCATCATTTTCGGCGGCTTCCTGCATTTTGCCGATTCGATCACCACCTTGAAACCGCCGCCGGACCCGAAGGCCGATGCCATCGTGGTGCTGACGGGCGGCTATCAGCGGATCGATCAGGCCGTCGAGTTGCTGCGCACCGGCGCGGGCAACCGCCTGCTGATCTCGGGCGTGCATCCGACCACGACGCCGTCGCAGATCCGCAAGCTGACGCAAAGCCCCGCCAATCTGTTCAACTGCTGCGTGGATGTCGGCTATGACGCGCTCGACACCATCGGCAATGCCCGCGAGGCGGCGAAGTGGATTCATGCCCGGGGCTACAAGAGCGTTCTGGTGGTAACGAACAACTACCACATGCCGCGCAGCCTCGCGGAACTGAAATATGTCGATCCGTCGACCGATTTCATTCCTTATCCGGTCGTCAACTCCGACCTGAAGACCAAGAACTGGTTCACGGATCCGAATGCGCTGCGCACGATGATCTACGAATATGCCAAGGTCCTGCTCGCCGGGGCCCGCAATATCACGGGCCTTGGACGACCGACGGGCCTGCGCTCTCGGCAACCGACCGATGAAGACGAGTAAGACGCGAAACCACGCACGCACCGACTTTTTATTGACGGTATAATCGTGTAGGCAAACCTTCGGATGCCGGCGCAAGCCGGTGCGTTGGGAAAGCCTCGATGATTATCTTGCGTTCGATCCTGTTCAATACAGCCTTCTATGCCAATCTGATCATTCGCATGATCGTGTTGACGCCGATCTATTTCCTGATGCCGCGCAAGGCCGCCTACGCGATCCCCAAGGCATGGGCGAAGTCCAGCACATGGCTGATGGCAAAGATCGTCGGCACCACCTTTGAGATCGAGGGGCTGGAGAATATCCCGAAAGGCAGCTTCATCTTCGCGCCCAAGCATCAATCCTTCTGGGATACGTTCGCGCTGCTGCCCTATCTCGACGATCCGGTCTATATCCTGAAGCGCGAGCTTTTGTGGATTCCGCTGTTCGGCTGGTATGCGAAGAAGCAGCGCATGATCCCGGTGGATCGCAGCGCGCGCGGCAAGGTCATGTTCGACGTCCTGAAGCGCACCCGCGAAGAGCTCTCCACAGGCCGCCAGCTCATCATCTACCCCGAGGGCACGCGCCGGCCGCCGGGAGCGGAACCCGTCTACAAATACGGCATTGCCCGCATGTATCGCGACCTCGGAATTCCCGTCGTCTCGGTCGCCATGCATCCCGGCCTCTTCTGGCCGCGCCGCACCTTCCGCAAATATCCCGGCCATATCAAGGTGCGAATCCTGCCGCCGATCGAGCCCGGCATGGATCCCGATGCCTTCTTCGCGCGCCTGATCGAGGAAACGGAAAAGGCCAGCGACGAGCTTCTGGTCGAGACGATCGCCGAAAACCCGCATCTGCCCGTTCCTCCGACGGCGGCCCGGCGGCTGGCCGAAATCGGCAAGGCGAAGCCGGTCACAGCCGTGGTTTGAGCCCGCACGGCAGCGCCCGATGCGCTGAACAGGATTCAGGACGCCTTTCGCATCCGCTCCACTTCGCCGGCGACCTCCTCCAGCCAGTGATCGCGGATGCCCATGTCGCGCAAATGCGTCAGCGTGTTGAAGACATAGGCATCGTTCGGGCCGGAGCGTCCGCTCGCCGACTCCACCACATGGGCCGCCTCGAGCGCATCCAGCGCGCCGGCATATTGCCGATGGCTGCGGTCGACGACATAGGTAACGGCGGTCACGCGCCGTCCGTCGGCAAGCCTGATCTGCAGCGTCTTTTCCAGATAGACGTTGGTGACGAGCTCGCGCTCGCGCAGATAGGCAAGCACTTCGTCCCAGGCGGCGGTCGGCACGCGAAAGGCCATGCCGCGGCAGGAGCCGCCGCGATCGAGGCCGAGGACGAGACCTGGGCTTTCTTCGGTGCCGCGATGGACCCAGGAACGCACGCAGAGCGAACGGCGATACCCGAAAATCAGGGCCTCGGCCCGTTCCTCATAACCAAAGCCCGGATTCCACATCAGCGATCCGTAGCCAAACACCCAAAATTCGTCCATATCCAACGCCAAATCACTGTGAAGCTTCAGTCCAACCATTGGAGAACAACATGGCAGCGTCAAGCCAGAGCGTAACGACCGGTCGAGGCAGGCGTCTGTGGTTCATCCTGTTGGGACTGGTGGTGGTCCTGGCCGGTCTTTATACCGGCGGCTGGTACTATGCGACCAGTTTCGTCAGGGCAAACGTCCTCAAGGCGCTCGGCCAGCAGAACGGCGCCAGCGTTGCCGGCAAATGCGAGAACATGGCCTTCAACGGCTTCCCCTTCTCCATCGGCCTGACCTGCGACACGGTGACTGTCGACAATCAGACGCGCGGCGTCTCGGCCAATTTCGACATGCTCAACGCCTCCGCGCCGGTCTTCCAGCCCAACCATGTCAGCTGGAGCCTGAAATCGCCGGCCGAATTGCGCACCACCGCAGGCCTATCCGTGTCGGCCGAGTGGACCGACCTGCAATCCAGCCTCGTCGCCAAGGGCCGCGGCGTCGCACGGAGCGAAACCGTCATCGACGGGCTTAAGGCGGGCATCGTCTCCTCCGTCACCGGCCAGAGCGTCAACGTGACCGCCGCCCATACCGAGATGCATGCCAGCCAGAACGGCAACGATCTGGATTTTGCCATCGGCGTCGAAAATGCCAATACCGTCATCAAGGATTTCCCGCAGACCCTGCCGACCGCATCGAGCAGCGCCAGCGTGACCCTATCAGGCAAGGCCGGCCTGCTCGACGGCAGCGACCGCGAGGGGCTTCGCGGTGCCGCGGGCGTGCTGCACCAGGCCGTCATCGATATCGGCGACGGCCGCATCATGACGCTTTCCGGCCCCTTCAGTTTCGACGACGACGGCTTTCTGTCCGGCCAGTTCAAGCTGGAAATCAATCAGATCGGCCCTTGGGGCGACAGCCTGACGACGACGCTTCCCGCCGCCAAGAGCATCATCAAGACGGCAACGAAGATGCTGAAGGCGCTCGCCAGCGGCGCGGACAAGGTCTCCGTCGATCTCACCGCCGATCGCGGCCGCCTGTCGCTCAGCGGCTTCATTCCGCTCGGCAAGATCCCGCCGATCTGAGATCGCTATCTCCTTCGGGCGTCGGAGATGTCCTTCAGAAAAAATATCTCCGGGCTCGGCTGGACGATGCGAAGGTCGATGCTGCCGGCGGCCTTGAAGCCGTTGCGGCGGTGCCAGGCTTGCGGCCCGGCTTCCGCCCATTCGCTCGACGTCATCAGATGCCGCGCTCCCTCTTCGATCATGGCGCTCTCCCATGCGCGGAACAGCGCCGTGCCGATGCCGGCGCGCTGGTGCGACGGCAGCACGCGGATCATGTCCATATAGGGTATCTTGCCCCAAAAGAGGCTGAATCGCAGGAAACCGGCGCGTTCGCCCTCCCGCTCGGCCACGAAATATTCGCCGAACGCGATGCAACGCCTGATCCAGCCCTCACCGACGTCGTCGTGCTCGATGAGCCAGGACATATCTTCGGAGCATCCGCGTCTGGCGATCACCGGCGGCCCTCCATCGCGTGAAGATGCCTATTCCTTCGTATCCAGGGCATGTCGGCCGAAGTCCGGCGCGTCGACGTCCTGACCGGCCTCGACGATCGAACGGCGGATGGCGCGGGTACGGGTGAACAGGTCGAAAATCTTGTCGCCTTCGCCCCAGCGGATGGCACGCTGCAGCGATGCGAGGTCTTCCGAGAAGCGGGCGAGCATTTCCAGGATGGCATCGCGATTGTGCAGGCAGACGTCGCGCCACATGGTCGGATCGGAGGCGGCAAGGCGGGTGAAATCGCGGAAGCCGGAAGCGGAATATTTGATGACTTCCGACTCGGTCACCGTCTCCAGATCGTCGGCGGTGCCGACGATGTTGTACGCGATCAGATGCGGCAGGTGCGAGACGATCGCCAGCACCTTGTCGTGATGTTCGGGATCCATCTCGTCGACGCGGGAGCCGAGCGTTTCCCAGAAATCGCGAAGCCGCTTGATCGCGGCCTGATCGGTGCCGGGAACAGGCGTGAAGATGCACCAGCGCCCTTTGAACAGCCCCGGGAAACCCGCATCCGGGCCGGATTTTTCCGTGCCCGCCAGCGGATGGCCCGGAATGAAATGCACGCTGGAAGGCATATGCGGCTGCATCTGCGCGATGACCGATGCTTTCGTCGAGCCGACGTCGGTGACGATGGCGCCCGGCTTCAGGTGCGCGGCGATGTCCTTGGCGACGCTCTCCGATGCTCCGACCGGCACCGAGACGATGACGAGGTCGGCGTCCTTCACCGCTTCGGCCGACGACGGCGTGTAGCGGTCGCCGAGTTGCAGTTCCTCGGCCCGCTTCAGGGTCTCGGCGCTACGCGTGGAGACCACCACTTCCTTGGCAAGGCCCAGCCTCTTGAGATCATGGGCGATGGATGAACCGATGAGACCGATGCCGATCAGCGCGATACGGTCGAACTGGATGCCGCTCATGCCTTGCGCCCCATGAACTCGGTCAGGGCGTCGATGAAGCCAAGATTGGCTTCTTCGGTGCCGATGCTCATGCGCAGCGAATTCGGGAAGCCATAGGCCCGCACGGCCCGGACGATATAGCCCCGGCTCGTGAGGAAATCGTCGGCCTCAGCCGCACGCTGGCCGTCGCTGTCGGGGAAATGGATCAGAATGAAATTCGCGACCGATGGCGTCACCTTGAGGCCGATGGCCTCGAGCGCTGCCGTCATCCTGCCGATCCAGAGCGTGTTGAATGCGACGGCCTTTTCCGTGAAGGCCTGATCGCGAATGGCGGCCGCTCCGGCGACGATGGCGGCAGTGTTCATGTTGAACGGGCCGCGAATGCGGTTGATCGCGTCGATGATGTCGACCGGACCGTACATCCAGCCGATGCGAAGCGCCGCAAGGCCATAGACCTTCGAGAAGGTGCGGGTCATGACCACGTTCTGGTTGGCGGACACCAGCTCCAGACCGGCCTCGTAGTCGTTGCGGCGGACATATTCGGCATAGGCGGCATCGAGGACGAGGATGACGTGCTTCGGCAGGCCCGCCTGGAGACGGCGGATCTCGCTGACCGGCACATAGGTCCCCGTCGGATTGCCGGGATTGGCGATGAAGACCATCCTGGTCTTCTCGGTGACGGCGGCGAGGATGGCGTCGACGTCGACGGTGCAATCCTTTTCCTTGACCGTGACCGGCGTCGCACCGGCGGCCATGATCTGGATCTTGTAGACCAGGAAGCCATGCTCGGTGATGATGCCCTCGTCACCGGCGCCGAGATAGGTGTGGCAGAGAAGGCCCAGCAGCTCGTCCGAGCCGTTGCCGCAGAGGATGTTGGCGACATTCAGCCCATGCACGTCGGCGATCGCCTGGCGCAGCTCCCTGGCCTGCCCGTCCGGATAGCGCTCGAGCTGTCCGGCAGCATTGCGGAAGGCTTCGATGGCCTTGGGGCTGGCGCCGAGCGGCGTCTCGTTCGAGGAGAGCTTGAACACGCGCGCAACGCCCGGCGCATGCTCCTTGCCCGGCACATAGGCAGCGATATCGAGAATACCGGAACGCGGGACGGGCTTGCTCATTTCCATGCTCATGGGATCGACCTTGCGAAGGACCGGAAAATTCCGGCTTTAAACACCCCGTCGCATTAATGCGGATTGACAAATTTGTCGAGTGTCAGGGCTCATGCATGAGGCTGATCGCATCAGGTGCCGTCGCGCGTCGTCGGTATGCCGCGCGGCGCAAGCACCGGCACGAAGACACGGCGCGAAGCGCGAACGGCAACGGGCAGCCCCTGATAGAGCCGCTTCTGCGCCTCGACGATGATGACGCCCGAGAAGGCCGGCCAAAGGGTACGCCCGACGCGCTCGAAGGCGCGGCGCAAGCGCAGCACGGTGCGCAGCTTCGAGGGCGGAAAGAACAGCGCCTCGGCGGTTGCGCCCGGCGTGAAGTTGGTTTCCCGCAGCAGCGAGGTCAGCTGGCCGCGCGAATAGGGCCGGCCGGAGCCGAACGGCGTATGCTCCATGCGCGCCCAGACGCCGCGGCGGTTGGGCACGGCGATGACGAGCCGCCCGCCCGGCGCCAGCACGCGCCAAAGCTCCTTCAACGTCTCACGCGGGCTTTCGGCGAACTCCAGCGAATGCACCATCAGCACGCGGTCGATCGAGCTGTCCGGCAACGGCAGCTCCTCGTCGAAGATCAGGGCCGTCGACGATGCCGAGCCCATCGGCCAGTTCACCGCGCCCTGCCCCGCCGGCATGAAGGCGAAGGTGCGCTCGGTATCGGCACGAAAGCGGTCGAGATAGGGAACGGCATAGCCGAGGCCGACGAGCCGCTCCTCCGGCATGCGCGTCCAGATGGAGGAAAGCGCCATGGCAATCGACTGCTCGGCCAAGCGGCCAAGCTCGGAATGATAGAACTGGCGGAGGTCGACGATATCGGCGTGCATCGAAACAAATGTTATCAGCCGAGCGTTGGACTTCAAGGCCGAACGGCTTACATTCTGTAACAACGGAAAAGACGAGGACGATTTCGATCATGAAGCCATTGGAATTAGAGATATTTATCTGCCGGTCCGACAATTACGGCGTCTTGGTCCATGATCCCGAGACCGGCTTGACGGCATCGATCGACGCTCCGGAGGCGGAGGCGATCCTGAAGGCGGCCGATCGCCGCGGCTGGACGATCAGCCACATCCTGACGACCCATCATCACACCGATCACGTCGAGGGCAATCTGGCGCTGAAGGAGCAGTTCGGCTGCGAGATCATCGGCCCCATCAACGAGGCCGTCGCAATCCCCGGCCTCGATCGCGCCGTCGGCGACGGCGATACGTTCGAGTTCGCCGGCCATACGGTCAATGTCATCGAGACGCCCGGCCACACCGCCGGTCATGTCTGTTATCACTTCGTCGACGACAAGCTGCTCTTTGCCGCCGACACCCTGTTTGCGCTCGGCTGCGGCCGCCTGTTCGAGCGCACGCCGGCGGATATGTGGGCCTCGCTGCAGAAGCTCGCCGTGCTGCCGGACGAAACGGCCGTCTATTTCGGCCACGAATATACGCTGTCGAACGCCCGCTTCGCGCTGACCATCGACCCCGACAACGAACGACTGAAGGCGCGCGCCGCCGATATCGAGGCGTTGAGGGCGCAAGGCAAGTTCACCATCCCGACGACGTTGGCACTGGAGAAAGAGACGAACCCGTTCCTGCGCGCCGCCGATCCGGCGATCCGCCGCCACCTGCTGATGGAAAGCCGCAGCAATGACGAGGTCTTCGCCGAGATCCGCAAGCGCAAGGACAATTTCTGATGCGGGCGAAAGAGATCATCGAAACGCTTTCCATGCAGCGGCATCCGGAAGGCGGCTGGTACGTGCAGACCTTTCGCGACGAAAACGGCGGCGCACGCGGCCACTCCACGGCGATCTACTATCTGCTCGAGGCCGGCGAGCGCTCGCACTGGCACCGGGTTCGCGATGCAGCCGAGGTCTGGCATTACTATGCCGGCGCACCTCTCGCCTTGCATCGCTCCGCCGACGGCACGGCCAGCGAAAGGCTCGTTCTCGGCACGGATCTGGCAAAGGGCGAGCGGCCGCAGGCGATCATTCCGGCCAACTGGTGGCAATCGGCCGAAAGCCTCGGCGAATTCACGCTGGTCGGCTGCACGGTCGCGCCCGGCTTCGAGTTTTCGAGCTTCGAAATGGCCCGCCCGGACTGGAAGCCCGCTTCCGGCTGACCCTTTTTACCTTTCATTGACATCAAGCGGGACAGCACGGAGCGCGCAGCCTTGAAAAAGTTCTGCGCCATCTAGCTTTACACGGGGAGAGAGAAGATTGGTCCATTCGGAGGAGGTTTATTCGTGCGTGTGTTGTTTTCTTTGCTCGTCGCGGCGGGCTGCGTCATGAGCGCCCCTGTTTTCGCCCTTGATGCGCCGGCCTCGCCGCCGGCAGACCAGCCGCTGAAAAACTATGTAACGTCCGTCGAAAAGGACGGCTCCATCACCTTCCGCCTGTATGCGCCCTCGGCAAAGGCGGTGTCCGTCGGCCTCGGCTTGCGCGATCCTGTCGCCATGCAGCGCGGCGATGACGGCACATGGAGCCTCAAGACGGAGGTGCTTAAACCGGATCTCTACGAGTATTATTTCAATGTCGACGGCTTTCGCAGCGTCGACACCGGCACGAACGCGCCCAAGCCGCAGCGGCAGGTCAATACCAGCCTCATCCTGGTGCCCGGCAGCATACTCGATACCCGCAACGTGCCGCACGGCGACCTGCGGCTGGTGACACTGCATTCCAGGGCGCTCAATTCGGAACGGCAGATGTATGTCTACACGCCGCCCGGCTACACCGATTCCTCCAGGCCGCTGCCCGTGCTCTATCTCTATCACGGATTTGGCGACACGGTCGGCTCCTGGGTCGCGCAGGGCCGCGCGCCGCAAATCCTCGACAATCTTCTGGCAGAGAAGAAGATCGAGCCGATGATCGTCGTTATCCCGGATACGGAAACCGATGTGCCGGACGCGATCGCCGAGACTTTCCCCGGCGCGGACCGGCGCGCGAACTTCTATCCGGCGAATGCCGAGGCGGCCGATCGCGAGCTGACAGACGATCTCATCCCGTACATGAAGAAGCATTACCGGGTGCGCAACGACGCCGACGGCCGAGCCGTTGCCGGCCTGTCGCAGGGCGGGTATCAGGCCCTCGTGTCGGGCCTTTCGCACCTCGACACCTTCGGCTGGGTCGCAACCTTCAGCGGCGTCAGCACGACGACCGTCCCCAACAAGACCGTGGACGCCGTGCTGAACGAGCCGGAGAAGATCAACAAGGCGCTCCGCAACTTCACGGTGACGGTCGGAAGCAAGGATCAGGTTGTCGGCAAGGATGTCGCCGGCCTCAAGGCGACGCTGGACGAGAAGAAGATCAAGCACGAGTATCACGAATATCCGGACCTCCAGCACGAAATGGATGTCTGGCGGCCGTCGCTCGTCGCCTTCCTGGAGAAGGTCTTCAAGAAATAGCCGATCGGGAATGCGGCGGAGCTATTCCGCCGCTTCGGCCCGCGGCTATTCCACATTGCCTCGACGCAGGATCATCCGGTGCGCGGCCAGCACCGCGCCGCCGGTGACGAGCAGGCAGGCAAGCGCGATGCCCCAGCTCGGCTCGGCAAAGCCGAACAGCGTCAGGATCAGGGTCGACAACAGCGGTGCGGCATAGCTCGCCGCGCCGAGAATCTGGATATCTCCGTTCTTGACGCCGTAATCCCAGGCATAGAAGGCCGCGCCGACAGGAAAGAGGCCGAGACCGAGTACGGCAATCCATTGCGTCACGCTCTCCGGCCAGATCGTTTCCTCCAGCCCAAGGTGGCAAAAAAGGGAGAGAATGGCAGTGACAAGGCAGAAAACGGTGACGACGTCGGTGGAAACGGCCTCGAAGCGGCGCGTGACGAGGGAATAGCCGGACCATGTGAAGGCGCAGAGAAAGGCCGCGCCATAGCCGACGGCATAGGCGCCTTCGAAATGAAAGCCGTTGCGGCCGACGATCAGAACCGTGCCCGCGAGCCCCATCAGAGCGCCGACGATATGATACCAGCGCAGCCGCTCGCCGGGCAGCAGCGCGGAGCCGACGACGATCAGCAGCGGCCAGAGATAGGCAATAAGCCCCGCTTCGACCGCCGGCGCATGGCGCAGCGCCGTGAAATAAAGGAAGTGATAGCCGAAAAGCCCGGCAATTCCCGTTATCCAGACCTTGGCGGGCTGGCGCAGCAATTGCAGGCGCTCAGGCCGCAGCAGAAGCACGGCGATGCCGGGAATGCTGCCGATGGCAAAGCAGATGGCGAGCAGCTGAAAGGGCTGCATCCTGCCGGACGCCACCGTCAAAAGCGCCAGAAACGACCACATCACGATGGCCGAGAAGCCCGTCAATGTCGCGCGAAACGTCAACCCTGCCCCCAAGCTGGCCGCTGCGGACGTCCTCCACCGCTAGCTGCCGTATTTTACGGCCGTAATCGTCACCGTCCCGTATTGTGTGGGTATGCGGACGTAGACCGGAGCATATACGTTCATGGCATCGGCCTTGGCAAACCAGATCTCCATATTGTCGCTCTTGGCGAGATAGAGATAGTCCTTGCGCGTGCCCTTATAGCCGCTCTTCGGCGTGAAGCGCACGGCGCAGGCGATCGTCTTGCCCTTGAAGCCATCCGTCGAGAACGGATGCGATCCCTTCGGCGACAGTTTCAGGTCCATACGCATCTCGCCGTCGAAGACGGCCAGCGTCTGGTTGCACAGATTGAGGCTGGGCGTGATCGGGAAGATCATGCCGGAAATCGGATCGAGCACCGACTTCAGGTCCGCCTCGGAAAGGGGGATCCAGCTATCCGGTCGCTTCGGCTCCGGCGTGATGGTGTTCGACGTCACGTTGCCGTTGGCATAGGCCACATCGTAGGTGCGCTCCTTCTTGCCGCTCTTGTAGAACAGCGAATAATGCGTCGCCTGCAGCCTGTTTTCGTCGACGACGCCGGTCACGTCCGTCCTGGCATCGATGGAAGTAACAAGATCGGCAAGGCCCGCAGACGTGATATCGCCACGGATGGTGAACTGCTTGCCCGTGACCTCGGTCTTGAAATCCGCCCTGGCGATCGGCAGGCCTGCCAGCGAAACGCGATACCGCGTTTCATGCCGCAGCACGTCGGCCGATGCCATCGATGACATCGACGCAACGATCGCCGAAATAACAAGACACTTGCGAATTTGAACCATGATCAAGGCCTTCAACGAGGATCAGGCGAGATATATAGTGCTTTCCTCGCCTGCTGCGAGCGTCAGAGAACAGCAGCTTTTTGACGGAATTGCGGGAAAACACAAGGTTTGGCTTGACGCGGCCGGGCTCTCTGACTATAGAACCGCAACTTTCCAATTATGGCCTGTTGGATTGCGTGCCGGGTTTTGCCCGGGATGACTATCCGATGGTCAAGAAAAACAAAAGTAGGTGTACCATGTCCCGCATGTGCGAATTGACTGGCAAGGCCGTCCTCGTGGGCAACAATGTCAGCCACGCCAACAACAAGACCAAGCGTCGGTTCCTGCCGAACCTTTGCCAGGTCACGCTGATCTCCGACGTTCTCGGCCAGCGCTATCGCCTGCGCGTTTCCGCTGCAGCGCTCCGCTCTGTCGAACATCGCGGTGGTCTGGACGCTTTCCTGCTGAAGGCAAGCGAAAACGAACTCAGCATGCGCGCTCGCCTGCTGCGTCGCCAGATCGTCAAGAAGTCCGCTGAAGCCGCAGTTGCTGCGTAAGCTCTAGCGCTTCGCGATATCATACGGGCTAAGAGGCTTGCACGGATCATATCCGGACAGGCCTTTTTCCATGCCCGGTTTCCTCCAACTGGTGGCATCACCCAGGATAAAAAAATGCTGACGACACGCCATACCCTTATCTACGTTCTGCTGATGACGCTTGTCGTCGTCGCCTCCAACATCCTCGTGCAATATCCGCTGCAGGCAACGCTCGCCGGCATCAACCTTGCGGATATCCTCACCTGGGGCGCGTTCACCTATCCGGTCGCCTTTCTCATCACCGATCTGACAAACCGCCAGTTCGGCCCGAAGGCCGCGCGCAAGGTGGTGTTTGCCGGCTTCGTCGTCGGCGTGGCGCTATCGTTCTACACGGCACAGCCGCGCATCGCGATCGCCTCCGGCTCCGCCTATCTCGCCGGCCAGCTGCTGGATATCTCGGTCTTCAACCGCCTGCGCCGCATGGCCTGGTGGCGCGCGCCGCTGTTCGGCTCGCTCATCGGCTCGATGCTGGACACGCTGATCTTCTTCTCCTTCGCCTTCGCGCCGTTCTTCGTGTTCTTCGGGCCGAACGATCCCTTCGCGATCGATTGGGCTCCGATCCTCGGCATCTTTTCCGCATCGGCACCCCGCTGGATTTCCTGGGCGATCGGCGACTTTTCGGTCAAGGTGACGGTCGGTCTCGTCATGCTGCTGCCCTATGGCGCACTGATGAACATGCTGAAGCCGATGTCGCAGGCTCCGACAGCCTGAAGGACCGATGATCCGCTGCGCGCCTGCCCTTTGGTGCGCAGCACGCATTCCTGACCTGCGAGAGATACCGGCGGCGGATCGATTCCGCACGGAAAACAGCCTAGTTCCGGCTCACGACATTTTCATCGTGCAGCTTGAATTCCAGCATCAGGCTGCGCTGCAGGATCGAATGATTGTCGTCCGAGACCAGGATGAGATGAAGCGAGCCATCGGCCGCCTGGAACACGTCCATGCCCTCCATATTGTCGATCTGCTCTCTTGAGCTGGCCTCGAAGATCACCTTGCCGCCGGCGACCGCACCCGGCTTGATATCCGCGCCGGCTATCCGGCGGATTCGGACGCCAAGGCCGTGTATCAGACCGAAGCGGCGCTCCAGCAGCAACAGATCCCCGTCCGGCAGAAAGACGCCGTCGCTGACGTCGTAGCCGCCATAGTGCCGCACGGTGAAGCGGCCTTGCAGCGGCCCGTCGAGAATGGCGGCAAGCATGTTGCCCTCGTCGTCCAGGCTGTCTTCCGCGACGATGACGGCGCCTCCTGCAAGCGGGCTCGACTGCGGCGCGATCATCAGCGCCTCGAGGCTGCGATTGGCGCGTAGCTGCCATCGCGGGATCGGCAGCGGCAGCGTACCGTCCGGCGGCGAAATCTCGAAGCCGGGATCGGGATAGGCGTCGACGCGATGATGCTGCTCGTAGCTGACGAGGACATGATTGCCGCGCAGGGCCAGTCCCTCGGCATCCATGCCCCCCTTGCCGGGGTCCGTGCCGCCATAGCGGTCGATCATAGGCATGATCCGCGCATCGCTCACGCCCTTCAGTCGGCCGTTCTCATCCCGCTCGACAGCCCCGGTGAGCCAATGACCGGTATCCAGCACGGAGATGAAATTTCGGTGGTCAGGACGAAAGCGAATAGCGGAGACGGCGCCGAGAAGCGCATTGTCCGAACTGAGCTCAAGGCCGCCAAGAAACTCCAGCGCACCGAAGCGTGTTTGATCGGAGCCGGGCTTGAAGGCGGAAATGATCCTGACGTCAATGGCAGCCGGGCCGCCCTCGTCCGCGTCATTTCCGGAGCTGCAGCCGGCAAGCAGCCCTGCGAGCACGGCGATCAGGCACGCGCAGCTTCTCGAAACCGGCCAAGTTCGAAGACCTGCGGAAGAAAGGGGCACCGGCCGCAAGGCCGATGCCGCAAGACGCCTGAGCGGGCTCAGCTTGCGCGGCGCATGCGCGAGCGCGGCATGCTCGTCTGGTCTTCGAACAGCGAAGCGAGCTGCTCCGTCATCGCTCCGGCCAGTTCGTCGGCATCGACGATGGTGACGGCGCGGCGATAGTAGCGCGTCACGTCATGGCCGATACCGATGGCCAGCAGCTCGACGGGCGAGCGCGTCTCGATCTGGTCGATCACGGCGCGCAGGTGCCGCTCCAGATAGTTGCCCGGATTGACGGACAGCGTGGAGTCGTCGACCGGCGCACCGTCCGAGATCATCATCAGGATGCGACGCTGTTCGCGGCGGCCGAGCAGGCGGTTGTGCGCCCAGATCAGCGCCTCGCCGTCGATATTCTCCTTGAGCAGGCCTTCGCGCATCATCAGTCCGAGGTTGCTGCGAGACCGTCTGTAGGGCTCGTCTGCGGACTTGTAGATGATGTGGCGCAGGTCGTTCAGCCGGCCCGGCGTTTGCGGCTTGCCGCCGGCAAGCCACTTCTCGCGCGCCTGCCCGCCCTTCCACGCCTTGGTGGTGAAGCCGAGGATCTCGACCTTCACGCCGCAGCGCTCCAGCGTGCGGGCCAGGATATCGGCGCAGGACGCGGCAACCGTGATCGGACGGCCGCGCATCGAGCCGGAATTGTCGATCAGCAGCGTCACGACCGTATCGCGGAACTGCGTATCGCGCTCCATCTTGAAGGACAGCGCCTGCATCGGGTCGATGATCAGGCGCGGCAAACGTGCCGGGTCGAGATAACCCTCTTCCAGATCGAAGTCCCAGGAGCGGTTCTGCTGCGCCATCAGGCGGCGCTGTAAACGGTTGGCAAGCCGTCCCACCGCGCCCTGCAGATGTGCGAGCTGCTTGTCGAGGAAGGCGCGCAGGCGTTCGAGCTCGGCCACGTCGCACAGTTCCTGTGCCGTCGTGGTCTCGTCGAACTCCTCCGTATAGACGTGATAGTCGACCTTCTCGTTGAAATCGGCGAAGGGCGTATTCGGACGGCGCGTCTCACCCGGCGTTTCCGAGTCCTCCTCGCCTTCCTCGCTCATATCGTCGTCGGAGATTTCGCCGCCGTCTTCGGTCGCGCCATCCTCCATCTGCTCGTCGGAGGCTTCGCTGTCTTCGGCCGGCGCGGCATCTGAGCCTTCGTCTTCCTTGACGTCGTCGTTATCCTGATCTTCGCCGTTCGGCTTGTCCTCTTCGCTCGGCTGTTCCTCGCTGTCGGGCTCGGATTGCTCGTCGCCATACTCCTCCGCCATCTCCATGGCCGACAGAATATTGCGGACGACGCGGGCAAAGCTCTGCTGGTCGTTGATGGTCGCAAGCAGGTTGTCGAGTTCGCCGCCGGTCTTTTCCTCGATGAAGGGGCGCCAGAGGTCGAGCACCTTGCCGGCGCTTTCCGGCGGCTTCTGGCCGGTCAGCTTCTCGCGCACGATCATCGCCATGGCTTCGCCGATCGGCGCATCCTCGCGCCGTTCGATGCCGGAAAAATTCGCCTTGGCGTATTTCTCCGTATTCATCGAGCTGATGTTGGCGGCAACGCCGCTCATGCGCAGCGAGCCGATCGATTCGACGCGCGCCTGCTCGACGGCATCGAAAATGCTGCGGGCATCCGCACCCTGGGGCGCCATGACCGCATGCACGCGGGCATCGTGACAGGCAAGACGCAGGGCCATCGAATCGCCGAGGCCGCGCGTCACCGCCAGCTCATGCGCCGTCGGCCGTTTCGAAAGTTCCGGCAAGCGAATGCGCTCGCCGGTCATCCCCGGGCGTTCGTTGGCAAAGGCCACTTCGACCTCGGCATCGCCGGCGATCGAGCGGACGCAGCCGGTGATCGCCCGGCGCAACGGCTCCATGTCCACCGGCGCGCCCGGCTTCGCTTTGGAATTATCTCCGCGACCTGACATGATGTGTCGGCTTTTCCTTAGGCTTCGAGCACGATGTTGGCGGCACTTTCCTTCAGCTCGACGCCGAAGGCGCGCTGATAATGCTCGGCGACCAACGGACGCTCCAGCTCGTCACACTTGTTGAGGAAGGTGACGCGGAAGGCGAAGGCGACATCGCCGAAGATTTCGGCATTCTCGGCCCATGTGATGACCGTACGCGGGCTCATGACGGTCGACAGGTCGCCGTTCATGAAAGCCGCACGGGTCAGGTCGGCGACGCGCACCATCTTGGAGACCGTGTCGCGGCCCTTGTCGTTGCGGAAGGACTTCACCTTCGCCAGCACGATGTCGACTTCGTTGTTGTGCGGCAGGTAGTTCAGGGTCGTCACGATGGACCAGCGGTCCATCTGCGCCTGGTTGATCTGCTGCGTGCCGTGATAGAGGCCGGTCGTGTCGCCGAGGCCGATGGTGTTGGCGGTCGCGAACAGGCGGAAGGCCGGGTGAGGACGGATGACGCGGCTCTGGTCGAGCAGCGTCAGGCGGCCCGACGATTCCAGCACGCGCTGGATGACGAACATCACGTCGGGGCGGCCGGCATCGTATTCGTCGAAGACGAGCGCGACATTGTGCTGATAGGCCCAGGGCAGGATGCCGTCCTTGAATTCCGTGACCTGCAGGCCGTCCTTGACGACGATCGCATCCTTGCCAACGAGATCGATACGGCTGACATGGCTGTCGAGGTTGATACGCACGCAAGGCCAGTTGAGGCGAGCGGCAACCTGCTCGATATGAGAGGATTTGCCGGTGCCGTGATAGCCCGAAATCATCACGCGGCGGTTGTGCGCGAAGCCGGCGAGGATGGCGAGCGTGGTCTCGCGGTCGAAGAGATAGTCCGTATCCAGATCCGGCACGTAGGCGCTGCCCTGGCTGTAGGCGGGAACGCGAATGTCGGAATCAATGCCGAAAACGTCACGGACCGAAACGGTGGTGTCGGGAACTTCGGAAATATCAAGGTCAATCTTGCTCATCATGTCTCCAGGGCGGGTGCTCTCACCCTGCCATATCAAACTCATCCGCCTTATCCGAAACGCCGCGGCTTTTTGCCCGCATCCGCTCGGTCGGAACAGCGGCGATACTTCTCCGGGACTAAAGCAAAATCTCGGCGCGATGAAATGATCGCTTGCGAGCATCCTTGAACAGAGTCCCGGACAAGAAACGCCGCGTCCGGAAAGTTGGCCGAGGTGCAGCCAGCCAAATGCGCACCCTGCCGCGGTTACCCGCAGCTTCAGCCGATTTGGACCATACCTGATTGAAGGCGGAGAGCAAGGACAGGAATTAACAAAAACCGTTCTGTTTCAATAATTGATAGGCCTGAATGACCGCGCGGAAGCGCTCCTCGGAGCCGCGATCGCCGCCATTGGCATCAGGATGGTGCATTTTGACCAATTCCTTGTATCGGCGCTTGATTTCGGGCGCCGTGGCGGCAGCGCCGAGCCCCATGGTGTCGAACGCCTTCGCCTCCAGCGTTTTCAGCTTGCGCTGCTGCGGGAAACGCGGCCCGCGCCCCTGTCCCTCCCCTTCCTTGACGAAGCCGAAGGGGTCTCGCACGCGGGAATAGCTGCCGGAGCGGACATCGGAATGAAGCGGACTGTTCTTGGCGGCCTTGTTGACCCCGACCGTCCAGGTCGGACGGTGGCCCGTAATGGCTTCCTTCTGGTAGCGCGCGATCTCGCCGTCCGAGAGGCCGGAAAAATAATTGTAGCCCTTGTTGTATTCCTTGACGTGCTCGAAGCAGAACAGGAAGAACTGCCCTTCCGCATTGCGCCCGACAGGGGCGCGATGCGTACCGTGCTTGTCGCAGCCGTCCCACTGGCACGTCGGCGGCCCCTGCTCGGGCTCCTGCGCGCGCTTGCGGCGGGTACGGATGCGATCGAAATATTTTGAATCAAGTCTCATAGCGCCCTAATTATGGGGCCTCGATTACCCCACAACAAGAATTGACAAATGGGAATGTTGCAGGCTTTGTGGGAGCCTTTTTTTTCGCAACGGAGGTCGACGCGGGAATATGGAAACGACACTTAAATCCCGCATCGAGAAGAAGCTCGGCGATGCCTTCGCGCCCGAGCGCCTGGTCGTCATCAATGAAAGCCATCTGCATGCCGGCCACCAGCCCGACATGACCGGAACCGGCGAGACTCATATAAGAGTTCGCATCGTCTCCGCCAAGTTCGCGGGAATGCCGCGCCTGGCGCGCCACAGGGCAATCAACGAGCTTTTGAAGCCCGAACTGGATGCCGGGCTGCATGCGCTGGCGGTAGAGCCTGCCGCGCCGGGCGAAGCCGTGCGCTGGTAGCGCTGCGGAAGGCAGCCTATTCGGGCTTTACCTCTTCCGTCTCGGCGGGGCGGATGCGCAGCTTGGTGATGCGATTCTTCTCCCGCTTCATGACGATGAAGCGCTTGCCGTAGAAGGTGAAGGCCTGGCGCTCTTCCGGGATGGTCATCGATTCGTGGATAACGAGGCCGGCGATCGTCGTCGCCTCCTCGTCGGGCAGGTCCCAGTCGAGCGCGCGGTTGAGATCGCGAATCGGCACGACGCCGTCGACGACGATCGAGCCGTCGGCCTCCTGACGTACGCCCTGAATATCGAGGTCGTGTTCGTCGGCGATATCGCCGACAATCTCCTCCAGGATATCTTCCAGCGTCACGATACCCTGCACCTCGCCATACTCGTCGACGACGACGGCAAAATGCTGCTTGCGGCGCAGGAAGGCGTTGAGCTGGTCCTCGAGATTGGTGCTGTCGGGCACGAACCAGGGCTTTTGCGCGATCTTGACGATGTCGAGGTTTTCCGGCTCGACATTCGGCTCCGCCAGGGCTCTCAGCAGATCCTTGGCGTGGACGACGCCGATGATATTGTCGATCGAGCCGCGCCAGAGCGGCATGCGCGTATAGGGACTGTCGAGGATGGCACGCACCACCACTTCGGGCAGGTCGTCGGCGTTGATGGCGCGCATCGCCGTGCGGTGCACCATGATATCGGAAAGTTCGAGCTCGCCGAGATCGAGCACGCCGCCCAGCCGGTCGCGGTCGGCCTTGACCACCGATCCCTCGCGATGAAGCAGGTCCACAGCGCCGCGCAACTCCTCATGCGCCGACAGCATCGACACTTCCTTGGAGAGGTTGATGCCGAACAGGCCCAGGATCCAGCGGACGATGGCGTTGACGAAACTCGACACGGGGCCGACGACGGCGACGAACAGCCGCACGATTCCCGCGACATTGAGCGCAAACCGATCCGGCGTCGAAATCGCCCAGCTCTTCGGCAGGACTTCGGCGAAGATCACGAGGATGACGGTCATGGCCGCCGTCGCCAGCGCGACGCCGGAATTGCCGAACAGGCCGAGGAAGACGCTGGTCGCTAGCGAGGAAGACAGAATGTTCGCGAGGTTGTTGCCGATCAGCAAGGCGCCGATCAGCCGGTCGCGGCGCTCGATAAGACCGCGCACCACGCCGGCGCGTTCGTCGCCGTTGGCTTCCAGCGTGTGGATGCGGGTGCGCGAGACGGCGGTGAGCGCCGTCTCCGATCCCGAAAAGAAGGCTGACAGCAGCACGAGCACGATGATCGAGGCGATCTCGGGCCAATATTCGAACAATACAGCCAGCGTGCCCTCGACCGTCATCAGGGATGTTTTTCCTTGAGGAAGCTCAGGACTTCGGAAGACGGCACGTCGTCCGCAACGAAGGACTGGCCGATGCCATGGGTCAGGATGAAGGTGAGCTTGCCGCTCTTGACCTTCTTGTCCTGCGCGATCGCGTCCATCAACGTCTCGGCCGGCGGCAGATCGCCGGGGATGTCGCCCATGCGGGTCAGCAAGCCCACGGCCTTCAAATGCGCCTCGACGCGCTTCGCATCGTCGGGACTGGCCAGGTTGAGGCGCGCGGAAAACTCATGCGCCAGCACCATGCCGATGGCGACACCCTCGCCATGCACCAGGCGGCGGCTGTCGTAGGCCGTGGCCGCTTCGAGCGCGTGGCCGAAGGTATGGCCGAGATTGAGCAGGGCGCGCGGACCGTTTTCGCGCTCGTCGGCAACCACGACATCGGATTTTGCCTGACAGCTTGCCGCGATCGCCTCGATGCGGGCCGCGCCGCCGGCAAAGACCTGGCGCCAGTTGGCCTCGAGCCAGGCGAAGAAATCCGGTTTGTCGATCAGGCCGTATTTGGCGACTTCGGCGTAGCCGGCACGGAATTCACGCTCGCTGAGCGTATTCAGCGCGTCGGTATCGGCAAGCACGAGATCGGGCTGATGGAAGACGCCGACGAGGTTCTTGCCGTGATGGGTGTTGATGCCGGTCTTGCCGCCGACGGACGAATCCACCTGTGCCAGAAGAGATGTCGGAATCTGCACGAAGCGGACGCCCCGGCGCACGATGCCGGCGGCAAAGCCGGAGAGATCGCCGATGACGCCGCCGCCGAGCGCGATGACCGCATCGTTGCGCTCCACGCGGGCGGTCAGCACGGCATCACAGACCGTCATGAGGTGCTCGAAGCTCTTGGTCTTTTCGCCGGCCGGCAGGACGAGGCTGGACGCCTGGATGCCTGCGGCCTCCAGGCTTGCGACCAATGCGGCGAGATAATGCGGCGCGACGTTTTCATCCGTGATCACCGCCGCCTTGCGGCCCTTCAGCCGTGCGGCGATCTCGCGCCCCGCGCGGGCGATCAGCCCGGGGCCGATCAGGATGTCATAGGCACGCTCGCCGAGGGGCACACGCACGAGACGCTCGGCGGAGGCTGGTGTGATCGCATTCATGTTCGCTTGCTTTCTGATGTCTTTCCCTCGGCGATCGCAGCAAGGACTTCCTTGACCATGACATCCTTGCCCACATCGCGGGAGAGAACCATGAGATCGGCTTCCGCATAGATCGGATAGCGCGCATTCATCAGGTTCTCGAGGGTCTGTTTCGGATTCTCGGTCTTGAGCAGGGGACGCGTGTCGCGCTTGTTGACCCGGTCCCACAGCACATCGAGATCGGCCTTGAGCCAGACGGAGAGGCTGCCGCGCTTGACGTGCAGGCGCGTGCTGTCGTTGATGAAAGCACCGCCGCCCGTCGACACCACACGCGGGCCGCCGCGCAGCAGCCGCTTGATCACCCGCGTTTCCAGCGCCCGGAATTCCTGCTCGCCATAGGCGGCGAACAGTTCGGCGATCGTCATGCGCGAGACCCGCTCGATCTCCACATCCGTATCGACGAAGGGAATGCCGAGCTGCTGGGCGAGAAGCCGCCCGATCGAGGATTTTCCCGCCCCCATCAGTCCGACAAGGACAAGATTGCGCTGACCCAGCGCAACGCGCGCCTTGTCTTTCAGGCTTTCGGCAAGGGTCAGAACGTGTTCACTCATCGGCCCATTCACAATTTCTTTGGAAACGGTATCGTCAAATGCGCCGGTAGCGTCAAGACGCCGCTGCCGTAAACATGTCTGCAATATCCTTCAGCTAACCCTTGAAGGACATAATTATTGCGCATCGCCGCGCCAATGAACGGGAGAAGGAGAGTTCTCGAATGCCAACCCTGTTTCGCTTCCTTGTCATCTGCGCGGTCATCGCCGGATCGATATATGGAGCGATGTGGGCGCTCGTGCTCTTCGTCGATCCGCAGCCGCGCGATGTGACGATCCGCATTCCGTCGGAACGCCTCAACCCACCGGCCACCGGTTCGCTGAAACCATGAGCGCACAAGCTATGACCGTGAAAACCGGCACGAGAGATCTGGGCCGAGTGCATCTGGAAGCCTTCCTGGAGATGATGAGCGCCGAGCGCGGCGCGGCGGTCAACACGCTGCAATCCTACGAGCGCGATCTCGACGACCTCCATTCCTTCCTGTCCGAACGGGGCGTCCGCCTGACGGAGGCCGGCTCCGGCGAGCTCGGCGCCTATCTTTCCAGCCTGTCGAGCCAGGGCTTCAAGCCGTCCTCCCAGGCCCGGCGGCTTTCCGCCATGCGGCAGTTCTACAAGTTCCTCTATGCGGAAGGTCTGCGCACGGACGATCCTACGGGAATCCTCGATGCGCCCAAGAAGGGCCGCGCTCTTCCGAAGACCATGGGCGTCGAGGAGGTGACGAGGCTTCTGACCCAGGCGGAACAGGAAGCCGCGCTCGAAGGGCCGGACCGGCTTCAGCGCCTGCGCATGCTGGTGCTCCTGGAAATGCTCTACGCTACCGGCATGCGTGTCAGCGAACTCATTTCGCTGCCGGCCAAGGTGCTGGATCAGGAAGGGCGCTTCCTGATGATCCGCGGCAAGGGAAACAAGGAACGGCTAGTGCCGCTGTCGCAATCGGCCATGTCGGCGCTGAAGGCCTATGGCCGGCTGCAGGCGGAGCTTGCGGCAAACGCCAAGCAACCTGCGCCTGAAAGCCCATGGCTTTTTCCTGCCGCCTCGAAGCAGGGCTACCTGCCGCGCCAGGTCTTCGCGCGCGATCTCAAGGATCTTGCCATTCGGGCGGGCCTGGCGCCTTCGAAGATCTCGCCGCATGTGATGCGCCATGCCTTCGCAAGCCATCTTCTCGCCAACGGCGCGGACCTGCGCGTGGTGCAGGAACTTCTCGGCCATTCGGACATTTCGACCACGCAAATCTACACACATGTGCTGGAAGAACGCCTTCATCGGCTGGTCCAGACGCATCACCCCCTTGCCAAACAGGCAAAAAAACAGGATTAGGACCGGCATACAGGCCAAAGCCGCCGTCTCTCGTCACGGGCAAAAGGATCGGAAACGCACCTCATGCACAATTATCTGGACTTCGAAAAACCCATCTCGGATCTCGAAGGCAAGATTCACGAGCTCAAGAAACTGGCGAGCGAAGACGAAAGCATCGACACGTCGGACGAAGTCGGGCGGCTTGAAATCCGCGTCCGCGAGGCGATGGTCGATATCTACTCCAAGCTCAATGCCTGGCAGAAGACGCAGGTCGCGCGTCACCCGCAGCGCCCGCATTTCGTCGACTATGCCAATACGCTGTTCACGGAATTCACGCCGCTGGCCGGCGACCGCACCTTTTCCGAGGATGCCGCCATCCAGGCCGGCTTTGCCCGCTTTCGCGGCCAGCCCGTCGCGCTTATCGGCCAGGAAAAGGGCAACGACACCAAAAGCCGCCTGAAGCACAATTTCGGCAGCGCCCGGCCAGAAGGCTATCGCAAGGCGATCCGCATTCTCGAAATGGCCGACCGTTTCCAGCTTCCGGTCATCACGCTCGTCGACACGGCCGGCGCCTATCCGGGCGTGGGCGCGGAAGAGCGCGGCCAGGCAGAAGCAATCGCCCGCTCCACCGAGATGTGTCTCGGCGTGAAAGTGCCGATCGTCTCCCTCGTCATCGGCGAAGGCGGCTCCGGCGGCGCCATCGCGATTGCCGTCGGCAACCGCGTCTACATGCTCGAGCATTCGATCTACAGCGTGATTTCGCCCGAAGGCGCGGCCTCGATCCTCTGGCGCGATTCAACCCGCGCCAAGGAAGCTGCGACCAATATGAAGATCACCGCCGAAGACCTGAAGGGCCTCGGCATCATCGACGGCATCATCCCCGAGCCTCTCGGCGGCGCGCATCGCGATCCCGCTGCCGTGATTGCCTCGGCGGGCGATACGATTGCGAACGCGCTCGGCGAACTTTCCAGCCGCTCGGGCGAACAGCTTCGCAACGACCGGCGTCAGAAATTCCTCTCCATGGGGCGGAATCTCTAGGAGCATCGGGTCCGGCTTCAGCCGGAACTCGGCCGATCAGAGGCGTATTCGAAAAAATTGATCGCGAAAAACGGGAATGAGGCCAAATCTTGGCCACATTTCCGTTATCGAAGCTCTTATGGCAAAGAAAAGCTTGCCGACGCGTTGCGGGCAGGTCATAGGCTGGTAAGGAATTCTCAAGTATAAACCGTCTATGATTCCGTTTCATGCTTCGAGGGGAGTGGCGAAACAGATCGAACTGCCACTCTTCGCATTTATGGGCTAAGTCAGAATGCGTATCCGTCACCTTGCCTACGTCTCTTTGATGGCGCTGACACTCGCCGGCTGCAACGATGCGCTGGATACGGCGTCGGTCGACCTGTCGACGGTCAAGAACAAGGTCGAGCAGCCGCTTCCAAGCCATATCCTCGCGGACATGGCCAAGAAGGCTATGGACCGCAACTCGCCGATCATGATCCGCATCTTCAAGGAAGAAGGTGTGATGGAAATCCTGAAGGCGAACCAGAGCAACCGTTTCGAAGTCATCGCGGATTACAAGATCTGCGCCTGGTCCGGCCGTCTCGGCCCGAAGGTGAAGGAAGGCGACCGGCAGGCCCCGGAAGGCTTCTACATGCTGACGCCGGCCAACCTGAACCCCAATTCCAAATATTACCTCGCCATCAACACAGGCTTCCCGAACCGCTACGATGCCGCCAACGGCCGCACCGGCGCCAATCTGATGATCCATGGCGCCTGCTCCTCGTCCGGCTGCTATTCGATGACCGACCAGCAGGTGCTGGAGATCTACGCCTTCGCGCGCGACGCCTTCAAGGGCGGCCAGAAGGCGATCCAGCTCGAAGCCTTCCCCTTCCGCATGACGGCCGAGAACATGTGGAAGCATCGTCTGAGCCCCAACATCGACTTCTGGAAGATGCTGAAGGTCGGCTACGACAATTTCGAAGTGACCAAGCGGCCGCCAGAGGTCGAGGTCTGCGAGAAGAAATACGTCTTCAACCAGCAGGCCAGCGGCCCGTTCAATGCCGGCGGCAAGTGCCCGGTCATGACGACGCCTCCGGCCCTCCAGGTGGCGCTTTCGACCTACGACAAGCAATACCAGGCCGATTACTCCCTCGCCATGAAGAAGTACGACGACATGGCCTGGTACGATCCGACCGAGGCCGAGCGCAAGGCGGTCGTCGCCAAGCAGCGCAAGGGCCACGATCTCGCCTATGCGCCGACAGGCACCGCGCTTGCCGCCGGCAAGATGATGAAGGTTGCCGATCTCGAGGCGATGATGTCCAACCAGTCGGCGCAGCAGGTCGCGCGCGGCGGCACGGTGCTCAGCCCGAGCACCAATCCCTCGACGGCAAGCATCCGCGTGGCCACGACCGCGCCCGTGGCGGCATCACAGCAGCCCGAAGCCGGACCCCTGGTAGCGAGCAATGTTCCCGCGAACGTGCCGATCCCGACGGCGAACCCGATGAACCCGGGCCTCAACCCCCTCGCCTATGCGCCAAGCCCGGCTGTCGAGACTGCACAGACTGAAGCCAAGAAGCCTCCTTTCTGGAAGTTCTGGGCCAAGAGTGAATAGTCCGGATACCGAGATCTACGATCTGCGCGGACTGAAATGCCCCTATCCGGCGATCAAGACCGAAAAGCGCCTGCGCGGCATGGCAAGCGGCGCGACGCTGACGGTCGAGACGACCGACCCGCTTGCCGTCATCGACATTCCCCATCTCTGCAACGAAAAGGGCCACACGCTTCTCCTCAGCGAGAAGACGGATAGCGGCCATCGCTTTGTGATCCGCAAGGGCTGAAAAGCCCGCATTCCTCCTTCTCCCCTCGGGGAGAAGGTGCCCGAAGGGCGGATGAGGGGGGACGCGCGGCAAACTGAAATTCTCTGAGGGCAATAACGGTCCGCGCTCGGCGTGATACCCCCTCACCCTGCCCTCTCCCCAAGGGGAGAGGGTAATCCATGCCCGACGGCCACCTTCACGAAAAGCCGCCGATCATTCGATCCTTCAAAACGAACAGGGCGGCCTACGGCGCATTGATAGGCCATGAAAATAAGAGAGCTTTCTCCGGCAACGCTCACCGCCCGGCGGCGAGGCATCCCAAGACCTCAAAACCTCATCCCCGGCACGGCGAGCGGATTGTCCTGCAGCGCCGCGCGATCCGGCGTATCGACGCCCGGCTTGCTGAGGAAGGCGTCGAACAGGCCCTTCACGAAATCCTCCGGCAGATCCTTGGTGATGATGACCATGCGCGTGCGCCGGTCTTCGGGGTCGGGCCAGGCCGGCAGCCGTACCGGCGGATGAAAGATGTTCTGCACGCCATGCAGCACGACGGGGCGCTCGGGCCGATCCGACACGGCGACGATCGCCTTCATGCGCAGAAGCTTTTCGCCATGCGCCGAGCGCAGCAGATCGATGAACATCTCGAGCGCCATCGGGTCGATGGGCTGGGTCTCGACGATGGAGAAGGACCGGATCGAGCCGTCGTGACGGGTCACGTCATGCGCGTGCTGATGCCGGTGGCCGTGGTGGTGTGCATGATGGTGATGATGGTGGCCGTGATCGCCATGATGGTGATGGTCGTGGTCGTCATGGTGGTGGTGATCGTCGTCGGCCTCCAGTTCGTCCTGCAGCCATCGGCCGACATCGGCGATCTTGGAGGCCGGATCGTAAAGACCGTTGATGAGGATGCCGGCGCGGCCCGCCTCGTCGCTGTCGGCATTCAGGATCTGCGCGCGCGGATTGAGGGCTCTCAAGCGGCTCTCAAGCCGAGCTTGGGGCGCCGCGCCGGCAATCCCGGTCTTGGATACGATCAGCCGGTCGGCGACCGCCACCTGCTTGCGCGCCTCTTCGTGATTGTCGAGCGTCTGCAGGCCGTTCACCGCGTCGACGACCGTGATGACGCCATCGAGATCGAAATTGGTGGCGATGATCGGGTTGCCCATGATCGACTGCATGACAGGAGCGGGATCGGCAAGGCCGGTCGTTTCGATGACGACGCGCTTCAGCGGCCGGATGCGGCCTGTCTGCATGGCGTCCATGAGGTTCGCCAGCGTATCCACCAGTTCGCCACGCACCGTGCAGCACAGGCAGCCATCGGAAAGCTCGATGATGGAATCGCCGGAGCTTTCCACCAGCAGATGGTCGATGCCGACATCGCCGAACTCGTTGATGATGACGGCCGCGTCGCGCATGGCGTCGTCCTTGAGGATGCGGTTGAGCAGGGTCGATTTGCCCGCTCCGAGAAAGCCGGTCAGGATGGCCACCGGCACTCTTTGCTGCGAAACGCTCATGGGGAATATCCGATACTGGAGCAATTCCGGGAAAAGTGCGTGGCGGTTTTCCGTCCGGAATTGCGTGAAAACAAAGAGACGGAGCGGTTCAGAGATTCCGTGAAAAGCTGAATCGCTCTAGAAAGTGGGACGCGGCATCGGGATCGGCACATTGGATGCACCGGATACGGCAATCTTGTCGCCCTTGGTCGCCTTGTCGCCCTTGGCGGTGGCATCGTCCTTGTCGCCCTTGGCGGCCGTCGCGATGTCCTGGCCGCCGATCAGGCCAGCATAGACGAAATTGGGTTCGTGGTCCATTTCGTGGATATAGGGCGACTGCACCTTGGTCCGGCCGAACGGATCTCGGGTTTCGCTGCGCGCCTGCGCGCCCTTGGCACTGCAGATGTCGGCGGTGACATCGGCGACATCGTTTGAGAGCGGCGCGGTCGGTCGAAGCGTCGCCAGAGTGTCCGGCGTCGAAAGCTGGTTCTGGAAGCCCTTTTCCAGAAAATTGGCGGAATCGTCAGCGCGCGCCGCCAGGCTGTCGGTTCCGAGAACCACAGAGATCAGCGTACGGCCGTTGCGGGTCGCGGACGCGATCTGGTTGAAGCCGGCCGCGCAGATGAAGCCGGTCTTCATGCCGTCGGCGCCGTCGAAACGGCCGATGAGCATATTGATGTTCGGCACCTGCTTCACGCCGTTGGTGAATCCCTCCAGCGAGAAATAGCCGGCATATTGCGGAAACTCGCGGCGCAGCGCCACGCTGAGAATGGCAAGGTCGCGCGCTGTCGTATATTGCCCTTTGCCGGGCAGGCCGTTCGGATTGATGAAATGCGAATCGCGCATGCCGAGGCGGGCGGCTTCCGCATTCATCCGCGCCACGAAGTTCGGCTGCGAGCCGCCGACGGTTTCGGCGACGGCCATGGCGAGATCGTTTGCCGATTTGACCAGCATCATCTTGAGCGCGTTGTCGAGCGTCATCTTCTGGCCGGGCTTGAAGTACATCTTCGCCGGCGGCTGCGCCGCTGCAAGCTTCGACATCACGACGGGCGTGTCGAGCGTGATCTGGCCGGACTGGATGGCCCGGAACGTCACGTAGGTCGTCATCAGCTTGGTGAGCGAGGCAGGATACCAGCGGCGAAACGCTTCCTGCTGGTCGAGCACGCGCCCGGTGCTCACATCGACGAGAATATGCGGGTTGGCTCCGGCCGTCTGCGCGGTCGACAGGAAAAGCATGGATGCTGCTGCGGCCATAGGAACGAGCCGCAGGGCGGCATACAAACGATTCTGCTTCGTCGGCACGATCTATCCTTCAGGAATCCGGAATTTTCTCGAAAGCTTCGTCTATTTAACCTATATGGCTAGGAGAAGGCAAAGGCGATTGACGACTTTATTTCCCGGTGACACGCCGCAAAGGCCGCATTGAGCTGGTCAGGGGCTGTGCGACGGATCCGTGAGTTGAACCAGAATCGATATTAAGCAGCAGGAAAATCAGCATGCCGATCTTGAACAGAGCCGCAGAACTCCAGGGCGAAGTGACCGAGTGGCGCCGCCATATCCATGCGCATCCCGAACTCCTCTATGCGGTTGAAAACACCGCCGCCTTCGTGGCCGACAAGCTGCGCTCCTTCGGCGTGGACGAGGTGGTGACGGGCATTGGCCGCACCGGCGTCGTCGGCCTCATCCGCGGCAAGGGCGAAGGGCGCACGGTCGGCCTGCGCGCCGACATGGACGCCCTGCCGCTGACGGAGATCACCGGCAAGCCCTGGGCTTCCGAAACGCCCGGCAAGATGCATGCCTGCGGCCATGACGGCCACACCGCCATGCTTTTGGGCGCGGCAAAGTACCTCGCCGAAAACCGTAATTTCAACGGCAATATCGCCGTCATCTTCCAGCCGGCCGAAGAGGGCGGCGCCGGCGGCGACGCCATGGTCAAGGACGGCATGATGGATCGCTTCCAGATCGCCGAAGTCTACGGCATGCATAACATGCCCGGCCTGCCCGTCGGCCATTTCGCCATTCGGAAGGGCCCGATCATGGCGGCCACGGACGAATTCACCGTCTCCATCAAGGGCCTCGGCGGCCACGCCGCGATGCCGCACAAGACGATCGACCCGATTGCCATCGGCGCGCAGATCGTCTCCAACCTGCAGCTCATCGCCTCGCGCAGCGCCGATCCATTGAAATCGGTGGTCGTCTCCGTCACCAAGTTCAACGCCGGCAATGCGCACAACGTCATCCCCAACGATGCGAGCTTTGCCGGCACCGTGCGCACGCTCGATCCGGAGATACGAGACCTCGCCGAAAAGCGCTTCAAGCAGATCGTCTCCGGCATCGCCGCCAGCCACGGTGCGGAGGCCGAGATCGAATTCCAGCGCAATTATCCGGTCACGTTCAACCACGCCGACGAGACCGACCATGCGATCGCCGTCGCCGAGGAGATCGCCGGTGTGGGCAATGTCATTGCGGACATCGACCCGATGATGGGCGGGGAGGATTTCTCCTACATGCTGAACGCCCGCCCCGGCGCCTTCATCTTCGTCGGCAACGGCGATACCGCCGGCCTGCACAACCCGGCCTACGACTTCAACGACGAAACCATCGCCCACGGCATTTCCTACTGGGTGCGCCTCGCCGAACAGCGCCTCAACGCCTGAGCTTTGCTCCATGTCCCGCGCAGCCTTCGAGGCCGCGCGGGATACAGGTTCAAGACAGATTGTCTCCGCGACGCAAAAGGGCTTGGCTTCGGGCCTTTGCTTTTGTATGGATCATGCCGAGTGGTCTCGTAGCTCAGCAGGATAGAGCATCAGATTCCTAATCTGAGGGTCACGCGTTCGAATCGCGTCGAGATCACCATCAGCCACATTCAAGCCGGCGCTCCACCTTATTTATAATCAAACGCATCCGGATGGTTCTCCAGGCTGCCTGTCAGCGCCGCGTAGAAAATCGTCCGGCCGTCGATCGATTCCTTGCCGCCGCCGATGTTCATCCACGTCAGCCTTTCCGATCTGGTCTTCGGATCGGCGAGCAGCAGCACGCCGTGCATGATCTTCCTGCCGGGATCATACAGGACGGCGATCTGTTCCGAACCGCAATCATGCTGCTTGCAGGCGCTCATGACGTAGACCTTCTCGCCACCGAACATGACTTCATGACCGGGGGCTTCGACGGTCTTGCCGTGAATCCAGTCCGGCAGCCTGTGACCTTCCGCCATCGTCTTGAAAGCCGAGGCAGCCGCCGGCTCTTTGGCGATGTCGCTGAATATGGCCGGATGGTCCTGTGCGGCTGCAGCGGTCGCTGCCTGGAGAACGGCGACCATGGCGACGGCAATCCTGATCTGTTTCATGCATTCCCCTTCTCCGGATTGGCGACGGGCGGCAACCGGATATTGGCCGCAGGAGGACATAGCTGATGCCCCGGCTTACCCCACGGCGATCCTGTTCCTCACCAGCCTGACACCGCGGATCGACTCGGCAACCGCGGTTGCCCGCTTCACTTCCTGATCAGTCGCGACGGATCCGTCGAGGCGGATTTCCTGGCCCGCCGCCGTGACCGTGACATCGGAAGCATCGATTCCGCCGGCGACGGCAAGCGCATTGGCAACCGCAGATTCCAGGGCCGAGCGCCTGGCCTGTTCGCTTTCCAGATAAAGTTCCGCGCCGTGAAACGTCGCCGCCTTGAAAACCATCCATCGCCTCCGCATTCGAGTGGTCGGAAAACGCAGTACGGCGCATTTTGTTCAAAAAAGACCGAAAATATCGTCAAATCAGTGGTTTCGTCTTTGGCGCGAACGGGTGCCGAAGGGGGCTGCACGAGCAGCGGACTTGCCGCTCCACACAATCCCCTGTAGAGCCTTGAGGAAAGCAGCAGCAAATGCGGATACCTGAATGAACACCGGCAGCAAGGCGCGTCGCCGCCTGACGATATTGGGTTCGACCGGCTCCATCGGCCAGAATACGATCGATGTCATCGCCCAGCTTGGGGGACGTGATGCCTTCGACATCGCCGCGATCACCGGGCACGACAATATCGAGCTGCTGGCCGAGCAGGCCAGGGCCTGCGGCGCAGCTCTGGCGGTCACTGCCAACGAGGAGCGCTATCAGGATCTGAAGGACGCCCTGGCCGGTTCGGGCATCGCCGCCGGCGCGGGCAAGAATGCCTTGATCGAAGCCGCCTCCATGCCTTCGGACTGGGTGATGGCGGCAATCGTCGGCACGGCCGGGCTCGCGCCGACGCTGGCCGCCGCGCGGCGTGGCGCCGATATCGCCCTTGCCAACAAGGAATGCCTCGTTTCCGCCGGCGATCTCTTCGTGCGCGCCGTTTCCGAAGGCGGCGGCCGGCTGATCCCGGTCGACAGCGAACACAGCGCCATCTTCCAGGCGCTGGAGGACGACCAGCAGCATGCGGTGGAGCGTATCATCCTCACCGCCTCCGGCGGTCCCTTCCGCACCTGGACGCGCGAGCAGATGGCCAATGTCACGCCCGCCACCGCGCGCGCCCATCCCAACTGGTCGATGGGCTTCAAGATCTCCATCGGCAGCGCCTCTATGTTCAACAAGGCGCTTGAGATGATCGAGGCCAAGCACCTGTTCAATGTGCGGCCGGATCAGATCGAGGTCGTCGTTCACCCGCAATCGGTCATTCACTCCATGGTCGGCTACACCGATGGCTCGGTGCTGGCGCAGCTCGGCTGCCCCGACATGCGCACGGCCATCGGATACGCGCTTGCCTATCCCGCCCGCACAAGGCTCAGCGTCGACCGGCTGGATTTCGCCAAGCTCGCGCGGCTGGATTTCGAGGCCCCGGACGAGGTTCGTTTCCCGGCATTGCGCCTCGCCCGCACAGCAATGGAGCGCGGCGGCCTGCAAGGCGCGATCATGAATGCGGCCGAAGAGATCGCCTTCCACGCCTTCGTGGAGGGCCGCATCGGCTTTCTCGAAATGGCCGATATCGCCGAAGCCGTCATGGATGAGATGATCGCGACCGGCAGCGCCGAAAGCATGGATGCCGTTTTTGCCGCCGATGCCGAAGCGCGCAGCCGTGCGGCCGCGCTCGTCGCCCAGCGCGACAAGGCAGCGTAAGCAATGACCGACATAAAGCGATCACCGATCGGCACGTCCGGCTCGCCCCGCGAATAGGCGGTTGCCATTTCCGGCGATCGTGATAGGCAGGAATTCCGGCCTCACTTTCAAGGGAATCACGATGCCGGACTTCTCCACCCTCATTCTTTTCGCCGCCGCGGCGCTGGTGCTCACCGCCACGCCCGGCCCCGACATGCTTCTCATCGCCTCGCGCAGCGTCAGCCAGGGCCGGTCCGCCGGCTTCCTTACCTATGCTGGCATTGCGCTTGGAACCTATTGCCATGCCATGGCCGCAGCGCTCGGGCTGTCGCGGCTGTTCCTGACCGTTCCCGTTGCCTATGAAATCGTGCGCTGGGCCGGCTGCGCCTATCTGCTCTATCTCGCCGTCAAGACCCTGCGCTCGCAAGGCGCCGCCTTCGCACCCTCTGCGGGGCTCAAGCGGCTTTCCGGCCGGCGCATCTTCACCGAGGGTCTTGCGACCAATTTACTGAATCCGAAGATGGCCTTGTTCGTGCTCGCCCTCTTTCCGCAATTCGTCGATCCCGGCGGATCGATGGTCCTGCAGATGGCGCTGCTCGCCACCATCCTGAACGGCATCGGCTTTCTCGTGAACGGTTCCGTCATCCTGCTCGGCAGCCACATCCGGGGCCGGCTATCGGCGATCAGGCGCATTCCGAAGTTGCCGCAATATCTGTTGGCGACGGTCTTTGCCGGCCTCGCATGCCGCCTTACCTTGGGAAGCCGAAACTAACGTAATGCCATAAACGCGCTGCGGAAGCGGGCTGATGCCAACGCTTCCGCAGCGAATGCGTATCGATTTTTTGGCGAGCGCCGTGCCGGTCAACCGGCCCGGCGGGCGGGTAAAAAACCGCCTTTCAGGCGACGGCCCTTGCGAGCGCACAGCGCGACCAGAGGGCGTGCAGTGCGCCGACCAGCTGCTCGATATCGCCATCCGAATGCAGTGGCGTCGGCGTGATGCGCAGGCGCTCGGTCTTCTTCGGCACGGTGGGATAGTTGATCGGCTGGACATAGACGCCCGCATCCAGCAGCAGGTCGGAAATCCACTTGCACTTGGCCGCATCGCCGACCATCACTGGGACGACATGGCTCGGGTTCGGCATATGCGGGATGCCGTTGGCATCGAGCTGCGCGCGCAGCCTGCGCACACGATCCTGATGGCGCATGCGTTCGAACTGGCTGACCTTCAGATGCTGGATCGAGGCGACCGCACCCGCAGCCAGAGCCGGCGGCAGCGACGTCGTGAAGATGAAGCCGGAGGCGAACGACCGGATGAAATCACAGAGCGCCGTCGAAGCGGCGATATAGCCGCCCATGACGCCGAATGCCTTGCCGAGCGTACCTTCGATGACGGTCAGGCGATCCATCAGCCCTTCGCGCTCGGCAATGCCGCCGCCGCGCGGACCGTACATGCCGACGGCATGCACTTCGTCGAGATAGGTCATCGCCCCGTACTTGTCGGCCAGATCGCAGATTTCCTTGATGGGAGCGATATCGCCATCCATGGAATAGACGCTCTCGAAGGCGATCAGCTTCGGCGCCTTCGGATCGGCGGCCTTCAGCTTGGCTTCGAGATCGTGCAGGTCGTTATGTTTCCAGATGACCTTGTCGCACTTGGCATAGCGGATGCCTTCGATCATCGAGGCGTGGTTGAGCGCATCCGAGAAGATGATGAGGCCGGGAATGCGCGCGCCGAGCGTGCCGAGCGTCGCCCAGTTGGAAATATAGCCGGAGGTGAATATCAGCGCGGATTCCTTGCCGTGCAGATCGGCGAGTTCCTGCTCGAGCAGAACATGGTAGTGATTGGTGCCAGAAATATTCCGGGTGCCTCCCGCACCCGCGCCACAGTGGTCGATGGCCTGTTTCATCGCCTCGATCACTTTCGGATGCTGGCCCATGCCGAGATAGTCGTTGGAACACCAGACGGTCACATCCTGGGGGCCATTGGGCGTATGCCTGACTGCGCGGGGGAAGTTGCCACGGCGGCGTTCGAGATCGGCGAAGACCCGGTAGCGACCCTCATTGTGAAGTCCGTCCAGTTCGCCCTTAAAAAATGCTTCGAAATCCATCATCTGCTCCAGTACCGTGCGACCGTTTTCGAGAATGCCGGTTCGCACGTCAACCCCTCCGCATTGCTTTCAAGCCCGGCTGCGGCAAATGGCCCCTAATTTTGAACAATTCCAGACAAGAATACGCATTCGGGCCAAATTGACAATCGAAACCATGCTGGAAACACTCTCTCCGGAACGGCGGGTAAACCCCGCCGCTCCGGGCTTGCGCGTGGCGAATCTATGCCGCAGCCACGGCGCGCTTCGCCATGACCTTGATCAAATTGGCGCGATATTCCGCCGTGGCATGCAGATCGGAGAGCAGCGAACCGGGATCGACGGTCACGCCTGCGACCGCCTCCGGCAGCCAGTTCGCCGCAAGCGCCTGCTCCAGATCGCCTTGCCGGAACACGCCGTCCGCACCCGCGCCGGTGACGGCAACGCGCACGCCACCCGCCCCCTTGGCGACGAAGACCCCGGTCATCGCATAGCGCGAGGCCGGATTGGGGAACTTGGCATAGCCGGCCCTTTCCGGTGCGTCGAAGGCGATGGAGGTGATCAGCTCGGCACCTTGCAGCGCGGTTTCGAACAGACGCCGGAAGAAGTCGTCGGCCACGATCTGGCGCCGGTCGGTGACGATGGTGGCATTCAGCGCCAGCATCGCGGAGGGATAATCCGCCGCCGGATCGTTGTTGGCGATCGATCCGCCGATCGTGCCCATGTGCCGGACATGCGGATCGCCGATCATGCCCGCCAGTTCGCACAGCGCCGGGCAGACCGAACGGATCGCCGTCGAGGAGGCGACCTCCGCATGGGTGGTCGCCGCCCCGATCGTGACCCTGCGGCCGTCGACGCGAATCCCCTTGAGCGCGGGAATATGCCGGAGATCGACGAGATCGCTCGGCGATGCCAGGCGTTGCTTCATGGTGGCAATCAGCGTCATGCCGCCGGCGACGTACTTGCCTTCGTCGGTATCGGACAGAAGCTTCACGGCTTCGTCGACCGAGGAGGCGCGATGGTAGTTGGTTGCGTACATTATCCTATCCTCCTCTCGTCTCAGGCACCGGCCCGCGCCGCTTCCCACACCTTGAGCGGGGTCGCCGGCATGGTCAGCGTGTTGTTGCCGATCGCATCGGTAATCGCGTTCATCAGCGCCGGCGGCGAGCCGATGGCGCCCGCCTCGCCGCATCCCTTGATGCCAAGCGGATTGCTCGGGCACGGCGTGTTCTGGTGCGAAAGCTGGAAAGACGGCAGATCGTCGGCGCGCGGCATGGTGTAATCCATGAAGCTCGCCGTCAGCAGCTGGCCGTTCTCGTCGTAATGCACGCCTTCCAGCAGCGCCTGGCCGATCCCTTGCGCGATGCCGCCATGCACCTGTCCCTCGACGATCATCGGATTGATGATGTTGCCGAAGTCGTCGGCCGCGACGAACTGCACGATCTCGGTCTTGCCCGTCTCCGGATCCACCTCGACTTCGCAGATGTAGCAGCCGGCCGGGAAGGTGAAGTTCGCCGGATCGTAGAAGGCGGTTTCCTTCAGGCCCGGCTCCATGCCGGCGGGCAGGTTGTGCGCCGTGTAGGAGGCCAGCGCCACCTGGAACCAGGGCAGCGCCTTGTCGGTGCCCGCCACCTTCAGCTCGCCGTTCTCGATGACGATATCGCTTTCGTCCGCCTCCATCAGATGCGCGGCGATCTTCTTCGCCTTCGCCTCGACCTTGTCGAGCGCCTTGACGACGGCGGACATGCCGACGGCTCCGGAACGGGAGCCATAGGTGCCCATGCCCATCTGCACCTTGTCGGTATCGCCATGGACGATGGAGACGCTGTCGATCGGCACGCCGAGACGATCCGCGACGAGCTGCGCGAAGGTGGTCTCATGCCCCTGCCCGTGGCTGTGCGAGCCGGTGAGCACCTCGATCGTTCCGACCGCATTCACCCGCACCTCGGCCGATTCCCACAGGCCGACGCCGGCGCCGAGCGAACCCACCGCCTGCGACGGCGCTATGCCGCATGCCTCGATATAGCAACTCATGCCGATCCCGCGTTTCATGCCGCGGGCGGCCGCCTCCGCCTTGCGGGCGGGGAAACCGGCCCAATCCGCCTGCTGCATGGCGGCGTTGAGCGAGGCTTCGTAGTCGCCGGCATCGTAGTTCATGATGACGGGCGTCTGGTAGGGGAAGGAGCGGACGAAGTTGATCCGCCGGAGTTCCGCCGGCGAAACGCCAAGCTCGCGCGCGGCCGTTTCCACCGTGCGCTCCAGAAGATAGGTCGCCTCCGGACGTCCCGCCCCGCGATAGGCGTCGACCGGCACGGTGTTGGTGTAGACCGTGCGGACATTGGCGTGGATCGCCGGAATGGCGTACTGGCCCGACAACAATGTCGCATAGAGATAGGTCGGCACCGCCGAGGAAAACAGCGACATGTAGGCGCCGAGATTGGCGATGGTGTCGACCTTCAGCGCCGTCATGCGGTTCTGCGCATCGAAGGCCATCTTAACCTTGGAGAGATGGTCGCGGCCATGCGCATCGGTCAGGAAGGCTTCGGTGCGGTCGGCCGTCCACTTGACCGGCACGCCGGTCTTCTTCGATGCCCAGAGACAGACGATTTCCTCCGGATAGATGTAGATCTTCGAGCCGAAGCCGCCGCCGACATCCGGCGCGATGACGCGCAGCTTGTTTTCCGGCGCGACATTGTAGAAGGCGCTCATGACGAGCCGGGCCACATGCGGGTTCTGGCTCGTCGTGTAGCAGGTATAGTGGTCTTCGGCCGCGTCATAGATGCCGAGCGTCGCGCGCGGCTCCATGGCGTTCGGCGAAAGCCGGTTGTTGTGGATCTCGATCTCGGTGACATGCGCGGCCTCGGCGATCGCCTTGTCGGTCGCCGCCGCATCGCCCAGCTCCCAGTCGAAGATCAGGTTGTCGGCCGCTTCGGGATGGATCTGCGGCGCACCCGCCTTCAGCGCATCCACCGCCTCGACGACGGCGGGCAATTCCTCATAGTCGACGGCAACGGCTTCCGCCGCGTCGCGCGCCTCCCCGAGGCTGTCCGCGACGACGATGGCGACGGCATCGCCGACATAGCGCACCGTATCGACGGCCAGCGGGCGCCAGGCGCCCATCTTCATCGGGGAACCGTCGCGGGAATGAATCATCCAGCCGCAGATCAGGTTGCCGATGCCATCATCGAGCAATTGCTTGCCGTCGAGCACGCCGATCACGCCCGGCATGGAGAGTGCCGCCGACACATCGACGCTGTTGATCTTCGCATGTGCATGCGGGCTGCGAACGAAATAGGCGTATTTCATTCCCGGCGTCACCATATCGTCGGTGTAGCGCCCCTTGCCCGTCAGAAATCGCTTGTCTTCCTTGCGCGCCACGCGCGCGCCAATGCCTTCCACGCCCATCACATCCTCCCATCGGGGTTGCGGGCCTGGCACCACGCCAAGACGACGATCATCGGCGTTTCGCCAGACGGTCTCGGTGAAACTCTATTCGGCCGCCTGGCTGGCGGCGTTCATCTCGGCATTGGCGGAAAGCACCGCCTTGACGATGTTGTGATAGCCGGTGCATCGACAGATATTGCCTTCAAGCTCGCTGCGCACCGTCTTCTCATCCAGCTTTCCGCCATGACGGTTGATCATGTCGACCGCCGTCATCACCATGCCCGGCGTGCAGAAACCGCATTGCAGGCCATGATGTTCCTTGAAGGCAGCCTGGACCGGATGCAGCTCGCCGTTGGCGGCCAGACCCTCGATGGTTGTAATCCGCGAGCCGGAAGCCTGGACGGCCAGGATCGAACAGCTCTTCACCGACTTGCCGTCCATATGGACGACGCAGGCGCCGCACTGGCTGGTGTCGCAACCGACATGAGTCCCGGTCAGGCCGAGCCTTTCCCTGATGAAATGGACAAGCAGCGTACGATCCTCGCACTCGCCGCTGACCGAACGGCCGTTCACCGTCAAAGTCACTTTTGCCATATTTTCCTCCTCGCCTCTCCTCCAGAGGCAAGGGGCATCATTTGACTTTTTTACAGTCCAATCAACCTCTACTTTAGACAGCGCGTGGATTTTCTGCCTTGTGTCGGCCGTTTTACTATCCGGTCACAAAGCCGCCTTTGTTCCGCAACAAAAAAACTGTCGGCGCCCAATGGACAATCATATTTTGCACGATATTTTTTGTCATTGCAGGACTGAAAGACAGCCCATCGTGGTGGAGCTGAAGAATTGGGACGACGTTGGCCGGGGTTCGGCTTAACTAACGTTGGAGAGATAAATGAAGAAAGTTCTTATGCTCGCACTGGTCGGCTTGTCTATCGCAAGCTGCACGCCGACCGAACAGGGCGCAGGCATCGGCGCGGCATCCGGCGCGATCATCGGCGGGGCAGTCACCGGCAATGTCCGCGGCGCAGCAGTCGGCGCGGCCATCGGCGGCGTCTCCGGCGCCGTCATCGGCAGCGTCCAGGAGCAGCCCGGCCAGTGCTACTATCGCGACCGCTACGGCCGCCGCTACATCGACGATTGCCCGCGTGGCGGCTATCGCGGCTACTGATCGATCCACGATCGAGATTTCCAGAGTCCCGGACCGCAAGTCCGGGACTTTTTGATTTCCGGCCGGGGCAACCTTTACAGGCCGCTACACAGACCGCCCGAGCATCTCCAATTCTCGCCAAAATCAGGGCGTTTTGCCCTTTGACAGTCACATTTTCCAGGTTTTTGACTCCAAAACGGTACACCTCGGCAACTTTTGCCTCTATGGTGGCCCCGCGTTAACCTGGGGGAAACGTCAAGCTGAGTAAGTTCTCATGTAACCGTAAAGCGGCGTATGCATAAAAGAACTGTACCGAAGAAGAGTATTGCGTATCGGCAGGCAGGAACCGTGGCAGCGGTTGCGGCAGCGCTTGCGCTCGGTCCGATATGCGCCGGAAATGCCTTCGCGTTCAAGCTCTTCGGCATCAAGCTCTGGGGCGAGGACGAAACGGCCGACCAGGTTTCCGATCCCGTTCACTACACGGTCGATTTCAAGTCGGACAATCTCGACAAGGACCTGAAGGAAGCCCTGAGCGAAAGCTCGATGCTGGTATCCGACGAAAAGAAGCCGGTATCCGGCGACCTCGGCGTCGTCGTCAAGGCGCGTGACGATCGCGACCGGCTGATCGCCTCCCTCTATGAAAAAGCGCGTTACGGCGGCGTCGTCACCATCACCGTCAACGGCACCCCGCTCGATGCCTTGCCGCCGACGCCGACCTTCAGCCGCGCCAAGCCCGTTGCCGTCACCATCAGCGTCGATCCCGGCCCCGTCTTCAAGCTCGGCAAGGTCAGCCTGCTCGGCGACGCCGCCAGGCTGGACCCGGCAAGCTACGGACTCGTGCGCGGCGGCGATGCCGGCTCCCTGACCATCCTGAAGGCAGGCGACAAGATGGTCGTCGATTTCAAGAACGAGGGGCATCCGCTCGCCAAGCTCGACAAGCGCGACGTCGTCGCCGACCATGCCACCAACACGGTCGACGTCTCACTGAAGGTCGACAGCGGCCCCGTCGCGCCTTTCGGCAATGTCGGCGTCACCGGCCAGAAGTCGGTCGACCCGGATTTCATCAAGCGCTATGCCCGCATCAACGAAGGCAAGCCTTATTCGCCGGACGAACTGAAAAAGGCGTCCGACCGCTTGCGAAAGCTCGGGGTCTTTTCGAGCGTCACCATTCGCGAGGCCGACAAGCTGGCGCCGGATGGCAGCATCCCGACGACCATCGAGGTCTCGGAAGGCAAGCAGCGCTTCTTCGGCGTCGGCGCGCAATATTCGACCATCGACGGCTTCGGCGTTCAGGGCTATTGGGGACACCGCAACCTGACGGGCCGCGCGGACTCGCTGCGCATCGAAGGATCGGTCTCGCGCATCGGCGAGACGACCGATGTCGGTCAGCTCGATTATACGGCCGGCATCACCTATGTCCGCCCCGCGACTTTCTATCCTTCGGCAACCTTTACCGCCGGCCTCAAGATGCAGAGCCTGCATCCGGATGCCTACGACGCCAACACCGTGACGGCGAGCGGCGGCCTTGCCTATGAAATCAACGACCAGGACACCGTCTCCGCCGGCGGGGAAGTATCCTATGAATCGGATACCACCGACGCCTTCGGAAAGCACAATTACCTGACGGTCGCGATCCCGCTCGAATATGTTCGCGACACGCGCGACAACAAGCTGGACCCGACGGAAGGGTATCGCGCCTCGATCAGCGCCAAGCCGAGCTATGAGGCGATGGGCGGCACGATCTTCAGTTCCTTCGAGGGTTCGATCACCGGCTACAAGGGTGTCGGCGCCAACAACAACGTCGTCTTCGCCGGCAAGCTTGCCGCGGGCTCGCTGCTGGGCGCGAACAGCATCGAGGATATTCCCGCCACACGGCGCTTCTACGCCGGTGGCGGCGGCTCGGTGCGCGGCTACAGCTATCAGGAAATCTCGCCCTACAATTCCAACGGTGACGAAACCGGCGGACGCTCCTATGTGACGGCCTCGTTCGAGGCCCGCGTGAAGATTACCGATACGATCGGCGTCGTGCCCTTCGTCGACATGGGCAGCGTCACCGACACTGTCTTTCCGGACATTTCCGATCTGCGCATTGGCGCCGGCGTCGGCCTGCGCTACGCTACGCCCTTCGGCCCGATCAGGCTCGATGTCGCCGTCCCGTTGAAGAAATACGACGACGGCACATCTTATGGCATCTATGCCGGCATCGGCCAGGCCTTCTGACAAACCGTATAGTTGTCGCGGACGGTTCAGCACACGGTTACAAAATTGAGGTTACTGTCGCTTTCATGAGCATATTGATTCGAATCCTCGGGAAACTGGTGCGCTGGATCGCCTATGCGGTCGTGGCGATCCTTTTGCTCGTGATTGCGGCTGTGCTCGTCATCGGCATGGTGCCTTCCGCGACGGGTTACGCGGTCGATCAGGTGGCGAGACTCGCCTCGACGCCGGACCGCACCATCACCATCGCAGCGCCTTCCGGGCTGTTGAACGGTAATCTGCGCGTCGGCGCCATTACGGTGGCGGACACGAAGGGCGTCTACGCCAAGGTGCAGAATCTCGCCGTCGACTGGTCTCCCTTGTCCTTGCTGAGCGGCACCTTCCATGCCGACCGCGTCGCGGCCGATGTGATCGACTTCCAGCGCCTGCCCGTGTCCACGGCTGCCGCGACCACGCAGGAACCGCAGACATCGGGTGGCGGCGGCTTTTCTCTGCCCGTCGCCATCGACATCGGCGCCATCGCCCTGCCCGATCTTCGCATCGGACAGGCCGTGGCCGGACAGGACTTCATTCTGGCCGCCGACGGCAGCGTCAAGGCCAACAGCAGCAGCATGGGCCTGACGCTCAATGCCAGCCGCCATGACGTGCCGGACGCCAAGCTCTCCGCAGACATCGCTTTCGCCCCGGCCGACAATCAGCTGAAGCTGAAGACGCAGATCTCCGAGCCGCGCGACGGCATGCTCGCGGGTCTCCTGCACCTGCCGGGCGGCCCGGCCGTCAATATCGACCTTTCCGGCGATGGCCCGCTGTCCAACTGGACCGGCAAACTGCAGGCGGCACTCGACGGCCAGCCGACGGTTTCCATCGACGGGCACCACAGCCTGTCCGCCGATGGCCTGCATCATATAGACGTCAAGGGCGGCGGCGACGTCGACTCGCTGCTGCCGCCGACCATGCGGCCGCTCTTCGCCGGACAGACGACCATCGACGTCTCGGCCACCTTCGACGGCAAGGGCAAGATCGACATCCAGACCGGCAATCTTGCCACCGGCAGCGCCGTTCTTGCCGCATCCGGCACGCTCGATCCCGCCGGCAACAACAGCCTCAATGCCAATCTGCTCGGCACCTCCGGCCCCGTCGACTTCCGTTGGCCGATGGAGAACGGCGAAGTGCGCGCCATGATTTCGCGCGTCGATATCGCGCTGACCGGCGCGGCGCAATCGGTGAAGATCGATGCCAAAGCCGCGCTCGACAGCGCCAGCACGCCGCAGGGACAGGTCGGACAGATCAATCTCAGCGCCAGAAGCGATGCCTTCAACCTTGCAGGCATGTCCGGTCCGCTGCAGCTTCGCCTCGTCGTCGGCCAGACGGCCTTCGTCAGCGCCGATCTCAATCGCCTGATCCGCGCGCCGATCGCGCTCACCGCGCCGCTGCAACTCTCGCCCGACACGATCGGCTTCAACAATACGACGCTGGAAAGCGCCAGCATCGGCGGCACCGTCAACGGCAAATACACGCTGTCATCGAAAGCGCTCACGGGCAATTTCAAGCTGTTTGCGCTGCCCGGCGTGCTGCCCGACGGCGTATCGAACAAGTTCGAAGGCACGATATCGCTGGAGGGCCAGGTCGCCGGCACGGTGCCGGCCAAGATGACGCTGTCCAATCTCGCGGTGAAATCCAACGTCGCCGAAATCAACGGCAACGTCGCCCTCAACGACCAGTCGCTGACATCGGACCTTACCGGCAAGGTCCTCGATCTTTCCAAATTCATACCGAACGCCGAAGGCCAGGCCGATATCGGCCTCAAGGCCAAGGGTCCGCTTGCCGCGCTCGGCATCGATGCCACGGTCAAGGCCGTCAACGTCAAGCTGGCGGGGCGGCTGCTGGACACGCTCGACATCGGCGTGACCGGCACCGCCGACCCCAAGGCGCCGCAGGCAAACATCCAGGCAACCGGCGCGATCGATGGGAAGCCGATCCGCATCGCCGCCGATGCGGTTTCCACGGATGGCCATACGAGCATTCCGTCGCTATCGGCCGAGATCGGTACGAACAAGCTGCAAGGCAAGCTCGATCTTTCGCCGAGCTTCGAGCCGAACGGCGCCCTCACCTTCAATCTGCCGGATCTCGGCCTTCTCGCAGCGCTGGCCGGACAGAAGGCCGAGGGCGACCTCAAGGGCTCGCTCGATATCGCCAGCGCCAACGGAAAGATCGGCCTGAAGGTCAACGCCGGCGGCAACGGCATCCGCCGCGATGATCTCGTGATCACCAGACCGGCCGTTGCCCTTGCCATCGACGATCTCAAGGCCTTCTCGGCAAACGGCAGCGTCCGTGCCGATGCCATCGCCTCCGGCGCCAATCGCATCGCCGATCTCGGCCTGACCTTCACCCAGCAGGGCAGCCGCACCGATTTCGATCTGAAATCGACCTATGACAACGCACCGCTGACGACGCGCGGCAATGTCGAAACATCGGGCGGGCAGACGACCGTCAGCCTCGACTCCTTCGCGGGTGCGCCGCGCACGATCCCGGTGAAACTGGCCTCGCCGACCAGGATCGTCGTCAAGGACGGTATCGCATCGCTGAACGGCCTGACCCTTCAGACGGGTGGCGGCTCCGTAACGGTCAGCGGCACCGCCGGCCAGGTCCTGAACATCAATGCCAGGATCGCCAACCTGCCGGCAAGCCTCGCCAATGTCTTTGCGCCGACACTCGCGGCCGAGGGCGTCATCTCCGGAACGGTCGCCGTCACCGGCAAGGCGACCGCGCCTGCCGTCGTGTTCCAGACCAATTGGTCGGCAGCGGCAACGAGCCAGACGAAATCCGCCGGCCTCGCGCCGCTCGGCATCAAGGCGGACGGCAAGTTTGCCGACAACGTCGTCACGATCAATACCAACCTGACCGGCCAGAGCGGGCTGGCGCTGAACGGCGGCGGCACTGTCGCCATTGCCGGCAGCAAGGCCATGGCCCTGAAGTTCTCGGGCAACCTGCCCTTCGATGCCCTAGCCGGCCAGCTTGCGGCCCAGGGCCTGGTCATGACGGGCACGGCCAGGATCGATATGCAGATCGGCGGCTCCACCGCCGCCCCCGCGATCACCGGCTCCATTTCCACCGACGGCGCCAAATTGGTCGATGTCCGCCGCAACCTGACCCTCAGCGGCCTTGCCGCGACCGTGACGCTTGACGGCAAGCAGGCCGTCATCTCGCGCCTTAGCGGCAATCTGACCAGCGGCGGCAGCATATCGGGCAGCGGCACGGTCGGCATTGCACCGGAGAGCGGCTTCCCTGCCGATATCCAGGTGAAATTCAACAACGCGACCTATGTCGACGGGACACTGGTGGCCGCGACCGTCAACGGCACGCTCGGCGTCAAGGGACCGCTCATGACCGCGCCGATGCTGACGGGCAATCTGAAGATCAACAAGGCATCGATCACCGTGCCTGAAAAACTGCCGGCGTCGCTCTCCGAGATCAATATCAAGCACAAGAATGCCCCGGCCAAAGTCAGCGCCCAGTTCAAGGATCAGAAACCGGAAGGGCCGAGGAGCAAATCGACGACGCTCGGCATCGATTTGCAGCTCCAGGCGCCCTCGCAGATCTTCGTGCGCGGCCGCGGCATCGACGCCGAACTTGGCGGCAGCATCACCGTGCGCGGCACGGCGGCCGAGCCGATCGTATCCGGCGGCTTCACCATGCGGCGCGGACGCCTGACCATTCTCAGCCGCCGGCTGGATTTCACCGACACCAGCAAGATCACCTTCGGCGGCGATCTGACGCCGGCACTCGCCATGGAAGCGACATCGTCGGCCGGGTCCACCACGATCACCGTCGATGTCACCGGTCTTGCGACCGATCCGCAGATCGGCTTCTCCTCTTCGCCTGCCCTGCCGCAGGACGAGGTTCTGGCGCAGTTGATCTTCGGCCAATCCATGTCGAAACTCTCCGCCATGCAGATCGCCCAGCTTGCCGATGCCGCAAGCCAGCTTGCGGGCGGCCGCTCGACCTCGCTGTTCGAGGGCCTGCGCAGCCATCTCGGCGTCGACGACCTCGACATCTCGACGGACGCGAACGGCCAGGCGCAGGTCGGCGCCGGCAAGTACATCAACAAGCGCACCTATATCGAACTGCAGCAGGGCGCCTCCAACAACACCAAGGCGATCATCAACCTGAATGTCGGGCGCGGCGTGAAGCTGCGCGGCGCGGCAGGCTCGAATGGCGCCGGCGAAGCCGGCATCGTCTACGAGCACGAATATTAAGCCTCAGAATCCCATCTTGCTGGTCTTCAGCAGGATATTGGATTCGGTGATGTTGATGCCGTTGATCAGCCTGATCCGCCTGAGCGTTTCGTCGAAGGAGGCGAGATCGCGATCTTCCAGTTCGGCGATGAAATCCCATTTGCCGTTGGTGCTGTGCAAGGCCCTGACCTGCGGCAGGCCGCGAAGCTGATCGGCGACCTTGTCGGCCAGCTTGCCGAGCACCTCTATCAGAACGATGGCCCTGACGCCGGCGGCGCGGGTTTCGTGGCCGGTGCGGATGGTGAAGGCGGCAATGGTGCCGTTCTCCACCAGCCGCTCTATGCGTGCGGCCACAGTTGCGCGCGACGCGCCGGTCGCTGCCGCCAGGGAGGATACGGAGATGCGCGCATTGTTGCGCAGCGCACTGAGGAGATCGCGGTCGAGGTCGTCCATATGGCTTGTCATTCTGCTAAATCGAATTGATCAATCTGTCGAAACCTAATCGATTTTCGACATTTTTCCATCTTTTTGCTGTCACGCAGACAATCAATAATGCGACTCGACAGCCCACACTTTCGGAGCAATGCCGATGAATACGCAATCCACCACCATTACCTTGATCGGCGTTCCCCTGGAGGAAGGCTCCGGCCGCCGCGGCGCCGGCATGGGCCCGACCGCGCTGCGCATCGCCGGCATCGAGACGACGCTCACGGAGCTTGGCCATCGCGTTACCGACGGCGGCGACCTGCATCCGGTCCCGGCAGCGGACCTCCCGGAGCATCCCCAGGCCCATAACCTGAAAATCGTCGGCGCCTTTACGCGCGCGCTGGAAACGAAGGTCTACGACGTCGCATCCTCCGGTGGCTTCCCGCTGATCCTCGGCGGCGATCACAGCCTGTCCATGGGCAGCGTTTCCGGCATGGCCCGCCATGCTGCCGAGGTCGGCCGCCCGCTTTTCGTGCTCTGGCTCGACGCGCACTCGGATTTCAATTCGCCCGAGACGTCGCCGTCGGGCAATATTCATGGCATGCCCGTTGCCTACTACTGCGGCGAGGCCGAGATTGCAGGCGTTCTGCCGGCCGGCCGGCCGCTGGTCGACCCGACGAAGGTTTTCCAGGTCGGCATCCGCTCCGTCGATCCGCGCGAGCGCGAGGAAATCCGTGAGCATGGCGTCAACGTCTTCGACATGCGCTCGCTCGACGAACAGGGAGTGGCGGCCATCATGCGCCAGGTGCTCGATACCGTCAGCGCCGCCAACGGCCTGCTGCATGTGAGCTTCGACGTCGATTTCCTCGATCCGGATATCGCACCCGGCGTCGGAACGACAGTGCCGGGCGGCGCGACCTATCGCGAAGCGCATCTCATCATGGAAATGCTCTCCGACAGCGGCCTCGTCTCCTCGCTCGACCTCGTCGAGCTCAATCCTTTCCTCGACGACCGCGGCAAAAGCGCCCGCGTTCTGGTGGAAATGGCGGCAAGCCTCTTCGGCCGCCGCATCTTCGACCGTCCGACCCGCGCCGCCTGAGAGCACGCGCCGCCGGCAGAGGAAATCCGGCCGAAGGAGCGGCCTTCCTCTTGCCGGGGCCATCCTCGCCCTTCGACAAGCTCTGGGTGAGGATGGGACGGCTTGGTCCCCGATACGGCTTGCCTCTTTGGGGCCGCGGAACGAGAAGTTCAGTCCTCATGGTGAGGTGGCGCGCAAGCGCCCTCGAACCACGAGGACGGGTGGCCAGCCCCCTTACTCGAAATCCCTTGCATGGATTTAGGTTTGAGCAATGTTCTTGCTCTATCGTAGCCCGAACACGCCGGATTTGGCGTCACGGGTTCAATGGGAAGAACGTTCATGGCCACGATCAATTCCACCAGCTTCAGCGGCGAAACTCTGGAGATCATTGCCTTCCGGCTGCATGATCAGGAATTCTGCGTCAAGACCACCACCATCCGCGAAATTCGCGGCTGGGCGCCATCCACGCCGATCCCGCATGCGCCGGCCGATGTCATCGGCGTCATGAACCTGCGCGGCTCGGTCATCCCGATCATCGACCTTGCCTACAAGCTCGGCATGCAGAGCACGGTCGCCAACGAACGCAGCGCCATCGTCGTCGCCGAGGTGCACAGCATGGTCATCGGCATGCTGGTCGACCGCGTCTCCGATATCCTCACCATCGCATCCAGCCAGGTGCAGCCGGTGCCGGAAGTCACGGCGTCCTTCGATCGCGCCTATTGCGAAGGCATCATCGCGACCGAGAATGGAATGATCTGCTTCCTGAACCTCGCCAAGATGTTCAAGGAAAACGAAACGGAAGAACTGGCCGCCTAATTTCGCGAAGCAGCCTTTTGAGAACCGCCGCCTTGTCAGCGGCGGTTTTTCTTTGCCTAAACTTTAGATGATTATATTTTATTTAAATTGTAATTTCTAATACGCTCAATTTTACATAAAATTAAGCGGACTTGCACATCATCGATTTCCGAAGCGAGGGAAGAAAACACAATCTCCACATTCCGACCATCCCGCACGGAGCGCCGTCTTTCGGCGTGCCGACGAGTACGGCCGCCCGCTTCGATGCCATCAATCGACGCCCGGCAAGCGTGGACCTTCTGAGAGGGAATAGGAATGTTCAGTCTCGCATCGGATACAAGCCGCATTCTATCGGCCGTTTCCAAATCGCAAGCAATCATCGAATTCGACCTTCAGGGTAAGGTGCTGACCGCCAACGAAAATTTCTGTCGTGCGATGGGCTACGAGCTGAAGGAGATCGTCGGCAATCATCACCGCATGTTCTGCGAGCCGGCCTATGTCTCGACACCGGCCTATCAGGACTTCTGGGCACGCCTCGGCCGCGGCGAGTATGATGCCGGCACCTACAAGCGTCTTGCCAAGGGCAATCGCGAAATCTGGATACAGGCATCCTACAACCCTGTTTTCCGCAATGGAAAGCCGGTGAAGATCGTAAAATTCGCCGTCGACGTCACCGCAGCGAAAAAGAAGGCGATCGACGATGCCGGCAAGCTTGAAGCGATTTCCCGTTCACAGGCCGTCATCGAATTCCTGCCCACCGGCGAAATCCTGACGGCGAACGAGAATTTCTGCCACGCCATGGGGTATGCGCTCGGCGAGATCGTCGGCAAGCACCACAGCCTCTTCTGTGACCCGGCCTATGCCCGCACCGAGGAATACAAGCGCTTCTGGCAGCGCCTGGCCCAGGGCGAATTCATCGCCAACGAGTTCGTCCGATACGGCAAGGGCGGCAAGGAAATCTGGATCCAGGCAGCCTACAATCCCATCGTCGGCACCGACGGCCAGGTCTACAAGGTCGTCAAGTTCGCCACCGACGTCACCTCGCGCATGAGCGCCATCAGCGAACTCGCCGGCGCGCTGCGCAACCTGTCGGAAGGCGACCTGACCAAGACGCTCGAGCGGTCCTTCGTGCCGTCCATGGAGCAGCTCCGCCACGATTTCAACGCAACGATCCACAAGCTCTCCGAGACGCTGACCACCGTTGGCGAAAATGCCAGCGCCATTGCCGCAGGCTCCCGCGAACTCGGCGATTCGGCGGAATCCTTTTCAAGGCGCACGGAGCAGCAGGCCGCTTCAGTGGAAGAAACAGCCGCCGCGCTGGAAGAGATCACCACGACGGTCGCCGATTCCAGCCAGCGTGCCGAGGAGGCCGGACGTCTCGTTGCCGAAACCAAGCGCGGCGCCGAGCAATCCGGCACGGTGGTTCGCAGCGCCGTCGCCGCCATGGACCAGATCGAGAAGTCCTCGCGCGAGATCACCAACATCATCGGCGTCATCGACGACATCGCCTTTCAGACCAATCTTCTGGCCTTGAACGCCGGCGTCGAGGCGGCCCGTGCCGGCGACGCAGGCAAGGGCTTCGCCGTGGTGGCCCAGGAAGTGCGGGAGCTTGCACAGCGCTCGGCCAGCGCCGCCAAGGAGATCAAGGCGCTGATCACGGCGTCCAGCGAGCATGTGAAGAACGGCGTCGGCCTAGTCGGCCAGACGGGCAAGGCGCTGGAGCAGATCGTGACCCAGGTCGGCGATATCAACACCAACGTCGCCGCCATCGTGAAGGCGTCGAAGGAACAGACGATCGGCCTCAGGGAAATCAATGCCGCAATCAATTCGCTGGACCAGACCACTCAGCAGAACGCGGCCATGGTCGAGGAGAGTACCGCTGCAAGCCTCAGGCTTGCCAACGAGGCGGATGCGCTGCATACGCTGCTCGCACAGTTTCGCCTGGCGGACTCGATGATCCGCGATATGGTGATGCGCCGCGCGGCATAGAGGTCCATCCCCATACGACAGGAAGCCGTCCGGAAACCGCGGCGGCTTCTACCTTTTCCGCAAGCGCGATAGGCGCAGGACGCACAAGCACTTTCGGGCAAGCCAATCCGGACGAGAATGACTGTACACGAACATTGGCAATGCGCCGAAAAGCCCCGCCGGCCTCGATCCTAAGCCGGCTTAATTTCCTCGGCGGGCGCCGGCTTGTGAATGAGCGGGGCGGCCTCCAGCACCAGCGGGCTCAACCCGCTGTCTCCGTGCTCGATGATGGCAAACAACTGACGCCGCATGCGCGGCTCCCAGAATTTGTTGATGTGCGTCGCAACGCCCTCCACGGCCTCATCCGCCGGCTGCGTCCTGAAGAAGGTGGCGATCTGGTTCGCCATGTAGACGAGCTTGGCTTCGGCCTTGCCGTGCGGTGTTTCGTCAGGCGACATCGGCGACGCTCCCCGGAATGATACGATGCGGATGGGTGAAAATCTCGAAGTCGTCGCCGCGCACCAGCGCCACCAGCGTCATGCCGGCTTCTTCGGCCGTGCGGATGGCAAGCGCCGTCGGCGCGGAGATGGCGACCAGCACCGAGCTGCCCAATATCGCCGCCTTCTGCACCATCTCGACCGACAGGCGGCTGGTGACGGCGACCACGCCCTCGGCTCCCTTGCGGCCGGAGCCGATGACGGCGCCGCAGAGCTTGTCGAGCGCGTTGTGCCGGCCGACATCCTCGCGCACCACAAGCAACCCTTCGGACGGAACATAGAATCCCGCGCCATGAACGGCGCGCGTCTCGCGATGCAACGGCTGGGCGTCGTTCAGGAGGCCGATCGCGTCGACGATATCCTTTTGCGTCAGCTTCAAGGCGACCTGAGAGACGTCAGGCACCTTGCGCACCGCCTGCTCGATGGATTCGATACCGCAGAGCCCGCAGCCGACCGGACCCGCCATGTGACGGCGGCGCAGCCGCAGGGCGTCGGCCGCATCGTCGACGAGAATGATCTGCACATCGATCCCCTGCTCGTCCTCCATCGGCTCGATCGCGGCGATCTGATCGGCATCGGTGATGATGCCCTCGGTCAGGCTGAAGCCGACGGCAAAATCCTCGATGTCGGCCGGAGTTCCCATCATGACCGCATGCGACGTGCCGCCATAGGAAAAGGCGATCGGCACCTCTTCCGGGACGATGCGTGAACCGGAGCGCACCTGGCCGTTACGGCGCGCAGTCTCGGTAACGGTGGTCGTGGGGGTGAACCTGGTCATTGTCCGAACTCCCCTTCTCCCCGCCGGGGAGAAGGTGGCGCGAAGCATCGGATGAGGGGGGCAAGGCGCGGCAGTTCCGCGCGTCCGGAGCGCAGGCGAAGAATATTACCTTTTGCGGGAAAATACCCCCTCATCCGCCCTTCGGGCACCTTCTCCCCGAGGGGAGGAGAAAATCCACCCAGCTTCACTCCGCGGCCTCCATCTTCCCGAGTATCCGGCGAGACTGCCGCGCCTGCTCATCGTAGTCGACCTGCCACTGCGACGGGCCGTTCGATGGGGAGACCTGTACCGCCGTCACCTTGTATTCCGGGCAGTTCGTCGCCCAGTCGGTATAATCGGTGGTGATGACGTTTGCCTGTGTGTCCGGGTGATGGAAGGTCGTGTAGACGACGCCGGGAGCGACGCGGTCGGTAATCAGCGCCCGGAGCGTCGTGTCGCCGGAGCGGCTGCTGAGCCTGACCCAATCGCCCTCGCGGATGCCGCGCTGCTCCGCGTCGTGCGGATGGATTTCTAGGCGATCCTCCGCATGCCAGACGACATTCTCCGTCCGCCGCGTCTGGGCGCCGACATTATACTGGCTGAGAATGCGCCCGGTGGTGAGCAGCAGCGGGAAGCGCGGGCCGGTGCGTTCGTCGGTCGGGACATATTCCGTGCGGATGAACTTGCCCTTGCCGCGTACGAAGCCGTCGACATGCATGATCGGCGAGCCGAGCGGCGTCTTCTCGTTGCAGGGCCACTGCACCGAGCCCATCTTTTCCAGATAGTCGTAGGACACCAGGGCGAAGCTCGGCGTCGTCGCGGCGATCTCGTCCATGATCTCGGAAGGATGCGTGTAGTGCCAGGCAAGCCCCATGGCCTGAGCCATCTTCTGCGTCACCTCCCAGTCGGCATAGCCGTTGCGCGGGGTCATGACCCTGCGCACGCGGTTGATGCGGCGCTCGGCATTGGTGAAGGTGCCGTCCTTTTCGAGGAAGGTCGAACCGGGCAGGAAGACATGCGCGTAGTTGGCCGTTTCGTTCAGGAAGAGATCGTGGACGACGACGCATTCCATCGCGGCAAGGCCGGCGGCGACATGCTTGGTATCCGGATCGGACTGAAGAATATCCTCGCCCTGAATGTAGATGCCCTTGAACGAGCCTTCGACGGCGGCATCGAGCATGTTGGTGATGCGCAGGCCGGGCTCGTTGTTGAGTTTCACGCCCCAGAGTTTTTCGAAGATATCCCGGGTAGCATCGTCGGAGATGTGACGATAGCCCGGCAGCTCGTGCGGGAAGGAACCCATGTCGCAGGAGCCCTGCACATTGTTCTGGCCGCGCAGCGGGTTCACGCCGACGCCAGGACGGCCGATATTGCCCGTCACCATGGCGAGGTTGGCGATCGCCATGACGGTGGTGGAACCCTGGCTGTGCTCGGTGACACCGAGTCCGTAATAGATGGCGCCATTGCCGCCCTTGGCATAGAGGCGGGCCGCGCCACGCACGAGATCGGCGGGAACGCCGGTATATTTTTCCGTTTCCTCCGGGCTGTGCTGCGGCTCGGAAACGAAGGCTGCCCAATCCTCGAACTCGGACCAGTCGCAGCGCTCGCGGATGAATGTCTCGTCGAACAGGCCCTCGGTGACGATGACATGGGCCAGCGCCGTCAGCATGGCGACATTGGTGCCGGGCTTCAGCGGCAGATGGTAGCTCGCCTCGACATGCGGCGTGCGCACCAGATCGATGCGGCGCGGATCGATGACGATGAGCTTGGCGCCCTGGCGCAGCCGCTTCTTCAGGCGCGAGCCGAACACCGGATGGCCGTCCGTCGGGTTGGCGCCGATGACGACGACCACATCCGACTGCTCGACGCTGTCGAAGTTCTGCGTGCCGGCCGACGTGCCGAAGGCCTGACCGAGACCGTAGCCGGTCGGCGAATGGCAGACGCGGGCGCAGGTGTCGACATTGTTGTTGCCGAAGCCGGCGCGCACCAGCTTCTGCACCAGGAAGGTCTCCTCATTGGTGCAGCGCGAGGACGTGATGCCGCCGATGGAATCGCGGCCATACTGATATTGCAGCCGCTTGAACTCGGTGGCGATATGCGCAAAGGCCTCGTCCCAGGTCACTTCGCGCCAGGGATCTGTCACCTTCTCGCGCACCATCGGGTTGAGGATGCGGTCCTTGTGGGTCGAATAGCCATAGGCGAAGCGACCCTTGACGCAGGAGTGGCCGCGATTGGCCTGACCGTCCTTCCAGGGCACCATGCGCACCAGCTCTTCGCCGCGCATCTCCGCCTTGAATGAGCAGCCGACGCCGCAATAGGCGCAGGTGGTGACGACGGAATGTTCCGGCTGGCCGATCGAGATCACCGACTTCTCGGTCAGCGTCGCCGTCGGGCAGGCCTGCACGCAGGCGCCGCAGGAAACGCACTCGCTGTCGATGAAGTTCTCGTGCATGCCGGGCGAGACGCGCGAGCCGAAGCCGCGGCCCTCGATGGTTAGCGCGAAGGTGCCCTGCACCTCTTCGCAGGCGCGAACGCAGCGCGAGCAGACGATGCACTTCGAAGGATCATAGGTGAAATAGGGGTTCGACTCGTCCTTCGGCATCCATTTCAGATTGATGTCGCCGTTGTTGCGCGCCTTGACGTGGTTGTCGCCCTCGTAGCCATAGCGCACATCGCGCAGGCCGACGGCGCCCGCCATATCCTGCAGCTCGCAATCGCCATTGGCGGCGCAGGTCAGACAGTCGAGCGGGTGGTCGGAGATATAGAGCTCCATCACGCCGCGGCGGATGTCCTTCAGCCGGCCGGTCTGCGTGTGGACGACGATGCCGGGCGCGACGGGCGTGGTGCACGAGGCCGGCGTGCCGTTGCGGCCTTCGATCTCGACGAGACAGAGGCGGCAGGAACCGAAGGCATCGACCATGTCGGTGGCGCAGAGCTTCGGCACCTGAATGCCGGCTTCCATGGAAGCGCGCATGATCGACGTGCCCTCGGGCACCGTGATCTGCTGCCCGTCGATGGTCAGCGTCACCATGGTTTCGGAGGTGGAGGCCGGCGTGCCGTAATCGATTTCTGGAACGAGGGACATGGATCTTACTCCGCCGCTTCAATCAAGGGAGCCGGAGAAAAGTCCTCCGGAAAATGCGTCATCGCGCTCATCACGGGATAGGGCGTGAAGCCGCCAAGCGCGCAGAGCGAACCGAACTTCATCGTGTTGCAGAGATCGGCGAGCAGAACCCGGTTCTTCTCGGGCTCGATCCCTTGTGCGATCTTGTCGGCCGTCTCGACGCCGCGCGTCGAGCCGATGCGGCAGGGCGTGCACTTGCCGCAGCTTTCGACCGCGCAGAACTCCATGGCGAAGCGTGCCTGCTTCAGCATGTCGGCAGTATCGTCGAACACGACGATACCGGCATGGCCGATCAGGCCGTCCTTCGCCGCGAAGGCCTCATAATCAAATGGCGTATCGAACAGCGCGCGCGGGAAATAGGCTCCGAGCGGCCCGCCCACCTGCACTGCCTTGACCGGCCGCCCCGTCGCCGTGCCGCCGCCGATCCTGTCGACGATGTCGCCGAGCGAAAGGCCGAAGGCCGTCTCGTAGAGACCGCCATGCTTGACGTTACCGGCGATCTGCAGCGGGATCGTGCCGCGCGACCGGCCCATGCCGAAATCGCGATAAAACGATGCGCCCTTGTCCATGATGACGGGGACGGAAGCGAGCGAAATCACGTTGTTGATGACGGTCGGACAGTTGAACAGGCCCTTGTGCGCCGGCAGTGGCGGCTTGGCGCGCACGATGCCGCGCTTGCCCTCGAGGCTGTTGAGCAGCGCCGTTTCCTCGCCGCAGACATAGGCGCCGGCGCCGGTGCGGATTTCCATGTCGAACGCCTTGCCGGAACCGAGCACCGAAGCGCCGAGAATGCCGGCCTTGCGGGCGATTTCGACCGCTTCGGTCATGGCGGCGATCGCATGCGGATATTCGGAGCGCGTATAGACGAAGCCCTTGGTCGCGCCGGTCGCAAGGCCCGCGATCGCCATGCCTTCGATCAGCACGAAGGGATCGCCTTCCATGATCATCCGGTCGGCGAACGTGCCGCTGTCGCCCTCGTCGGCGTTGCAGACGATATATTTGCGTGTCCCCGGCGCATCGAGCACCGTCTTCCACTTGATGCCGGTCGGAAAGCCTGCGCCGCCACGGCCGCGCAGGCCCGAATCCGTGACTTCCTTGACGATATCGCCAGCCGCCATGCCGATGGCGCGGCGCAGCCCCTTGAGGCCGCCATGCGCTTCGTAATCCTGCAATGAAAGCGGATCGGTGATGCCGCAGCGGGCAAAGGTCAGGCGGGTCTGTTCCTTGAGGAATGGGAGGCTTTCGACCTCCCCAAGACAGAGCGGATGCTCGCCACCTTCGGCGAGCCCGGCATCGAAGAGTGCCGCTACATCCTTGGCCTTCACCGGCCCGTAACCGATGCGCTTGCCGTCGATCTCGACTTCGACCAGCGGCTCGAGCCAGAACATGCCGCGCGAGCCGTTGCGCACGATACGCGCGTCCAGTTCGCGCCTGGCAATTTCGTGCGCGACGGCTTTCGCCACCTTCTCCGCACCGAGCGAAAGGGCGGCGGCATCGCGAGGGATATAGATGGTCACCGTCATTGGCGCGCCTCCTTCACCAAGTCGTCGGCGCTTTCGTCGTTGAGCCTGCCGTGCAGTTCGCCGTCCAGCATGGCTGCCGGAGCGCAGGCACAAAGCCCGAGGCAGTAAACCGGCTCCAGCGTCACGCTGCCATCGAGCGTCGTCTGATGGAAATCGATGCCGAGCAGCCGCTTGATGCGCTCCGCCAACGCGTCGCCGCCCATCGACTGACAGGCTTCGGCGCGACAGAGCTTCAAAACATGGCGGCCGGCGGGGTGATCGCGATAGTCGTGATAGAAGGTCATGACGCCGTGCACTTCGGCGCGAGAAAGATTGAGGGCCTTGGCGATCAGCGGCAGCGCATCCTGCGGCACATAGCCGAATTCCTCCTGAATCCCGTGAAGGATCGGCAAAAGCGGCCCCTCCATCGACTTCATGCTGTCGATGATGGTGCCGGCACGGCCAGCGATATCGCCCGCGCTCTGATTCAAATTCATCCATAGCCTCCCGCGCATAATTCCGAACATCGAAGGCAAATCTTCGGAAAAGGCTTATGCGGCATTTCCTCCACGGCGCGCGATCGACACGCCTTGATTAAAGGTCGCAGGGAGACGGCCGGGGATCAATAAGGCAGTCTCGTTGCTCGATAGAAAATTTCTATCAACTTTTGGCGCCTTCCGCCAGCAACCTTGCCTCATGCAACAGGGCGGAGACAAGCGGCGTGAAAGGTTCGCGATGCGTAGCGACCAGGCCAACGAGATGTTCCGCATTGGGCTGGGTGATCGGGATCTTGTGAATATCGGCCGGAAAACCGAAGGAATCGGCAATATTCTTCGGCATGATGCTGGCCCAGCGACCGGTCTGCACATGCGAGAACAGTACGATCATCGAATTGGATTCGAGCGTCGGCTTGGCCGTGACACCTGCTTCGGCAAGATGCCGGTTGATGATACGGCGGTTCTGCATGTCGGCGGTCAATAGACAAAGCCGAAGATCGCCGACTTCCTTCCAGGTCACGGTTTCACGCTCGGCGAACGGACTGCCGGCTGCGGTGATCAGGTGATAGCGCTCGGCATAGAGCGGCACGCTGGTAACGCGGCCGAGCGGCTCGTTTTCTAGGTAGGTGATGCCGGCATCGATCTCCAGATTTTCGAGCAGGCTCAGAACCTGCAGCGAATTGCGCGACAGAATCGAGAAGGTGACATCCGGGTGCCTTTCCTGGAAAGGCGTGGTGATTTTCTGCACCATGGCAAGCGCCGTCGGAATGGCCGCGATCCGGATATGGCCGGCAAGACCCTTGCGTGCCGCGCGCATCTCCTCGCGCATCGTGCGGCTGTCTCCGACGATACGGCGCGCCCATTCCAGCACGCGCTGCCCCTCGGGCGTCAGGCCCTGAAAGCGCGAACCACGGCTGACGAGCATCACGCCGAGCTGATCCTCCAGCTGCCGGATAGCCGCAGACAAGGTCGGCTGCGTCACGCCGCATTCCTCGGCGGCGCGGCCGAAATGCTTCTGATTCGCCAGCGCGATGAAGAACTCCAGCTTTTCGATCATCCCACTCTCCCGCAACGAAGAGTTAGACCGCCAGCCCCGCAAGCGCAACACGCAAGGCCGGTTCAAACCTCAACGCTCGCCCTGGCAGAAGGCCTTTTGCAGCGAATCGACGACGGCGCAGAGCTCCGAGCGAGCGACGGCATAGTGGATGAGCCGGCCTTCGCGGCGCGTGTCGACCAGCTTGTCCAGGCGAAGACGGGCCAGATGCTGCGAAACGACGGCTTGCGGCAGGTTGAGAAGCGCCTCGAGCTCCATCACCGTCTTCTCGCGCCTGGCCAGCGTGAACAGGATCGCCAAGCGGGTCTCATGGGAGAGTGCCTTCAGCAGCGCGCTCGCCTTTCGCGCCCTTCCCGTCATTTCCTCGATATCGGGTTCTTCAGCACCGCCCTGCGGTGGAGACGACGACATATCACAGCCTCTAGTGAGAACTCACCTGGAGGTAGACTTATAATATTATCAAAGCGCAAGCCGATTGAAAAAAGACATAGGAAACCAAAAAAGGTCCGCTTTATCAGCAGATAAGCTGACCGCCGTTGATCTCGACCACCTGGCCGGTAATGTAGCCGGAGAGCGTCGGCGCCGCGAGGAAGAGATAGGCGGGAGCGCAATCTTCCGGCGTGCCGAGCCGTTGAAGCGGAATCGATTTGCGCGTCTGCTCCAGCTTCTCCCTGGACGAATAACGCTCATGGAAATCGGTCGATATCGTCCCCGGCGAGACGCAGTTCACCCGGATGCCGTCCGGCGCCAGTTCCCGCGCCAACGCCTTCGAGTAGGTCGAGACGAAAGCTTTCGAGGCGGAATAGATCGCCGAGCCGGGGCTGCCGCCGGTGAGCGCGGAAATCGAAACCGTGTTGACGACCGCGGCCTGCCCCGCCGCCCGCAGCAGCGGCAACAGTCCTCTCGTCACTTCCATGACGGACGTCTGGTTGAGATGGACGATGCTTTCATATTGCTCGTCCGTCAGCTCGCCCGCGGGAAATCGCCCGACCATCGTGCCGGCATTGTTGACCAGCACGTCGATACGGTCGAAGCGTTCGCCCGCGGCGCTGACGAAATCCCGCGTGCCGTTGCCGGCCGCGAAATCGCCGGCGATCAGAAAGGCGCGGCGGGCGGCTTCCGCTTCCATCAGGAAATCGGGCAGTTCGCGGTCGGCATCGCGCCCGACATGGACGAGGACATGGGCGCCGCAATCGAGAAACTGCCGCGCGACCTCCAGACCTATGCCGCGACCGGCGCCGGTGATGGCGACATTGCGATTTTCGAATAGCTTCGGATGAAACACCAGGACCTCCTCAACCGCACAATTCGCGCGCCGGTAATTGCGGAATTTTCACTTTATCATATGATACCGAAAAAACGAAAGAAAGGGAGCGAAAGCCATGTTCCTGTCCGGACGCCAGACCGAAATCCTCGAAATCGCCAAGGCGGAGGGACGTGTGCTGGTGGAGGAGCTGGCGTCGCGTTTTTCGGTCACACCGCAAACCATCCGCAAGGATCTCAATGACCTCTGCGACGGTCGCGTTCTGTCGCGCGTCCATGGCGGCGCGATCTTTCCAGGCGGAACCGAGAATGTGAAATACGAGGCCAGGCGGTCGATCGCCGCCTCCGAAAAGCAGGCGATCGGCCGGGCCGCCGCCAGCATGATCCCCAACAACAGCTCGCTTTTCATCAATATCGGCACGACGACGGAAGCGGTCGGCGAGGCGCTTCTCGGCCATCACGAGCTGATGGTCATCACCAACAATATCAACGTTGCCAACAAGTTGCGCATTTTCCCATCCATCGAAGTGGTCATCTCCGGCGGTGTCGTGCGCGGCTCGGATGGCGGTATCGTCGGTGAGGCGGCCGTCGATTTCATCAAGCAGTTCAAGGTCGACTACGCCGTCATCGGCGCCTCCGCCATCGATGCCGATGGTGCACTTCTGGATTTCGATTTTCGCGAAGTGAAAGTGGCGCAGGCCATCATCGCCAACGCCCGGCACGTCATTCTCGTCGCCGACAGCACCAAGTTCGAACGAACAGCCCCGGTTCGTATCGGCCATCTGTCGCAAGTCCATACCTTCGTCACCGACGAATGCATGATCGAATCCGTCCGCTCCATCGCCGCGGAACATGACGTCCGTCTCGTCGAAACCTCTCGCCGCCAGACCTGAGCGGCACGCGCTCCGTCAAGAAACGTTCGTTTGACATTCGTATATGTTTCATTTTAGATGATTTAGTTTCGATTTTCCATCTTCTTGGAATGACGAACCTTTGCGAGGGGCGGGTGAGCGACCAGATCTATGACATCTTCGTTATCGGCGGCGGCATCAACGGTTGCGGCATTGCCCGCGATGCCACCGGGCGCGGTTACAAGGTCGCGCTCGCCGAGATGAACGACTTCGCCTCCGGCACCTCCTCCGGTGCCACCAAGCTCATCCATGGCGGCCTGCGCTATCTCGAACATTACGAATTCCGCCTGGTGCGCGAATCGCTGATGGAGCGCGAAGTGCTCTGGGCGATGGCTCCGCACATCATCTGGCCGATGCGCTTCGTCCTGCCCTATCACAAGGGCGGCATCCGCCCAGCCTGGCTGATCCGCCTCGGCCTTTTCCTTTACGATCATCTCGGCGGCCGGAAGCTGCTGCCGCCGACGGCGACGCTCGACATGAAGAAAGACCCCGCGGGCAAGCCGCTGAAGGCGCTCTTCACCAAGGCTTTCGAATATTCCGACGGCTGGGTGGACGATGCCCGCATGGTCGTGCTGAATGCGCGCGACGCCGCCGACCGCGGCGCGACGATCATGCCGCGGACAAAAGTGATCTCCGCTCGCCGCGAGGGCGGCCTGTGGGTCATCGAAACCGAAAATACGCTGAGCGGCGAGAAGCGGCAATTCCTCGCGCGCATGCTGGTCAACGCCGCCGGTCCCTGGGTCGACCATGTGCTGTCCGATGCCCTCGGCAAGCATCAGGTCCACAATGTCCGTCTCGTTCAGGGCAGCCACATCGTCGTCCGCAAGAAATTCGACGACCCGCGCGCCTATTTCTTCCAGAACCCGGACAACCGCATCATCTTTGCCATTCCCTACGAGCAGGATTTCACGCTGATCGGCACCACGGATCGCGACTACAAGGACGATCCGAAGGACGTGAAGATCACCGAGGATGAAACCCTCTATCTGTGCAACGCCGCAAGCGAGTACTTCAAGGAGCCGGTGCGGCCCGAGGATATCGTCTGGACCTACTCCGCCGTCCGCCCGCTCTACGACGACGGGGCTTCCAAGGCTCAGGAAGCAACGCGCGACTACGTGCTGAAGGTCGAAGGGGAAGAGGGCCAGGCGCCGCTGCTCAATGTCTTCGGCGGCAAGCTCACCACCTATCGCCGCCTGGGCGAACATGCGCTGGAAAAGATCGGCGAAGCCATCGGCGTGAAGGGTGCGCCGTGGACGGCCAAGAGCTCGCTGCCCGGCGGCGACTTTCCGGTGCGCGGCTATGACGCCGAGGTTTCCAAGCTGAAATCGCGCTATCCTTTCCTGTCCGATCAGCACGCCCGCCGCCTTATCCGCAGGTATGGAACGCGAGCCGCCAAGATTCTCGCCGATGCGAAGACGATCGCCGATCTCGGCCGCTGTTTCGGCAGCGATCTCTACGAGGCGGAAGTGCGCTATCTGATGGAGCAGGAATGGGCCTACGATGCCGCCGACATCCTGTGGCGCCGCTCCAAGAAGGGCCTCTACCTCTCGAAGGAAGAGGCCGCAGCCCTTCAAGATTACATGGCCGACAGCCGCGTCGATGCCTGAGCCTTCGGCTCATGCTCATTCTTCGGGATCGAGCAATCGCGGCCCCGCGCCTTCCTCGGAAAGCCGGTCCCAGGGATTTCTCAAGGGACAATTGCCAAGCGACAGGCAACCGCAGCCGATGCAGCTGTCCAGCTGATCGCGAAGGCCCTGCAGGCGCTCGATCCTGGCGTCGAGATCGCTCTTCCACAATTCCGAAAGCCCCTTCCAGTCGGCCGCCGTCGGCGTGCGCCCTTGCGGCAAGGCTTCCAATGCCGCCTGAACCTCGGCGAGCGGAATGCCGACCCTCTGCGCGACCTTGATAACGGCAACCCGCCGCAGCACTTCGCGGGGATAACGCCGCTGATTGCCGCGGCTGCGGTGGCTCTCGATCAGGCCCTTCGTCTCATAGAAATGCAGCGCCGATACGGCTACCCCGCTGCGAGCCGCCACCTCGCCGACCGTCAGCAGCCGGGAAATTTGAGCAGGACCGATTTTTCCCATATTCGCTATTGACCTCAACCTTGCTTTAGGTTTTATAACCTCAGCTCCGAAGCGCGTAAAGGCAGGAGCACGACATGACTGATTCAACCCGGCTGGCAATCATCTATGGCAGCACGCGCCCGGGCCGCCTCTGCGACAAGGTGGTCAGCTGGGTCGCCCGGGAACTGGCGCATTATCCCCTCATCGACATCGATCTGATCGACCCCCTCGAATTCGACCTGCCGTTTCAGCATGATCGAGAGCACGCCGGCGTCGCCGCCCTTTCAGAGCGGCTTTCGGACGCCGACGCCTTCATCGTCGTCACGCCGGAATACAATCACAGCTTCACGGCCTCGCTGAAATTCCTGCTCGATCTGGTCTACGAGCCGTGGCACGGCAAGCCGGTCGCCTTCGTCTCCTACGGCGGCATCTCCGGCGGCCTGCGCGCCGTCGAACAATTGCGCCTGGTCTTTGCGGAGCTGCATGCCGTGACCGTGCGCGACACGGTGAGCTTCGCCAATCCCTGGGGCCGGTTTGCCGAGGACGGCTCGCTCGACAATCCGATCGATGCCCGCCAATCGCTGGTCCGCATGATCGCGCGGCTGCAATGGTGGAGCAATGCGTTGAAGCCGGCGCGCGCCATGCGCCCCTATCGCTCCGTCGCCGCCTGATTCGCCTCCGACAACAATCGAATCCGGTCTTTCGTTTCTGGCAGGTGCGAAAGACCGGCTTGACGCCCGGACCCGGCATCACGGGTCCGGGCGTTTGCTTCACCCCCATTAAATCCGCCCTGCCGGATCGCCGCGCTTGCCGAAGCCGCTTCGATGACCTAACCCGATAGGGAAGCAGTTTCGACGGTGCGGAAATGGAGATCGAGAAACGTCTGGGAGGAGCGGATTTCATGCGCGCCGCCGCATGCCTGATGGTGCTTGTTCACCATCTCGTGCTCCGGATGAATTTCAACAAGATCCCTCCAGCTCTTGAGCCAACCTTCATACTGGCGCGCTTCGGCAATCACGGCGTCTCGGTTTTCTTCGTGCTCAGCGGCTTTCTTCTTGCGCGCCCGTTCTGGCTGGCGCTGGATAGAGACCAGCCATTGCCGCCGCTGAAGATCTACGCCATGCGCCGCGCCGCGCGTATCCTGCCGGGCTTCTGGTTTGCCCTGACGGCCGGCTTCCTGATCAGCTTCACGATCTATGGATTTCCGCTCGATGGCGAGCTGGTCGGCCGCTACATCGCAGGCTTCTTCCTGACGAGCCAATGGCATTGGCGGACCTTTTTCCCGGTGCAGGGCGACGGCCCGCTGTGGTCGATCCCTTTCGAGACGACCTGCTATGTTCTTTTGCCGATCGGCTTTTTGCTGCTGTTTCATCCGACATTGAGGTCGCGCTCCGCCCTCGTCAGCCGCCTGCTCTGGATCGGCATCATCGCGGTCGCGCTTGTCGGCCATTGGCTCGTCGTCACCTACCTGCCCACGGACAGCGTCGGGCGGGGATGGCAATATGGCTTTCAGGGCGGCGCCAAGGAATGGATGCCGCGCTACAACCCCATCGGCTTCTTCGCGATCTTCGCAATCGGCGCGCTGGCGGCCGGAATCCAGACCGTCATCCCCGCTCGCCGGTCGGCAATCCATGACATCATCGGCGCGCTCGCGATCGTCATGGGCGCGTGGCAGCTGCCGCAATCCATCGGTGGCCCGGGAGAAGGCTATGCCTGGCTCGGCATTCCCTATCAATTCCCGCTGCTGCCCCTCGCAGTCGCCATCGCGCTATGCACGCTACCGCAGTCGCTGCTGCTGGCAAAGCTGCTGGACAATCGCGTCAGCCGCTACGTCGCCACCGTCTCCTTCGGCGTCTATATCTGGCAGGATATCGTGCTGACACTGATGCAGCAGCTCTTTCCGTGGACCTTCGGTACCGGCTCGGATGACGTGTTGGGCGGCTGGTTCGCGTCAAGCCTCGTCGCGACCGCCATCATCTTCGCCATCGGCACGCTGAGCCATGTCCTGCTGGAACGGCCTGTCATTCAGTGGGCGCGGACGCGGGAGAGCATGGCCACACGGCCTCTCACTGTGTGACATAGCCCCATCGCATGCGTGGTACGTCGGCGCTGCGTATCCCCTTCTCCCCGCTGGGGAGAAGGTACTTGCGGCACCTAAATACGCGTCGCCCTCAGGCGCTCTTCATCGAGAACGATGCCGAGGCCCGGCGCGACGCCGAGATCCAGCCAGCCGGCATCGTGCTTGAGCGGCGACGCCATCGGATAATCGCGGCGCGCCTCGCTCCACTCCGGATTATCGTAAGGATATTCGAGCCAGGCGGCATCGCCGACCCCGGCGGTCAGATGCGCGTTGGCCAGCACGCCGATGCCGTTCGTCCAGGAATGCGGCGTGAACTGCACGCCGGCTTCGCGAGCCTGATAGACCAGACGCCGGCAGCCGGTGATGCCACCGACCAGCGCGACGTCGGGCTGGACGACATCGAAGGCGCGTTCCTCAATGATATCGCGGAACTCGTAGAGTTCGCGCGTCATCTCGCCGCCGGCGATCCGCACCGACGTTGCCTGCTTCAGCTCCTTCATACCTTTGCGGTCGGAGCGGTATAGCGGTTCTTCCATCCAGTAGACGCCGAGCCGTTCCAGCTCCTTGGCAACGGCCAGCGCATCCTTGAAGGTCCAGGGCAAGGTCGTGTCCCAGGGCATGCGCCAACCCTGATTGCAGTCGACCATCAACTCCAGCCGGTCGCCGACGCGGGCGCGGATCGCTTCCAGCGCCTTGACATCCTCGCGCCAGCCACCGCGACCGCCCGAAGACGAGGAAAAGCGCACCTTCATGGCCGGAAAACCTTCGTCGATATAGCGCTCGGCCTGATCGGCCATGGCGGACGGCTCGCGCAGCACGCCGGAGGAGGCATAAAGCCGCACGCGGCTGGCGCGACCGCCGAGCATCCGCCAGACCGGCTCGCCGGTGATCTTGCCGGAAAGATCCCACAGCGCCAGGTCCATCGGCCAGCAGCGGCCATAGTGAAAATTGATATGCGACAGGACCTCATAGTGCCGTTCGACATGCCGCGGGTCCTGCCCGATGAACAGATCCTCGTGCCCCTCGAAACCCTTCATCAGGTCGCCGGAGCCTATGCCTTCGCGGCCCTCGTCATCCCGGACGCGCACGATGGTCGCATCGAAATGCCGGCGCGGACGGCCATCCCAGCTCGCCTTGAACGCCGGGTCGAGCGGCAGGCGGTGATGGGTGATTTCGATGGAAACGATCTTGCTCATTGTGGCTCCCCTTTCTCTTCCGGGCATGATCCCTTGAAAGAGATCATGCCGATTTCGATCCCTCAGCCGAACTGCTGCCAGATCGTCTTGTAGTCGCAATATTTATCGATCGCATGCACCGAGCGGTCGCGGCCGAAGCCGGACTGCTTGAAGCCGCCGAACGGCGTCGCGAAGTTCGACATATCATAGGTGTTGATCCACACCGTACCGGCATGGATCGACTCCGAAAAGCGGTGAGCGCGATCCATGTCCTTGGTAAAGACCGCCCCGGCCAACCCGTAGATCGTGTCGTTGGCGATCTTGAGCGCCTCCTCCTCGGTATCGAAGGGGATGGCTGCCAGCACGGGACCGAAGATTTCCTGCCGCGCCAGGCTCATGTCATTGGTCATGTCGACGAAGACGCCCGGCGAGACATAATAGCCGCCGGTCTCGCTCAAGACGCGCTCGGCGCCGAAGGCACGGCGCGCACCTTCCTTCTCGCCGGCGGCGATCATCGCCAGCACCTTGTTCATGTGCTCTTCCTCGATCAGCGCGCCGATCTGCGCCGAGGGGTCGAGCGGGTGCTTGAGGGCGATGTCGGAGCGGGTCACGGCCTCGATCTTCTCGATCAGTCTGTCCTGGACAGAGCGCTGCACGATCAGACGGGTCGAAGCGTGGCAGGTCTCGCCGGAATTGTAGAAGCAGCCCCAGGCAGCCGCGACGGCGGCGGCATCGAGATCGGCATCCTCGAAGACGACCAGCGGCGACTTGCCGCCGAGCTCCAGCGCCACGCGCTTGACGTTCGACTGCGCCGCATACCCCATGATCAACTTGCCGACTTCGGTCGAGCCGGTGAACGCGATCATGTCGACATCCATGTGCAGCGCCAGCGGCTTGCCGGTTTCCTCGCCATAACCCGTGACGACGTTGAGGACGCCCGCCGGCAGACCGGCCTCGGCGGCGAGTTCGGCAAGGCGGATCGCCGACAGCGAGGATTGCTCGGCCGGCTTCAGCACCACGGAATTGCCGGCGGCGATTGCCGGGCCGAGCTTCCACGCGTCGATAATCATCGGATAGTTCCACGGCGTGATTGCACCGACGACGCCGAGCGGCACTTTACGGACCAATGCGCGGGCATTCGGGCCGGTCGGCGCAATCTCGTCATACATCTTGTCGATCATCTCGCCGTAGAACTGAATGCCGTCGGCGCAGAGGCGCACATCGACACCGAGCGACGCCATGACCGGCTTGCCGACGTCGATCGTCTCCAGCATGGCCAGTTCCTCGCCATGGGCGCGAATGAGCTCGGCCCATTTCAGCATGATCCTCTTCTTTTCCAGCGGCTCCTTCTTGCGCCACACGCCGCTTTCGAAGGCGGCGCGGGCCGAGGCGACGGCAGCATCGATATCGGCGGCATTGCCACGCGCCAGCTGCGCACCCGGCTTGCCGTCCATCGGGCGGATGCGGGTGAAGGTCTCGCCGGAGGAAGCGGCGCGATGGGCACCGTTTATGAAGTGGCGCCCCTCAGGCTTGAGGTTGGAGAGAACGCCTTCCCAATAGTCGCGCGTGTATTCCTTGGTCATCTCAGATTCCTTTCGGCAGCGCCATGACGGCGGCGGCAAAGCGGTCGATATCGGCATCCGTCACGTCGCGGATCGTCGAGCGCCGCATGGGCTGGTTTTCTGTGGCACGCATCTCGCGGGCGAGATCGGCCGCATCGAACGGCTTGAAGGCCGCCGGTAGTGACCGCACGATGCCGCAGCGATCCATCCACTCCGACACGAATGCTGGCAATTCAGCGGCGCTACCGACACCGCAGGCCTTGGCCGCTGCATTCAGCTCGGCGGTATCCGCTTCGACGAGCCATGGGAGCGTCGCCTCAAAACCGAGAGCCGTCGCAAGCCCATGGTGGACGGGACCAAGGCCTGCCATCGCATGGCTGACATTATGCGCGATCGCCGTGCCGCAATTGTCGATGGCGATGCCGCCGAAGCAGGAGCCGAGCAGCACGTCGCCGCGAGCGGCCATATCGTCGGGCTGCCTGACGGCGGTTTCGAGGGCGCCGGTCAGCAGCCGTAGCGCCTGATGCGCGTAAAATTGCGCGCCGCGATGGGTATTGCGGTTCGTTGCCGCCTCGAAGGCGTGGATGAAGGCATCGAGGCCGCACCATGCCGTCAGATTGGCGGGCAGGGTCTTCGTCAACGCCGGATCGAGGATGACGAGATCGGCCTTGGTTTCCGGACCCCAGATCCAGAGCTTCTTGCCTTCGGGGCCGGCAAAGATATTCGTAGCCGACGTCTCCGATCCCGTGCCCGCCGTCGTGGGCACCATGATCTTCTTCAGCGGATTCTTCGGCAGCGGGTTTGCGGCCAGCGCATAGTGCATCGGGTCTTCGCCGGAGGCGATACAGCAGGCGGCGATCTTGCCGATATCGAGCGCCGAGCCGCCGCCGATGCCGATCACCATATCCGCGCCCTGCCCTGCCGCGATCGCGGCATGAAGATGCGCAAGCTTAGGCTCGCCGGCAAAATCGGAGAAGACCTGCGTCCTCACGCCCGCTTTGGCAAGCTCGGCACTGACCTTGGCAGCCAGGCCCGATTGCGCCAGGAAGGCGTCGATCACGAGCAGAACGGCGCCGACGCCATCGAAGGATTTGACCGCAGCGGGAAGGCCGGAGAGCGCACCCTCGCCGAAACGGATGTCAGGAATGGCGGAAATGGAAAAGGACACGAGGGATCCCCTTGAAAAAGCGGCTGAATTGGTACCTGCGATCCTGCATCACAATTTCAGATCTTCAAATCCGGGCAATTATCGGGAATATTAATGATCTGAAGTCATGGAGAGCTGATGCTGGAAAAAATACCGCTGGAGGCCTTCCGCGTTTTCGACGCGGCCGCGCGCGCCATGAACTTTTCCCGGGCCGGCCGCGAGCTGAACATCACCCAGGCCGCCGTCAGCCGCCGCATCAAAGGGCTTGAGGATCACCTCGGCGCGACGCTCTTTACCCGGCGCGGCCGAAATCTCGCGCTGACGCCGGATGGCGAGCGGCTGTTCCAGCGCGTGCGCGCTACGCTCGAATATCTGGAGGAAAGCCTGGAGCCGTTTCGCGCCGGTACGGGCGAAATCATCTCGATTGCGGCAAGCGGCTCGATCTCGCATCTCTGGCTCGGCCAGCGGCTCCGGGATTTCGGAAAGGAGAACCCCGGCATCTCCGTGCGCCTGCTGACAACGGACGTGCATTCCGAACTCGCCTCGGAGAACAACGATCTCATCATCATCTATTCCACCGGCGAGCATCCACGCTGGAGCCTGACACCGCTAATGAAAGAGGTATTGGTGCCCATCGCATCGCCGGATTACCTGGCGATCCGGGGCCTCGACCCGCAGGCATTGACGGCGGTCGATATCGCCGGTCTCGACCTCATCGACTACGAGCGCGCCAACGCCCACTGGATCAGCTTCCGCCAATGGTTCGGCCGCATCGGCGATCCCCTGAAAGGCAAGCCGCCGAGGCCACGCCTTTCCTTTTCGACCTACATCATGGCGGTGGAAGCGGCCTTGAGGGGCGAAGGCATCGCACTCGGCAGCCTCGGCCTCATCGAGGAGTACCTGCAATCCGGCGCGCTCGTCACGGTCGGCACCGACCGCGTGGAAAGCGGCTTCGGATATTATCTCGGCGCGCCGCGCTTCCATTCGCTGTCTCCGGAAGCAGCTCAGTTGCACCGGTTTCTGCTGGAGGGGCAACAGAGTTGATGAAGCTTCGGGAGGAATCCGCTTATCACGTCAAAGGGGCATCGCGTATGAGTTCGTTATCCCTTCTCCCCAGCGGGGAGAAGGTGCCGACAGGCGGATGAGGGGGGGCCTGCCAAGAGTGGGAAAATTCATGAATTCAAATCGGTCGTCCCCCTCATCCGACCCTTCGAGTCACCTTCTCCCCGCTGGAGAGAAGGAACATGCACCGCCGACTTGCCTTGTATGCAACCGCCTCTGCTCGATCATGACGTATCGAACACTGACGGCCTCAGCCAAGATATGACACCACAAACAAAAAAGCGGCCCATAGGACCGCTTTCATCTCGTTCATCAATACGCGGATCGCATCAATCCTGCGGGATCGAGCCGCGCAGATGCGAGAGCTCCATGATGAAATGCTCGAGGCGCGACTTGTGCTCGTGATGCTCGGCGTCTTCAAGCTCGGTCTTGGCGGCATTGATGCGGCGATCCAGCTCGTCGCGGCTCATGTCTTCCACCGGCACGGCGGATTCGGCGAGCAGCGTGCACCCGGTCGGCAGGATATCGGCAAAGCCGCCGAAAACGACGTAATCCTGCTTCTTGCCCGAAGCCGAATGCACCTTGACGACGCCCGGCTTGATGGTGGTCATGGTCGGCGCGTGATGCGCCATGACGGTCATCTCGCCTTCGGTGGCAGGAATGACGACATCGATGACCTGTTCCGACAGCAGCAGGCGCTCCGGAGAAACCAGTTCGAAATTGAAATTGTCAGCCATGGCCCGTCACTTCTCGATTGTCTTATTCGCAAGGCAAGGGCGCGCGGGCAATGCCGCGCGCCGATGGATTGGCCTGATCAGGCAGCCAGCTTCTTGGCCTTTTCGATCGCTTCTTCGATCGAGCCGACCATGTAGAAGGCAGCTTCCGGCAGGTGGTCGTATTCGCCGTTGACGAGGCCCTTGAAGCCCTTGATCGTGTCTTCGAGAGCAACGAGCTTGCCCGGCGAGCCGGTGAAGACTTCGGCGACGAAGAACGGCTGCGACAGGAAGCGCTCGATCTTGCGGGCGCGGGCAACAGCCAGCTTGTCGTCTTCGGAGAGCTCGTCCATGCCCAGGATGGCGATGATGTCCTGCAGGGCCTTGTAGCGCTGCAGCGTCGACTGAACCTTACGAGCGATTTCGTAGTGCTCTTCGCCGACGACCAGCGGGTCGAGCATGCGCGAGGTGGAGTCGAGCGGGTCGACGGCCGGGTAGATGCCCTTTTCAGCGATCGAGCGCGACAGAACCGTCGTTGCGTCCAGATGGGCGAACGAGGTTGCCGGTGCCGGGTCGGTCAAGTCGTCGGCCGGAACGTAAATGGCCTGAACCGAGGTGATCGAGCCCGTCGTCGTCGTGGTGATGCGTTCCTGCATCTGGCCCATGTCGGTGGCGAGCGTCGGCTGATAGCCCACGGCCGAAGGAATACGGCCGAGCAGGGCCGACACTTCCGAACCTGCCTGCGTGAAGCGGAAGATGTTGTCGACGAAGAACAGAACGTCCTGGCCTTCATCGCGGAAGTTTTCGGCAACCGTCAGACCGGTGAGAGCGACGCGAGCGCGGGCGCCCGGCGGTTCGTTCATCTGACCGTAGACGAGCGCGGCCTTGGAGCCTTCGCCGCCGCCATGCTTGTTGACGCCCGATTCGATCATTTCGTGGTAGAGGTCGTTGCCTTCGCGGGTACGCTCACCCACGCCTGCGAAGACCGAGTAACCACCGTGCGCCTTGGCGACGTTGTTGATCAGTTCCATGATAAGAACGGTCTTGCCGACGCCGGCGCCGCCGAACAGGCCGATCTTGCCGCCCTTCGCGTAAGGAGCGAGGAGGTCGACGACCTTGATGCCGGTGACGAGAATCTGCGCTTCCGTGGACTGCTCGACGTAGGACGGAGCATCCTGGTGGATGGCGCGCTTCTTGGCAGTGTTGAGCGGACCCGCTTCGTCGACCGGCTCGCCGATGACATTCATGATGCGGCCCAGCGTCTCATGTCCGACCGGAACCGAAATCGGTGCGCCGGTGTCGTTGACACGCTGCCCACGGACCAGACCTTCGGTCGAGTCCATGGCGATCGTGCGAACGGAGTTTTCGCCGAGGTGCTGTGCGACTTCGAGAACCAGACGATTGCCGTTGTTGTCGGTTTCAAGCGCGTTCAGGATCGCCGGGAGCTCGCCTTCGAAAGCAACGTCCACAACGGCGCCGATAACCTGCGTAACCTTACCGACAGAACCTGCAGGGGTAGCTGCGTCAGCCATATTCTTACCCTCTTTCCCTAACCTCAGAGCGCTTCCGCGCCCGAAATGATTTCAATCAATTCCTTGGTGATCTGTGCCTGGCGCTGACGGTTGTAGTTCAGCGTCAGCTTGTTGATCATCTCACCAGCGTTGCGCGTCGCATTGTCCATCGCGCTCATCTTGGCGCCCATCTCGCCGGCGACGTTTTCGAGCAACGCGCGGAAGATCTGGACGGAGATGTTGCGCGGGATTAGGTCCGCGAGGATCGATGCCGCATCCGGCTCGTATTCGTAGACGGCGCCCTTATGGGCCGCATCTTCTTCGACGACGGCCGGAGCCGAAGCCGGAATGAGCTGCTGCGCCGTCGGCACCTGGCTGATCACCGACTTGAATTCGGAATAGAACAGCGTGCAGACGTCGAACTCGCCGGCCTCGAACATCTCGATGATGCGCTTGCCGATGGCATCGGCATTGTCGAAGCCGATACGCTTGACGTCGCGCAGTTCCTTGCGCTCGACGATCAGCGATGCGTATTCGCGGCGAAGAATGTCATAGCCCTTCTTGCCGACGGTCAAGATCTTTACCGTCTTGCCTTCGGCCAGAAGCTTGCGGGCATGATCGCGGGCGAAGCGCGCAATCTGCGAGTTGAAGCCGCCGCAAAGGCCGCGCTCGGCCGTGCAGACGACAAGCAGATGCACATCGCTCTTGCCGGTCCCGGTCATCAGCAGCGGCGCGCCGTCGGCATCGCTGACGGCAGCCGAGATGTTGGCCAGAACAGCGGCCATGCGCTGCGAATAAGGCCGGGCGGCTTCGGCCGCCTCCTGCGCACGCCGAAGCTTCGCCGCGGCGACCATCTTCATCGCCTTGGTGATCTTCTGCGTCGCCTTGACGGAGGCGATCCGGTTTTTCAGATCCTTGAGTGAAGGCATCCCTGGTCCGTCCTAGAGCTTGGGCCCGATTACGTGAAAGACTTGGCGAAGCTGTCGAGAGCAGCGGTGAGCTTGCCCTTCGTCGCGTCGCTGATGGCCTTTTCGGTGCGGATGGTGTCGAGGATTTCCTTGCCTTCCGAACGGAGGTAGGACAGCAGACCCTGCTCGAACTTGCCGACCTGCGCGACAGGCAGCTTGTCGAGATAGCCGTTGACGCCGGCGAAGATCACCGCAACCTGCTCTTCCGTCTTCAGCGGCGAGAACTGCGGCTGCTTCAGAAGCTCGGTCAGGCGGGCACCGCGGTTCAGCAGGCGCTGGGTTGCGGCATCGAGGTCGGAACCGAACTGGGCGAAGGCGGCCATTTCACGATACTGGGCGAGTTCGCCCTTGATCGAGCCTGCAACCTGCTTCATCGCCTTGATCTGGGCGGACGAACCGACGCGCGAAACCGACAGACCGACGTTAACGGCCGGGCGGATACCCTGGTAGAACAGGTCGGTTTCAAGGAAGATCTGGCCATCGGTGATCGAGATCACGTTGGTCGGAATGAAGGCCGAAACGTCGTTACCCTGCGTTTCGATGACCGGGAGAGCGGTGAGCGAACCGGCGCCCTTCTCGTCGTTCATCTTTGCAGCGCGCTCGAGGAGGCGCGAGTGCAGGTAGAAAACGTCGCCCGGATAGGCTTCGCGGCCCGGCGGGCGGCGCAGCAGCAGCGACATCTGGCGGTAGGCGACGGCCTGCTTGGAAAGGTCGTCGTAGCCGATCAGCGCGTGCATGGCGTTGTCACGGAAGTATTCGCCCATGGCGCAACCGGCAAACGGAGCCAGGAACTGCATCGGAGCCGGATCGGAAGCGGTCGCGGCAACAACGATCGAGTACTTCAGGGCGCCACGCTCTTCGAGCACCTTGACGAACTGGGCGACGGTCGAGCGCTTCTGGCCGACGGCGACGTAGACGCAGTACAGCTTTTCGCTGTCCGGGCCGGCATCGTGAATGGCCTTCTGGTTCAGGATCGTATCGAGAATGATGGCGGTCTTGCCGGTCTGGCGGTCGCCGATGACAAGCTCGCGCTGGCCGCGGCCAACCGGGATCAGAGCGTCGATGGCCTTGAGGCCGGTCGACATCGGCTCGTGAACCGACTTGCGCGGGATGATGCCCGGAGCCTTGACGTCGACGCGCGAACGGCGGGTCGCGTTGATCGGGCCCTTGCCGTCGATCGGATTGCCGAGGGCGTCGACGACGCGGCCGAGCAGCTCCGGACCGACCGGAACGTCGACGATCGCGCCCGTACGCTTGACGGTGTCGCCTTCCTTGATGTCACGGTCGGAGCCGAAGATAACCACGCCGACGTTGTCGGCTTCGAGGTTCAGCGCCATGCCGCGGATGCCGCCGGGGAACTCGACCATTTCGCCGGCCTGAACGTTGTCCAGACCGTAGACGCGGGCGATGCCGTCACCGACGGAGAGAACCTGGCCGACTTCGGAGACTTCAGCTTCCTTGCCGAAGTTTTTGATCTGATCTTTCAGAATTGCGGAAATTTCCGCCGCGCGGATATCCATCAGCCGACCTCTTTCAATGCAAGCTTAAGGGTGGAGAGTTTGGTGCGAAGGGACGTATCGATCTGACGCGAACCGACCTTGACGATCAGGCCGCCGAGGATCGACGGATCGACGGTGACGGCAATCGCCACGTCCTTGCCGGTGACGCCCTTCAGCGCCGCCTTCAATTCATCTTCCTGCGCGGGGGTGAGCGCATGGGCCGAGGTTACCTCGGCGGAAATCTCGCCGCGATGCTGGGCGGCGATGATACGGAAAGCCTTGATCATTCCCGGCAGCGCAAAAAGGCGCCGGTTGCTGGCCACAAGCTTCAGAAAATTGGTGACGTAGGCGCCGAAGCCAGCCTTCTTCGCCAACGCTTCAATCGCGCCGACCTGCTCTTCGGCCGAGAAGACCGGGCTGAGGACAAAGCGCTTCAGATCTTCGCTTTCGTCGAGCATGGCTTGGAACCGATCGAGATCGGCGGTCACTGCCGGCACGGCACCCTCTTCGAGGGCCAATTCGAACAGCGACGAGGCATATCGTTCTGCAACGCCAGAAACATGCTGGGATGTGTCTGCCACGGGCACAAAATTCCCTGATTTCAACCCAAGAACCCGACTCCCGGATGACGGAAGCCGCATGCCCTTGAATTCGTTTTGATTTCCCCCAGAAATCAGCAGGAGCGCGCTCCTGCCTCATCCGAAATTCGGGGTTCGTCTAACATAGGATATTGAGACTCGCAACACGCGTATTCGCCGAATACGCCATTCGGGCGAATTTATGATGTCAAAATTCGAAAAGCATGGGGATAGCGCGGGCGAATAAGCCAGCCCCGGAGCCGTTTTCGGCTCAAATATAGCCCAGCCCGTAGAGAAAAGGTAGCGCGGCCAGAATCGCCTGCACAACCAGAAGGAGAAGACTCAGGAGTATGCTGCCACGATCCGACATGAGCGACAGGATCCGACCGAAAGCCGCGACGCCGAAGGAAGCCCCGAGCGCGAGATAAATCATCGGCTGCGCCAGCAGGATCGCCACCAAGCCGAAACCGAGCATGAAACCGCCGGCCGAGCGCGCCTCCGCATAGGCTTCGGACCGCCCCTCTTTCACCTGCAGCTTGAGGAAACGGTAGGTATAACCGGGGGCAAACATCAGGAAGAGGCCGATCAGCGCCGTAACGGCAGCCGAACAGTAGGCAAGCCGCTCGCCGAATTCTGTCGGAAAATAAAGCTCCATCGGTCGCCCCCAATCAGCTGCGCGCAAATCAAGTCAAGTGAGACGGCTGACTTATGGCATGATCCGCGTTGCAAGGGGAAGGCGCAGCCAAAATATCTGCGGCATCAATCACAGAAAGCTTTGCGGATCGATATCGAGCTGCACCTGCACGGAGCCGCGCTCCTTCGGCGATTGCGACAGCATGGACCTGAGATATGCCTGCATGTCGGAATTGCGCCGGCCGTGCACGAGCAGGCGGAAGCGATGGCGGCCGCGCACCAGGGCAAGCGGCGCCTCGGCCGGCCCGAGCACGGAAATACCAGACACTTGTGGGGCGGCGCTGCGCATGGCGCGGGCATGGGTCTCCGCATCCTGGCGCGTATCGGCCGAGACGATGATCGAGGCGAGCCGGCCGAAGGGTGGCAATATGGCTCTCTCGCGCTCCGAAATCTCGCGCTCGTAAAAGGCGCTGGCATCGCCCGACACGATCGCCTGCATCACCGGATGCTGCGGCTGGTAGGTCTGCAGCAACCCATGGCTCTTGAGGCCGGTTCGCCCCGCGCGACCCGTCACCTGCGACAGCAGCTGGAATGTTCGTTCGGCGGCGCGCGGATCGCCATTGGCAAGTCCGAGATCGGCATCGACGATGCCGACCAGCGTCATCAGCGGAAAATTATGACCCTTGGCGACGAGCTGCGTGCCGATGACGATATCCGCCTCGCCCTTGGCGATCGCATCGAGCTCCAGCCTCAGCCGCTTGACCCCACCCATGATGTCGGAAGAGAGCACGATCGTCCGTGCGTCGGGGAAATGCCGCTCCACCTCCTCGGCGATGCGCTCGACGCCCGGCCCGCAGGCGACGAGATGATCGAGCGTGCCGCATTCGGGGCAAGCCTCCGGCGTGCGCTCGGCATAGCCGCATTGATGGCACTGGATCTGGCCGCGGAACCGGTGCTCCACCAGCCAGCTCGAGCATTGCGGGCACTGGAAGCGATGGCCGCAGACCCGGCAGAGCGTCAGCGGCGCGTAACCACGCCTGTTGAGGAACAGCAGCGCCTGCTCGCCCTTGGCAACGGTCTTGCCGATCGCGCGGATCATGACGGGCGAGAGAAAGCCGCCGCGCTCCGGCGCATGCCGTCGCATGTCGATCAGATGCAGATCGGGAAGCGCCGCATCACCATAGCGCGTCGGCAGGTGTATGGTCGTGTAGCGCCCGCTCTGGCCGTTGACCTGGCTTTCGACAGAAGGCGTCGCCGAAACGAGCACCACGGGAAAATCGCCGATGCGCCCCCGCACGACGGCCATGTCGCGCGCATTGTAATAGACGCGATCCTCCTGCTTGTAGGCGGGATCATGCTCTTCGTCGACGATGATCAGGCCGAGATCCTCGAAGGGCAGGAACAGCGCCGAACGCGCCCCGGCCACCACCCTGACCTCGCCTGTCACAGCCTGCCGCCAGACCTTCTCGCGCATCTTCGGCGCAAGATCGGAATGCCATTCGGCCGGCTTGGCGCCGAAGCGATCCTGAAAGCGCTCGAGAAAACTTGCCGTCAGCGCGATTTCCGGCAGCAGGATCAGCACCTGCTTGCCGCGCCTCAGCGTTTCGGCGATGGCTTCGAAATAAACCTCCGTCTTGCCGGAGCCGGTGACGCCATCGATCAGCGAAACCGCGAATTCGCCCTTGCGCACGTCGGCCAGGATTTCGTCGGCCGCATCCTTCTGCGGCCCCTGCAGCCGCGATCCTGTGAATTCCGGATCGGGCCTGGCGACCACCGGCGGTGGCGGCAGGAAGATGGTTTCGAAAATGCCCTGCGAGATCAGCCCGTCGACGACGCTGGTGGAAACGCCGGCCGCATGCGCCAGGCCAAGGCGCGTCCACGACAATCCGTCGGCGGCAATCTCCATCACCTTGGCGCGCGCCGGCGTCAGGCGCTCCGGCTGGCCTCCGACGAAGCGCAGCCCCTCGATCATCGGTTCGGGATCGAAGGCGGCCGGTGCCCTCAGCGCCATGCGCGCCACCAGCCCCGGCGGCGACAGCGTGTAAGTGGCAACCCAGTCGATGAAATCGCGCATATGCCTGCCGAGCGGCGGGCAATCGAACACATGGCTGATGGGCCGGAGCTTCTTGGGATCGAAGCCATCGTCGTCATCGCCGTCCCAGACGACGCCGATGACCTGCCTCGGCCCGAGCGGCACCTGCACCACCGAACCCGGCTCCACCGCCATACCCTCAGGCACGGCGTAGGAATAGGCTCTTGGCGCCGGCAGCGGAACGAGAACCGGAACCGTGCGGGCCATCACAGGTTTTGCGGGCGCCGCCTCGAAAAGCGCACCGAACAGATCGGAAGAATCTTTACTCATTGCGGCAAACCATGCCCCGGACAGGCGCAAAAGAAAACCCGCATTGCCCGGCTGCCGCTATTCATCGTCGTCACCGATTTCGCCGGTCAGCCGCATGCCGTCGATCCAGGTGGAGCCGTCTTCGCGGACCACGCGGCGCGGCCTGGCGCCGCAACGCTCGCGCACCGCCTGCGCCAGAAGCTCGGAATGGGTGACGATCCAGATCTGGCTTGTCTTGGCGGCCTCGGCGATCATATCGGCGAGCGGCGGCAGCATGTCGGGATGCAGGCTCGCCTCCGGCTCGTTGAGCGCGATCAGCGGCGGCAGGCGATAGGACATCAGCGCCGCGGCAAGTCCGAGAAAGCGGATCTGGCCATCGGAGAGCTCGCGCGGCTGGAAGACGCGGTTGGGAAACTCCGGCAGCATCAGGCCGAAATCCGCCGTTTCCTGCGGTTCGGGCACGACGAGCCGCGCCCCGCCGAGCGCTGCGGCAAGAACACGATCCAATTCGACGGTATCCTCGCGCGTATGGACGAGGGTGGCGAAGACGGCGGCGATATTGGCTCCGTCCTCGTCCAGCATGGGCGCCGTGACCGCAAGGCATGGCGCCCGCAGCGGCGAACCGCGATCGGTGCGGAAGCCATGATAAAACCGCCAGGCATCGACGGCACGGCGGAAGGTGCCGACCTCGGGAAAATATCCGGCATCGCCGAGCAGCGCGATCGCCGTTTCCGACGTCAGGGCCTGCTCGCGGTGCTGCTCCATGCGGCCGGCCTCTCCGCGCACGGAAATACCGGGACCTTCGCGCTTCATCATCGTCACCGGCCGACGCCCGGCCTCGACCGACAGTTCCTCGGCCTTGACTTGCGGTTCCAGCGGAAATCCGGCGGATGCGCAGGGCGGACGCATGCCCGCTTCGATCCAGTAGCGGAAGATCGCCGCTCTTTCCGGGTCGAGCAGCTCGACGTCGAAACGGATGCGGGCGGGCTCATGCGAACGCCGCTTGCCCGACCACATGGCCGAAAACATGCCGCCCTCGCTGGAAATCTCATGCGCCAGCCGCCCGCGAACCGCCGCCTGCACCAGCTGCAACGAACGATAAAGGTTTGATTTTCCGACGCCGTTCTCGCCGATGAACAGGTTGACATCGGAAAGATCCATCCGGATCGCACGCAGGGAGCGATAATTCTGGGCAAACATGGAGCGAAGTTGCATGCTCCGGGGTTTAACCGATTCCGATATCAAAGAGAATGCGGAACCAGACTGTCGTCGTCTTTGGAAGGAGCGAGCGGCGAGAAGGTTGCATTGTCGTCGGCAGCAAGGTCGACGACCGTGTGCTTCTCCAGCGCCTTCGTGACCTCGTTGACGTCGCCGTCCAGATGCTCGACGGGAATAAGGTTGCCGATGAGAAAATCGAAGCGGTCGCCGCGCTTGTTGAGCAGCTCGTGAAACACCGTCATGTCGCGCAGTTCCGTCGACCATTTGGCGAACCAGTAGAACAGGCCGGAATTGCGCGCCGTCAGATGCACGGGCAGGATCGGCAGGTTGTATTTGCGCGCCAGCCCCACGGCCGATGTCTTCCACGGGCGCTCGTTCAGCCTGCCGTTCGCCCAATAGGCGATGCGGCCCGAGGGAAACAGCACCGTGACCTTGCCGTCGGCGACGGCGCGATTGGTCAGCTGCAGCGTTTCGCGCGTCTTCGGCTTGCTCTTGTATTCCTCGCGCCATTCCACCGGGATAATCATCTCGGCGAAACGCGGATTGACCCGCACGGCATCGCGATTGGCGAAGATCATCATATCCGGCCGGCGCGACTTCAGAAGGTCGAAGACGGCGACGCCGTCGGCAATGCCCGTCGGATGGTTGCTGACGAGAATGAAGCCGCCGGAGGCCGGAATGCGCTCGGCATGGGTCACGCCGATATCGAGCCTGAGCAGATCGCTCATATATTCGAAGCACTGGAAGCCCGAAAGCTTGGCGACGTCATCGGCAAATTCGATCGCCTTGTTGTAGCGCAGCAGCGTGTAGAGAAAGGGGCGCATGACCGGCCATAGCGGATTGCGCACGATCTTCTGCCCGCGCTCGGCGATCAGCGTATCGACGATATGTCCCGGCTGGCCCTGAGACACGAGAGCGATCGTTTCTGCAAGCTGTCCCAGTGCAGTTATCGAACCGCGACGTGCCATGAAGTGTCCTGAATGGTTGGGATATATTCTTTCGCAATCGAATATGATCGAAGCATGACAAGCGCCTCGCATGGACCGGCCGGATCATCCGGGATCGGAAATCGGCCGATGTGCAGTTTTTGAAGTGCAGCCGCATCCCCGGTGCGGGGAAAGGCAGCGCGACTACAGGAAAGTTAGCGATTCCATAACCTTCCTTCCTTCAAAGTGGCAGAAGGAATCCGAATTTCAAGGGGTTTTCCACTGAACGAATTGTTGATCATCGCCGACCCGAGGTTGATGGCCGAACGCAGCCGCTGGCTCGAGGCATTGGGTCAGGAGCGGCGGCTTGCAGCCCATACGCTGACCGCCTACGAGCGCGACACGCGGCAATTCCTGACCTTTCTCACCGGCCATCTCGGCGGCCCGGCGACGATTGCGGATATTCACGCGCTGCGCCCCGCAGACTTCCGCGCCTTTCTCGCCGCACGCCGAAAGGATGGCGCCGGCGCGCGATCGCTGGGGCGCAATCTCGCCGGCCTTCGTTCACTTTTGCGCTACCTCGAAAAGAAGGGGCTGGTGAACGCTGCCGGAGCCGCCGCCGTGCGCTCGCCGAAACAACCGAAGTCGCTTCCCAAGCCGCTTTCCGACAAGCAGGCGATCACGGTCGTCAGCGACGAGGCGCAGCTGCACGAGGAGCCCTGGATCGCCGCGCGCGACGCGGCGGTGCTGACCCTGCTCTACGGCTGCGGCCTGCGCATCTCCGAAGCGCTCGATCTGAAACCGGAGGACATGCCGAAAGGCGCAACCTCGCTGCGCATCACCGGCAAGGGCAACAAGACGCGGCTGGTGCCGCTGCTGCCGATCGTCGTCGAAGCGGTCGACCACTACCGGGCGATCTGCCCCTATCATCTCGATGCCGGCGGCCCGCTCTTTCGCGGCGCGCGCGGCGGCAAGCTGCAGCCAGGCATCATCCAGCACGGCATGCAGAAGCTGCGCGGCGCCTTCGGCCTGCCGGATACCGCGACACCCCATGCGCTTCGTCATTCCTTTGCCACCCATCTGCTGGCCGGAGGCGGCGATTTGCGCACCATCCAGGAACTGCTCGGCCACGCCAGCCTGTCGACGACGCAAGTCTACACCGGCGTCGATTCCTCGCGTTTGCTCGAAGTCTACGATCGCGCCCATCCGCGCGCGTAAGAAAAGATTAACCTCGCGCGTTAAGGGAATCTCCGTCTCGAACGCATAGAGCAGAAGCATCTGTCGGCGTGTCTCCTGAAAGCCACTTTCCTGCATCAGGATTCACGCCGTCTGCGAATGGAAGATTTCGATGATTTCTGCCCTCGGATCCAAGACGATGCGGTCGGTGAAGCCGACGCGCGGCGATATCCTGCTCTGGTTTGCCACAGCCTTTCCGTTGATGCTGGCTATCCTGCTGCTCGCGACCTTGCTGACGCTGCAGCCGGCCCATGCCGAAGGAGCGGTATCCGACAGATGCGGTGGTAAGGATCTCATGTCCGAGCTTGAAAAGAGCGATCCGGCAAAATACGCCTCCATCATCGCCGCCGGCGACAAGGTGGAAAATGGCAAGGGCATCTTCTGGAAGATCGAGAAGCCCGGCCTGAAGCCGTCATGGCTGCTCGGCACCATGCATGTCTCGGATTCGCGCGTGCTCACCATGCCGAAGGGTGCGGCCGACGCTGCGGCCGAAGCCGATACCATCGTCGTCGAATCCGACGAGATTCTGGACGACAAGAAGGCGGCGGCAGCCCTTTTCGCCAATCCCTCCTTGACCATGCTCACCGACGGCTCGACCATCAGCGAGCATCTGTCGCCGGAAGACAATGCACGCCTGGAGGCAGGGCTGAAGGAGCGCGGCCTGACGCTTGCCGCCGTTTCGCGCATGCAGCCATGGCTGATATCGAGCTCCTTCGAGGTCACGGGTTGCGAGGTGCGCCGCAAGGCGGCCGGAGCGAAGTTCCTCGACCAGAAGCTCGCGACCGATGCCGCCGCCGAAGGCAAGCAGGTCAGGGGCCTGGAAACGCTTGCCGAGCAGGCCAAGGCCATGAGCGATCTTCCGATCGCGTTGCATCTGAAGTCGCTGATGCAGACGCTTGAGCTGGGCGACAGGATCAACGACGTCAATGAAACGATGACCGATCTCTATCTTGCCGGCAATATCGGCGCGATGATCCCGATGCTGAAGGTGATCGAGCCGGACCAGAAGATTTCGGACGACGATACCGCCGCATTCGAGCAGCGCATCATCCTCGACCGCAACAAGGTGATGGCAGAGCGGGCTGTGCCGATCCTCGACAAGGGCAATGTCTTTATCGCCGTCGGCGCACTGCACCTCGTCGGCGACCAAGGCCTCGTGGCGCTGCTGCGACAACAGGGCTTTACGGTGACGGCCGCCAACTGACCTCCCGCATGCGCCTGGCGAAATCGGCAAGCATGATCGCGACGATCAGCCGGTGAAACGGTGCGATCAGCGCGATGGTGGGCAAGTACGCAGCGGTTCTCCGTGCGCAATCGCGTACGAACTAAAGAGATAGAGCGGCTCAGCGATTCCGTGAAACGCGGAACCGCTCTTGCTGCCGGGTGGCCGGGCGGAGTGCTTTAACGCACGGCCGATCCGTTCGCCGGCAATATCTTCAGCCGCCAGGAAGCCTCCGGCCTGAGATATGTCGTTGCGATGGCGCGGACATCCTTTGCGGTAACCGCCTGATAGCCGTTGATGCTGCTGCGAATCCGCTCCAGGCGCCGAGGGTCCGTCTGGGCGCCGTGCAGGTTCTGAAGCCAGTAGCTGTTGGTCTGCTGCGCTCTCTTTACCGCTTCGATGATCGGAAGCTTGGCCCGCTCCAGCTCGTCGGACGAAACGTCTCCGTCGCGCAGATCGGCCGTAATCCTGTCCACCAGATCGAAGAAATGATCCACCTTGGCGGGCGTCGTCTCGACATAGACATAGGAAAAACCATAGCCGGGGATCGATCGCGAGAGATCGACATCGCCCTGCGGGCTGTAGGTTGCCCCTTCCGCGACCCGGAACTGGTCGATGAGCCGGTTCTGCAGGATCGCCCCGGTCACATTGGCGGCAGCAGCCCTCGGCAGATCGGAAAGGAAATCGCCGATCGGCATGGCGACGGCAGCGCCGGCGCTATCGTTTCGCCCATCGTGCAGCCGGACGACCGGATTCGGCGTCGGTGCGGGAAAGTGCACCCCCGTATCGGCGGCCTGATCCTTTGCATCGCCACGGGCCGGCAGCGCGCCGAAGGTCTGTGCGGTCATGCGGATGGCATCGTCGACCTCGACATCGCCGGCGATAATGACCTCGATCTGCCCTTTGGAAAGAAGCGGCCGCAGGAACGCCTCGAAATCTTCCGGCCTGGCATCGAGCAATTGCGTCCGGCTCGGGAATGTCCAGCGCGGATCGTCGGAATGCAAAAGACTGGAGAAATCGCGTTGGAAGACGGTGCCCGGCGTCGCCTGCAGCTGGGCGAGCGTGTTCAGATAGGCTTGCTGGACCCGCTTGAAGACATCGGGACGGTAAGCCGGATCGGCGACATAGGCCGTCAGGAGCTGCAATTGCGTTTGCAGATCGCGCGGCCGCGTGGCACCTTCGAATTTGAAGTCGGCGTCCTGGATGGAAAAATCGTTCCCGACCACTTTCGCGGCAAAAGCCTTCTGCATGTCGTCATAGCTGATGGCCTTCAGGCCGGACAGCGGCAGCGCCGGCGCCGCCCAGATCGGCAGCGGGCGGTCGCGTGGCAGGTCCAGCCGGCCATGGCCGATCTCCGCGCGCACCAGCACTTCGTCCAGGCGCAGCTTGGTCGGCTTGATGGTCAAGCGGACGCCGTTGGCAAAACGGACCATCGTAATGCCGAGATCGTCGACCGCGCGCCGTTCGACGACATCGCCCGGCTTTCCGAAATCGGTATAAGGCCATGCAACGGAGGCGGCATATTCCGGCGCCGTCACCACTACGGCGCGCGAAGCCGCATAGGCCTTTTCGACGGCCGCATCGCCGCCATCCGGCATTTGCGGAATTTGCAGCACGAGTTGCGGACCATTGCCGGCAAAGACCCGCTGAAGACTTTGATTGACTTCGTCCGCCGCCAGCCCCTTCATCGCGGTATCGAACAATGAGAGATCTTCCGCAGGCGAGGTGAAGACCAGGTTTTCACCGACGCTCCAGTTCAGCGTGCCGGCGATATCCGGGCTCGTGCGCGTTGCCGCTCCGCCGACGGCGGCCTGCAGCAGCGAGCGATATTCGGCGATTTCGCGGTCGATCTCGCTCTGATCGACGCCGAACTGCGCGATACGGCGCTGCTCCTGGTCGATAGCGGCAAGCGCGGCCTGCCACTTGGCCGGATCGCTGTCGGCGGCAATCATCGCGACGTGCGCCGATTTGAACACATCCTGGGCGCCGGCTTGCGCATTGACGAAAGGCGGATCGGGCTGCTGCGCCAGAACCGAAAGGCGCCGGTTGAGGACGGCAAGGCCGATATCCTCGACCAGCTGCGCACGGCGCTTGGCAACGGTATCCGGCGCGACGTCGTAGGGCCGCGTCCAGACGATCTGCACGCGGGTCGCGCCGCCGGGCACGACGACCGTGCCGACACGTTCCGCATGCTTTTCAGGCGTGCCGAGGTCGGGATCCGCCGGTGCGGGCGCGGCCGCAGTCCAATTGCCGAAGCGCTTGCGGATATCGGCTTCGATGGCAGCGGCATCGATGTCGCCGACGACGATCAGGGTGGCGCGATCCGGTCGATAATACGTTCGGTAAAAGTCCCGCAGCAGATCGACCGGAGCGTTGCTGATGATATCGATCTTGCCGATGGGCGAGCGTCGCGGAACGAGCTGGCCCGGCAGCAGCTGATTGAGGAAGCCGATCCCGCCCCGATATTGCGGGGTGTCTCGCAGCTTCTCTTCCGAAAGGATGACGCCGCGCTCGCGGTCGAAGGCGCCGGCATCGAGCTTCAATTCGCTGGCCGTCTCGCGCATGAGCATCAGGCCGGTCGAAACCGTTTCGGCATCGGCCTCCGGCAGATCGAGCGAATATACGGTTTCACCATAGCTCGTGGAGGCGTTGGTATCAGCCCCGAAAGCCAGGCCGAGGCGCTGGAGGGTACGCACCATCTCGCCCTCGGGAACATGGGTCGATCCCTTGAAGGCCATGTGCTCGAGGAAATGCGCGAGCCCCTGCTGATCGTCGCGCTCCTGCAACGAGCCGGCACCGATGCGGAAGCGGATCGCCACCTGACCGGACGGCGTCGCATTATGCATGATGGCGAAGCGCATGCCGTTCGGGAGTGTGCCGAAGCGGATACCCTGTTCCACCGGCAGGTCGCTGACCGCCTGCGGCCAGCCCGCGACGGGCGCTTCGGCATGCGCGGGTGCCGCAACGGTGACGAGGAACGCGAACGCGGTCGCAACGAAAAGTTTCAGGGAAAAGTGAGCGGCAGGGATTTGACGTGACATGCTTGCTTTGTTGATGAGAACGAGTCGATGATGCGATGCACGGGGGCCCCGTTCATCGCATCATCGGGCAAGCATTGCAATCCTAGCGCGGAACCCGGCGGAAACCGCCGGTCCTTACATGTGGATCGGCTTGAAGAAGGTCGCGAGCGCTGCTTCCTTCACGGCTTCCGACATGGTCGGATGCGCATGGCAGGTACGGCCGAGATCTTCCGACGAGCCGCCGAATTCCATCAGCACGGCAATCTCGTGGATCATCTCGCCGGCGCCGAAGCCGACGATATGGCCGCCGAGAACCCGATCCGTTTCCTTGTCGGCGAGGATCTTGACGAAACCGTCCGTCGCCAGCATGGCGCGGGCGCGGCCGTTGGCGGAGAACGGGAACTTGCCGACCTTGTAGGCGATGCCTGCTGCCTTCAGCTCTTCCTCGGTCTTGCCGACGGAGGCGACTTCCGGCTGCGTATAGACGACGCTCGGGATGACATCGTAGTTCACATGGCCAGCCTGGCCGGCGAGGATTTCGGCGAGCGCCACGCCCTCGTCTTCCGCCTTGTGCGCGAGCATCGGACCCTTCACGACATCGCCGATGGCATAGATGCCGGCAATGTTTGTCTTGAAGTGACCGTCGATCTCGACGCGACCGCGATTGTCGAGCGCAACGCCAGCCTCTTCCAGGCCGAGACCCGCCGTGTAAGGCTTGCGGCCGGTGGCGACGAGAACGACATCGGCGTCGAGCACGACCTTGTCGCCGCCCTTGACCGGCTCGAAAGTGACCTTCGCGCCGTTGCCGGATTTTTCGACGCCGACCACCTTGGCGCCGAGATGGAACTCGATGCCCTGCTTGGCCAGCATGCGCTGGAACTGCTTGGAAACTTCGCCGTCCATGCCGCCGAGGATGCTGTCGAGATATTCGACCACCGTGACCTTGGCGCCGAGGCGCGACCAGACCGACCCCAGCTCCAGACCGATGACACCGCCGCCGACGACGATCATCTTGCCCGGCACCTTGTCGAGCGCGATGCCGCCGGTGGAGGAGATGATGACCTTCTCGTCGATTTCGAGCGGTACGCCCGGAATGCCGGCAACATCGGAGCCGGTGGCGATGACGATGTTCTTGCCCTCGATCTCCGTCACCTTGCCGTCCTCTGCCGTCACGGCGACCTTGCCGGCGGCAACGATCTTGCCGGTGCCCTGGAAGGCATCGATCTTGTTCTTCTTGAACAGGAAGGCGACGCCGTCGACGTTCGACTTCACGGTCGCATTCTTGTGCGCCATCATCTTCGAAAGATTGAGCGTCGGCGCGGCAACCTCGACGCCGAGCGCATCCATGCCATGGCCGGCATGATGGAACACTTCGGAAGCGTGCAGCAGCGCCTTGGACGGAATGCAGCCGATGTTGAGGCAGGTGCCGCCATAAGTCGCGCGCTTTTCGACGACCGCGACCTTCAGGCCGAGCTGCGCTGCCTTGACTGCGCAGACATAGCCGCCGGGACCGGTTCCGATAATGATCACATCGTAGGACATGTTTGATTTCCTTGTTCTATATATTTGTTAGTCAGTCGCCCGTGCCAAGGCGAGGCGGATGCCGAAGCCGACGAGCGCCGCTCCGGTGATGCGGTTGAACCATTTGCCCGACGCGATGAAGCGATCGCGCACCGGCTTGACGGTGAGGAAGGTGGAAACGCCGGCAAACCAGGCGACGAGCGCCGTCGCCATGCCGATGCCGTAGCTGAACTGGATAAGCGCCGGCGTGTCGTGATGGACCAGCGTCGAAAACAGCGACAGGAAGAACAGCACCGGCTTCGGATTGAGTGCATTGGTGATGAACCCCGTCGCCAGGCAGCGCCAGACGGAGACCGGCTTGCGATCCTCCTCGGTGATCTCGACGTCCTTCACCTGAAAGCCGGATTGGCGGAAGGACTTGATGCCGAGATAGACGAGGTAGCCCACGCCAGCCCATTTGATCAGGCTGAACAGGAAAAGCGACTGGGAGACGATCAGGCCGAGACCGAGAATGGTGTAGCTGATATGGAAGAGCAGCGAGAAGCCCATGCCGAGCCCGGTCATCATGGCGGCGCGGCGGCCATGGACGATGCTCTGGCGCAGGATGACGGCAAAATCGGCGCCCGGAACGACGATGAAGATCGAGAACACCGCCATGAGGCCGAGGAATTCGAGAATATACTGCATGTTATCGATCCATTCCGATCATCGGCCGCCACTCACGTCGAGCACGGCGCCCGTTATATAGGATGCATGAGGGCTGAGCAGGTAGAGGATGGCGTCGGCAACCTCGTCGGAGGTTCCGGCGCGCTTCATCGGCAGCTGCGGCGCGATATCGCGCGCCCGGTCCGGCAGGCCGGCGGCCGCATGGATATCCGTATCGATGATGCCGGGCCGGACCGCGTTGACGCGGATGCCTTCCGCCGCCACTTCGCGCGCAAGGCCGACGGTGAACGTGTCGATCGCGCCCTTGGAAGCGGCGTAATCGACATATTGCCCGCCGCCGCCGAGCGTGGCGGCCATGGAGGAAAGATTGACGATCACCCCGCCCTTGCCGCCATGCCGGGTCGACATGCGGCGCACGGCTTCGGCCGCCACCAGCATCGAGCCGGTAACGTTGATGCGGAACATGCGGTCGAGCCGCTCGGGCGTCATCTCGTCCAGGCGCTGGATGACATCGACGATGCCCGCATTGTTGACGAGCCCGTCGATCCGGCCGAAATGCTTATCGACCTGGGCGAAGATGGACTTGATATCCTCGGGCTTGCCGACATCGCCGGCAACCGCGATCGCCTCGCCGCCGGCATCGCGGATCGTTCCCACCACGGCCTCGGCCGCATCCTTGTTGGACACATAATTGACCGCCACGGCCCAGCCATGCTGGGCGGCCGCCAGGCAAACCGCGGCACCGATGCCGCGGCTACCACCGGTCACGAGAAGAACAGCAGCACTCCCGGTCATTGGTAGCATCCTTTCAGACTGAGGACATCCCAGGGGGCGACGGTCGCCTTTCCTTCGCCCCAGAGAGACGACTTCTGGATCGAAGGTCCAAGCGCCGGCAGGAAAAGCCGGTCGGCCGCATTCTCGCCTTCCGCCGGCAGTGCACGGATATGGCCCTTCAGATCGGAGGCATAGACCATGCCCTGCCAGACGGTGCAGGCCCTGAGGTCCGCCCCGGTTACGTCGCCTTCGGGGCATTCGAACATGATGCGGCCATCGGCGCGCAATCGGTCGTCGCTGCGCATGACGACGCCATCGGCAACGACGGCGGTGTTGCGCACCGCAAGCTTGAAGCGATTGCTGACCGGCGATTCCGATTCCATGGGCTCGAAGCGCAATTCGTAGGCATTGTCCATATCGACATAGACCGCCTTTTCCTGCACGCATTCTTCCGCGTAGGCAGGCATGGGATTGACCGCGAATGCCAGCATGACCCAGGGCGTGGAAGCCAGTCGTGCCATCATGTTCTGCGCGGGCATGGTCACTCCCCTCCCGGCTCGCGCCGGCCGTCGGCATTTTCCGTTACGCCGAAGTCCGTGAAGAGAACAAGCGGCCGTCCGCTGGCATCGAGGCCCCAGAAAACCGGATAGAAACCGTCGCCCCAGCCGCTCCAGAAAATGGCGACATTCCCCCGCTTGCCCGATACCGGCCGGTGCATGGCGTATTTTTCTTCGTTCGCTTCCAGCTCGGACGCCAGAACGTCGTCATAGTAATTGATGTCGGACGACGCCTTTTCCGCCTGAACCTGCTTTTCGCGTTCCTGCATCAGGGCGTAGGTATCGGCATCCATGTAGCAGCCGAGGCCGGCATCGACGGGATAACCGAAGAATTCGTCGCCCTTCAGCGAATTGATATCCTGGCCAGGGACCACGGCAAGCTCCCAGCGCACCGGCTTGCCCTCGGCGAACCGCATGCTGGCCGCAGCGATGCGGCCGAAGGCTTCATAGAGCGTGACGGGATAGTCGCCGGGGGAAACCGTCCGCACGAGCGCGGCACGGTCGGGGCCGACAAGCGGATCGCTGGCGACGATGCGTCCGGAGGTCAGTTCCACCTTGCCGATGCGCAGGACATTGATCGAGCGGGCGGCGAGATCGGCGTCGCCGAGCGACGCCAGATCGAAGTTGCTGCTGAGCTTGGAAACGTCGAGCCCGTCCGCGCCGGCGGACGATGGCATCCATGCGGCGGCAGCGCATAACAAACCGCGCAGCATCCGCATGGGCCATGTCGACATGATCCAGCGCTCCCTTAGAGATCGAGAACCAGACGTTCGGGATCTTCCAGGCTTTCCTTGACGCGCACGAGGAAGGTCACGGCTTCCTTGCCGTCGACCATGCGGTGATCGTAGGAGAGAGCCAGATACATCATCGGACGGATGACGACCTGACCGCCGATGGCGACCGGACGTTCCTGGATCTTGTGCATGCCGAGAATGCCCGACTGCGGCGCGTTCAGGATCGGCGAAGACATCAGCGAGCCATAGACGCCGCCGTTGGTGATGGTGAAGGTGCCGCCCTGCATGTCGGCCATCGACAGCGTTCCGTCGCGGGCAGCCTTTGCCAGACGGCCAAGCTCCTTTTCGACCTCGGCGATCGACATCTGGTCGGCATCGCGGATGACCGGAACGACGAGACCCTTGTCGGTGCCGACGGCCATGCCGATGTGGCAGTAGTTCTTGTAGATGATGTCGGTGCCGTCGATCTCGGCGTTGACGGCCGGCAGCTCCTTCAGCGCATGGGTGACGGCCTTGGTGAAGAAGCCCATGAAGCCGAGCTTCACGCCATGCTTCTTCTCGAAGATGTCCTTGTATTTGTTGCGCAGGTCCATGACGGCCTTCATGTCCACCTCGTTGTAGGTGGTGAGCATGGCGGCGGTGTTTTGCGCATCCTTCAGGCGGCGGGCGATCGTCTGGCGCAGGCGGGTCATCTTGACGCGCTCTTCGCGGTTGACGTCCTCGACTGCGGTCGGGGCACGCGCGGCGACCGGAGCAGCCGGTGCGGCGGCCGGCGCAGAGGAGGCCTTGGCGACGGCGGCGATGACATCGCCCTTCAGCACCTGACCGCGCTTGCCGCTGCCCTCGACCTGATCGGCGGAGAGATTGTTTTCAGCGAGCAGCTTGGCGGCGGCCGGGGCCGGCGGCATGGAAGAAGCCGGCGCGGAAACGGCAGGAGCCGCAACCGGGGCGGCAGCGGCCGGGGCCGGAGCTGCCGGGGCGGCGGCCTGAGCAGGAGCGGCGGCGCCGTTGCCGGCGGAGATCTGGCCGAGCAGCGCTCCGAGGCCCACGGTTTCGCCGGCCTGGACAACGATTTCGGACAAGGTGCCCGCGGCGGGCGCCGGAACTTCGATCGTCACCTTGTCGGTTTCGAGTTCGAGAAGCGGCTCATCGGCCTTGATGGCATCGCCGACCTTCTTGAACCAGGTGCCGACGGTCGCTTCGCTGACGGATTCGCCGAGGGTAGGAACGCGGATTTCAGTGGCCATTGTTCAAATCCTGATTTTCGTCATTATGAGTTAGATGGAATTCCGGCGACAGAGGGCCGGGGGACGGGTGATGCGCCGTGACACAAGCACCCGGACGACGGCAACCGTCGACCGGGCATGGGCTTGATCCTGGCGATAGGCGGCATGGTGCTGCATGGCTGCCATCTTCTCCCCCGTCGCATCATGCGGAAGGCTGGAACGCGACGACGCGATCTTCAAACGAAAACCGGTCATCGCGCAACCCCTCAACCGCCGAGCGCGTCTTCGAGGAACGCCGCAAGCTGCGACAGATGCTTGGACATCAGGCCCGTCGCCGGGGAGGCGGCGGCCGGACGGCCGGTGTAGCGTACGCGCTGGTACTTGGCATCGATATGGGCGAGCACCCATTCCAGATAGGGATCGATGAAGGACCACGCACCCATGTTCTTCGGCTCTTCCTGGCACCACACCATCTCCGCGTTGCGGAAGCGGCTGAGCTCGTTGATGAGCGCCTTGGCCGGGAACGGATAGAGCTGTTCGATGCGCAGCAGGTAGATATCGTCGATCCCGCGCTTCTCGCGCTCTTCCAGGAGATCGTAATAGACCTTGCCCGAGCAGATGACGACGCGACGGATCTTGTTGTCCTTCTGCAGCTTGATCGGACCGTCCTTGATCAGTTCGGCATCGTCCCACAGCAGGCGATGGAACGAGCTTTCGCCCGCCATCTCCGCAAGCGTCGACACGGCGCGCTTGTGGCGCAGCAGCGACTTCGGCGTCATCAGGATCAGCGGCTTGCGGAAGTCGCGCTTCAGCTGACGGCGCAGGATGTGGAAGTAGTTCGCCGGCGTCGTGACGTTGGCGACCTGCATGTTATCCTCGGCGCAGAGCTGCAGATAGCGTTCCAGGCGGGCGGACGAGTGTTCCGGACCCTGGCCTTCATAGCCATGCGGCAGCAGGCAGACGAGGCCGGACATGCGCAGCCACTTGCGTTCGCCCGAAGAGATGAACTGGTCGAAGACGACCTGCGCACCGTTGGCGAAGTCGCCGAACTGGGCTTCCCACAGGGTCAGCGCATTCGGACGGGCGAGCGAATATCCGTATTCGAAGCCGAGAACCGCTTCTTCCGACAGCATCGAGTTGATGACTTCGTAGCGGGCCTGTGTGGGCGACAGGTTGGCGAGCGGAATATAGCGCTCTTCGGTCTCTTGATCGTAGAGAACCGAATGACGCTGCGAGAAGGTGCCGCGTTCGCAGTCCTGGCCGGAAAGACGAATCTTGTGGCCTTCGACCACGAGCGAACCGAATGCCAGGGCTTCCGCCATGGCCCAGTCGATGCCCTCGCCGGTCTGCACCATGTTGGCGCGGTTTTCCATGAAGCGCTGGATGGTGCGGTGCGCGTGGAAGCCGGCTGGGATTTCCGACAGCTTGCGGCCGATATCCTTCAGCATCTTCATCGGCACGGCGGTCTTGCCGCGACGCTGCTCGTCGGCGTTGTCGGCCGTATGCAGGCCGGACCACTCGCCGTCCAGCCAGTCGGCCTTGTTCGGCTTGTAGGATTGGCCGGCCTCGAACTCCTGTTCGAGATGCGCGCGCCAGTCGGCCTTCATCTTTTCGACTTCACCCTCGGTCAGCACGCCTTCGCTGATCAGCCGCTGCGAATAGAGCTGCAGCACCGTCTTGTGGGCGCGGATGACCTTGTACATGTTCGGCTGCGTGAAGGACGGCTCATCGCCTTCATTGTGGCCGTAACGGCGGTAGCAGAAGAGGTCGACCACAACGGGCTTGTGGAACTTCATGCGGAATTCGGTGGCGATCTTCGCAGCGTAGACGACCGCTTCCGGATCGTCGCCGTTGACGTGGAAGATCGGTGCTTCGATCATCTTTGCGACGTCCGACGGATAGGGCGACGAACGCGAGAAGGCCGGATTGGTGGTGAAACCGATCTGGTTGTTGATGATGACGTGCATCGTGCCGGCAACGCGATGACCGCGCAGACCGGAGAGGCCGAGGATTTCGGCAACGACGCCCTGGCCGGCGAAAGCCGCGTCGCCATGGATCAGCAGCGGCACGACCTTGGCGCGCTCGGAGAGCGGGATGATGTCGCCGTCCCACTGGGTGGCGCCCATGTCCTGCTTGGCACGGGCCTTGCCCATGACGACCGGGTTGACGATTTCCAGATGCGACGGGTTTGCCGTCAGCGAGACGTGTACCTTGGCGCCGTCGAAATCACGATCCGAGGAGGCGCCGAGATGGTACTTCACGTCGCCCGAACCTTCGACTTCGTCAGGCGCATAGGAGCCGCCCTTGAACTCGTGGAAGATCGCGCGGTGCGGCTTTCCCATGACCTGGGACAGCACGTTCAGGCGGCCGCGATGGGCCATGCCGAACACGGCTTCGCGAAGACCGAGCTGGCTGCCGCTCTTGAGGATCTGTTCAAGAGCCGGGATCAGCGATTCGCCGCCGTCGAGACCGAAGCGCTTGGTGCCCTTGAACTTGACGTCGAGGAACTGTTCGTAGCCTTCGGCTTCGATGACCTTCTGAAGGATGGCCTTCTTGCGTTCCGGATTGAAGGCGATGCCCTTGTCCGGACCTTCGATACGCTCCTGAATCCAGGCCTTTTCCTCCGGGTTGGAGATGTGCATGAATTCGACGCCGAGGGTGGAGCAGTAGGTGCGCTCGAGAATCTCGATCATCTCGCGAACGGTCGCGTATTCGAGGCCGAGCACGTTGTCGATGAAGATCTTGCGGTCGAGGTCGGCCTCGGTGAAGCCGTAAGCTTCCGGCGACAGTTCCTTGTAGTCTTCCACCGGAGCGGCGATGCCGAGCGGGTCGAGCTTGGCGTGCAGGTGGCCGCGCATGCGGTAAGCGCGGATCATCATGATAGCGCGCACGGAATCGCGCGTCGCCCGCAGGACGTCGGTCGCGTCTGCCGGAACACCGGCGACCTCGGCCTTGGTCTTCAGCTTGGTCTCGATGACCTTTTCGACCACGCCCCAGTCGCCGTCGAGCGCGGAGACCAGATCGCCCTTCGCCGGGATCGGCCAGTTCTTGCGCTGCCAGGAGGCGCCCTTGGCCGCTCTCTTCACATCGTCGGGGCTATCCTCGAGCGCCTTGAAGAAAGACCGCCATTCGTCGGAGACCGATGAAGGATCGTCCTCATAGCGCGCATAGAGCTGCTCGATATAGGCAGCGTTGGCGCCATCCAGGAACGAGGTGATCTGAAATTGCTCGTTGGCTTCTTGCCTTGCCATGGTGAATCTGCGGACGCTTTCGCCCGTCTCCCAACTTGTTTGCATTGCCGGTTCTCGGATCCCGGCGACCGTATTTCATTCCAGGCCGTCAAGGCCGTAAGTCCGCACTTGCGAATGTCGAAACCGGACGAGACAAGGCGGCTGCCGCCCCGTCCGGCCTTGCTATAGGTAGGGTCAGCCCTTCAGGACTTCCACCAGCGTCTTGCCGAGACGTGCCGGCGACGGCGACACGCGGATGCCTGCCGATTCCATCGCCGCGATCTTGTCTTCCGCGCCGCCCTTGCCGCCGGAGATGACGGCGCCGGCATGGCCCATGGTGCGGCCGGGAGGTGCCGTGCGGCCGGCGATGAAGCCGACCATCGGCTTCTTGCGGCCCTTCTTGGCTTCGTCCTTGAGGAACTGCGCGGCGTCTTCTTCGGCCGAGCCGCCGATTTCGCCGATCATGATGATCGACTTGGTTTCGTCGTCGGCGAGGAACATTTCCAGGACGTCGATGAATTCGGTGCCCTTGACCGGATCGCCGCCGATGCCGACGGCCGTCGTCTGGCCGAGACCTTCGTTGGTGGTCTGGAACACGGCTTCATAGGTCAGCGTGCCGGAGCGCGAGAGAACGCCGACGGAGCCCTTCTTGAAGATGGAGCCCGGCATGATGCCGATCTTGCATTCGTCCGGCGTCAGGACGCCCGGGCAATTCGGCCCGATCAGGCGCGACTTGGACTTGATGAGGCGATCCTTGACCTTGACCATGTCGGCGACCGGAATGCCTTCCGTGATGCAGACGATGAGGGGGATTTCGGCTTCGATCGCTTCGAGGATAGCAGCCGCGGCGCCTGCCGGCGGCACGTAGATGACTGAAGCGTTGGCGCCGGTTGCTTCCTTGCCTTCGGCGACCGACTTGAAGATCGGCAGCTTTTCGCCCTTGGAGCCGGTCCAGGTTTCACCGCCCTTGGAGGGGTGGATGCCGCCGACCATCTTGGTGCCGTGATAGGCGAGCGCCTGTTCCGTGTGGAAAGTGCCGGTCTTGCCGGTCAGGCCCTGAACCAGGACCTTGGTGTCTTTGTTGATGAGGATCGACATCTTGCCTCAGGCTCCCTTGACTGCCTTAACGATCTTCTGGGCGGCATCGTCCAGGTCATCGGCAGAGATGACGTTGAGACCGGATTCGTTGATGATCTTCTTGCCGAGCTCGACATTGGTGCCTTCGAGGCGCACGACGAGCGGAACCTTCAGGCCGACTTCCTTGACGGCCGCGAGCACGCCTTCGGCAATGACGTCGCACTTCATGATGCCGCCGAAGATGTTGACCAGAATACCCTGGACGGCCGGATCGGCGGTGATGATCTTGAAGGCGGCCGTGACCTTTTCCTTGGTGGCGCCGCCGCCGACATCGAGGAAGTTCGCCGGCTCGGCGCCGTAGAGCTTGATGATGTCCATGGTCGCCATGGCAAGACCGGCGCCGTTGACCATGCAGCCGATGTTGCCGTCGAGCGCGACGTAGGCCAGGTCGTATTCGTGCGCCTGGATTTCCTTTTCGTCTTCTTCCGTCGTGTCGCGCAGCGCGCGGATGTCTTCATGGCGGAAGAGGGCGTTGCCGTCGAAGGAGACCTTGGCGTCGAGGACGCGCAGGTGGCCGTTGGTCATGACGATCAGCGGGTTGACTTCGAGCAGGGCCATGTCCTTCTCGACAAAGGCCTTGTAGAGCGCCGGGAACAGCGTGTCGGCGTCGGCGCGGGCGGCACCTTCGAGCTTCAGCGCTTCGGAAAGGGCAGCAATGTTGGCAGCCGTGACGCCGGCGGACGGATCGATATCGACGGTGATGATCTTTTCCGGCGTGTCGTGCGCGACGGTCTCGATGTCCATGCCGCCTTCGGTCGAAACGACGAAGGCGACCTGACCGACCGAGCGGTCGACCAGGATCGAGAGGTAGAGTTCGCGGTCGATGTCGGCGCCGTCTTCGATGTAGAGGCGGTTGACCTGCTTGCCGGCCGGGCCGGTCTGCTTCGTCACCAGCGTGTGGCCGAGCATTTCCCTGGCATTGGCAACGACTTCGTCGACCGACTTGGCAAGGCGAACACCGCCCTTGGCGTCCGGTCCGAGCTCCTTGAACTTGCCCTTGCCGCGTCCGCCGGCATGGATCTGGCTCTTGACGACGTAAAGCGGGCCTGGAAGCTGCTTGGCAGCGGCGGCGGCCTCATCGGCGGAGAAGATGGCAACGCCGTCCGCGACGGGTGCGCCATAGGTCTTCAGCAGCGCCTTGGCCTGGTATTCATGAATGTTCATGGATTTATCCCTGTTGGAACGCGGAAATTACTTCAGCGACGGCGCGATGGTCGCGCAGGCTTCGCAAAGCCCGGCAACGGCTGCGACCGACTTGTCGAAGGCTTCCTTCTCGGCCTTGTTCAGGTCGATTTCGATGACGCGCTCGATGCCGCCGGCACCGATGACCGTGGGAACGCCGACATACATGTCCTTGACGCCGTACTGGCCGTCGAGATGCGCGGCGCAGGGCAGAACGCGCTTCTTGTCCCGGAGGTAGGATTCAGCCATGGCGATGGCGGAAGCGGCAGGTGCGTAATAGGCCGAACCGGTCTTCAGCAGGCCGACGATCTCGGCACCGCCGTCGCGGGTGCGCTGGATGATTTCTTCGAGGCGCTCGGCGGTGAGCCAGCCCATGGTGACGAGGTCCGTCAGCGGGATGCCGGCAACGGTCGAGTAGCGGGCGAGCGGCACCATCGAGTCGCCGTGGCCGCCGAGAACGAAAGCCGTGACGTCTTCGACGGAAACGTTGAATTCCTTGGCGAGGAAGAGACGGAAGCGCGAGCTATCGAGCACGCCGGCCATGCCGACGACCTTGTTGGTCGGCAGGCCGGAGAACTTCTGCAGCGCCCAGACCATGGCGTCGAGCGGGTTGGTGATGCAGATCACGAAAGCGTTCGGGGCATATTTCTTGATGCCGGCGCCGACCTGCTCCATGACCTTGAGATTGATGCCGAGAAGATCGTCGCGGCTCATGCCCGGCTTGCGGGGAACGCCTGCCGTGACGATGCAGACGTCGGCACCCTCGATCGCGGAATAGTCGCTGGCGCCGGTGAGGTTGGCGTCGAAGCCTTCGACCGGCGAAGACTGGGCGATGTCGAGACCCTTGCCCTGGGGAATGCCGTCCGCGATGTCGAACAGGACGATGTCGCCCAGTTCCTTCAGGCCGGCGAGATGCGCCAGCGTGCCACCAATCATGCCAGAACCAATAAGTGCGATCTTGTTGCGCGCCATTTCGGTGTATCCTTTGCGATCAAAATCCGTGGCGGGACACCGTGACGGGCATCCACAATAGCCGTCAATCGCATAGACCCAAAGGGTGAAATTGGCAATTGATTATTTTGAGAGCAGGAATTTCAATCGGTTAGATCGAAAATATCTTACGTAAACGTAAGATAACATGTCACCCAATCGTCACTCGGCGGCACGTCTGGCCGAAGTCTGGGCCAGATATTCCGCGCTACGCATCTCGAAAAGCCTCGACGCCGTGCGGTCGAATTCGAAGCCTTCCGTTCCGCGCCGCTCCTCCAGCAGATCCTCCGGCATGGCGGCTGCGGACACGTAGAGGCGGATATTGTGATCGTAGAGCGTATCGACCAGAATGATGAAGCGCTTCGTCTGGTTGCGCTTATCCGCCCCCAGCTTCGGCACGCGATCGAGGAAGATCGTATCGAAGCGTTCGGCGATGGCCAGGAAATCGGCAGGCCCGAGCGGCGCGTCGCAAAGATCGGCGAAAGAGAAGCGCGCCATGCGGTCGACGGCCAGAGGCACATGGATGGAGCGCCCCTTCATCGGGATTTCCGTCGGCTGCGCCTTGCGTCCATGCAGCGCCTGCATCCAGGATGCATCCATCGCCATATCGGCACGTTGGTCGAGCGGCGTCAGATAGACCGGCTGGCTGTTCAGCTTCTCCATGCGGTAATCGGTCGGAGAATCCAGCGTCACCACATCGACGTACTTTTTCAGGAGATCGATGAAGGGCAGGAACAGGCCGCGGTTGAGGCCGTCGCGATAAAGATTGTCCGGCTCCACGTTCGACGTGGCGATCAGCACGCAGCCGAGCGAGAACAGCTCGGAAAACAGCCGCGACAGGATCATCGCATCGGCGATGTCGGTGACGGTGAATTCGTCGAAGCAAAGCAGTTCGGCCTCGGCGTAGAGGTCAGCGGCAACCGGCGGGATCGGGTCGGCCTGTTTGGTTTCGCCGTTCTTGAATTTCAGCCGCTGCGCCGCGATGCGGTTGTGCACGTCGGCCATGAACTCGAAGAAATGCGCCCGGCGTTTCTTCTGGCACGGCGCCATGGCAAAGAACATGTCCATCAACATGGTCTTGCCGCGACCGACGCTGCCGTGAATGTAGAGTCCCTTGATCGCCTCGGCCGACTTCTTGCGCGCGGCAAACATCCAGCCGAGCGCACTGGTTTTGGCGGCGGGCTTCCTCCGCTTGAGATCGGAAAGCACGCGGTCCAGCATTTTCGCCACATCCATCTGCGCCGAGTCCACCTGAAGGGATCCGGACGCCGTCAGCGCCTTTAGCTGTTCGCAGACGCTGATCGAGTAATCTGGCATGGGCTGCATGGGGAAATATCCGCCTGTGCAAATGGGGCGCACCCAAAGGATGCTGCCCGTCAAATAAGCTTATCGGCTGAGGCTGAGCGGCTGGCCGGAGGCGGTCGAACCGTCAAAGCGCGAATCGGCGGTCTTGTAGAGCGTGCCGATCGTGGCGCCGTCACGATTTTTCAGGAGAACCTGCTTGCCGGAAACCTCCCATGAACCCATCGCCGTCAGTTCGCCCGCGCAACCGCGCGTGCCGCCGCGCGAGCCGCTGCCGAGGTTGGTCAGCGTCAGGAACATGTCGCAGCTCGATCCACCATTGCTGACTTTCCAGCTGCCGACCATCGATTCCTTCGTGACGTCCATCGCGGATGCCGCCATCGCCTGCTGTTGCTGCTGGTTGCCCGCGTTGGCCGCACCCGTTGGCGGGGGCGCCGGGAATTGCGAGCCGTTGCCGGCGCCTGCGGGCGGAAGCTGGCTGGATTGAACGGAAGGAACAGGCTGGGCCTGCAGAGGCGGGGCAGAATAACTATCGTTGTTGTATGCCGTGCGCTGGCAACCGGCAAGCGACAGACCAATCGCCGCAGCCGTCACTGCATATCTGAACTGCATCATCACACTCCTAAATGATTGTCCACCGCTGACATCTGTAAAGTGATATTTAGTGATGTCCGAATTATCGTATTTCACTTTGGTTAATCAAGTCGATACCGCCATAAATTGCCGTAGGCCATAGCTGGACAAGAATCGGGTGGTTTCAAGGCGCCGCCCGACGAACCTCATCCAGATAGAAGCGGTCGGCAAATTCCTGCATGCTTTTGTCGCGCGCTTGGTCTTCCCCATGTCTGCTCGGAAAACTTGAATATCGTTCGAGAGCGACCGCGAGAAATTCCGCGAGAGGAGCTGGCGGCACGCCCTCTCCCATTTCGCGCGTCTCTCTCTTGACCTCCACCAACTCCAGAATGCTTGTCCGGATGTCTTTCGCTATCTCGATATCCGCGAGGCATTCAAGCATGTTCATTGGCGGCAATTTCACAAAATCCGTCTGCCGCATCCACTCAAGCGCGATTGCCGGGCGAATGGAGTAAAGCAACGTCTTCAGGCGGATCGGCGCAGCTCCATCATCGGGCCGATGCTGTCTCATCAGCCCGACATAATGCCGGGCAACCTTCTCCGGCACCATGATTGCCTCAAGCAAAGTGCCGAGGCGGTCACGGAAGCCCGCCTCTTCTTCGTAGACGATCGGCGATTTCAACCATTCGACAAGGACGGCGTTGCCCTTGAGCGCCAGAAGCAGAGCCTTGCGCAGGTCCCACCCACCGGTGTCAATATCACCGACGATCGGAAATTCGATGACATCGCGATGCGGGAACAAAGTCAGATGATGCCGCTCCGACCTGACATAGACGAAACGGCAATCGTAATCGCTGTCAGGCGACGGAAATCCCCATGCACGGCTGCCGCTTTCGATAGCAAGGCCGATCCGGATACCCTCGGCCTTGACCGAAGCAAGCCTTGAGCGGATTTCGGCCACGGCCTCCGGCGCAAAGCCTTTCATCATCATTCGAACATCATCCTCGTCGCCGAAGTTGGCGAATGAGCGCCGGCGGGTCAGACCCGCCGCTCGACCATCATCTTCTTGATTTCGGCGATCGCCTTGGCCGGGTTGAGACCCTTCGGGCAAGTTTGCGCGCAGTTCATGATCGTGTGGCAGCGATAGAGGCGGAAAGGATCCTCGAGGTTGTCGAGGCGTTCGCCCTTGGCTTCGTCTCTGGAGTCGATCAGCCAGCGATAGGCCTGCAGCAGGACGGCAGGGCCGAGATAGCGGTCGCCGTTCCACCAATAGCTCGGACAGGAGGTCGAGCAGCAGGCGCACAGAATGCATTCGTAGAGGCCGTCGAGCTTCAGGCGGTCCTCATGGCTCTGCTTCCATTCCTTGGCCGGCGGCGGGGAAACCGTCTTCAGCCAGGGCTCGATCGAGCGATGCTGGGCGTAGAAGTTCGTCAGATCCGGCACGAGGTCCTTGACGACGGGCATATGCGGCAGCGGATAGATTTTCACCGTGCCCTTGATCTCGTCCAGACCCTTGGTGCAGGCGAGCGTATTGGTGCCGTCGATGTTCATCGCGCAGGAGCCGCAGATGCCTTCGCGACAGGAGCGGCGCAGCGTCAGCGTCGGGTCGATCTTGTTCTTGATGTAGAGCAGACCGTCGAGCACCATCGGGCCGCAATCGTCGACATCGATATAGTAGGTATCGATGCTCGGGTTCTGGCCGTCGTCCGGGCTCCAGCGATAGACGCGGAATTCGCGCGTGTTCTTGGCGCCGACCGGCTTCGGCCAGACCTTGCCTTCGCGCATCTGAGAGTTCTTGGGGAGAGCGAGTTCAACCATGGTCAGTTCCTCTCAGATCAGTACACGCGTGCCTTCGGCTCGATCTTGTGCGGATCGATGCCTTCGGCGATCAGGTCGGTGTGAACCGGACGATAGTCCAGCTTCACGTCGCCCGCATCGTTGACCCAGGCAAGCGTATGCTTGCGCCAGTTTTCGTCGTCGCGGCCGGCGAACTTGCCCTCGGTGTAATCCTCGCGGGCATGCGAGCCGCGGCTTTCCTTGCGAGCCTCGGCGCCGTAGATCGTCGTGATGGCGTTGGCCATCAGATTGTGCAGCTCCAGCGTTTCGACGAGGTCGGAATTCCAGATCAGCGAGCGGTCGGTGACCTTGATGTCGGCCATGTCCTTCCAGATCTCCGAAATGCGGCGGCAGCCGGATTCCAGCGATTCCTGGGTACGGAACACGGCGGCATCTTCCTGCATGGCGCGCTGCATCTTCTCGCGAAGCGCCGCGGTCGGTGTCGAGCCGCTGGCGTGACGCAGGCGATCGAAGCGATCCATGATCTTGTCGCAGGCAGCCACGTTGACCGCCGGAACCGGACTATCGCGGTCGATGACCTGACCGGCGCGGATGGCGGCGGCGCGGCCGAAGACCACGAGGTCGATCAGCGAGTTGGAGCCGAGGCGGTTGGCACCGTGCACCGAGGCGCAGCCGGCTTCGCCGACGGCCATAAGACCCGGCAAGACGCGCTCGGGATTGCTGCTGTCGGCATTCAGCACTTCACCCCAATAGTTCGTTGGAATGCCGCCCATGTTGTAATGGACCGTCGGCAGCACCGGGATCGGCTCGCGGGTCACGTCGACGCCGGCGAAGATGCGGGCGCTCTCGGAAATACCGGGCAGCCGCTCATGCAGCACGGCCGGATCGAGATGGTCGAGATGCAGGAAGATATGGTCCTTGTTCTTTCCGACGCCGCGGCCCTCGCGGATCTCAAGCGTCATGCAGCGTGAAACCACGTCGCGCGAGGCAAGGTCCTTCGCCGAAGGTGCATAGCGCTCCATGAAGCGCTCGCCCTCGGAATTGACGAGGTAGCCGCCTTCGCCGCGCGCGCCTTCCGTGATGAGACATCCCGAACCGTAGATGCCGGTCGGATGGAACTGGACGAATTCCATGTCCTGCAGCGGCAGGCCGGCGCGGGCCACCATGCCGCCGCCGTCGCCGGTGCAGGTATGGGCCGAAGTCGCCGAGAAATAGGCGCGGCCGTAGCCGCCGGTCGCCAGCACCACCATCTTGGCGGCGAAGCGATGGATCGTGCCGTCATCGAGGCACCAGGCAACGACGCCGGTGCAGCGGCTGCCGTCATCGGACATGATGAGGTCGAGCGCGAAATACTCGATGAAGAATTCGGCGTTGTTGCGCAGCGACTGGCCATAGAGCGTATGCAGGATGGCATGGCCGGTACGGTCGGCGGCGGCACAGGTGCGCTGCACCGGCGGTCCCTCACCGAAATTCTGCATATGGCCGCCGAACGGGCGCTGGTAGATCTTGCCCTCTTCGTTGCGTGAGAAGGGAACGCCGTAGTGCTCGAGCTCGTAGACGGCCTTCGGCGCTTCCATGACCATGTACTGCATGGCGTCGACGTCGCCGAGCCAGTCGGAACCCTTGACGGTGTCGTAGAGGTGCCACTGCCAGCTGTCCGGCGTCATGTTCTGCAGCGAGGCGGCGATGCCGCCCTGGGCCGCGACGGTGTGCGAACGGGTGGGGAAGACCTTGGTGATGCAGGCGGTGCGGAAGCCCTGTTCGGCCATGCCGAGCGTGGCGCGCAGGCCGGCGCCGCCGGCGCCGACGACGATCACGTCATAGGAGTGATCGATATACTTGTAGGCTTTTCCGTTCTGAGCGGGCCCATTCTGAGTGGATGAGTTCGGTGCCATGATGCAATTATCCTACGAACGCGATCTTCAGAATGGCGAAAAGACAGAGCCCCGCCATGACGATCGCGAAGAACGTGTTGACCATGAGAAGGACGATCTTGCCGAACTCACCGTGGACATAGTCCTCGATGATGACCTGCATGCCGAGCTTCATGTGAATGACGCCGGAAATCACCATCAGGCCGAAGATAACGGCGACGATCGGGTTCGACAGCGCGTGCACGACTTCCGCGTAGGGCGCGCCGGCATAGATCATCAGGAAGATGACGAAGAAGAGGAATAGGGGAACATTGGCAACGGCGGTCAGGCGCTGGCGCCAGAAATGATCGGTGCCTTCCTTGGCGGAACCGAGACCGCGGACTTTGCCCAGAGGGGTGCGCATATCCATGAGAAATATCCTTTAAAGCACGATCCCGAAAGGCATCCGAGCACTTCCGGGAAGGATCATGCCAATTCAACCCAGCCGGATGACGATGCCGATGATCCAGACCAGCGCGGTCAGACAGATCGAGGCGATGAGCGTGAACTTGGCCATCTTCGTCGAAACGGCCGGGTCGAAACCATGACCGAGATCCCAGACGAAGTGGCGCAGGCCGCCGATCATGTGGTGCAGCAGCGCCCAGGTATAGCCGAGCAGGATGATGCGGCCGATGATCGTACCCATGATCCAGTTGACCAGGTCGAAATAGGCCTGGCCGGTCGCCGCGGCAATCAGCCACCAGGCAACCAGCAGCGTGCCGAAGTAGAGCGCGCCGCCGGTGATGCGGTGGACGATCGACATGACCATGGTGGGGATGGGTTTGTAAATTTGCAGATGCGGCGACAGAGGCCGGTTTTGTGTGACGTTCGCCATCAGAACCTCGCGGCGTTACGATACGCTTAGAACCCGGATGTCCGGGGCAACGCGCGCGCAAAGACATGCAGTGTGCGTTGCATCATTGCGACCATTAATCACCCGGAAGCCTATCGACAAGCACAATTGATGCCTGCATTGAATTTAATCGATTCGGGTCCCTCTGCACTTTAGCGAGCATGCAACGACGGACTCCCCATTCCGGGCTATTTACCATTTCGGCAACCCTGGCGTGGACTTCCCGCCGCTCTTGGGGCAATCTGGCGTTAAGATTTCATTAACGGACCGAAGCGGGGACGAATCATGAGGCCGCATCTTTTCAAGGCAGCAGCGCTCGTTTTGGCGGCAGCAGCCATTCTTTCCTCGACACAGGCGTCGGCGGGCGACTATCGCCACAGGCATCATCACGACCATTCGGGCATCATGCGCCTGCACCAGATTTCCGGACCGCAGGGCGCCGGGCTGCAGCAGCCGGCCAGGATCGTCGTCATGGAGCGGCGCGACGCCGCAAACGCCGGCACCTATGCCGGCACGGCCGATGTCTATCATGCCAATGGCGGCACATATGTCCTGGGCTATGGCGGTTACGATCCCTATGCCCGCCCTGCCGCGGCGCAGCCAAGGCCGCGGGCAAAGGTCATCGATGTCCGCTATGCCGGCAATCCCTGCTCGTACGAAGCCGGCGTCTGCGTCATCCGGCACTGACGGCACCGGGGCTCTTTAAAGTGTGAAACGCGGAACCACACGGCTAGCCGGCAAGAAACCGCCAGACCGTGGTTTTCTTGACCTCGCTGTCCTCCAGCGCCCGCGTCACCGGCACCTGATAGGTCGCCCGCTTCTCCAGGCAATCCTTGGGAAGATAGGCCCTGCCGGGATCGCCGACCAGAACGGCCTTGCCCTCGCCCGCCAGACGCCGCAGCCAGGGGGCGAGACTCGCGGCGAAATCGCGATCGTAGAAGACGTCTCCGGCGAGAATTACCTGCGCATCCACGGCGCGGCCGACGATATCCTTGCCGTCAAAGTCCAGCGCGACGCCATTCTCAACGGCATTGAGCCGGATCGCCGTACCCGCCCAGGGATCGATGTCGACGGCAAGCACATGGCTTGCGCCCGCACGGCTGGCCGCAATGGCAACAAGCCCGGAGCCGCTGGCGAAATCCAGCACGGTTCTGCCGGCCACGGTCTCGGGATGATCGAGGATGTAACGCGCCAGACCCTGACCGCCCGCCCAGGCAAAGGCCCAGAAGGGCGGCGGCAACCCGATTTCCTCCAGCTCTTCTTCCGTTTTCAGCCAGAGTTCATGCGCCTCGCTTGCCAGATGCAGCCGGATTTCCGGCACATGCGGCGGCGCCATCAGGCTGGTGTTGGCGCGGATGAAGCGTTCCGGATCGGTTTTCAAAGAGCGCCGCCCACCGAATCAGGCCGGATCAGACCGGCGGATTGTCCAGGCCGCCCATGCGGCAGACTTCGAGCCATTCCTCATCCGTCACCGGCTGCACGGAGAGCCGCATGGAGTTGACGAGCGACATCTGCGAAAGCTTCGGATTGGCCTTGATGTCCTTGAGGGTCACGGGCTTCGGCATGTCGCTCACGGCGCGAATATCGACGCATTCCCAGCGCGGATCGTCCTTGGCGGTCGAATCCGGATGGGCCAGCGCGCAAACCTCGACGATGCCGACGATCTCCAGCCCGTCATTGGAGTGATAGAAGAAGCCCTTGTCGCCGATCTGCATGGCCCGCATATTGTTGCGGGCGAGATAGTTGCGCACGCCGGTCCACTCGGTTCCCTTCTCGCCGGCATCCTTCTGCTGCTGCCAGGACCAGGAGGACGGCTCGGATTTATAAAGCCAGTGCGCCATTTCTCATGCCTCCGGATTGTTGAAAACCCAGTTGAACGGCTTGATCTCGACGCTCTCGAACAGGCCGGCCTTCGTATACGGGTCGGCATCCGCGATCGCGACCGCCGCCTCGACGCTCTCGGCTTCGACGATGACCAGGCTGCCATTCGGCTTGCCTTCCGAATCCAGGAAAGGTCCCGCCATCTTCAGCGTGCCTTCGGCATTGAGCTTGTTCAGATGCTCTACATGCGCCGGACGCGTCTCCATGCGAACATTCAGGTATCCGGGCTTATCCTTGCAGACAAAGGCAAACAGCATGATTGGGCTCCTTTAGATATCGAAAAACTATTCCGTGGTGATCGGCCGTGTCATCAATTGCCCGATGGCCGTCGCAATATCGAGCTTTCCGTCGATGATGGCGGAAACCGCATCGGTGATCGGCATGTCGACGCCGAGTTCATGCGCGAGCCGCGCAGCGATGGATGCCGCATAAGCGCCTTCGACCAAAGCGCCATGCGTGGGATCGGCAGCCTTGCCCTCGCCGAGCGCGATGCCGAAGCGCAGATTGCGGGATTGATGGCTGGTGGCCGTCAGCACGAGGTCGCCGAGGCCGGAAAGCCCGCGCACGGTTTCAGCCTTGCCGCCCTTGGCCGCGACGAAGCGTGACATTTCGGCAAGGCCGCGGCTGATCAGCGCCGCGCGCGCGGAATCGCCGATACCACGGCCCTCGACGATGCCGCAGGCAATCGCCAGAACATTCTTCAATGCGCCGCCGAGCTGCACGCCGATGCGGTCATCCGAGGCATAGAGGCGGAAGGTCGGGCCGGAAATCGCCTGTGCGAGCCTTTCGGCCACTGCCATGTCGGCCGCGGCGATCGCCATGGCCGTCGGCAGGCCCCTGGCGATATCGGCGGCAAAGCCCGGCCCGGAGAGAACGGCGATGGCATGCTCCGGCAGCTCGCGCTCCAGCATATCGGTCAGGAGATCGCCGGAAACCTTGTCGATGCCCTTGGCGCAGGTGACGACGATCGCATCCTTGGCGAGATAAGGCCCATAATGGCGGGCGGCATCGGCCTGCGCCTGCGAGGGCATGGCGAAAAGCACGATGCCCGCGTTGGAAACGGCATCCGGCTCGGCGGAAAACCGCAGCGAATCGGGAAGTTCGATCCCAGGCAGGGCGGTATCGTGCATGCGATCGGCGGCGAGATCCGCCATCAGCCCGGCATTGCGCCCGACGAGCGTCACGTCGCTGCGGCCGGTGAGCGCGATGACGGCTGCAAGCGCCGTGCCGAAGGCGCCGGCGCCGATGACTGCGATCCGCTCCCTGCCGCTCATGCCTTCGCTCCTCGTTTGCCGTACCCCAACAGCGCTTCCGCCTTCCGATCCAGCGGCCAGCGCGAGCGCGGCTGCACGTCGAGGTCGTCCGGTGCCGCACCCGTTGCCATGCGCTCCAGCCCCGCCCAGGCGATCATGACGGCATTATCCGTACACAATCTCAATGGCGGCGCGATGAAGCGGAAGCCATTGGCATCGCAAAGCTCCTGCAGCGTGCGGCGCAATTCGAGATTGGCGGCGACGCCGCCGGCCACGACGAGCGACGGCTTTTCCGCCGTCTCCGCAAATTCCGCCTTGAAGCGCTGCAGCCCACGGCCGATCCGGTCCTTCAAGGTGCGCGAGATCGCCTTCTGGAACGAGGCGCAGATATCGGCGATATCCTGCTTCGTGACGGGTGCGATCGACGTCGCCGCCTGCCGCACGGCCGTCTTCAGGCCGGAAAAGGAAAAGTCGAGACGGGTCTCGCCGACCAGCGGCCGCGGAAGATCGAAGCGGTCCGGATTGCCGTCTTTCGCGGCGGCCTCCACAGCAGGCCCGCCGGGATAGGGCAACCCCAGGAGCTTGGCGGTCTTGTCGAAGGCTTCGCCGAGAGCATCGTCGATTGTCGTGCCCCAGCGCTCGTACTCGCCGACGCCACGCACCAGGATCAGCTGGGTATGGCCGCCGGAAACGAGCAGCATCAAATAGGGAAAGGAAAGTCCGTCGGTCAGCCGCGCCGTCAGGGCATGGCCTTCCAGATGGTTGATGGCGTATAGTGGCTTGCCTGTCGCCCGCGAGATCGCCTTGCCGGTCATCAACCCCACGAGCAGGCCGCCGATGAGGCCGGGGCCCGAGGTCGCGGCAATGGCATCGACGTCCGAGAGCGACACATTGGCGCGTTTCAATGCCTCGTCGATCAGCGTATCCAGCGCCTCGACATGCGCCCGGGCGGCGATTTCCGGCACCACGCCGCCATAGGCGCTATGCTCGTCCAATTGGCTGAGGACGACATCGGAACGGACCGTGGGCGTGCCGTCATCCCGGCGCTCGACAATGGCCGCAGCGGTTTCGTCGCAGCTTGTTTCGATGCCGAGAATACGAAGAACGGATGCCATGGAGAAAGTTCGTTGCCTACAGGTCGATTGCGGTAAAGCGGAAATATGGTTACGGGAACTGTCGGTAACAACGGATCAAAGCGGATGCAAACAAAACCTTTCCGGATCGGCACGCGCGGCAGCCCGCTGGCGCTCGCCCAGGCGCACGAGGCACGCGACCGTCTGATGGCGGCCCATGGCCTTCCGGAGGAGATGTTCGAAATCGTCGTTCTGACGACCAAGGGCGACCGCATCACCGACCGCTCGCTGGCGGCGATCGGCGGCAAGGGCCTGTTCACCGAAGAGCTTGAAGAGAAGCTGACCTCCGGCGAGCTCGACTTCGCCGTGCACTCGGCCAAGGACATGGCGACGAAGCTGCCGCAGGGCCTGGCGCTGAATGCCTACCTGCCGCGCGAAGACATCCGCGATTCCGTCATCGGCCGCACGGCGCCGAAACTGATCGAGCTGCCGCATGGCGCAACCGTCGGCTCCGCGTCGCTGCGCCGTCAGGCGCTGATCCGGCGCCTGCGCCCGGATATCAACGTCATCACCTTTCGCGGCTCGGTCCAGACCCGACTTCGCAAGCTGGAAGAGGGACAGGCCGACGCGACCCTGCTGGCGCTCGCCGGCTTGAAGCGGCTCGGCATGGTCGAGGTTTTGACGGACATTCTCGATCCCGATGATTTTCCGCCGGCCCCGGCGCAAGGCGCGATCGCCATCGAAAGCCGGATCGACGACGCCAGGATGAACGACCTGCTCGCCGCCATCAACGACGCACCGACCTTCGATGCCGTGTCCTGCGAACGCGCCTTCCTGGCTGCGCTCGACGGCTCCTGTCGCACGCCGATAGCCGGCTATGCAATTTGCGAGGGCGATCACCTCCGCTTTTTCGGCATGATCCTCACGCCGGACGGCAAGCAGGTGCACACGACCACCATCGAAGGCCACCGGCGCGACGCCGAGGCGCTCGGCATCAACGCCGGCCAGGCGATCCGCGCCGAGGCGGGCAGCGCCTTCTTCGAAGACTGGACCTGACGAAAGATGCGCGTCGTCGTCACCCGCCCTCGGCATTCGGGTGAACGCACCATGCGGCGGCTGGCGCGGATGGGACACGAAGCCCTGCTGATGCCGCTGGCCGAGCCGTTCCACCTGCTGGAGGAGGCAAGACGCGCGCTTGAGGAAACGGAAGGCGCCATCGCCGTTACCAGTGCGGAGGCGGTCCGCGTGCTTGCCGCGCTTGGAGCGGATCTGAAGCCGCATCTTGCCCGCCCGATCTTCGCGGTCGGCAAGGCGACAGCCGCCGAAGCGGTCGGACTCGGATTCGAGGTCGTCGCCATCTCGGACGGCGGAGGCACCGAGCTTGCCTCGGTCATTTCCGACCATCGGGCAAGCCTTGGGAATTCCGCCCTCCTCTACCTCGCAGGCTTTCCCCGTGCGCCCGGCTTCGAAACGGGATTGACGGAGTTGCGGGTAGCCTTCGATACGGTCGAATGCTACCGCATGCGCGATATCGTCCCCGATGACGCGGTTCTTCGCCGGCTTTTCGTCGATACCCGGGCGGATGCCGTGCTGCTTTACTCCCATCAGACGGCCAGACGTTTTTTCAACCTTCCCTTCGTCCAGGCAAATCCGGAGGTTTTCGCGGACACGCGGTTTCTGTGCCTCAGCGAGGCGATCGCCGAAGCAATTCCCGCATCCATGCGTTTGCACATCGATATCGCCGACATGCCGAGCGAAGACCGGCTTCTGACGCTTCTGATCCACGCGTGAAGCCGCAATTTTGATGTAAGGCCTTTCCATAATCGTCTTGTCTGTCTAACTTCGGTGCAGCGCATGAAAAGAGGACCTCATGGTATCGCGAAAAACGCCTAACCATTCGAAGCCCAACGACGAACCGGTCACGATCGATCTGGAAGCCGAAAAAACCGCGCAGGACGCAGCGCCCGAAGATATGCCTGAAGACATGACCGAGCGCAGCCACGACGACTTGGGCTCTTCCTCCGCCAATGAAGTGGAAATGCCGCTCGAAGCGGACAAGGAGCCGTTCCGCGAGGACGTTCAGGAGCCTGCCGCCGCCGGGCCAGAAGAACCCAAAGCTGCGGCGCCGTCACAGGATGACCCTGCGCCTTACCATGCCGAACGGTCGCAGCCATCGCGGGAAGGATCGACCTCCGGCCTGATCGCTGCCGGCATCGTCGGCGGCCTGATTGCACTCGTCTGTGCCGGTTCCCTGCAATATGCGGGCGTGTTGCCGGGCGGGCGCGCCGCCAAGGACAGTTCCGCCGACATTGCGGCATTGAATGCGGAAATCGATGGCCTCAAGCAGAGCGTCGCCAATCTTGCCGCCGCCCCCGCAGCCAAGCCCGACGAAGCGCTTGCGGCTCGCGTCGCGGCACTCGAGGCGGCCGCGGCCAATGGCGCTTCGGCAGCCGGCTCGGGCGAGGCAAGCGCGGCGTCCGAGCAACGGATCGCCTCGCTGAGCGGCGAGGTCGAGCAACTGAAAGCGGATCTCGGCAAGGCGACCCAGACCCAGGCCACATCCGACGCGGAAGTCAGCAAGCGCCTCGATGACGCCGAAAAGAAGCTGAGCGGTCCGAGCCAGGAAAGCGCGGTCGCCCGCGCCATCGCGGCGGCGGCCCTGAAGGCGGCCATCGACCGCGGCGGCCCCTTCCAGCCGGAACTCGATACCTTCGCCAACGTCGCTCCGGACGATCCGGCCGTTGCCGATCTCAAGAACTTCGCCCAGACCGGCGTTCCCTCCCGCGCCGATCTGATCCGCCGGGTTTCGGATGCCGCAACGGCAATCGTCGCGACGACGCAGAACGACGATCCGAACCAGAGCTGGAGCAGCCGGCTGATGTCGAGCGCCAAGTCGCTCGTGCAGGTCCGTCCGGTCGGCAACGTTCCCGGCGACAGCGTCGACGCGATTGCCGCACGCTTCGAGGACAAGGTTCGTAACGGCGACCTGCCGGGTGCCGTGACCGAGTGGAACAACCTGCCCGAAGCGGCAAAATCGGCTTCGGCCGCCTTCAAGCAATCGCTGGAGGCCCGCATCCGCGTCGAGGATCTGGTAAGCGACGCCCTCTCGAAGGCGATCGCCAATACCGGGAAACAGAATTAGAGCATGATGCCGAAAAGTGTGAGCGGTTTTCGGACAACATCATGCTCTACCTATTTGATTTTAGAGCGGATTCAGATTTTAGACCGTTACGATCTAAAATCATCCGGCTCTAATGACGGAGCGCAGCAATGATCAGACTGCTTATCTTCGCCATTCTCGTCCTGGCTCTCGGCTATGGCTTTTCCTGGCTCGCCGATCGCCCCGGCGATCTTTCGCTGGTATGGGAAGGCCAGCTCTACCAGACCAAGCTGATCGTGGCCGCCGCGATCCTCATCGCCCTCGTCGCCGCCGTCATGATCCTCTGGTGGTTCGTGCGGCTGATCTGGACATCGCCGCACTCCGTCACCCGCTATTTCCGTGCCCGCAAGCGCGACCGCGGCTACCAGGCGCTTTCGACCGGCCTGATTGCCGCCGGCGCCGGCAACGCCTTGCTGGCCCGCAAGATGGCGGCGCGCACCCGCGGCCTCATCCGTGCCGATCAGGAGCCGCTCATCAACCTGCTCGAGGCGCAGGCGGCACTGATCGAAGGCAAGCACGACGAGGCACGCCAGAAATTCGAGCTGATGGCCAACGACCCGGAAACGCGCGAACTGGGACTGCGCGGCCTTTATCTCGAAGCCAAGCGCCTCGGCGCGCATGAAGCCGCAAGGCAATATGCCGAGAAAGCCGCCGACCAGGCTCCCTATCTGCCCTGGGCGGCGCAGGCCACGCTGGAATATCGCAGCCAGTCCGGCCGCTGGGACGATGCGATCAAGCTTCTCGACCAGCAGAAGGTCGCCCATGTCGTCGACAAGACGACGGCCAACCGCCAGCGCGCGGTCCTGCTGACGGCGCGCGCCAACGATAAGCTGGAGAGCGATCCGGCCGGGGCGCGAGACGATGCGCTGGCGGCACTGAAGCTCGTGGACGATTTCGTGCCCGCAGCTCTGATCGCCGCGAAGGCGCTCTTCCGCGAGGACAAGGTGCGCAAAGCGGCCTCCATCCTCGAACAGGTGTGGAAGGCGCATCCGCATCCCGAAATCGGCAGGGCCTATGTGCGGGCCCGCAGCGGCGATTCCGTCACCGACCGCCTGAAGCGCGCCGAACGGCTGGAGGCGATCCGCCCGAACAATATCGAAGCGCTGCTGCTGACGGCCAAGGCGGCGCTTGACGCCGGCGATTTCGGCAAGGCCCGCGCCAAAGCCGAGGCCGCCGCGCGGATCGATGCCCGCGAAGGCGCCTTCCTGCTGCTGGCCGACATCGAGGAGGCCGAAACCGGCGATCAGGGCCGCGTCCGTCACTGGATGGCGCAGGCATTGCGCGCGCCGCGCGATCCGGCCTGGGTTGCCGATGGCTTCGTTTCGGAAAAATGGCTGCCGCTTTCGCCCGTCACCGGCCGTCTCGACGCATTCGAGTGGAAGGCGCCTTTCGGCCAGATCGACGGGCCGGTGGAAGAAGGTTCTGCCGTCTCGGTCGACGCGGCGCTGAAATCGCTTCCGCCAGTGCGCGCGGCCGGTTCCGCAACCGCGGCGGAGACGGCGAATTCACCGAAAGTTGCATCGCCGGCGAGCGATACCTATGTCATGGAGTTGGAACCCGCCGCGGCAAAGCCGACATTGGAGACGGCCGTTGCAGCGCCGCAGCCGGCAGCGCAGGCATCCGATCCCCGCCCCTTCTTTGGCGGTGCGCCGGATGATCCCGGCGTGAAAGATCGCAAGCTTGAACCGGAAGCCAAGACACGGCTCAAGTTGTTTTAAGGCAACTCCGGCAAAGGTACGCAGCGGTTTTGCGTCCGGAATTGCGTGATGACGAAAAGATAGAGCATGGTGCCCTAGGAACCTGCTCTGCTTGCTTTGAGAATGGATACGGATGTTCGAACGTTTTCAGGAATTTCTTCATAACCTGACCCAGGACCACCCCAAATCCGGTTTCGCACCCGACGACCCGCGCGTCGCCGTCGCGGCGCTCTGTATCCAGGTCATGGAAGCGGACGGCAAGATCGAGAACAGCGAGAAGAAGAGGCTGCGCAAGCTGCTGAAGGACCAATATGGTCTTGACGGACGCCGGCTCGACGCGCTGATCGCCGCCGGCGAGGAAGCTGAGAGCGAGGCCGTCGATTACTACCGTTTCACGTCGGATCTGAAACGCCACCTGGACAGCGCGCAGCGGCTCGAACTGCTCGGCATCCTATGGGATATCGTCTATGCGGATGGCGAACGCAGCGAAATGGAAGACCACGCGATCTGGCGCATCGCCGACCTCATGGGCATTTCCGACCGCGAGCGCATCATGAAGCGCCAGGAAGCAGCCGCACGCGCGCCCGGTTCGAGGGTGGAGACAGGCAATGATGATTGAAGCGCCGAGGAGCGCCGGCCGCCCGATATTGATTGTCCTGCATCAGGAGCGCTCCAGCCCCGGCCGTGTCGGCCAGATGCTGCTGGAAAAGGGCTTCGATCTCGATATCCGCCGCCCGGTGCTCGGCGATCGCCTGCCTTCGACGCTTGAGGCGCATGCCGGCGCCGTGGTTTTCGGCGGCCCCATGAGCGCCAACGACCCGGAAGAATTCATTCGGGCGGAGACCGACTGGCTGAAAGTGCCGCTCAAGGAAAACCGGCCCTATCTCGGCATCTGCCTCGGGGCGCAACTGCTCGCCCGCCATCTCGGCGCCAAGGTAAGGCCGCGCGACGACGGCAAGACCGAAATCGGCTGGTATGCCCTGCAGCCGACGGAAAAGGGCCGGCTGCTGATGCGCTGGCCGCAGATGGTATATCACTTCCACCGCGAAGGCTTCGAACTGCCGCATGGTGCCGATCTGCTGGCCACAGCCGAGACCTATCCCAACCAGGCCTATCGCTATGGCGCCAATGCCTGGGGGCTGCAATTCCATGCCGAGCTCACCCGAGCCATGATGCAGCGCTGGGTCGTGCACGGCGAGCATCGCTTCTGCATGCCGAACGCCCAGCAAGGCCGCGAACATCTGGAAGGCCGGATGATCTTCGACGCCGCCCTCAAGACCTGGCTATCGGAATTTCTCGATCTCGTCTTCGAAGGCAAGCAGGCAATGGCCGCCTGAAGCCGAGGCATGTCGCCTCGAAGATTCGCCCGCATCACCTTTTTCTACGGCCCCGCATGCCATCTTGGCCTTGTGTATTCCGGACGGAAATCCGCTGCGCACGTCAGCTGGAATTGCTTTAAGCCGGCTGCGGCTCGCCTTCGCGATCCGGTGCGTTCAAACTATCGATCCGGCGCAGCTGCGGGAAGCCCGCGGCCCAGAGGGCAGCAACCGCAAGCGTGCCGAGCCCGCCGATGACCACGGCGGGGATCGCGCCGAAATAATGCGCCATGGTGCCGGCACGAAATTCGCCGAGCTCGTTCGAAGCGCCGACGAAGACCATGTTGACCGCATTGACGCGGCCGCGGACGTGATCGGGAGTCCAGAGCGTAATCAGCGTTTCGCGCACATAGACGGAAATCAGGTCCGATGCCCCCATGAGGGCGAGAGCGGCGATCGACAGCCACGGCGTATGCGAGATGCCGAAGACCAGCGTTCCCAGGCCGAACATCGCCACGCCGACGAACATATAGAAGCCGGCCCGGTGCCGGATGGGATAAGTCGCCAGAAACAGGCCCATGGCGATCGCGCCGAAGCTCGGTGCCGCGCGCAGCAGGCCGAGCCCCCAGGGGCCAAGCGTCAGGATATCGCGCGCATAGACCGGCATCAGCGCCACCGCGCCGCCGAGCAGCACGGCGAAGAGATCGAGAGAGACTGCGCCGAGCACCACCTTTTCCGACCAGATGAACCGGAAGCCCGCGAGGATTTCGTTCATGCTTTTCGATTGGTGGGCCGCACGCTGCTGCGGCTTGGGAATGAGGAAGGTCAGGATCGAGCCGGCAGCCAAAAACACCACGGCGACCGTGTAGGACGCGCCGGCACTGACGCCATAGAGCAAGCCGCCTGCCACAGGCCCGAGAATGGCCGCCGCATCCCATGACATGGAATTCCACGTCACCGCGTTCGACAGGTCTTGTGGCGGGATGAGATTGGGGGCGAGCGACTGCATTGCCGGCGTCATGAAGGCGCGCTCGACGCCGAAAACGGCCAGGATCATGAAGACCGGCAAGGGCGCAAAACTGCCGGTGACGGTCAGGAAGAGCAGCGCCGCCGTACAGAGCATGCCGACGAAAACGCAGATCGCGGCGACCCTGCGCCTGTTGTAGCGGTCGGCCACCGTCCCGGTGACCAGTATCAGCAGCAGGGAAGGCAGGAACTGCACGAGACCGATGAGGCCGAGATAAACGGGATTTCCGGTGTGGTCGTACATCTGCCAGCCGACCGACACGCTGACGATCTGGGTGGCGAACGCCGTCAGGAACCGCGCAAAGAAGAAATAGGCATAGGCAATGTGCCTGAAGGCGGCAAACCGGTCTCCGCTGGCAGCGAACGACATGGGACGAGACTTTCCGGCAGGGCAGCCGGCGCAAACACGGGCGCCAGCCTTTTAAACATGATTCAACATGCTTCGGAGCATGGGACTTGCCCGTTTAGTCGCCAATGTCTACATGTCTGTCAACCGCGAAATGGAGACGGACATGCTCGCCTTATTTCAAACCATTGATCTGGCTTTGAATCTTTATACCTGGATACTGATCGCCAGCGCCATCTTTTCCTGGCTCTATGCGTTCAACGTCATCAACTCGAGCAACCAGTTCGTCAATTCCGTCGGCAATTTCCTGTATGCGGTCACCGAGCCGGTGCTGCGCCCGATCCGCCGCATCCTGCCCGATCTCGGCGGTATCGACATCTCGCCGGTCATCCTGCTGCTGATCATCTTCTTCATCCGCTCGCTGATGTGGAATTCGATCGTCCCCATGTTCCTGCGGTGAACACGCCCTGGCAGGCGTTTCCGGATCATCTCCGGCTTTCGGTGCGTCTTACGCCCAATGGCGGGCGTGACGCGATCGACGGACTGGAAACCGGCAGCGACGGCGAAGCCTATCTGAAGGCGCGCGTCTCGGTCGCGCCGGAAAAGGGCAAGGCCAACAAAGCGCTGCTCGCATTGCTCGCCAAGAGCCTCGGGCTCTCCAAATCCTCTCTCAGCCTGCTCAGCGGCGATACCGCGCGTAAAAAAATCCTCCGGATCGAGGGCGAACCGGAGGATTTGATCGTAAGGCTCTGCGCCATAACCGAAGGCCGTTGATCAGGCCTTCTTTGCGCGCTCGATAGCTTCGAGAATGAGCTGGCCGGCTTCCTTCGAACCCTTCCAGCCGAAGATCTTGACCCACTTGCCGGGCTCCAGATCCTTGTAGTGCTCGAAGAAGTGCTCGATCTGCTTCAGCGTGATCTCGGGCAGGTCGGTATATTCCTTGACCTTGTCATAGCGCATCGTCAGCTTCGGCGCGGGAACGGCGATAATCTTCTCGTCCTTGCCGGAATTGTCTTCCATCATCAGCACGCCGATCGGGCGGACGTTGATGACGCAGCCTGGAACCAGCGGGCGGGTGTTGGCGATCAGAACGTCGATCGGGTCGCCGTCGTCGGAGAGCGTGTGCGGGACGAAGCCGTAATTGCCCGGATAGGTCATCGGCGTGTAGAGGAAACGGTCGACGACCAGCGTGCCGGCTTCCTTGTCCATTTCATACTTGATCGGATGACCGCCGACCGGCACCTCAACGATGACGTTGATATCTTCGGGCGGGTTCTTGCCAATGGAAATCGCGTCGATACGCATGCTTGTCCCCTAAATAAGGATTGTTGCCGCCAGCCAAATAATAGGATTCATGCCGCAACGCAACAACGCATCGGGAAAGAGGCGGATTTACTGCATAATTCCTTAAATCGGATTCGATTTACGGATAAAACAATGCGGCAGATTGAAAGCGCTATAGAAACCTTTTGCGCGTCATATGTGACGCGCGGCGCTTCAGGTGCCGCTCAGGACCAGACGAAGCCGATCTTCCTGAGCTGCTTGTGATCGAAGGTTTCGATGCCCTCGCAGAAATCCGCGCCGCCCTGCCCGCGATAGAAGCGGTAGGCGTTTTCGTTTTCTTCCAGGCACCAGACCACCAGCCCCTTGCAGCCGAGGGACTTCAACAGCCGCCGCGCCTCGCCGAACAGCATGCGTCCAAGGCCGAGGCCCTGATATTGCGGACGCAGGTAAAGCTCGTAGATTTCGCCTTCCTGCGGCAGCGCGCGGGCGCGGTTGAGCCCGAGCGTGGCGTAGCCTGCAACCTCGCTCGCAACGTCGAGAACCAGCAGCGTCGCCGGGCCGCTGGTCGCCTTGCGCCACCAGGCCTCGCCGCGGCGCTCGATCATCTGGCCGAGAGCGCGATGCGGAATGATGCCGGCATAGGTGTACTGCCACGATTGGCGGTGCACCTCGGAAATGGCTCGGGCATCATGGGGTTCTGCCCGCCGAACATCAATCGACAACGTCTTCATAACGTCTACTCTGGTCTCGCCAACGCGAATTAACCATCCTTATTCATAAAGATGGCGAACTTGCCCACAGGCTTTATCCGTGGATCATTAACAAAAATTAACGACTTTTTAACCTTTAGGACAAGGGCTCAAAAACCGAACAAACAAATAAAAACCCCGGCGCGATGGCCGGGGTCGAATGGTTCGATCAGCTAGGGTGATCAGGCCAGACGGGCCTTCTCGTAACGCTTGCGTTCGTTCGGATCGAGATACATCTTACGGAGGCGGATCGACTTCGGGGTCACTTCCACCAGCTCGTCGTCCTGGATCCAGGAGAGCGCGCGGTCGAGCGTCATGCGGATCGGCGGGGTCAGCTTCACGGCTTCATCCTTGCCGGCGGCGCGGATGTTGGTGAGCTTCTTGCCCTTCAGCACGTTGACTTCGAGGTCGTTGTCGCGCGAGTGGATGCCGATGATCATGCCGGCATAGACCTTCTCGCCGGCGTCGATGATCATCGGGCCGCGGTCTTCCAGGTTGAACAGGGCGTAGGCCACGGCTTCGCCGGCTTCGTTGGCGAGCAGAACGCCGTTCACACGGCCACCGATCTCGCCCTTGTACGGCTGGTAGTCATGGAACAGACGGTTCATGACGGCCGTGCCGCGGGTGTCGGTCAGAAGTTCAGACTGATAACCGATGAGGCCGCGCGTCGGCGCCCAGAAGACGAGACGAACGCGGTTGCCACCCGAAGGACGCAGCTCGACCATTTCTGCCTTACGCTCGGACATCTTCTGCACGACGATGCCGGAATGCTCTTCATCGACGTCGATGACGACTTCTTCGATCGGCTCGAGCAGCTGGCCGCTCTCGTCCTTGTGCATGACGACGCGCGGACGCGACACGGCAAGCTCGAAACCTTCGCGGCGCATGGTCTCAATGAGAACGGCGAGCTGCAATTCGCCACGGCCGGAGACATAGAACGAATCCTTGCCCTCGGCTTCCTCGATCTTCAGCGCGACATTGCCTTCGGCTTCCTTGAACAGGCGGTCGCGGATGACGCGCGAAGTGACCTTGTCGCCTTCGGTGCCCGCATAGGGGCTGTCGTTGACGATGAAGGACATGGTGACGGTCGGCGGGTCGATCGGCTGCGCGATCAATGGCTCGCTGACCTGCGGATCGCAGAAGGTATCGGCGACGGTGCCCTTGGACAGGCCGGCGATGGCGACGATGTCGCCTGCCTGCGCTTCTTCGATCGGCTGACGCTCGATGCCGCGGAAGGCGAGGATCTTGGAGATGCGGCCGGTTTCGATGAGGTTGCCATCGGCACCGAGAACCTTGACGGCCTGGTTCGGCTTGATCGAACCGGAATGGATGCGGCCGGTGATGATGCGGCCGAGGAAGGGGTTTGCCTCCAGGATCGTGCCGATCATGCGGAACGGGCCTTCACCGACGGTCGGCTCGGGAACGTGCTTGACGACGAGATCGAGAAGCGGGCCGAGGCCTTCGTCCTTCGGACCTTCGGGCGAGTAGTTCATCCAGCCGTTACGGCCGGAACCGTAGAGGATCGGGAAGTCGAGCTGCTCGTCGGTGGCGTCGAGATTGGCGAAGAGGTCGAACACTTCGTTGATGACTTCTTCGTGGCGGGCGTCCGGACGATCGATCTTGTTGATCGCCACGATCGGGCGAAGACCGACCTTCAGCGCCTTGCCGACCACGAACTTGGTCTGCGGCATCGGGCCTTCGGCGGCATCGACGAGAACGATCGCACCGTCCACCATCGAGAGAATACGCTCGACTTCACCGCCGAAGTCGGCGTGGCCGGGGGTGTCGACGATGTTGATGCGGGTATCCTTCCAGACGACGGAGGTCGCCTTGGCAAGAATGGTGATCCCGCGCTCCTTTTCGAGATCGTTGGAATCCATGACGCGTTCTGCAACGCGCTGGTTCTCGCGGAAGGAGCCGGACTGCTTCAGGAGCTCGTCGACGAGGGTGGTTTTCCCATGGTCAACGTGCGCGATGATCGCGATGTTGCGAAGTGCCATATGTCTTAATCTCTGAGGCTGGGGCGCAGTGTTTGGTAAACACGCCAATTGCATTTGGCGCGCTCATACCCTTTTTTTCGCGAATGCGAAAGGGGGGAGGCAAGAAAGCTCTTTCACAAGCCTCCTCCCGTCATGCGGAAGAGCGTTCAGACATCAGGCCGGATTTTGAACCCGAAGGCTAAGATCAGGCCGCCAGCCCCTTCTTCTTCAGCATGGCTTCCGGGCTCGGCAGCTTGCCGCGGAAGGCCTTGTAGGCGTCTTCGGGGTCGATCGAACCGCCGACGGAGTAGATGTTGCCTTTGAGTTTCGCCGCCATGTCCGGATTGAAGGCATCGCCGGTTTCCTCGAAGGCGGAAAAGGTGTCGGCGTCGAGCACTTCCGACCACATGTAGGAATAGTAGCCCGCCGAATAGCCGTCGCCGGCAAACACATGCTGGAAGTGCGGCGTTGCATGACGCATGACGATCGATTTCGGCATGCCGATCCCGGCCAGCACTTCCGCCTGGACCGCCATCGGGTCCTCGACCGCGCCGCGCGTATGGAATGCCATGTCGACCAGGGCCGACGATGTGAACTCGACCGTGTTGAACCCGGCATTGAAGGTGCGGGCCGCCAGAACCTTGTCGAGCAGCGCCTGCGGGATCGGCACGCCGGTCTCGTAATGGACGGCATATTCCTTGAGGATATCGGGCACCGTCAGCCAGTGCTCGTAAAGCTGCGACGGCAATTCGACGAAGTCACGGGAAACGCCGGTGCCCGAAACGGACGGATAGGTCACGTTCGAGAGCATGCCGTGCAGCGCATGGCCGAACTCGTGGAACAGCGTGCGCGCATCGTCGAGCGACAGCAATGCCGGCTTTCCTTCCGCCGGCTTGGCGAAGTTGCAGACATTGTAGATGATCGGTAGTTCGCCGACATGGCCGTTCTTCAGCGGCAGCTTGTGCTGCGACTGGAACGAGCTCATCCACGCTCCGGAGCGCTTCGAGCTGCGGGCGAAATAATCGCCCAGGAACAGGGCGACCAGTTTGTCGGAGCGGTCGCGGATCTCGAAGACGCGCACGTCGGGATGATAGGCGGGAATGCCCTTCTGCTCGACGGCCTTGATGCCGAACAGCCGGCCGGCGACATCGAAGCAGGCGGCGATGATCTTTTCGAGCTGGAGATAGGGCTTCAGCTCCGTTTCGGAGAAATCGAACTTCCGCGTCCGGATCTTCTCGGCATAGTGCCGCCAGTCCCAGGGCATCACTTCGTGATTGCGGCCTTCCTCGGCGATGAGCCCGGCAATGTCCTTTTCTTCTTCCGCAGCGCGTGCCGCAGCTTTCGCCCATACGGTCATGAGCAGATCGTTCACGGCGGCCGGCGTCTTCGCCATGGTGTTGTCGAGTTTGAGTTCGGCGAAATTGGCATAGCCGAGCAGCTTTGCCTTCTCCGCTCTCAGCGCCAGTGTTTCGCGGATGATCTCGCGGTTGTCGGTCTTGCCGCCATTGGCGCCACGCGCCACCCAGGCGTTGAAGGCCTGCTCGCGCAGGTCCCGGCGCTCGGACGACGTCAGGAAAGGTTCGATGATCGAGCGCGACAGCGTGACGGCATATTTGCCTTCCTCCCCGCGCTCGCGCGCGGCTGCGGCCATCGCATCGCGCAGATAGTCCGGCAGGCCGGCAAGATCGGCCTCCTCCGACAGCAGAAGCACCCAGCTCTTCTCATCCGCCAGCACGTTCTGTCCGAATTGCGCGCCAAGACCGGCAAGCTTTTCGTTGATCGCCGACAGGCGCTCCTGCTCGGCCTTCTCCAACTTGGCGCCCGACTTGACGAAGCCCTTCCAGTGCCGTTCCAGCACGCGGGTTTCTTCCAGCGTCAGCCCAAGGGCATCGCGGCCCTCCCACAGAGCGTCGAGGCGGGCAAAGAGCGCCGCATTCGTGCCGATCTTCGAATAATGCCGCGCCATCTTCGGCGCAATCTCGCGCTCCAGTGCCTGGATCGTCTCGTTCGTATGGGCGCCTGCCTTGTTCCAGAAGAGTGCGGAAATGCGCGACAGTTCGTCGCCGGCGATTTCGAGCGCGATCACCGTATTGGCGAAGGTCGGCGCCTCGCCGTCATTGGCGATCGCATCGATCTCCGCCTCATGCGAGGCGAGCGCTGCATCGAAGGCCGCGGCAAAATCCGTATCCTTCACGGCATCGAAACGCGGCAGGCCCTGATGTCCGGTCCATTCGACGAGCGCGGGATTGACGGCGGTAGGGGAAGACATGCGGGGCATCCTTTCGGCAGACATCTGATCGAAGCACGATATAAGACCGGCCCCGCCGAATTGGTATGGCGGAGCGGAACAAATTCATCGATGGAAATCAGGCCCTGCGCCAGCCGAGCAGGCCGGGCGTGGCATGCCAGAGCGCCTGCGCAGCGAAGCCCATGAACAATACGCCGGAGCAACGCACGATCAGCCGCTCATGCGCGCGGTAGAAGCGCCGCACCGTGCCTGCTCCAATGATGCTGACGAGAATGAGGTCGGCCGTTATGAAGCCGGCGAAGGAAACGATGAGCAGCAGCGGCAGAGCGCTGAAGGTCAGTGCGCTGGCGGAGCCTGCGACAAGGGCGGTGAAGGTTGCCAGCGCGACGGGATATCCCTTCGGATTGGTGACGCCGAAGATCAGGCCGCGGCGAAAAGGACGGTCGACATTGACCAGCGACTTGCCATCGCCTTTCGGCTTGGCCGTCACGGCGTTCCAGCCGATCCAGGCGAGATAGAGGCCGCACAGCAATCCCAGCAGGTCGAAAACGAAAGTGCCGATGGTCCTCGCTCCGACGATCGCAACCAGCGCCAGCGTCGACCAGACGAGATCGCCGAGCAGATGGCCGCTGACGAAGAAGGCGCCGGCTTTGCGCCCCTGCCCCGCCCCGATGCCGAGCAGCGCCAGAAAAGCGGGACCTGGAATGAGCACATAGAAAAGCGCGGCGAGAAAGGCGCCGACAATAAGCGATTGCGTCATGATGGTTGTTCCCACTGGTAATTGCGCGAGAGTAGCGTTCTGCAGAATCAGGTCAAGCTGCGCTTCATTTTAAGTATCAAGAAGCCGTTGTGTTCGCGGGACGAAAACAATAAGAACGTAAGCGGGGCCCAAAAATTAAAGAGCGTAGGTAGGGAAGCGCTTATGAACAGCAGGATTAATACGGACTCGCTCGCTTTTCTTGTAAGCGATTGCGCCCGACTGATCAGGGCGGCCTTCGAGCGGCGCATTCTTGTCGCCGGGCTCGGACTGACGGCAGGGGAAGCCCGAACGCTGATGCAGGTCGCCGCCATCAATGGCAGCCGCCAGCTCGACATCGCCTCCCGGATGGGGCTGGAGCCGATGACGGTCAGCGCCTTTCTGGACAAGTTGCAAGCGCGAGGCCTGATCGAACGCCAGCCGGACCCGCTGGACCGCCGCGCCAAGCGGATCGTGCTTTCGGAATCGGCCGACGCCAAATTAAAGCAGATCGACAAGGAAATCTGCGAAGTCGAGCGCAATGCGACGCAGGGTTTCGGCAAGGAGTTGCAGGTGCAGTTGCACGACGCGCTTTGCGACTTCCGCAGCAATCTGCAGAAGGCGGAAGCGCCCTCGGAAGTCGAACGCGAATTGAGGCCGGTGGATTAATTCCTGGCCGCCATCTTCCAAAAAGAAAAGCCCGCTTCCGGCGACCGGAAGCGGGCTTTTCTCTATTCTGGTGTCGATTACTTCGACAGGTTGCGCTTGGCGAGCGTGCGCAGGCGCAGCGCATTGAGCTTGATGAAGCCGGCGGCGTCCTTCTGGTCGTAAGCGCCCTGATCGTCCTCGAAGGTAACGAGCTTGTCTGAGTAAAGCGACCTCGGGCTTTCGCGGCCGATGACCATGACGTTGCCCTTGTAGAGCTTCAGCGTCACTTCGCCTTCGACATGCTCCTGGCTCTTGTCGATCAGCGCCTGCAGCATCTCGCGCTCCGGCGAGAACCAGAAGCCGTAATAGATCAGCTCTGCATAGCGCGGCATCAGCTCGTCCTTGAGGTGCGCGGCACCGCGGTCGAGCGTGATGGATTCGATGGCGCGGTGCGCCGTAAGCAGGATCGTGCCGCCGGGGGTCTCGTAGACGCCGCGCGACTTCATGCCGACGAAACGGTTCTCGACGAGGTCGAGACGGCCGATGCCGTTGTCGCGGCCATATTCGTTCAGTTTGGCAAGCAGCGTCGCTGGGCTCAGGCGCTCGCCATTGATCGAAACGGCGTCGCCCTTTTCGAAGCCGACCTTGATGATGGTGGCCTTGTCAGGAGCGGCCTCAGGGGAAATCGTGCGCATATGCACATATTCCGGCGCTTCCCGGGCCGGATCTTCCAGAACCTTGCCTTCGGAGGAGGAGTGCAGCAGGTTGGCGTCGACGGAGAACGGCGCTTCGCCCTTCTTGTCCTTGGCAACCGGGATCTGATGCTTTTCTGCGAATTCGAGCAGGTCGGTACGGCTCTTGAACGACCAGTCGCGCCAGGGGGCGATGATCTTGATGTCCGGGTTCAGCGCATAGGCCGAAAGCTCGAAGCGAACCTGATCGTTGCCCTTGCCGGTCGCGCCATGGGCGATGGCATCGGCGCCGGTCTTCTTGGCGATCTCGATCAGATGCTTGGAAATCAGCGGACGGGCGATGGAGGTGCCGAGCAGGTAGACGCCTTCATAGACGGCATTGGCACGGAACATCGGGAAGACGAAATCGCGCACGAATTCCTCGCGCACGTCCTCGATGTAGATTTCCTTGATGCCGAGCATTTCGGCCTTCTTGCGCGCCGGCTCCAGCTCTTCGCCCTGGCCGAGATCGGCGGTGAAGGTGACGACTTCGGCACCCAGCTCCGTCTGCAGCCACTTCAGGATAATCGAGGTGTCGAGACCGCCGGAATAGGCGAGAACGACTTTCTTCACGTCTTTATGTGATGCCATGATGAGTTCCGTTTCAAGGCGAGCCAGGGGAGAGGCCCGCAAAGCTGTGTCGCGAAACTTTTAGCGAGATTATCGCAAGGCGCAAGGGGAGGCGCGGCATCGCCGCCTCACCGAGGTTTGACACACCTTCCGAAAGCACCATATTTCGGCGGCGAGCAAGCAATGCCTGGAGGGCGCGCCTTTGACCGATATTCAAGACATTTTCAGGAAATCCAATGTTGCCGTCATCACCGGCGGCGCTTCCGGCATCGGCTTGGCCGCGGCGAAATATTTCGCCTCGCTCGGCATGAGCGTCGTCATTGCCGATCTCGGCGGCGACCGGCTGGCGCACGCAGCCACCGAACTCAAGGCGATCACGGGCGAAGAACACGTATTGGCCGTCGAGACCGACGTCGCCGCCAAGGAGGCGCTGGAAGCGCTGGAGCGCGCCGTCCTGCAGCGCTTCGGCCGGGTGCATGTGCTGATGAACAATGCCGGCATCGGCCCGGAAACCTCGATCTTCAGCGCGCAATCGGGCTGGGACGCCATCCTCGGCGTCAATCTGCTCGGCGTCATCAACGGCACGCGGGTCTTCGGGCCGGGCATGATCGCGCATGGCGAGCCGGGCCTCATCATCAACACCGGCTCGAAGCAGGGCATCACCACGCCTCCGGGAAATCCCGCCTACAATGTCTCGAAGGCCGGCGTGAAAGTGTTTACCGAGGCGCTGCAACACGAGCTGCGCAATACGGAAGGTGCGAAGATCTCGGCTCACCTCCTCATCCCCGGCTTCGTCTTCACCGGCCTCACCAGGGGCGAACGCGCGGAAAAGCCGGACGCCGCCTGGACGCCGGAACAGACGGTGGAATTCATGGTGGAAAGCCTGGCGCGCGGCGATTTCTACATTCTCTGCCCGGATAACGATGTCGCCCGACCGACCGACGAACGCCGCATGCTCTGGGCGGCCGGCGATATCGTCGAGAACCGGCCGCCGCTATCGCGCTGGCACCCCGACTATGCCGATCAATTCAAGGCCTTCCTGGAAAGGAAGGATTGATTTGCAATCCCCCGGAAGCCGAATGGAAAACGCCGACCCCTATCCGGCCTTCGGAGCAGCTTCATGGATTTCATGCCCAGCCTGCCGACCCTTCTCGCCTTCTCGGCGGCGAGTCTGTTGCTGGCGCTGACGCCCGGTCCGGGCATGACCCTGTCGATCGGCCGCGCGATGGCCTGCCGTCATGGCTGCAGCGGAATCGCTGTGTGATGCGCGGCCTCGACTACGCTTTTGCCAGCGTCTCTTCGGTTTTCGCGGTGAAGATCTTCTTCACTCAGGCTCGTTGAGAATAGGGTATCGGCCGGCGATCAGCCAGTAGACGGTCGCGCACGCAGCCCCCAGAAAAGCGAAGCAGACCGCGATCGTGATCAGGTTGAGGGGCTGCGGCTTTTCCATGGCACCTGAAATCAGGATGGAGGCCACCGTCGACAGAACGGCGCCGTAGATCGCATATCCGAACCAGCGGCGCACGCGGCGCCACTCCATGATCGGAATGACGACGAGGGATGGCAGAATGCTGACGATCATCGCAGCCTTGGTCATCTCGACGGTCAGCGCGAAAAGCTCGGGCGCTCCGGTTCCCGGCAAGGTATAGGCGGCAACGCAGGCCAGGACGAAACCCATCAGAGCGCAAGCGGCGAGATAGCCCCACAGGAGCCTGATCGGCTTGCGCAATCCAACGAGCATCAATCTCAATCCTCGCCGTGATTGGCGATCATCATTGCTTCGAAAGCCAATCGCTCCGTCTTGCGCATGCGCTCCGACTCCGACTTCAGCTGGCCGCATGCGGCGAGAATGTCTCGCCCTCTCGGCGTGCGGATCGGAGAGGCGTAACCGGCCGAATTGATGAAATCGGCAAACTTCTCGATCTGCTCCCAGTCCGAACACTGGTAATTCGTGCCGGGCCAGGGATTGAAGGGGATCAGGTTGATCTTGGCTGGCACGCCCTTCAGCAGCTGAATGAGCCCCTTGGCATCCTCCAGGCTGTCGTTGACGCCCTTCAGCATCACATATTCGAAGGTGATGCGCCGGGCATTCGAAAGACCGGGATAGGCGCGGCAGGCGTCCATCAGTTCCTTCAGCGGATACTTCTTGTTGATCGGCACCAGCATGTCGCGCAGGTCATCGCGCACGGCATGCAGCGAGATTGCCAGCATCACGCCGATCTCGTCGCCGGTGCGATAGATTTCCGGCACCACGCCCGAGGTCGAAAGGGTGATGCGCCGCTTCGACAGGGACAGGCCGTCGCCGTCCGATGCGATCAGCAGCGCCCGCTTGACGCTGTCGAAATTATAAAGCGGCTCGCCCATGCCCATCATGACGATATTGCTGACCTTGCGGCCCTCGGCCGGCATGATCGTGCCCTGCGGCGCTTCGCGGTCCGGGAAATCGCCGAGCCGGTCGCGCGCCAAAAGCAGCTGCGACAGAATTTCCTCCGCGGTCAGGTTGCGCACCAGGCGCTGCGTGCCGGTGTGACAGAAGGAACAGGTGAGCGAGCAGCCGACCTGGCTGGAAATGCAGAGCGTGCCGCGCCCTTCTTCCGGAATGTAGACGCTTTCGACCTCGACGGGACGTCCCGCGCCGCGCGGCGGAAAGCGCAGCAGCCATTTGCGGGTGCCGTCGTTGGACACCTGCTCCTCGACGATTTCGGGACGCGCGATGGTGAAATGCGTCTTCAGCATTTCGCGCATGTCCTTCGAGACATTCGCCATGGCATCGAAATCGGAGACGCCGCGCACGTAGATCCAGTTCCAGAGCTGGCTGACGCGCATCTTGATCTGCTTGTCCGCGACGCCCTTTTCCTTCAGAGCCGCGCCCATTTCTTCGCGCGTCATGCCGATCAGCGACGGCTTCGGTGAAAGCTCGACCGGCTGCGATACCGGCATCGGCTTGAGCCTGGAGGGAGTTATGACATCGGTGGCGGACATAGGATCGTTCCAACGGTTCACATCGGCGATGCCGCAAAAGCTGACGAAAGCTGCGGATGCGGGCAAGGCACGGAAATCTGAAGATTCATGCGGTGGCGGGACAAGCTGTTTGCCGGACACCTGCTGTTGGCGCGGCCTTTAGCATTAATTTCCGCCCGCGTCATCCCTTTCCCTTAAAAGCGAGGCTGGCCCTCAAAAGCGAAAGGCCGGTCTACATGACCGGCCTCATCATTGCGGTCGCGGCAGCGGGAGGATCACATTACCGTGATCTCTCGGCCCTCGATCTTATTTGCAGTTTTCGATCTGCTTCAGCGCGGCACTGACGCCCTTCAGCGAATAGGTATAGGACGTGGCCGTGCCCTTCTTGGAGGTCGCCGAAACCTTCAGCGAATGGCCCGATTTCAGCGCCGCCACCAGCGCAGGCTCCTGCGCGGCGTTTTCGACCCAGGCGGCCTTATCCTTGGTGAACATCACGAAGGACTTGTTGTCGATGACGACGTTGACCTTGGAATTGTCCTTGAGCGGATAGCCCATCATCGCCTGCGGCTCATAGGAAATGTTCTGGCCGGGGCGCTGCGACACGATGAAGAAATTATCGCCGTGATCGATGCCCGTCGCCGGCGTCTTGGCGGTCGGCACGGAGAGGACGTAGCAGACCTTGCCGCCGGCGGACTGGTAGGAATAGGCGCCCCAGGCGTCGAACTGCTGAATGCGCGAGGGAGCCGCCGGTGCTGCCGCTGCCTGGGTCTGCTTCTTGGTCTGCGCGGACGCGATACCGGTTCCGGCCAGAACGAGCGAGAGGGCGATTGCGAAGCTTTTTACAAACATGGTTTCCTGCCGATTTCTTGCGGTCCAGAGCTCATGGCGATTCGATTGACGCACGCCGATGCTCGTGAGCTGCCTTATTTTGACTTTATTCAGGTTACCAAACCGTCAACGGAACGCTGCCCACCACTGGCTCCGTGCCATTTCAATCCAGATATCGCGCAAAGCTTGAAACGCATCAGAAGGAATTGGAAAACCCGGATGATGGGAACACCATCCAACAGCTTCGATTTAAGACAGAAAGATTCGGGCAAGAATTTGACCTCGCTAAAATCAGGGGGAGCTCATAAATCTCTGGAAACCCGAGAGGATTCGGATCTCCCCTGAAAGCGGGCATCAGGCCGTCTTCATGGGCGCGGGCTCGTTCTCCAATGCCCGGTCGGCGGCATCGTAGTGTTCCTGGCGGATATGGCCCCTGATCATGCTGAAGGCGAGCGTCAGCACAGCGACATCATCCGAATATCCGATAACGGCAAAAAAATCTGGGATGATATCGACCGGCATGACGAAATAGCCGAGCGCGGCCAGCAATATGCCGCGAACGCGCGTCGGCGTCTGCGGGTCGAGCGCGCAATAGAAGGCGGCCACGACGTCGCGGGAAAAGGGAATATGGCGAGCCGCCTTTCGCAAGGTCGGCCAGAATTTGCTGCGCACCGATTTCTCCTGCTCTTTTTGGGTCTCTTCGTCACCAGGCAACAGGATTTCCCCGTACTTGATGTCATCCATTCCATTCACCTCTATCGAGGCCCGTTGCCCGGACCGTGTAAACATATGGTGATCGCAGGCCGCGATTCAATCGATCCGGTCAATGGATCCGGCGCGCTGCCGCCTTCTCCATCGCCTTCGCCAGCTTGACGTCGTGATCCGTCAGGCCGCCGGCGTCATGCGTCGTCAGCTTCACCTCGACACGGGAATAGACGTTGAACCATTCCGGATGATGGTTGAATTTTTCCGCAGCGAGGGCGGCTTCCGTCATGAAGCCGAAGGCCTCGACGAAATTGCGGAACTTGAACGTCTTCGAAATCGAAAGACCGTCGGCCGCAAGCGCCCAGCCGTTGAGCTCCGCAAGGTTTTCATCGATTGCCGCGCGGTCCAGCTTCTCGTATTTCATGACGGATCACTCCTCTTCAGCGGTTGAACGATAGCATGGATCGTCACAGGATTCTTTTCGTCTGCGCCGGCAACATCTGCCGGTCGCCCCTTGCCGAAGGCATATTCAGGCATCTGGCAAGCAAGGCCGGCCGCGCGGGTGAGTTCGAAATCGATTCGGCCGGCACCGGCGGCTGGCATCGGGGGCAGCGGCCGGATCGCCGTTCGATTGCGGCCGCGGCCGGTCATGGAATCGATATTTCGGGTCAGCGCGCCCGACGCATCGAACCCGCCGATTTCGGCAGGTTCGATCTGATCCTGGCGATGGATCAAGACAATTTGAAGTACTTGCGCAAGGCAGCGCCCGCTCACGCTCTCGGCAGGCTGCACCTCTTCCACGCCTTCACGCTTGACGGCGACAAGGACATTCCCGATCCCTATTACGGCGATCGCGAGGATTTCGAGGCAGTCTATACCATGCTCTTGGCTGGCTGCAGCGCGCTCTTGCCCAAACTCGGGTAAGCGCTCCGCGGCTCGTGAAGCGGGAATATCTCTTCCGTGAGATAGGGACCGCCACCAACCGATTCGCGCGAGGACAGAAGTACGAAGCGCCCGACCGTAAACGGCTGGGTGTAAAAATTGCCGCGGCCGGAGAGATAGTGCACCACGTCGTCCACCCGCGAGGATTTCAACCGGGCGAGCGTCACATGCGGCGTGAACTTGCGGGGATCGGGCTGCAGGCCGATGCGCTGGCAGATACGCTCGATTTCGCCTTGCAACGCGTACATGTCCGGCGTCTGCGAGACCCCGGCCCAGACCGAATGCGGTTTCTTGGAGCCAAAGGAACCTATGCCCTCCAGCCGAAGCTGGAACTCAGGGCGATCTATCCGGTCCAGCCGGTCGACGATCTCATCGGCCGTCCGGCCATCGACATCGCCGATGAACCGCAGGGTGATGTGATAATTTTCGACGTCGATCCACCTGGCTCCCGGGAGACCACCGCGCAACAATGACAGGCTCATGGCCGCGTTGCGCGGAATTTCGAGGGCGGTAAAAAGTCTCGGCATGACGAGGACTCCCCGAATCTCTTGCAGGTATAAGCAGGGAATCACGCATTTGCAGTCGGTGCAAGCATCTATTTCGCACCTGCGTCAATCATCCCTACAAAACTCATAACGGCCGGTAAGATATGCTCGACCATGACATCGACCCCTTTGGGGTTCGGATGCATCCCGTCCGACAGCTGCAGATCCGCATGGGTTGCCACGCCGTCGAGGAAAAATGGGTAGAGCGAAAGCTGGTACTTGCCGGCCAATCGCTTGTAGATCGGATTGAACTTGCCGGCATAGTCGGGCCCCATGTTCGGCGGCGCCAGCATGCCGACGAGAAAGACCGGGATTTTTCTCTCCTTCAGCCGCTCGATCATCGTCTCGAGGTTCTTTTCCGTCTGCTCCGGAGGAATGCCGCGTAGCGCATCGTTGGCGCCGAGTTCCAGGATCACGCCGTCGGTGCCGTCGGGGACCGACCAGTCTATGCGCGAGAGGCCGCCCGATGTCGTATCGCCCGAAACGCCGGCGTCGGCGATGGCCACATCCAGCCCCTTGGCCTTCAGCGCGGCCTCCAGCCTGGCCGGAAATCCGTCGCCGGGCGGCAGCTGATAGCCCGCCATCAGACTATCGCCGAAGCCGACCAGCTGGATCGTCCGCGCCTCGGCAACGCCTGCCGCGCCAAACAAAAGACCGAAAGTGATGACAGCGAAGTGAAGCGCGGCAACTTTAAAACCCATGATCCATTCCCTAGATTCGCTGCTCGGGCCAAATCGCGCCCGCCATTATCCCTGATGTTCTCCGATATATAGGGCGTTCGCATTGGCAAAAACCATCATCGAGCTGAAGAAGGCGGATTTGACGCTCGGCAATGCCGCCGCATCGGTCCATGTGCTGAAGGGCATCGATCTCACCGTCATGGAGGGCGAGGCCGTCGGCATCGTCGGCCCGTCCGGCTCCGGCAAGTCGACCCTGCTCATGGTGCTGGCCGGCCTCGAAAAGCTCGACGGCGGCGAACTCCTGATCCGTGATACGCCCCTGCATAGTCTCAGCGAGGATCGCATCGCCGATTTTCGCGGCCGCAATATCGGCATCGTCTTCCAGTCCTTCCACCTCATCGCCAATATGACGGCGCTGGAAAATGTGGCCGTGCCGCTGGAGCTTGCCAATGTCCGGGACGCCTTCGATATCGCCCGGCGCGAGCTGGAGGCGGTGGGGCTCGGCGAGAGGCTCACGCACTATCCCGGCCAACTTTCCGGCGGCGAGCAGCAGCGCGTCGCGATCGCCCGCGCGCTGGCGCCCTCTCCGGCTGTCCTGATTGCCGACGAGCCGACAGGCAATCTCGACACCGACACCGGCCGCCAGATCGCCGATCTGCTCTTTGCCCAGCAGGCCGAGCGCGGCACGACCATGCTGCTCGTCACCCATGATCCCGCCCTTGCCGCCCGCTGTTCGCGCCAGATCCGCGTCCGCTCCGGCGAGATCGAGAACGACAGCGCGCGGACGCGCGCCAGCCAGGCGGCGATGGCATGAGAGCGGCGGGACTGCGCCTGCCCCTCGCCTTCCGCCTTGCCATGCGCGAACTGCGCGGCGGCCTCGGCGGCTTCTACATCTTCCTCGCCTGCATCGCGCTCGGCACCGGCGCGATCGCCGCCGTCAACTCCGTTTCCCGTTCGATCACCGACGCCATCTCGACGCAGGGGCAGTCCTTGCTGGCCGGCGACGTCCGTTTCCAGCTGCGCAACCGTGAGGCGACGCCGGAAGAGCTCGCCTATCTCGAAAGCCTGGGCAAGGTTTCCCGCTCCACGGGCCTGCGTTCCATGGCCCGCCTGCCCGACGGCTCGGACCAGGCGCTGGTGGAGGTCAAGGCGGTCGACGGCGCCTATCCCCTCTACGGCACCTTCGAAGCCGAACCGAACCAGCCGCTTTCGACGCTGCTTGCCGCGAAAGATGACACCTACGGCGCCGTTGCAGCCCCTCTGCTGCTCGAGCGCCTGAACCTAAAGGTCGGAGACGACCTACTGCTGGGCAACGCCAGGCTGCGCATCACCGGCACCGTCCAGAGCGAGCCGGATGCCGTCTCCGAAGGCTTCGGCTTCGCGCCCCGCCTGCTCACCAGCCGCGATGCCCTGATCGCCTCCGGCCTGATCACCACAGGCAGCCTCGTCGAGCAGTCCTACAGGATCCGCATGGACGACCCGGCAGCCGGCATCCGCCATATCGGCGACCGCGCCAATGCCGCCTTTCCGCAGGCAGGCTGGTCGATCCGCAGCAGTGCCCGCGCGGCTCCGGCGCTTGCCGACAACGTCACGCGCTTCTCGCAGTTCCTGACGCTCGTCGGCCTGGCGGCCCTGATCGTCGGCGGCGTCGGCGTAGCCAATGCCGTGCGGGCCTTCCTCGATTCCAAGCGCACGACCATCGCCACCTTCAAGTGCCTGGGCGCGCCGGCCTTCGTCGTCGTGCTGATCTATCTCATCCAGATCACCGTCCTCGCACTGGCCGGCATTGCGGTCGGCCTCGTCCTCGGCGCCATCGCGCCGATGATAGCTTCGCAGTTCATGGCCGAATTCCTGCCCATCTCGACCGCGCCGCGGCTTTATCCCGGCGCGCTGACGCTCGCTGCCCTCTTCGGCCTGCTGACCACGCTTGCCTTTGCCATTCCGCCGCTCGGCCATGCCCGCGAAGTGCCGGCGACGGCGCTGTTCCGCGAGCAGGGCTTCGAAGCCCGCCGCCTGCCCGGCTGGCCCTATCTGCTCGCCGCCGGCCTGCTGATGGCGGGTCTTGCAGCGCTGGCGATTTTTACCGCTTATGACCGCTTCCTGGCGATCGTCTTTATCGTCTCGATCGCCGGGGCTTTCGTCGTGCTGCGCCTGGTCGCCGCCCTGCTTTCCTGGCTTGCCCGCCGCAGCCCGCGCGTGCGCTCGCCTGCGCTGCGGCTGGCGATCGGCAACATCCACCGGCCGGGTGCGCTCACCTCGTCCGTCGTACTGTCGCTCGGCCTCGGCCTGGCGCTGCTGGTGACGCTGACGCTGATCGACGGCAACATGCGTCGCGAGCTGATGGGACGCATGAGCGAGCAGGCGCCGAACTTCTTCTTCGTCGATATTCAGGGGCCGGAGCTGGAAGGCTTCCGCAAGATCGTCCTCGACGTCGATCCCAAGGGCAAGCTCGTGGAAGCGCCGATGTTGCGCGGCCGTATCGTCGCCTTCAACGGCGAGGACGTGACCAAGATGAAGGTGCCGGCCGCCGGACAATGGGTCCTGCGCGGCGACCGCGGCATCACCTATGCCGAAACCGTGCCGGAGAATGCCTCCGTCACCGAAGGCAAATGGTGGGACAAGGATTATGGCGGCGAACCGCTGGTGTCGTTTTCCGAAGAGGAAGGCAAGGCGCTCGGCCTGAAGCTCGGCGATAAGGTCACCGTCAACGTGCTCGGCCGCAACATTACCGCCAAGATCGCCAGCTTCCGCAAGGTGCAATGGCAGTCGCTGTCGATCAATTTCGTGATGATCTTCTCGCCCAATACCTTCAGGGGCGCGCCGCATGCCTGGCTGGCGACGCTGACCGACACGTCCGCTACCTCCGAGCAGGAAGCGGCGATCCTGCGCAAAGTCACCAATACCTATCCGACCATCACCAGCGTCCGCGTCAAGGATGCACTCGATGTCGTCAGCACGCTTGTCGGACAGCTCGCCACAGCTATCCGCTCGGCCGCTTCCGTCGCGCTGATCGCCTCCGTGCTGGTATTGGCGGGCGCACTGGCTGCGGGCAATCGCGCCCGCACGCACGACGCCGTCATCCTCAAGACGCTCGGCGCGACGCGCGCGACGCTCATTCGCGCCTTCAGCTACGAGTACCTGATCCTCGGCGCGGCGACCGCCGTCTTCGCGCTGATGGCCGGGGCGGCATCCGCATGGTACATCGTCAGCCGCGTCATGCATCTGCCCTCGGCTTTCCTGCCCGATGTCGCCTTCTCCACGCTGATCGTCGCCCTGGTACTGACCGTCGGCATCGGCCTCATCGGAACATGGCGCATCCTCGGCCAGAAGGCCGCACCCGTTCTGCGCGAGCTCTGATTCGCTCCGGAGCGGAAGCGGAAGCCGCCGAAACCGCCCGATATTACATCGATTTAACATGAGGCGGAACGCTTGACCCTTGTGTATGAGGCCCGAAAGCCTCATATTCTTGTGCAGGCATGCTGGAGCTCCGCAGCGGCGCCTGGGCCTCGAAGACCCGACACCGTAGTTTCATCGGAGCTTGAAAGAGGAAAACATGGCTGACTTTCGCAATTACCAAAACCGGGCGCAAAGCGGTGCGCAGTCCGGTGCGATGATAGACGAGGGCCTTCGAGCTTACATGCTCAAGGTCTACAACCTGATGGCGCTGGGTCTGGCGATCACGGGTGTTGCCGCCTATCTCTCGTTCTCGCTCGCTTTCGCAGACGGACAGATCACGGCCTTCGGCCAGGCGATCTACCTGAGCCCGCTGAAGTGGGTGGTCATCCTCGCTCCGCTGGCAATGGTGTTCTTCCTGAGCTTCAGGATCAACCGCATGAGCGTGGCCGCCGCGACGACGACCTTCTGGGCCTACGCAGCCCTGGTGGGTCTGTCGCTGTCGTCGATCTTCATCATCTACACCGGCCAGAGCGTCGTGCAGACCTTCTTCGTGACCGCCGCCTCCTTCGGCGCGCTGTCGCTATTCGGTTACACGACGAAGCGTGATCTCTCCGCGATGGGCTCGTTCATGATGATGGGTCTCTTCGGCCTGATCATCGCATCGCTGGTCAACATCTTCCTGCATTCGTCCGCGCTGCAGTTCGCCATCTCGGTGATCGGCGTACTGATCTTCGCAGGCCTGACCGCCTACGATACGCAGCGGATCAAGGAGATGTATTATACAGCCGACGATGCGACCGTAGCTGGCCGCAAGGCCATCATGGGCGCCCTGTCGCTCTACCTGGACTTCATCAACCTGTTCATGTTCCTGCTGCAATTCATGGGCAACCGCCGCTGATCGCGCAGCATGAATGAGAAACGGAAGGCGGCTTCGGCCGCCTTTTTCATTTGCCTGGCCACGAACCCTGCGATTTGATAGCGACCGTCGCAAACCGGCAAATCAGGCAACAGGAAGCAAATGTCCGTCAGTCTCCGCAGCGCTACCGCAGACGATCTTCCCCACATCACCGCCATCTATCGCGACTCCGTCCTGAACGGCACGGCAAGCTACGAGATTACGCCGCCGGACCACGAGGAAATGGCGGGCCGCTTTCAGGCGATCCGAGACAGGGGCTATCCCTATCTCGTCGCCGAAGACGAGGCCGGCACTTTCCTCGGCTATGCCTATGCCTCGTCGTTCCGTACCCGGCCGGCCTATCGCTGGATGGTGGAGGATTCGATCTATCTCGCCCCGGAAGCACGCGGTCGCGGCGTCGGCAGGCTGCTGCTCGATGCGCTGGTCGAAAACTGCCAGACCCTCGGCTTCCGCCAGATGATCGCCGTCATCGGCGGCGCCCATCCCGCCTCCGTCGCCGTGCATCGCGCCGCAGGCTTCGCCGAGGTCGGCCTCCTGAAAGGCACCGGCTACAAGCACGGCCGATGGCTGGATACCATGCTGATGCAGAAAGCGCTCGGGGACGGCAACGGCAGCGATCCCGACCCTGCGGTCTATCCGGGGACGCTGTTCGGAGGTTAAGCCGGCTCTCGTAGAGGCCGCATGCTCCCTCGCCACATAGCCAACGGAGAGAAGCTACTTATCCACCAGCTTCAACTGCTTGTCGAAAACCTTCAGGACCTGCTGCAGGTCGTGGCCGCGTTTCAGGATCATGCCGTTGGTATTGACGACGGAAAAGGCACCCTGCTTGGCGGCCAGTTTCGGATTCTTTTCGATACGGAAGAGCGGCATCTCGCCGGAACGCTTGAAGACGGAGAAAACCGCCATGTCCTTCAGATGGTCGATCGCGTAGTCGCGCCATTCGCCCTCGCCGACCATGCGTCCGTAGATCCACAGAATCGCATCCAGTTCCCGGCGATGGAACGTCACCGGTAGCGGGTCCTTGCTCTGCTTGTATTCCCTGAGATCGACCACAACGGAGGAATTCGTATCGACGGGACGGCTTTCGCCGTGTCGCAAATCCGGCTGATCAGTCATCAATCCCCCAAGGGTTATCTCATGACAGGAGAATGACAGTTTGCCTCAGCCACGGCAAATTGCAAGACGGCTGACGGCTCACAATTTCTTTCCCATGCCCGAAAGCGTCTCGTCCGCGCCGCATTTCAGTCAAACCGACGCCCAATTTACAGGAAGTATAGAGGGCCGTTTGGCGCCGCCGCGTCAAACGGCCCGGCCGGGGCGCATCGATTAAACCCCAGCCCCGAATGCGTCCTCGCCGGGCACCTCTCCTTTCGGCGCATGCCGAGATTCGGAAAGGCCATTCAGCCGTCCGAGCCGATCGTCAGAACCGTCGCCCCGAGAATCGCCGCCGGATCGCCCGAAGGCGTCGAGGATTGCAGGAGGACGGCCATGCCTCTGCGGCCGGCCTTGTCGAGCACGTTGGAAGGCAGCACGACGCTCATGGCCTTGCCGTCCCACATGCCGACGGTTTCGACATCCGACACCGCATGCATATAGGCGATCTGCTGGCCGTTGTTTTCGCCGCCCTTCGGCGCCACCATCTGCTCCTTGTCGAAATAGACGATGACGACATTGGCCTTGCCCTGGCCGGCCCCGATCTTGATTTCGAGCTCATCGCCCTTCATGGCCGCGTTGACGGGGATCGTCAGTCCCTCGCCGACACGCTGGAAATCGTCGAGCTTGACATTGATGGCGTTGAGGTCGGCACCGTTCATATGGTCGCGGCCATTGACGATCGCCTGCGGGGTATAGACCCCGCTACGTCCCATCGTGCGGGCGTAGGCATATTGGCGCGCGGTATTGTCCTTGGACGCCATGGTGTCGTTCCAGCCGAGATAGTTCCAGTAATCGACATGGTAAGCGAGCGCCACGACATTGCCCTGGCGGATCAGCTTGCGGAATGCCGCATCGGCGGGGGGACAGGAGGCGCAGCCCTGCGAGGTGAAAAGCTCGACGACACCCTTGATCTTCGCGGCCTCCTGCGCGTGCAGCGAACTTGCCAGCGCGATGCCTGCCAGAAGTGGAACCGAAAATCGAAGGCGCATTTCCTCTTTACCTCTGTCTCAAACCCCGAAACGCTCACGCTCCCTGGGCGACCAAGCCCACATCAAGCCCGAAAAAACTGAAACAAGAGATAATAGTTTAGCGCGATGACGCAAAGTCACGAAGGGGTGAGGCGAAGGCCAGGCAGCCGGCCCGCCGTACACATCAGCGTGAAAAACAAGACGCCGCCGGGAGAGTTTCCCCGGCGGCGTGCAAGTGTGCCTCGAAGGCCTATCAGGCAGCGAGATCGCGCAGAACGGTCTGCAGGATGCCGCCGTTGTTGACGTAGACGACCTCATCCAGCGTATCGATGCGGCAGATGATCGGAACGTCTTTCACCGAGCCGTCGCCATAGGTGATCTTGGCGATCTTGCGTTCGCGCGGCTTGATGTGCTCCAGACCTTCGATGGTGACGAGTTCGTCGCCCTTCAGCCCAAGGCTGGCCCAGGTGGTGCCTTCCTCGAAGACGAAGGGGATGACGCCCATTCCCACAAGGTTCGAGCGGTGGATACGCTCGAAGGACTGGGCGATCACGGCGCGCACGCCGAGCAGGTTGGTGCCCTTGGCAGCCCAGTCGCGCGACGAGCCGTTGCCGTACTCGACACCGGCGAAGATGACGAGCGGAACGCCCTCGGCCTTGTACTGCATGGCCGCATCGTAGATCGACGTCTCTTCCTTGGACGGATAGTGGATGGTGTAGCCACCTTCCTTGCCGTTCGGGCCGAGCATGTGGTTGCGGATGCGGATGTTGGCGAAGGTGCCGCGCATCATGACCTCATGGTTGCCGCGGCGCGTGCCGTACTGGTTGAAGTCGGCAACGCCGACGCCATGACCGATGAGGTAGGCACCGGCCGGCGAGGCAGCCTTGATCGAACCGGCCGGGGAAATGTGGTCGGTGGTGATCTTGTCGCCGAACAGGCCGAGAACGCGGGCGCCCTTGATGTCGGAAACGCCGGCACCCGTCTTGCCCATGCCCACGAAGTAGGGCGGGTTCTGCACGTAGGTCGAGTTATCGTCCCAGGCATAGGTCTGGCCCGGAGGAACCTGAACGGCCTGCCAGTTGGCGTCGCCCTTGAAGACGTCGGCATACTTGCTCTCGTAGAGCTCGCGGGTGACGTACTTCTGGATGAATTCCTGAACCTCGTGCGAGGTCGGCCAGATGTCCTTCAGGTAGACCGGCTTGCCGTTCTGGTCTTCCCCGATCGGCTCCTTCGTCAGGTCGAGCTGCACCGAGCCGGCGAGCGCGTAGGCGACGACGAGCGGCGGCGAAGCGAGATAGTTCGCCTGGACGTCCGGCGAGATGCGGCCTTCGAAGTTGCGGTTGCCCGAGAGGACGCCGGCGACGATCAGGCCCTTGTCGTTGATCGTCTTGGAGATCGGCGCCGGCAGCGGGCCGGAGTTGCCGATGCAGGTGGTGCAGCCGAAGCCGACCAGGTTGAAGCCGAGCTTGTCGAGATCGGCCTGCAGGCCCGACTTGGCGAGGTATTCGCCGACGACTTGGCTTCCCGGTGCCAGCGAGGTCTTGACCCACGGCTTGCTCTTCAGGCCCTTGGCGACGGCGTTGCGGGCGAGAAGGCCGGCAGCGATCAGCACCGACGGGTTGGACGTGTTGGTGCACGACGTGATGGCGGCGATCGCGACGTCACCATGGCCGAGATCGAAATCCGTGCCTTCGACCGCATAGCGGTTGGAGAGCTGGCCGGGCTTCTTGTATTCGGTGTCCATCGAGCCGGCGAAACCGGACGCGATGTTTTCCAGCGCGATACGGCCTTCCGGACGCTTCGGACCGGCCATCGACGGCACGACGTCGCCGAGGTCGAGTTCCAGCGTGTCGGTGAAGACGAGGTCGGCGCCGTCATTGTCGCGCCACATGCCCTGAGCCTTGGAATAGGCTTCGACGAGGGCGATGCGGTCCTTGGCTCGGCCGGACATGTTGAGGTAGTTCAGCGTTTCCTTGTCGACCGGGAAGAAGCCGCAGGTCGCGCCGTATTCCGGACCCATGTTGCCGATGGTGGCGCGATCGGCGAGCGGCAACGCGTCGAGGCCGGGGCCGAAGAATTCGACGAACTTCGAAACGACGCCCTTCTTGCGCAGCATCTGCACGACGGTCAGCACGAGGTCGGTCGCGGTGACGCCTTCCTTGAGCTTGCCGGTCAGCTTGAAACCGATGACTTCCGGAAGCAGCATGGAAACCGGCTGGCCGAGCATGGCGGCTTCAGCCTCGATACCGCCGACGCCCCAGCCGAGAACGCCGAGGCCGTTGATCATGGTCGTGTGCGAATCGGTGCCGACGCAGGTGTCCGGATAGGCGATCGTTTCGCCGTCTTCTTCCTTCGTCCAGACGGTCTGGCCGAGATATTCGAGGTTCACCTGATGACAGATGCCGGTGCCGGGGGGAACGACGCGGAAATTCTTGAATGCCTGCTGGCCCCACTTCAGGAAGCGGTAGCGCTCGCCGTTGCGCTGGTATTCCAGCTCGACGTTGCGGGCGAAAGCCTGCGGCGTGCCAAATTCGTCGACGATGACGGAGTGGTCGATGACGAGGTCGACGGGAACGAGCGGGTTGATCTTTTCCGGATCGCCGCCGAGCGAGACCATCGCGTCGCGCATGGCAGCAAGGTCGACAACGGCGGGAACGCCGGTGAAGTCCTGCATCAGCACGCGCGCCGGGCGATAGGCGATTTCGTTCTCGACGGTGCCCTTGTTGGTCAGCCATTCGGCGACGGCAAGGATATGTTCCTTCGTGACCGACTGCCCGTCTTCAAAACGCAGCAGGTTTTCCAGAAGCACCTTCATAGAGTAAGGCAGCTTGGAAACGCCGGGCAGACCATTGGCTTCAGCCTTGGGCAGGCTGAAATAGACATAGTCTTTCCCGTCCACGGTCAGCGTGGAACGACAATTGAAACTGTCAAGAGATTTAGACACGAGATACCCCGTTTCTGATAGCCAACACAGTCGTGCGAACGCCTATGCACTTTATGCACATCAGGATGCGGGTACGGCCATTTCCGCTGTCCGCACGTAAGGCAGAAAACCTTATGTTCGGCGCAAGGATGAAATTCACGCCGACCGCTGGCGTGGTTGCAGGTCTTATAGATAATTTCGTAAAGACTTGCCAGAGTGACAAGATGCAAATTTGGACAATTTTTTGCGCATTGCGGTAAAGAAAATAGGGAAAGCCTGAGCGAATGCATCTAAGCGCTGAAAATCTGGCCGCAAGGCGGGGCGAAGACCTGATTTTCTTGAATGTTTCCTTCAACTTGGAGGGTGGCGGCGCCCTTGTTCTGACCGGGCGCAACGGCTCGGGAAAATCGACGCTTCTGCGCGTTGTGGCAGGCCTTCTGAGGCCGGAAAAAGGACGTGTCGCATTCATCGGAAATGACGGCGAATCGGACCGGCCGGCAGGCGAAGCCAGCCACTATCTCGGCCACCGCAATGCGATGAAATCCGAGCTGAGCGTCGCGGAAAACCTCGCCTTCTGGAAAACCTTTCTCGGCGACACGGCAGGCGGCATCGGTCTGGATGTCGATGAGGCGGCGGACGCCGTCGGCCTTGCCGGCATCACGCATCTGCCCTTCGGCTACCTCTCCGCCGGCCAGCAGCGGCGAATCGCCTTCGCAAAGCTCCTGGTCGCCCATCGCCCGATCTGGATTCTAGACGAGCCGACGGCAGCGCTGGACACGTCGGCGGACCAGCTCTTCGCGCAGCTGATTGCGGCCCATCAGAAGAACGGCGGCATCGTTCTTGCTGCAACGCACCAGCCGCTGGGGCTGGAGAAGGCACAGGAGATGCGGATGACGGGGTTTGCCGGGGTGAGCGAAGGGGTGTGGGGATGAGTTCGATGCTTTTGCCTATGCCGCACCTTCGATACCCCCCTCTGTCCCTTCGGGACATCTCCCCCACAAGGGGGGAGATTGTTGGGAGTTCGCTGCACCTGCTTATAAAACCAACGAGCTCTGTCTCTGCGGATTCGATGTTGGATGAGGGCTTGTGTACGCCACAAGTTACCAATCTCCCCCCTTGTGGGGGAGATGTCGCGAGAGCGACAGAGGGGGGTATCCCGGGTATCTCTCAGCATGAAAGAGTTTCCTCATGACCGCCCTCTTCCTCCGCGACCTCAAGCTTTCGGTGCGCGCCGGCGGCGGAGCGCTGATCGGCATCCTCTTCTTCCTGACCGTCGTCGCCGTCATTCCCTTCGGCGTCGGCCCGGACCTCAAGCTTCTGTCGCGCATCGGCCCGGCCATCGTCTGGATCGGCGCGCTGCTGGCCAGCCTCCTCGGCCTCGACCGGCTGTTCCAGGCCGAGCGCGACGACGGCTCGTTGGATCTGCTCGTCATGCAGGAGACGCCGCTGGTGCTGACGGTTCTCGTCAAATGCGCCGCCCATTGGGTGGCGACAGGCCTGCCTCTCGTCATCGCCTCGCCGCTTCTCGGGCTCTTCATGAATATGAACGAGACGGCAATCGGCGTGACGGCTTTGACCCTGCTCGTCGGTTCGCCGGCAATCACCTTCATCGGCGCGGTCGGTGCTGCCGTGGCCGTGGCGTTACCGCGCGGCGGCCTGCTGGTCTCCATTCTGGTGCTGCCATTGGCGATCCCGGTGCTGATCTTCGGCGTCGGCGCCACCTATGCCGCCGTCGAGGGGCCGCAACCCTTCCTGCCGCCGTTCCTGATCCTGATCGCGCTGACGCTGTTCTTCGCCGTCATCGGCCCGGCCGCCGCGGCCCTTGCGCTGCGCAACACGGCAGATTGATCGGAGCAATTCCAGGAAAAGTGCGAAGCGGTTTTCCCTCCGGAATTGCGTAACAACAAAAGGATAGAGCGTTTTCACGTTTCGAGGAAAAGCGGAAAGGTTCTAACGGAGATACTGTTTCGTCCATCTGAGACAATGCGGTCGATTGCCGGAAAAGCCATATCGGGTTAAACAAGCCGCATGAGCGATATCAGCCCTGCGATCAGCCGATTTTCCGACCTCGCCAACCCCACGCGGTTCCTGGCCTTTTCGGCGCGTCTCATTCCCTGGCTGGCCGTCATCTCGGCGATACTTTTCGCAATCGGCCTCTATCTCTCCTTCTCCACGGAAGGCGATTACCAGCAGGGCGATACCGTCCGCATCATGTACATCCACGTCCCGGCGGCCTGGCTTTCGATGATGTGCTACACGATCATGAGCATGTCGGCGATCGGCACGCTCGTCTGGCGCCATCCGCTGGCCGATGTCGCCGGCAAGACGGCAGCGCCGCTCGGCGCCGCCTTCACCCTGATCGCGCTCGTCACCGGCTCGCTCTGGGGCAAGCCGATGTGGGGCACCTATTGGGTCTGGGATGCGCGCCTCACCTCGGTCTTCATCCTGTTCCTGATGTATCTCGGCCTGATCGCGCTGAACCGCGCCATGGACGATCCGTCGAAGGCGGCCCGCGTCGCCTCCGTCCTGACGCTGGTCGGCTTCGTCAATATCCCGATCATCAAGTTCTCCGTCGACTGGTGGAACACGCTGCATCAGTCGGAAAGCATCATGCGCATGGATGGACCGGCCATCGACGCGGAATTCCTCTGGCCGCTCTTCACCATGGCGCTCGCCTTCACGCTGCTGTTCTTCACGCTGCATCTGATGGCGATCCGCAACGAGATCTGGCGGCGGCGCATTGCCGCGCAGCGCCGCATCGCCGCACGCATGGCCAGCCGGGAGGAATAGCATGACGCATCCCTTCTACGTTTTCGGGTCCTACGGCTTTGCCGCGGTCATGATCCTCGCTGTCATTGCCTGGATATGGATCGACGGACGCCTGCGCCGCCGCGAACTGGCGGCGCTCGAAGCCTCCGGCATTCGCCGCCGCTCCAAGCGCCCGCCCGAAGGCGATGCGAAATGACTGCCGATACCGACAACAACGATCGGCCGAAATCGGGCGGCACGGCGCGCTATCTGCTGGCGTTGATCCCGCTCATCGTCTTTGCCTGCATCGCCCTTGCCGTCGGCAAGGTCATGTACGATCAGGAAGTACACGGCACCGACATATCGGCCATTCCCTCGGCCCTGATCGGCACCAAGGCGCCCAAGCTCGCCCTGCCGCCGCTTGAAGGTTCCAATCTGCCCGCGCTCACCGATGATGCCATCAGGGGCAAGCTGACCCTCGTCAATGTCTTCGCCTCCTGGTGCATCCCCTGCCGCGACGAGCATCCGGTGCTGAAGGAACTCGCCAAGAGCGGCCAGCTCAACATCGTGGCGATCAACTACAAGGACACGAGCGAGAACGCGCTCCGCTTCCTCGGCGAACTCGGAAATCCCTACAACGCCATCGGCATCGACCCGAACGGCTCCGCCGCCATCGACTGGGGCGTCTACGGCATTCCGGAATCCTATCTCGTCTCGCCCGACGGCACGATCCTCTACAAGCAGGTCGGCCCCTTCACGCCGACCAGCCTGAAGGAAGGGCTGTATCCGGCAATAGCGAAGGCGCAGGGGAAATCTGCTCCGTAACTTCCCTCTCCCCTCGGGGAGAAGGTGCCCGAAGGGCGGATGAGGGGACCGGGAAGCGAAGCGACGAGGACCTGAAGTGGCAAACTGGAGGCGGCTCTCCCGGTAGCGCCCCCTCACCCGGCGCTTATCGCGCCACCCTCTCCCCGCAGGGGCGAGGGTAAGACTAAATCCCGCCCTGCCAGGTCTTGATCGCATCGACCGGCCAGACCAGCATCAGCACGTTGAGCGTGAGGTTGTCACGGATCAGGTAGCCGGTGAGCAGCTCGAAGAAAATGGCGATGGCAACCGTCACCAGCACCGGCGCGCGCCAGGCGAACAGGAATCCGACCACCATGAACACGGCATCCATCGACGAGTTGAGGATGCTGTCTCCGACGTAGTCGAGCGAGATCGTCGCGGCACGATAGCGATTGATGATGATCGGGGAATTCTCCAGGATTTCCCAGCCGGATTCGATCAGCATGGCCACGAACAGCCGCATCGACAACGGCTTGCCGCGCATGATCAGATGCGTCAGCCCGAAGAAGAGGAAGCCGTGGATGATGTGCGACGGCGTGTACCAGTCGGCGATATGCTGCGAGTTGCCGCTGGATTTCACCACCGGCTCGAAAAGCTTCACGTAGCCGCAGGTGCAGATCGGCACGCGGCCCATCATGTATTCGGCGACGATCTGCACCAACAGAACGACGGCACAGGCGATGAACCAGAAGCTCTGCTGCCGGTAGCGGTTTTGCGCGTCAACTGTCTCGGTCATTTCCCGCCTTCCGCCGGCGGCTCGACCGTATGCTTCATGATGAGCGGCATCTGCGACAGGGTGAAGAGGATGGTGATCGGCATCGTTCCCCAAACCTTGAAATTGACCCAGAGATTGTCCGCGGCCTTCACGTCGGGCAGGTAGAGCCAGTTCGAACCGCGCCAGACCACTTCGTTGAGCACGGCAAGAACGAAGAAGAAGAGGCCCCAACGCAGGGTGAGCTTGCGCCAGCCCTCGCTGTCCAGCTGGAAGGCGGCATTGAAGACATAGCCGAGCAGTGATTTGCCGAAGGCAAGGCCGCCGAGCAGCACGACGCCGAACAGCGCATTGACGATGGTCGGCTTCATCTTGATGAAGGTTTCGTTCTGCAGGTAGATGCCAAGCGCGCCGAAGACGAGCACCACGATGCCGGAGACGAAGGGCATCAGCGGCAGATGCCCGAGCATCACCTTCGAGACGATAAGCGAGATCACCGTTGCCGCCATGAACAGGCCGGTGGCGACGAAGAGCGGGCCGCCAAGCGTTGCCAGCTGCGGAAAATGCTGGGCCAGCCAGTCGCCGCGCAGATTGCCGAAGAAGAAGACCAGCAATGGTCCGAGTTCCAGCACCAGCTTCAGCATCGGATGGTGCTTGTCGGCAGCGCTTGGGGTGAGTTCGTTGTCGCTGGTCGTCATCGCGGCACTTTCGCTATCGTCGAATTTGTTCTTGTCGTTCATTGGCTGCTTCCGGCACCTGTCCCTGCGATGGCGTTGGCGAAATCCTCCGCCTCGAACGGCTCGAGATCGTCCACACCCTCGCCGACGCCGATGAAATAGACCGGCAGCTTGTGCTTGGCCGAGATGGCGACGAGAATGCCGCCGCGCGCCGTCCCATCGAGCTTGGTCATGATGAGACCGTTGACGCCGGCGACGTTGCGGAAGATCTCCACCTGGTTCAAGGCGTTCTGCCCGGTCGTGGCGTCAAGCGTCTGCAGCACGGTATGCGGCGCATCCGGATCGAGCTTGCCGAGCACACGAACGATCTTTTCAAGCTCGGCCATCAGCTCCGCCTTGTTCTGCAGGCGGCCGGCGGTGTCGATGATCAGCACGTCGCTCTTGTTGGCCTTGGCCTGCTGGAACGCATCGAAGGCAAGGCCGGCGGCATCGGCGCCGAGCTTGGTGCCGATGAATTCCGACTTGGTGCGGTCGGCCCAGATCTTCAGCTGCTCGATGGCGGCCGCGCGGAACGTATCCCCGGCGGCGACCATCACCTTCAGCCCGGCGCCGGAGAGCTTCGCCGCCAGCTTGCCGATGGTCGTCGTCTTGCCGGTGCCGTTGACGCCGACGACGAGGATGACATGCGGCTTGTGGCTGAGATCGAGCTGCAGCGGCTTGGCGACGGGCTTTAGCACCTTGGCGATTTCCTGCGCCATGATGCGGCCGACGTCCTCGCCGGTCACATCCTTGCCGTATCGCTCCGAGGCCAGCGTATCGGTGACACGCATCGCCGTCTCGACGCCGAGATCGGCCTGGATCAGCAGATCCTCCAGATCCTGCAGCGTCTGGTCGTCGAGCTTGCGCTTGGTGAAAAGTGCGGCGATCTGGCCGGTCAGCTGCGTGGACGTGCGCGCAAGGCCGGCGCGCAGGCGTTGGAACCAGGTAAGTTTTTGCTTCGGGGCTTCCGGAGTGGGCGCAGGGGCAGAAGCGGCGGTAGAGAAGCCTTTGGGGAGGATGGGGGCAGATGGGGTTTCGGTGTTTTCCGAGGTAGCCTTGGCTTCCTCCGTGCTTTCCGACGAAGGTTCCGAATGCGCTGGAACCTCCTCACCCCCCTCTGTCCTGTCGGACATCTCCCCCTCAAGGGGGGAGATCGGTTCGATGGGGTGCTCTTCCGAAACTATGCTGGCTTCAGTATCGGCGGGTTGCTCCGGTTCGATTGCCTGAAGGTCTTCATGCTGCTCTTGCGCCCCGGATTCAAGGGAGCCTGGAACCTCAACGGCCTCGATATCTTTTGCAATGGAAGCATCCGCCTCGCTTTCAGCCTGCCGCTCTTGTTCAACCGGCGCTGCATCCTCCAGCCGATCTCCCCCCTTGTGGGGGAGATGTCCCGAAGGGACAGAGGGGGGCAACGCGGACTCGACAAATTCGGAAGCCGGCGAAATATCGACAACAGGTGCTTCAGGCGCCGGAACAGGTTCGGCGACTTCCGGCGTAACTACCTCCGCAGGCGCCTGCTCCTCGGCCGGCTTCTCACGGCCGAAGGTGAAGACTTTTTTGATGAAACCGAGCGCCATGAAATGTCCGTTGAAGCATTAGGCCGCGTCGGCGGCCAGAAGTTGCATGTCGAGGTGCTTGCCATTGTGGCCGGTGATTGCGACCTGCACAAGGTCGCGCGGGCGAAGGCCGGGGGCGGCGGCAAGCGTGAAGTTTTCCGTATGCGCCAGCCCGTTATTCTCCACAAGCAGCCATTGCCGCGTGCCGACCATCTTGTCCAGATGGGCCTGGTGCAATCTTTGTCCAGCCTCGCGCAGACGGGCGGCGCGCTCCTTGACCAGAGCGCGGTCGAGCTGCGGCATGCGGGCGGCGGGCGTGCCGGGACGCGGGCTATACGGGAAGACATGCAGATGGGCGATGCCGGCTTCTTCGGCCAGGCCGACCGCGTTTGCAAACATCTCTTCCGTCTCCGTCGGAAAGCCGGCGATCATATCGGCGCCGAAGCTCGTCTCGGGGCGCAGGCGCCGCACATCCTCGATGAAGCGCATGGCATCGGCGCGAGAATGCCGCCGCTTCATGCGCTTGAGGATCATGTCGTCGCCATGCTGCAGCGAGAGATGCAGATGCGGCATGAAGCGCGGCTCGTCGGCGATGAGATCCATCAGATGCTGATCGGCCTCGATGCTGTCGATGGAGGACAGCCGCAGCCGGCGGATATCGGGGATCTGCTTCAGCAGCGTCTTGGCAAGCAGGCCGAGCGTCGGCGTTCCCGGCAGATCGGCGCCGTAGCTGGTGGCATCGACGCCAGTCAGCACGATCTCGCGATAGCCGCTTTCGGTAAGATTGCGGGCCTGATCGACGACGGCGCCCATCGGCACCGAGCGCGAATTGCCGCGGCCATAGGGAATGATGCAGAAGGTGCAGCGATGGTCGCAGCCGTTCTGCACCTGAATGAAGGCGCGCACATGGCCATCGATATGGCGGATCATCTGCGGCGCTGTCGCCCGCACGCTCATGATATCGTTGACGCGCAGCTTCTCTTCCGCCGAAACGCCGAAATCCGGAAGCGCACGGTAGGAAGCGCTCTTCAGTTTTTCCTCGTTGCCGAGCACGGCATCCACTTCAGCCATTTCGGCAAAGGTCTGCTTCTCGGTCTGGGCAGCGCAACCCGTCACGATGATGCGCGCATGCGGATTGTCGCGGCGCGCGCGGCGGATCGCCTGACGTGCCTGACGCACGGCCTCGCCGGTGACAGCGCAGGTATTGACCAGAATGGCATTGTTGAGCCCGGCTTTTTCCGCCTCGGCCCTCATCACTTCGGATTCATAGGTGTTGAGACGACAGCCGAAGGTAATGACCTCGACCCCGCTCACCGCGCCTGAGCCCCCTGCTCTTCATCGCGCGCCCAAAGGCCGGTGATCGGATCGACCCTGCCGGACCATTCCCATTCCGCAGGTCCGGTCATGACGACGTGGTCGTCGCCTTCTCGCCACTCGATGGTGAGACGGCCAGGTGCCGGCGCGGAGGCAACGTCGATCGCCACCTTTCGGCCGGTACGGCCGGTGCGGGCGGCGCTGACGGCGGAGGCGCAGGCGGCAGAACCGCAGGCAAGCGTCAGGCCGGCGCCGCGCTCCCAGGTACGGGTGCGCAGCAACGTCGGAGAGAGAACCTGCGCCAGCGTGATATTGGCGCGCTCGGGAAACATCGGGTGGTTTTCAAGCAACGGGCCGAAACGATCGAGATCGAACGACATCGGGTCCTTGTCCACCCAGAAGATCGCATGCGGATTGCCCATCGACGCCGCCGAAGGCGAATGCAGGATAGGGTTGTCGATCGGCCCGATCTGCAGTTCGATACGGCTGGTATCGGCAAACTCCTCGGCAAGCGGAATCCTGTCCCAGGCAAAGACGGGCGTGCCCATATCGACCGAAATCGTCCCGTCCTCATGCTCCCTGGCATTCAGGATGCCGGCGACGGTCTGGAAGGTGAAGGCCTTCCTGCCGGTTTCGGCGGCCAGCGCCTGCACGACGCAGCGCGTGCCGTTGCCGCAGGCCTGAGCCTTCGTGCCGTCGCAGTTGAGGATATCGATCCAGGCATCGGTGCCTTGCGTTTTCGGATCGTGGATCGCCATGATCTGATCGAACTGGGTTGCCGGATCCGCATTGAGCGCAATCGCCGCCGCAGGCGTCACCACATCCTTGCGGCCGCGCATGTCGACGACCAGGATCTTGTTGCCAAGCCCGTTCATCCTCGCGAATTCGACCGTATTGCTCATGATGCCATGTCCGTCCGTGTTTTCGAGCTGTATATGGCGGAATTGCGGGGGAATTACCAGTGGGGTGAAGCGGCGTAGTCGGAAGCGGCCAAGCATGCACCACGAGCCAAGTATCAATTGTCTCGACGTAGCTCGGTCGCAAAAAGGCCGTACCGAGTGCCGTAGCCAGCAATGATAATATGTGTACCGGTTGTCAGGCCTTTCCTGAACTCGTCGGAAACACCGCACACTTTGTCAAATCCAACCATAAGCCCCTGAAGCTCCAAAGGGGAATAACAATGTTTTTCATAATGGTTGTCGGCGCGGCCTACCGTATAGGCAAGCTCTTCGTGATGCCCCGCGACCAGGGCCAGGACCATTGGCCATGTTATGATCCCGACTATATAACCCCAAAAATACCCGAGAACTGGAGAAACCAAGACAACCAGTATCGGTTTCAACGTACCTTCCAGCGTTCCATTTCTGAGTTTTCGTAGAGCATCAGAAAGTCCAAGCAAGAACAAAGCTACGGCCGTGGCCGCGCCGACTACAACGCCCAATCGGCCTGTCGACGCAATCCATTCGGTCGACGGAAGAAACCGATAGCCCGACAACTCCGTACAGACCAGAAAGAGGATCACAACTAGCAGGCAAAAAAAGAGCCAAGCCAAGGCAGCAAGTATAGTCATTCTTATCAGGATATGCCTACTTTTCCACTCGTCGACATCACTCATCGAACAACCGCAGCTGAAACTGGTATACGATTCATATCGTACACTATCGGCTGTAACTTCAAGATGCGCACGCGCGTTGCGATCAGTTATTATTCGACCACGTCACGCCGCCGATTGAAGTCGCCGCCAGTCTATTGGTGCGTGCTAAGTCATAGTAGTCGTCACACGGCGAACTATTTTCAAAAAATTCGGAACAGAGTGTCGGATCACCGAAACCTCACCCGTCCTAGGCTCGTCCACTCCGTCAAACCAGAAGGATTTTGACAATGCCGAATACCATACGCCTGCACCGCGTCCTGGCCACCAGCCCGGAAAAGGTCTATCGCGCATTCATCGAAGCGGATGCGCTTGCCAAGTGGCTGCCACCGAACGGCTTTGCGTGCACCGTGCATCATCTCGAGCCGAGCGTCGGCGGCACGTTCAAAATGTCGTTCCGCAATTTCACGACGGGCGAAAGCCATGCCTTTGGCGGCGATTTCCGCGAGCTGATCCCGGGCGAGCTGGTGCGCTACACCGACAAATTCGACGACCCGAACCTGCCGGGCGAAATGGAAGTGACCGTGATCTTGAAGAAGGTTCTCGTCGGCACCGAGGTCAACATCACCCAGGCCGGCGTGCCCGACGTCATTCCGCCGGAAGCCTGCTATCTCGGCTGGCAGGAATCGCTGGTCAATCTGGCGAAACTGGTCGAGCCCGAAATTAGACAGTAGGGCGCGATGCCCCTAAGGCGGCCACGCAACCTTTTCTCCCCTCGGGGAGAAGGTGCCGACAGGCGGATGAGGCGGGAGGAGCTGCCGGATTACGAAAGTCGCGGCTTCAAGATGGTTAGCCCCCTCATCCGACCCTTCGGGCCACCTTCTCCGCCGAGGGGAGAAGGTTCTTTCAGCTCCACAGCATCCTCAGCCAACAGGCACGTCAAAAACTTCCCCTGCCCGGAGCGGGCGAAAGCGATCCGGCTCCACGCCCTCGGCCTTCAGCGCGGTATCCAGCGCCTGAACAGGCGCATCGATGCCCTCATCCGTCAGCTGGAAGGTCGCGAAGTGATGCCCGGCGACATAGGCGGCGTTGCAGAGCTTCATGCCCCTCACCGCCTCCTCCGGATTCTGATGCTGGCCCTTCATGAACCAGCGCGGCTCATAGGCGCCGAACGGCAGGATCGCAAGGCGGAAACCGCCATGCTTGCCGGCCGCCGCCTCGTAGTTGATGCCGCCGTGAAAGCCGGTGTCGCCGATATGATAGATCTTGCCCGCTGGCGTGGTGAGCGCGAATGCGGCCCAGAGCGCCATACGCCGGTCGCCCATGCCGCGCGCCGACCAGTGATGGCATGGTTCGGCATCGATCGTCACGCCGGCCTTGACGGCGATGCGGTTGCCCCAGTCGACCACGGTGATGTCGGCGTCGGGAACGGCGCGGCGGATGATCGTGTCGTTGCCGAGCGGCGTGACGATTTTCGGCCGATGCGTCTGCTGCAGGCGGCCAAGCGTGGCGAGATCGAGGTGGTCGTAGTGATTATGCGTCACCAGCACGAGGTCGATATGCGGCAAATCCTCGAAGCGGATGCCGGGCGGCACCACCCGCTTCGGCCCGACCGACCGGAAGGGGCTGACCCGCTCCGACCAGACCGGATCGGTCAAGATATTCAGCCCGGCGATCTGCAAAAGCATCGAGGCATGACCGACCATCGTCACCCGCATCTGTTCGCCGAAGACGTGCCTGTCGGGCTTGGCCGGAGGAAACGCGCTGATGACGGGATTGGGCCAGCGCACCCGGCCGCCGCCTAACTGCCAGCGCAGGAGATCGAAGGCCCCGCCCGGCTCGACGCCGCCGGGATTGAAGAAGCGTCGACCGTCGAAGTGATCGGAAACCGGACCCTGATAATAGGGATTTTTCCTGGCCGGGCCGGATGTGCTGGTCATGCCCTGTCCGCCCCTTCCACACCCGTCGCCTCGCCGGACGGCAAGCCGGCCTTGGCGAACCACTCCTCGACCTCGCCCGTCGTCAGCGCCTCCTCCAGCACGACATTCGCCGGCATGGCGAAAAGCTGCGGCGTGAAAAAGCTCGTATCCCACAGCGCCGCCCCTTCGGCGGCAGGCGAAAGCAGGATGATCTGCCGGCCATCGATGCGGGAAATCGTCTCGACGGATGCCTCGCCGGAAATCTCGACAAGACTTGGCTCATCGGGCTGAACTGTCTCATAGCGCCACCAGGGCTCGTCACTGCCCTCCTCGGCCACGGTCACGCAGCGCGCCATGTCGACGATGAAGCGGTTGGAGGAGCGCCCGCCGGGAAGCCGCTCGCCGATGGCCGCCTGGATGAGCGTGAAGAGATGAAAACCGTTGACGATATTCTCGTAGCGCAACCGAAAGCCCTGGCGGCTTGAAAGATGCAGCACCAGCAGGTCGTCGCTTCGGCTCAGGAGCACCTGACGGACCCAGGCCGCGCCCGGCGTGTAATCCTGCAATTCCGCAAGCTGCGCCATCAGCGCCTTGTTGCCGGCGGCGAGCATGCGCTCCTGCTGCATCGCGGAAAGATGCGAAACCACGGATTGGCCGAGCAGCTGGAACGCGTCGAGCAGTTGCCGTTGCCGCGGGCTCAGTTCCTTGCGGCCGGCAAAGCCGCGGTGGATCTGTGGCAGCCATGCGAGATAAAGCTCCCACACGGCCGGACCGCTGCGTTCGACCGACCCGCCCTTTTCGATGATGGTACCGAGCATGTTGGCGAGGACGGCAGCACCCGGAGGCGGCAGCCGACCAAGCTCGCGCGCTGCCCGCGCCACGATTTTCGGCTGGGCGACGGCACTCGCATAGAAGGCTTGCGCTGCCGCGTTGAAACGGCTGTCGACCCGGCCGCCGGCATAGGCGCGGCAGGCGGCGAGAAGATCGGTCAGGGCTGCGTCATTCATTCGGAACGGTCTCGGGGATTCGTGTCTCTGGCGGGGATCGATACTACAATTGGAAGACGATGGTACGGCCAAAACGACATTGATATGCCAATATGGTCAGCGCACATGCGGCATTTCCGCGGCCTTGGGTTGACTTTGCCGGCCTTTTCCTGTTTATCGCCCGCAATCTGCGACGAGCACAAGCCTCCGAGCCACCGACCGGGACCCATATAAGGTATAAAGAGATCCCGGAGGTCAACACCCGACAGCGCGATGCGCCCTCGGGTGCTTTTTGGCTTTGCGTCTTGTTTTCGTCATGGAAAAGCACGACGTTTTCGAGCGATGAGCCGCGCCCATGCGCAAATTCAAAGCTCCAAGCGATCGATAAGGAAGAACCGATGTTTGAAAACCTCCAGGACCGTCTTGGTTCCATTCTGAATGGACTGACAGGCCGCGGCGCGCTTTCGGAAGCCGATGTTTCCGCAGCACTCCGCGAGGTTCGCCGCGCGCTGCTCGAAGCCGACGTGGCGCTGGATGTCGTTCGCTCCTTTACCGACCGCGTCCGCGAAAAGGCCGTCGGCGCCGAAATTCTGAAGTCGATCAAGCCCGGCCAGATGGTCGTCAAGATCGTCCATGACGAGCTGATCGAAATGCTCGGCGGCGAAGGCGTCGGTATCGATCTCAATGCCCCGGCTCCGGTCGTCGTGATGATGGTCGGCCTGCAGGGCTCCGGCAAGACCACCACGACCGCGAAGATCGCCAACCGTCTGACGAGCCGCGACCGCAAGAAGGTCCTGATGGCCTCGCTCGACACGCGCCGCCCGGCCGCGCAGGAGCAGCTGCGCCAGCTCGGCGTGCAGACGGGCGTCGACACTCTGCCCATCATCGCCGGCCAGTCGCCGACCGATATCGCCGCCCGCGCCGTGCAGGCCGCCAAGCTCGGCGGCCATGACGTCGTCATCCTCGACACCGCCGGCCGCACGCATATCGACGAGCCGCTCATGGTCGAGATGGCGGATATCAAGAAGAAGTCCAATCCGCACGAAATCCTGCTGGTCGCCGATAGCCTGACCGGTCAGGACGCCGTCAATCTCGCCCGCAACTTCGACGAGCGCGTCGGCATCACCGGCCTCGTGCTGACCCGTATGGACGGCGACGGCCGCGGCGGCGCGGCCCTTTCGATGCGCGCCGTGACAGGCAAGCCGATCAAGCTGATCGGCGTCGGCGAAAGAATGGGCGAGTTGGAGGAATTCCATCCCCGCCGTATCGCCGACCGCATCCTCGGCATGGGCGACATCGTTTCGCTCGTCGAGAAGGCGGCCGAGAATATCGACGCCGAGAAGGCGGCCGCCATGGCCGCCAAGATGGCCAAGGGCAAGTTCGATCTGAACGACCTCGCCGACCAGCTCGGCCAGATGCAGAAGATGGGCGGCATGGGCGGCATCATGGGCCTGATGCCCGGCATGTCCGGCATGAAGGACAAGATGGCTGCCGCCGGTCTCGACGACCGCCTGTTCAAGCGCCAGCTCGCCATCATCTCCTCGATGACCAAGGCGGAGCGCGCCAATCCGGACCTGCTGAAGCATTCCCGCAAGAAGCGCATCGCCGCCGGCTCCGGCACCGACGCCTCCGACATCAACAAGCTTCTGAAGATGCACCGCCAGATGGCGGACATGATGAAGATGATGGGCGGCAAGGGCAAAGGCGGCATGATGAAGCAGCTGATGGGCGGCCTTGCCGGCAAGATGGGCCTCGGCGGCGGCATGGGCGGCATGCCCGACCTGTCGAACATGGACCCCAAGCAGCTCGAAGCCCTGCAGAAGCAGGCCGAAGCCGCCGGCCTCGGCCGTCCCGGCGGCATGCCGGGCCTCGGCGGCGGTGGCGGATTGCCCGGTCTCGGCGGTGCCAAGCTGCCGGGTCTTGGCGGTGGTTTCCCGGGCCTGCCCGGTTTGCCGAAGAAGAAGTGAGAAGGATCGTTGACCCCCATGATTGATCCAGACGTAAAGGCCCAGTTGGGCAACTATCGCCAGTCGATCGACAATATCGATGCCGCACTGGTGCACATGCTGGCCGAGCGCTTCCGCTGCACGAAGGAAGTGGGCGTGCTGAAGGCCAAGTACGACCTGCCGCCGGCCGACCCGGCGCGCGAAGAATTTCAGATCGAGCGCCTGCGCCGCCTGGCAAAGGACGCAAATCTGGACCCGGATTTCGCCGAGAAGTTCCTGAACTTCGTCATCAAGGAAGTCATCCGGCATCATGAACAGATCGCTGCGGATTTCAAAGGGTAAGCCCCGGCCGCATGATCCCGAAAGACGAGAGCACGTTTTCGACTGGGATCACGCGGCAAGAAAAAAGCAGCGCGACGTAACCATACCGCACAACGAAGCGGTCAAGAAAAGCCTAAGGAGTAAAGACATGGCACTGAAAATTCGTCTCGCCCGCGGTGGCTCCAAGAAGCGCCCGTACTACCACGTCGTCGTTGCCGACGCCCGCTCGCCGCGCGACGGCCGCTTCCTGGAAAAGCTCGGTTCCTGGAACCCGATGCTTGCCAAGGACGACGCCAAGCGCGTTGAGCTGGACGGCGAGCGCATCAAGCATTGGCTCGACAACGGCGCCCAGCCGACCGACCGCGTTCTGCGCTTCCTCGCCGAAGCAGGCCTCGCAAAGCGCGACGCCAAGAGCAACCCGGAAAAGGCAAAGCCGGGCAAGCGCGCTCAGGAACGCGCTGCCGAAAAGGCTCAGAAGGCTGCTGACGCCGCCGCTGCCGCTTCTGAATAATCCGTCCCTGTGACGATCGAGAACGGGCGGCATGGCGACATGCTGCCCGTTTTTTGTTTCCCATCAGCGGGTGTTCATCCTATGAGAGAACGCAAATTGATCCGGCAATCGGCGAAGAGACCATGACGACACTGCAAAACCCGGTATTGATGGCGACCATCGGCGCGGCCCAGGGCCTGAGGGGCGAGGTGCGCGCCCGCGCCTACACCTCGGACCCCGCTGCGCTTGGCGATTACGGCCACTTGCACAGCATGGACGGCCGGACTTTCGAGGTTCTGGAAATCCGCGAGGCCAAGAATATGGTCGTCGTACGCTTTCGCGGCGTCAACGACCGCAACGCCGCCGAAGCGCTGAACGGGCTCGAGCTCTATATCGAGCGCGACAACCTGCCGGATGAAGAACTCGATGACGACGAATTCTTCTATACCGATCTCGAAGGGCTGGAAGCTGTCGACGACCAGGGCACCGGTTACGGCACAGTCACCGGCATCTACGATTTCGGCGCTGGCGATCTTCTGGAGCTGAAGGGCCCGGGCAAGCGTCCCGTGCTGATCCCCTTTTCGGAGGCCGCCGTGCTCGAAATCGACCTCGAGGGCGGCAAGATCCTGATTGATCCGCTGGCCGCCGGCCTGATCGACAATCCTGACGACCTCATCGGCAAGCCGGAAAAGCCGGAAAAACCGCAGGGCAAGACGAAGAAGTGATCCTCCTTGGGACATGACCGCGCCATGAGTTTCCGGGCCACCATCCTCACGCTTTATCCCGAGATGTTTCCCGGTCATCTCGGCACGTCGCTCGCCGGCAAAGCGATGGAGCGCGGACAATGGTCGCTGGACACCGTGCAGATCCGCGATTTCGCCACCGACCGGCACCGCACCGTCGACGACACGCCGGCCGGCGGCGGAGCCGGCATGGTGCTGAAGCCTGACGTGCTTGCCCGCGCCATCGATCATGCCAGCGAAAACGACAACCGCCCGCGCCTGCTGATGAGCCCGCGCGGCAAGCCGCTGACGCAGAAGCGCGTGCGCGAACTCGCAAGCGGCGACGGCGTCATCATCGTCTGCGGCCGCTTCGAGGGCGTCGACCAGCGCGTCATCGACGGCCGCGATCTCGAGGAGGTCTCGATCGGCGACTATATCCTCTCGGGCGGCGAACCGGCCGCGCTGATCCTGCTCGACGCAATCGTCCGCATCCTGCCCGGTGTCATGGGCAACGACCTTTCCGGCCTGCACGAAAGCTTCGAAGGCGGCCTTCTGGAGCATCCGCACTATACCCGCCCGCAGATATGGGAAGGCCGCGAAATCCCTGCCGTGCTCACCTCGGGCAATCACGCGGCCATCGCCAGATGGCAGCGCGAGCAGGCCGAGCAACTGACGCGGGAACGCCGGCCCGATCTGCTGGAAAAGCAGTCGAAGAAATAACGATATCGACCCGGCGTCGAGACTTCTCGTCCGCAGCTACGCCGGCAATCGGGCCATGCCGCCCACGGCCGGAGCCGCAACGCATCCACGAGCCAGAGTAACCCGAAGGCCAGGCGCATCGAGGCCTGGGCTGCCATGACCGGACATCGACGCCGGGGAGATGTCCTCCCGGCAAGGCGCGGTGGCGTCGAACGCCAGCAAGCGGTAAAGAGTCCAGGCAGACATGAAAAGCGAGGAGGCCCCGGGGATGGCAAAAGACAACGCAACGGAGGTGGAGCAGGCAGCCTCCGCGTCCCGGCTGATCGACCGGCGGATCGAGGAGCTGGGCGACTGGCGGGGCAAGGTGCTGGCCAGGGTCCGGACTCTCATCGGGCAGGCCGAGCCCGATATCGTCGAGGAATGGAAGTGGCGGGGCGTTCCCGTGTGGTCCCATGCCGGCATCATCTGCACCGGCGAGACCTACAAGAGCATCGTAAAGCTGACTTTTGCGAAAGGCGCTTCGCTGGACGATCCCACCGGCTTGTTCAATTCCAGCCTTGAGGGCAATACGAGGCGGGCCATCGATATTCGCGAGAACGAGGAGATCGACGAGGAAGCGCTGAAAGCGCTCATTCGTGCCGCGGCGGCGCTCAACGCGTCGACACGGAAAAAGCCGAGGAAGGCATGATCCCGGCGCCTGCAACGGCGCTGGACCATAAATCGCCGTTCAAAGCCGCTCTCAAGGCGGCAAACGGCCACTTAATTCGGCCGCAAGGGGTGACAAAGGCGCGGCAATAGGATATGTGCGCGCCCGGCATGGGAAATTTCCCATCAACCACCAAAGAAAAGCAGACGTATCCGCCCCTGCCGTAACTGGCATATATCGCGCGGCGCGACCTTCGGGTCCGACCAAGGATAGATCGTTCGGGCGCTCTGGCTGTTGAAGCAACAACGAGGTTGATACTATGAACATCATTCAGCAGTTGGAAGCCGAACAGGCCGCCAAGATCGAAGCCAAGCGCACGCTTCCCGAATTCTCCGCCGGCGACACCGTTCGCGTCAACGTGAAGGTCACGGAAGGCAACCGTACCCGCGTTCAGGCCTATGAAGGCGTTTGCATCGCCCGCTCCGGCGGCGGTCTGCAGGAAAACTTCACCGTTCGCAAGATCTCCTACGGCGAAGGCGTCGAGCGCGTATTCCCGGTCTACTCCCCGATGATCGAAAGCGTCGAAGTCGTTCGCCGCGGCAAGGTCCGTCGCGCCAAGCTCTACTACCTGCGCGACCTGCGCGGCAAGGCTGCCCGTATCGTCGAGAACACCGGCACCCGCGCCCGCAAGCTCAACGACGCAGAGCGTCAGGCTCTTGCCGACGAGAAGGCACGCATCGAAGCCGAGAAGGTTGCAGCCGCTCAGGCGCTCGCAGCTGAAAAGGCGGCAGCCGAAGCCGCTGAAGCAAAGGCAGCTGCTGAAGCCGCAGAGCCTGCAGCAGAATAAGTTTCGATCCAACGGATCGCGACAATGAAAGGCGGCCTTCGGGTCGCCTTTTTTGATAGTCGCCGCCCCGCGCGCGGCAGGCGGAAATTTCTGCGTCAACCGCCAGTTTTAGAGTTGCTTTTCCATTTTTCGTGATTGCGCCCGTGGCAATGGCCTTGCCATGAGCTTTGCAAATATGACAGTTTTCCGCCACGCTAATCGGGGAGATTTCCATGGCATTCCGTCGTTCGTTCCTTCTGGGCCTCAGCGCCCTCGTGCTTGCGCCCTTCGCATCCTTCGCCGCCGATCTTCCGAACCTCAACGGCAGGACCGTCGTCGTCGTCACCGAGAATGCCTACCCGCCGCTGCAATTCATCGACCCCAAGACGAACAAGGCGATCGGCTGGGAATACGACGCGATGAACGAGATCGCCAAGCGCCTGAACTTCAAGGTCGAGTACCAGAACACCAGCTGGGATGCGATGATCCAGGCCGTATCCGAAGGCCAGTACAACATCGGCATGACCGGCATCACCATCAAGGACGACCGGAAGCAGAAGGTCGATTTCTCCGACCCGTACATGCGCTCCGAGCAGTTCATGCTGGTGCGCGGCGATGAGACGCGCTTCACCGATGCCAAGAGCTTCGCCGCCTTCAAGGACGGCCTGATCGGCGCGCAGCCGGGCACGACCCCCTTCTACACCGCCGTCTATGAAGTCCTCGACGGCAACGAGCAGAACCCGCGCATCAAGACCTTCGAAACCTTCGGCGCCACCGTGCAGGCACTGAAGACCGGCGACGTCGATCTCGTGCTGACCGACGGCACGGCCGGCAAGGGTTACGTGGATGCCTCCAATGGCGGCCTGAAGCTGATCGGCGGCCCGCTCGGCTCCGAGGATTTCGGCTTCATCTTCCAGAAGGGCTCCGATCTCGTCGCCCCGGTCAACGCCGCGATCGCCAGCCTCAAGGCCGACGGCACCTTCGAAGCGCTCAACAAGAAGTGGTTCCTCGACTACAAGATGGGCCAATGAACCCTGCAGATCGACATACCGGAAGCCCGCTCTGATGGCACCATTTGCAGCCTCGGGCGGGCGCCATGGCAAGGATGATTTCCCCTGGTGGCTGGTCGCCCTTGCCATCCTCGGCGTCGTCGCCTCCATCGCAATCGCGGCAAACGGCCTCTACGCCCAGATATTCTCTCTTCTGCTGAATGGCATCGGCGTCACGATCTTCGTGACGCTGGTGGCCTTTACGCTTGCCATGCTGCTCGGCCTCGGGCTCGCCTTGCTCGGCCTGTCGGATTTCCTCGTGCTCAGGCAGGTGGCGCGTTTCTATATCGAGATCGTGCGCGGCATTCCCATGCTGGTGCTGCTCTCCTATGTCGCCTTCGTCGGCACGCCGGCCTTCGTCGCCGCCTATAACTTTATCACGTCCCCGCTGGTCTCCGCCGGCTGGACAAGCCCGCTCGTCACGCGCGACGTGCCATTCGTCTGGCGCACCATCATTGCGCTGACGGTCGGCTACTCCTCCTTCATCGCCGAAATCTTCCGCGCCGGCATACAGGCCGTCGACCAAGGCCAGATCGAAGCAGCGAAAGCGCTCGGCCTCAGCCGTTTCCAGCGCTTCCGTCTCGTCGTCTTTCCGCAGGCGATCCGCGTCATCCTGCCGCCGCTGTCGAACGATTTCATCGCCATGGTGAAGGACAGCTCGCTGGTGTCCGTGCTCGGCGTTGCCGATATCAGCCAGCTCGCCAAGCTCTATTACTCGGCCAATTTCCGCTATTTCGAAACGCTGTCGATCCTCGCCTTCATCTACCTGCTGCTGACGATCGGCCTGTCGCTGCTGCTCAGGCAGCTCGAAGCCTGGATGCGCCGGCGTTCGGGCAGCGACCGCTCCGCCTTCCCCCGCATGACGCCCGGTCAGCCGCCGGACGCGCAAATGTGAGCGGTGCGGCCAAATGCCGACCGTACCGGGACACCCCATTGTCGCCATTGCCGAAGGTTTTGAAAATTGATATGAGCATGCCCATGACTAGGATCATGAGCAAAGACGGGCGTTACGTCACGGCTTTCGTGCTGCAGGACCACAAGCGCCTGCCGGCACGCTTCTTTGCGATGATTTCGGGCGCGCTCAACAGCCGACTTCGCTGATCACACCCGAGGCCGACGGTCCTTATCCGTCTATCCCCTTTTCGACACCGCCAATTTGGATCTGTAGCCATGAGCGCTCCACGCACACTTTACGACAAAATCTGGGATGACCATCTGGTCGACGCACAGGACGACGGCACCTGTCTTCTCTATATCGACCGCCACCTCGTTCATGAGGTGACGTCGCCGCAGGCCTTCGAAGGCCTGCGCATGAGCGGTCGAAAGGTTCATGCCCCGCAGAAGACGCTGGCCGTCGTCGACCACAACGTTCCGACCTCGCCGGATCGCCACCTCGGCATCAAGAACGAGGAAAGCCGCATCCAGGTCGAGCAGCTCGCCAAGAATGCCGCCGAATTCGGCGTGGAATACTACTCCGAGAGCGACAAGCGTCAGGGTATCGTCCACATCATCGGTCCCGAGCAGGGCTTCACCCTGCCCGGCATGACCATCGTCTGCGGCGACAGCCACACCTCCACGCACGGCGCCTTCGGCTCGCTCGCGCACGGTATCGGCACCTCCGAGGTCGAGCATGTGCTCGCCACGCAGACGCTGATCCAGAAGAAGGCGAAGAACATGCTGGTGCAGGTCGACGGTCAGCTGCCGCCGGGCGTCACCGCCAAGGACATCATCCTCGCCATCATCGGCGAAATCGGCACCGCCGGCGGCACCGGCTACGTCATCGAATATGCCGGCGAAGCCATTCGCTCGCTGTCGATGGAAGGCCGCATGACCATCTGCAACATGTCGATCGAGGGCGGCGCCCGCGCCGGCCTGATCGCTCCGGACGAGATCACCTTCGAATACATCAAGGGCAAGCCGCGTGCGCCGAAGGGCGAAGCGCTGGAGCAGGCGATCGCCTACTGGAAGACGCTGACATCGGACGAAGGCGCGCATTACGACCGCATCGTGAAGCTCGACGCGGCAAGCCTGCCGCCGATCGTTTCCTGGGGCTCCTCGCCGGAAGACGTCATCTCCGTTCAGGGCGTCGTCCCGAACCCGGACGAAATCCAGGATGAGACCAAGCGTACGTCCAAGTGGCGCGCCCTTGATTACATGGGCCTGAAGCCGGGTACGCCGATGACCGAGATCAACATCGATCGCGTCTTCATCGGCTCCTGCACCAACGGCCGCATCGAAGACCTGCGCGCCGTTGCCAAGGTCGTGGAAGGCAAGACCGTGGCATCGACCGTCGACGCCATGATCGTTCCAGGCTCCGGCCTCGTGAAGGAACAGGCGGAAGCCGAAGGTCTCGACAAGATCTTCAAGGCCGCCGGTTTCGACTGGCGCGAGCCGGGCTGTTCCATGTGCCTGGCCATGAACGACGACCGCCTGAAGCCGGGCGAACGCTGCGCTTCGACCTCGAACCGCAACTTCGAGGGCCGTCAGGGCTTCAAGGGCCGCACGCACCTGGTCTCGCCGGCCATGGCCGCCGCCGCCGCGATCGCCGGTCACTTCGTCGATATCCGCGAGTGGAACTGATCCGTTCGAAGGCATGAATGACAAAGGGCGGCCTGATGGCCGCCCTTTTTGTTTATCGAACTGAATTCGATCGTCCTATCGCCTCGATGTGACGGGCTCGCTCGCCGCCTGCGCGGAACTTCCTGCCGCCGGGTCCTGCTGCGCCCGCTGGCTGAGCCAGACGCTGCCGAGCACGATGACGATGCCGAACATCTGCATCGGGCTCAGCTGCTGGCCGAGTACCGCCCAGCCCAGGATGACGGCCGTGGTCGGGCTGAGAAAGCCGAGCGGCGACACCATGGACGGCTCGAGCCGCGACAAGCCGCGAAACCAGAGAATATAGGTGAGTGCCGCGCCGATCAGTCCGAGATAGGCGAAGCCGAGAATGTTGGCGCCGGTCAGAGGCGGCAGCGGCGGCTCGAGCAGCAACGCGACCGGCAGCAGCAGCAAGCCGCCCGCCGTCAACTGCCATGCCGTGAAGGTCAAGGGCGAGACCTCGGGTCGCCAGCGGCGGCTGAGCACGGTTCCCGCCGCCATGGAAAAGGCACCCCCGATGCCGGCGACAATGCCGATCGGATCGAGCGTCGCTTTCGGCGTCAGGATCAGCAGGGCGACACCGCCGATGCCGGCAATGGCGGCGATGATGGAAAGACTGCGAATCGGCGATCCCAGCAGCAGCCGCGCCAATATGATCACGATCAGCGGCTGGACGGCGCCGACCGTCGCCGCCACGCCTCCGGGCAGCCGGTAGGCCGAAATGAACAGCAACCACCAGAAGACGGAGAAATTCAGCGCGCCGAGAACGAGCGATTTCAGCCACCAGACCCCATGCGGCGTTCGCCGCACGATGGCAAGCAGCAGCAGCCCGGCCGGCAGGGCGCGCAGCATGGCGACCGTAAGGGGATAGCCGGTCGGCAGCAGCTGCGTCGTCACCAGATAGGTGCTGCCCCAGATCGCCGGGGCAATGGCCGTGAGCAGAAGGTCGAAATTGCGGTTCATGGCCCTGCTTCCGAAATTTATCTTGGCCTCAAGATAATGCAAAATACCTTGACGTCAAGATAAATTCATGGCGAGGTCCCGGCATGGATCGCATCGACAACATTCTCGAGCAGTGGCGCCGCGAACGGCCGGATCTCGACACCGCAGCCATGGGCCTCTTCGGGCGCATGCGCAATCTCACGCTCCATCTCTCGCGCGAGATGGAAAAAACCTTTGCCCGCTTCGACCTGAATTCGGCGAACTTCGACATGCTGGCAACCCTGCGCCGCTCGGGCGAGCCCTATGCGCTCTCGCCGGGCGATCTCATGGCGACGATGATGGTGACGTCGGGCACGATGACCAACCGCATCGACCAGCTGGAAAAGGCTGGCCTCGTGACACGCAGCCAGAACCCGAACGACGGCCGCAGCTTCCTGATATCCCTGACACCGAAAGGCTTCGAGCTGATCGACGCGGCGGTCACGGCGCATGTCGAAACGCAGGCACGGCTGGTGGCGGCGCTTTCGGAAGAGGAGCGAGCGGCGCTGAACGGCCTGCTGCGCAATTATTTAGCCAGCTTCGAATCCCGGGACTAGCTCCGCAGGCCGCTCCGCGCAGACATCGCGGATGCAGGCACGCAGCCAGCGATGTGCCGGATCGGCATCGAGGCGAGGGTGCCATAGCAGTGAGATCGTCATATCCGATACCGCCACCGGCAGCACGAAACTATGCATATCGGCCCGCAGGTTGCCCGTATGGCGCTCCGGCACGCTGACGATCAGGTCGGAAGAGCGCGCAAGGGCAAGCGCTGCCGAAAAGCTGCCGACGATCGTAACGATCTGCCTCTTCAGTCCCAGCGCTTCCAGCGCCTCGTCGACCTGCCCTTTCTGCAAACCGCGGCGCGAGACGAGGATATGCCGGCCGGCGGCATAGCGTGCAGGCGTCATGGCGCCGCCGCTCAGCGGATGGCCGCGCCGCACCACGCCGATGAAACGATCCCGGAACAAGGCCTGCGTTCGCAACTCGGGCCCCGTATCGTCGCCGACGACGCCGGTTTCCAGATCGACGGTGCCGTCGCGCAACGGTGCGCTGTCCTTGTCCAGTTTCTGCGTGAAATAGAGCCGCACGCCAGGCGCCAGCTCCGCGATGCGCGCGATCAGCGGCGGCCCGAAATTCTCCACGAAGCCCTCGCGCGTGCGGAGCGTAAAGATCCGGGAGAGCCGCTTCACGTCCAGCGTCTCCGACGGCCGCAGCGCCGCTTCCGCCTCCTGCACGAGACGGCCCACAGTCTCCCGCAATTCCAAAGCACGCGGCGTCGGCACCAGCCCGCGGCCGGCCCTGACCAGCAATGGATCGCCGGTCGTTTCGCGCAGGCGGGCCAGCGCGCGGCTCATGGCGGAGGGACTGAGCCGCAATCGCCGGGCGGCGCGCGCGACGCTGCCCTCCGCAAGCAGGGCATTCAGGGTGACGAGCAGGTTGAGATCAGGCGCGGACATGCGGCGACCATAGCACAGCTTTCCCATATATGGCGTCAGGCGCACGAATAAAGTGCAAACAGTGCGCATTCCGCCATGTCGCATCGACAGCTACTTTTCCGCCGGGACTTTCTATGACGTCGCCGGAAAAGGAGCGCATGTTGAAGCCGATCATTGAGGAATTGGGTGAAGCCGGACACACAAGGGCAGCCTTGCCGATGCGGTGGGCGCTTGCCAGCCTGTCGCTCTCCATGCTGATGCCCTCGCTCGATACCAGCATTGCCAATGTCGGCCTGCCGACGCTTGCCCAGGTATTCGGCGCCTCTTTTCAGCAGGTGCAATGGATCGTGCTTGCCTATCTGCTGGCCATAACAACCCTGATCGTCAGCGTCGGGAGACTGGGCGACATTTTCGGCCGGCGGCGTCTGCTTCTGACCGGAATAAGCCTTTTCACGCTCGCCTCGCTGTTTTGCGGCATCGCGCCCACATTGCCGGCTCTGCTCGCCGCCAGAGCCTTGCAGGGCCTCGGCGCCGCGATGATGATGGCGCTGACGGTAGCGATGGTCGGCGAAACCGTACCGAAGGAAAGAACCGGCGGCGCCATGGGCCTGCTCGGCACCATGTCCGCCATCGGCACCACGCTCGGCCCGTCGCTCGGCGGCATCCTCATCGCCGGCTTCGGCTGGGAAACCATCTTCCTCGTCAATGTGCCGCTGGGAATTGCGAATTTCCTTCTCGCTGCCCGCTTCCTGCCGGCGGACCGCCGGGAACGGAAATCAGCCCAGGCGCGACCGGATGCCATCGGCACTTTGCTGCTCGCCCTGGCGCTTGCCGCCTATGCGCTGGCCATGACCACGGGGCACGGCCGCTTCGGCGCGTTGAATCTCGGCCTGCTGCTGGCGGCCGCCCTCGGCATTGCTCTCTTCGTCTGCGCCGAAACGAAGGTGAAGTCGCCGCTGTTGCGCCCTTCGATGTTTCGCGATTCCTCGCTGAGCGCAGGCCTTGCCATGAGCACGCTCGTTTCCACGGTCATCATGGCGACACTGGTGGTCGGCCCCTTCTATCTCTCCCACGCCCTCGGCTTCGACGCCGCCCATGTCGGTGCTATCATGTCGGCCGGGCCATTGGTCTCGGCGCTGACCGGCGTGCCGGCCGGCCGCATCGCCGATCGCTTCGGCGCCCGTCGCATGAGCGTGACCGGTCTTGCCGGCATGATTTTCGGCCTCTTCCTGATCGCCGCGCTGCAAGGGAGATTCGCCGCCGCCGGCTATATCGGCCCACTGGTCATCGTTACCGCCAGCTACGCGACGTTTCAGGCGGCCAACAACACCACGATCATGTCCAACGTCATGCCAGAGCAGCGCGGCGTCATATCGGGCATGCTGAGCCTTTCACGGAATCTCGGCCTCATCACCGGCGCCTCCGTGATGGGCGCGATCTTCACGCTGGCGTCCGGAACCACCGACATTGCCGCCGCAGCCCCAGAGGCGGTAGCGAGCGGAATGCAAATCACGTTTGCGACGGCGGCCCTGCTGATTGTCGGGGCATTGGCGATGGCACTCGCTGGTTTTGCCCGCGCGAAGCGGACCTTTTCCTCAAAAGAAGCACCATGAGCCGCTCCATGGCGAAAAGGCCGGAAACATCTGCTTCCGGTCTTTCCGGAACTCAAATCTTGAAATCAGAAGCTCGCCTTCAGCGGGTCCGGGCCGATGCGCCCGCCGGCCGAATCGAGCTTGGCGATCTCGGCCAGATCGTCTGCGTCGAGCTTGAAATCGAAAACCTTGAGGTTGTCTTCGATGCGGCTCGGGGTGATCGACTTCGGAATGACGATCAGGCCGTTGTCGATGTGCCAGCGGATGATGACCTGCGCCGGCGTTCGGCCGTGCTTGGCGGCCACCTTGCCGATGACGGCATTGTCCAGAAGCTTGCCCTGGCCGAGCGGGCTCCAGGATTCGGTCTTGATGCCGAGCTTGTGGTGGACGGCGCGCAGCTCCTTCTGCTGGAAGGTCGGATGCAGCTCGATCTGGTTCAGAACCGGCGTCACGCCGGTTTCGGCGATGATGCGGTCGAGATGCGCCTCGACGAAGTTGGAGACGCCGATCGAACGGGCGCGACCCTCTTCCTTGAGGCGAACGAACGCCTTCCAGGTATCGATATAGCGGTTGCGATGCGGCGACGGCCAGTGGATGAGGTAAAGGTCGACATAATCCGTGCCAAGGCGCTTCAGGCTTTCGTCGAAGGCCCTCAGCGTGGAATCGAAGCCCTGGTCTTCATTCCAGAGCTTGGTGGTCAGGAAGATATCCTTGCGGGCGACGCCGGACTGGCGCATGCCTTCGCCGACGCCGTCTTCATTGGCATAGATGGCTGCCGTATCGACGTGGCGATAGCCGGCTTTCAAAGCCGTGCTGACCGCCAAAGGTGCGACGTTTTCCGGCGTCTGCCAGACGCCGAGGCCGACCTGCGGAATGGAATTGCCGTCATTGAAAGTGATTGTCGGTTGCGTGGTCACGATAGGTCTCCAAGGGATGAGGTGGGATGGAGTGAAGGCGTGATTTAAATTCGAAAAGAAAAGGATTCTGCCTGCGCGAGCGCGCCGGTCGAAGACCTATATAGTGGAGAATGCTGCGATTTTAACCCCGTGGGATCGGGTCAGACAACCCGGACGGTCGTCCCCTTGCGCAGCAGCGGAAGGATGCGCCGCATGTCGCGAAGGTTGACCGCGACGCACCCCGCGGTCGGCTCGTAGCCCGGCCTGATCAGATGAAAGAAGATCGCCGAGCCGCGGTGACGCCGGCGCGACCTCACGTTCCAGTCGAGCACCAGGCAGACATCGTAAAGGCCGTCGCTTCGCCGCATTTCCTCGTGGCTCGGCCCGAAGGGAGCCTTCACCAGCCTGTTATAGTTGGAATTGCCGGGCTCGTCGCACCAGAGCATGTCCCTGCGGATGCGCCGCATCGGCAAGGCCGTCCGCAGGAAGCGGACGTTGTCGCCGCGCGTGAAGCCGTAGAGCAGCTTCATGGCCGCAATCGGCGTCGCGCCGTCTCCCTCGCGCTTCAGGATGCTGCGCCCGGATCGGCCGATTGCCGCCGGCACGGTCATGGGCCCGACCTGCACCAGCGCCCGCGTCTTCTTGCCCGGCTGAGGACGCACGACGATCGTCGAAGCGCCCCGTCCGGCTCCCGCCCTTGTCTTTTCCATTTTCCTCACATGTTTTTGCTTTGCGCGTGATTTCATTTGAAATCATAGCAGTTTCAAGCAAACGACCAACCCTGAGCCGCCTCGCGACTTGCTAAAAATGCAATTTGGCGTAGGACTTAGGTAGGATTAGAACGAGGATCCGAACGGCATGACTGCACGCACCATTCTCCTGGTGGACGATGACAACGACCTGCGCGAGATGCTGGTCGAGCAATTGTCGCTTTACGAGGAATTCAATGTCCTGCAGGAGGCGACTGCCGGAAAGGGCGTGCACACCGCGCGCACCGTGCCTGTCGATCTCCTCATCATGGATGTCGGGCTGCCCGATATGGACGGCCGCGAAGCCGTGAAGCTGCTGCGCAAGAACGGCTTCAAGGCGCCGATCATCATGCTGACGGGCCACGACACGGATTCCGACACCATCCTCGGCCTGGAAGCAGGCGCGAACGATTATGTGACCAAACCCTTCCGCTTCGCCGTGCTGCTGGCGCGCATCCGCGCGCAGTTGCGCCAGCACGAACAGAGCGAGGATGCGACCTTCACCGTGGGGCGCTATCTTTTCAAGCCGAGCCAGAAGCTGCTGACCACCGAAGACGGGCAGAAGATCCGCCTCACGGAAAAGGAAGCCGCCATCATCCGCTATCTCTATCGCGCCGACCAGAAGGTCGTGACCCGCGATATCCTGCTGGAGGAGGTCTGGGGCTACAATTCCGGCGTGACCACCCACACGCTCGAAACCCACGTCTACCGCCTGCGCCAGAAGATCGAGCGCGATCCCTCCAATGCCGAAATCCTGGTAACGGAAAACGGCGGCTACAAGATCATTCCATAGGCGATAGATGGCGCTGAACGACGATATCCGACTGCTGTCGCAATTGCCGCTGTTTCACGGCATGGGCGATGAGCCGCTGCGGCTGATCGCCTTCGGCGCCGACCGCCGCCATGTGAACCAGGGCCAGACGCTTTTCAGGGAAAAATCGCCCGCCGAATGCGCTTATGTCGTCGTGCGCGGCAGCTTCGAGCTCAGCACGATCGACGCGGGCGGGCAGAAGCAGGTCGAAGCGCTCGTGCAGGCCGGCACCATGCTCTCCGAACTCGCGCTGGTGACGCTGGTGGAACGGAAATATACGGCGGTCGCCGCCGAAGAATCCGACGTGATCCGCATCACGCGCGCCCTCTTCCACAGGCTGATCGAGGAATATCCCGACGCCGGCCTGCTGATCCAGAACCGCATCCGCGAAAACTTTGCCGCCCTTGCGAGGCAAGCGGCCGCGCTGCTCGGCCGTTTCTCCTAGAGCACCGCCCGAAAAGCGCCTTGCACGTCTCCGCCCGGAATTGCGTGAAAATAAACGGTTGGAGCGTTTCCGCGTTTCGAAGAAAAGCGGAAAGACCCTAATATCTTCAACCTCTTCAGAGATTGAAATGCGCCGTCACGGGCACATGGTCGGACGGGCGATCCCAGCCGCGCGCCGCCTTGAGGATATCGATCCGCTGCAATAGCGGGCCGAGATCGGAGGACGACCAGATGTGATCGAGACGACGGCCTCGGTCGGCAGCCTCCCAATCCTTGGCGCGGTAGCTCCACCACGTATAGAGCTTCTCGTTTGCCGGCACCTGCTGGCGCATCAGGTCGAGCCAGGCGCCGCGCTTCATGACCTCGATCAGGCCATCGGTCTCGACCGGCGTATGGCTGACGATCTTCAGGAGCTGCTTGTGCGACCAGACGTCATGCTCCAGCGGTGCGATGTTGAGGTCGCCGACGAGGATCGCCGAGGTGTTCTGCTCGGCGTTCGCATGCAGCCGCTTCATCTCCTCGATGAAATCGAGCTTGTGGCCGAATTTTGGGTTGATCATGCGATCCGGTTCGTCGCCGCCGGCCGGAACGTAGAAATTATGCAGGCGGATGCGCCGGCCGCCGCGCTCGAAGATTGCCGAGATATGCCTGCTGTCGCCGACATTGCAATAGTCCTGCCGGTGATCCTCGGTCAGCGGAATGCGCGAGGCGATCGCCACGCCGTGATAGCCCTTCTGGCCATGGATGATGATATGCTCGTAGCCAAGGGCACGCAGGGGAGCATACGGAAAAAGCTCGTTCGGAACCTTGGTTTCCTGCAGGCAGAGGATGTCGGGCCGGGCCTGCATGACGAACTGCTCGACGATGGGCATGCGCAGCCGCACCGAGTTGATGTTCCAGGTCGCGATCGAGAATCCCATGCCCCAAGCCTTTCCCTTATCGCAACCTCAGGAAAAGTGCGTAGCGGCTTCCTACCCGGAGTTGCGTCAAAACAGACAGCGGGAGGGGTCGGGCGATTCTGCGAAGCGCCCGACCCCTCCAGTCGGTTAAGGCTTTAGACCGGCGGAGGCGGAAAGAAAAGCGCCATTCGGCGCTTACCCAAGGTCAAACGGCAGGCGTCGATCAGCGCGTATAGTCGATACGGAAGACGCTGTCGTCGAAGGCGAGATTGGTTTTCACGTTATTGATGATGACATCCGTCGTCTTGCCTTGCGGATCGATCACGGTCCATTGGCGCAGATCGTAGCTTTTCGAATCGAAGATCATCGTAATCGTGGAATCACCGAAGACGGTGCGGTTGCCGAGCGTGATCTTGGTGAGATCCGGCTGCGAATCGACATTGCGCACCATATCGGCGGACAGGTCGATCTTGTTGGCAAGCAGCAGGCTGAGCGGCGTCTTCGACAGCTGATACATGTTGCGCGTCTGCGTCTGGTCGTTGATGACCTGCACGTTGTTGCCGTCGCAGATCACGCGCATGCGGGACGGCGGATCGTAGTTGAAGCGCATCTTGCCGGGACGCTGGATGAAGAATGCGCCGCTCATCTGATCGCCGCGCGGCCCGATCTGCAGGAAGCCGCCCTTCATCGTCTTGATGGACGAGAAATGATCGGCGATCGCCTGGGCGATGTTGGGGTTGAGGGCGGCTGCCTGTGCCTGCGCAAGGGCCGAAACCGGCAGAGCGCCAGCCGCACCGGCCGCGACCACGGCGCCGAGGAAATGCCGGCGGGTCAGGGACAATCGGTTGAACGGCTGCGCATCGAACTTGGTCATCGAATTCTCCTTCATGCTTTGTCCATGGCGCGCAAAATCGGCGTCTTCATGGCGCAGCGGCCCCTGGCCGGTTGTGGGCCGCGATCAAATTTCGCTGAACATAGGCGATCTGCAAGACGAAAAGACGGATCGCCTCAGCGATCCAGAATATCCGCCTCGGTGGGAACGAGAATTTCACGCTTGCCGGCGTGGTTGGCCGGGCCGATCACGCCCTCCTGCTCCATGCGCTCGATCAGGGAAGCCGCGCGGTTGTAGCCGATCCCGAGACGGCGCTGGATATAGGAGGTCGAGGCCTTGCCGTCGCGCAGGACGATCGCGACCGCCTGATCGTACGGGTCCTCCGAATCGGAAAGATTGGAGGTGCCTGCCGGACCATGCCCGTCGTCGTCGTCCTCGTCGTCATCGGCGGTGATCGCATCGAGATATTGCGGCGCGCCCTGCGTCTTCAGATAGGCGACGATATCCTCCACCTCACCGTCTGCGACGAACGGCCCATGGACGCGCTGGATGCGCCCGCCGCCGGCCATGTAGAGCATGTCGCCCATGCCGAGCAGCTGTTCCGCACCCTGCTCGCCGAGGATGGTGCGGCTGTCGATCTTCGACGTCACCTGGAAGGAGATGCGCGTCGGGAAGTTGGCCTTGATCGTGCCGGTGATGACGTCGACCGACGGGCGCTGCGTCGCCATGATGACATGGATGCCGGCGGCGCGCGCCATCTGTGCAAGGCGCTGCACCGCGCCTTCGATATCCTTGCCGGCGACCATCATCAGGTCGGCCATTTCGTCGATGATGACGACGATATAGGGCATCGGCTTCAGGTCGAACTCTTCCGTCTCGTAGATCGCCTCGCCGGTCTGGCGGTCGAAGCCGGTCTGCACGGTACGGCTGATCGCCTCGCCCTTGGCCACGGCCTGCTCGACGCGGCTGTTGAAGCCGTCGATGTTGCGCACGCCGATCTTCGACATCTTCTTGTAGCGCTCTTCCATCTCGCGGACGGTCCATTTGAGCGCGACGACGGCCTTCTTCGGATCGGTGACGACGGGCGACAGCAGGTGCGGGATGCCGTCATAGACCGACAGTTCCAGCATCTTCGGGTCGATCATGATCAGGCGGCATTGTTCCGGCGTCATGCGATAGAGCAGCGACAGGATCATCGTGTTGATGGCGACGGACTTGCCCGAGCCGGTGGTGCCGGCAACGAGCAGATGCGGCATCTTGGCGAGATCGGCGATGACGGGCTCGCCGCCGATCGTCTTGCCGAGCGCCATGGCGAGTTTCGCCTTGGAGGCCTCGAAATCGCGGCTGGCGATGAGTTCGCGCAGATAGACCGTCTCGCGCGTCGAGTTCGGCAATTCGATGCCGATGGCATTGCGGCCGGGAACGACGGCGACACGGGCGGCGATCGCGCTCATCGAGCGAGCGATATCGTCGGCAAGGCCGATGACGCGGGAGGACTTGATGCCGGGCGCCGGCTCCAGCTCGTAAAGCGTGACGACGGGGCCGGGACGGACATGGATGATCTCGCCCTTGACGCCGAAATCCTCCAGCACGCCTTCGAGCATGCGGGCATTCTGTTCCAGCGCATCGGCCGAGAGCGTCGCATCGCGGGCAACGGCCTTCGGTTCGGCGAGCAGGTGAACGGCCGGAAGCTGGAAGCCATAGGGACGGATGAAGGAGGTCTGCGCCTCGCGCTCGGCGCGCGCACCCGGCTTCGGACGCGGCGCGGCCGGAATGACGCGATGGCCGGCGGCTGCCCCCTTCGATGCGGAGGCCGTCAGCGGCCAATCCTCGTCCTCGTCGTCGGGCAGGATATCGGCCGGACGACGCGGATCGCGATCATAAAGCGAATCCTCGTCATCATCCTCGTCGTCGCCAAGGCTGATCGAGGGGGCGGAAACGACGCGGCGGGCCGCGGGAGCATCCATGGACGGCTCGAGACGATCGCCGCGAGCGACAGGCGCCTTGGCGCGCACGGGCTCGTTCAGCGTCCCGAATTCGTCATCGTTGAAATCATAGGGCGCATCGAAGGCGTGGTCGCGGCGCTTGCGCGGCCCCATGCCGAACAGGCGGCGAACGCGGGCCTGCGTGTTGTACCAGGCATGCATGACGGCGCCGAAAGCCATAAAGTTGGCCAGGAAGCCGCCGCGGTCGTCATCCTCGTCCTCGTCGCCCACCCGGCGGGCGCGGCTGCGGGTCTCCTCGTATTCGTCATCATCCTCATCCGCGTCTTCCACGAGGTTTTCGCCGATGACGCCGGAGGCGAAGAGCATGAGCCAGATGGCCGGAATGGCGAGAACCGAGCCGATGACCGTGGCCACGACGCCGCTCGGATAAGTGCCGATGAAGAGGGCCGGAAGGCGCAGCAGAAGATCGCCGATCACGCCGCCGATGCCGTTCGGAATCGGCCATGTGGGCGGCGCCGGGAAGCAGGCGATGGAGCCGGCTGCGACGATGCAGCCGCCGATCCAGGCGCCGAGACGGGAAGGCACGCGATGAAGCTTGCGGTTGGTAATCAGCGCCAAAGCCCAGGCAGCGACGGGCAGCAATGCCAGAACCGAGGCAAGGCCGAGCGACTGCATCATGAGGTCGGCAAAGGCGGCGCCTGGAAAACCGAGCAGGTTGGTCGGCGCGTTGGCTGTCGCGTAGGAATAGCTGGGGTCCATGACGTTCCAGGTGCCCAGCGCTGCGGCGGCGAGCGCCAGCAGGAACAGCACCGCGAAGCCTGTCAGGCCCTTGACCTGACGCCAAACTACACTCGATAGCGATAAACGGTCGGGGCGACCGCTCAACGCCGCCGAATTGCTTCTGCCCATGATATCCAGCCCCGTTCCTTGTCGATAGCGCAAGCGAATCGGTCGATGCCCACTCGCCGGCAGGTTAGAGCTACCTAATCAGAGGAGGGTTAATGCCATGTTAACCATGCACGCCAACCGACAGGTCTTTGGCGTCGCGGCGGGATTATTGCCCCGCAGACAAAAAGGGCCCGAACCGGGGTTCGGGCCAAAAGCGGCCTGTCTGCGATGAAACCGGCCGCGACGGGACGTTCGGCGATGCCGGAGACCGCGCTCCGGCATCGCAAGCTCGCATCAGGAATTGTGGTAGGCGGCTTCGCCGTGGGAGGCGAGGTCGAGGCCTTCGCGCTCGGCTTCGGTCGTCACACGCAAGCCCATGATCAGGTCCACGATCTTGTAGAGGATCGCAGAGCCGATACCGCACCACAGAATGGTGGTGACGACGGCGGTCAGCTGCACGACCACCTGGCTGCCCATGGTCACGCCGTCGGCATAGCCTACGCCGCCAAGCGAAGCGCTGGCGAAGACGCCGGTCGCGATGGCGCCGAAGATGCCGCCGATGCAATGCACGCCGAAGACGTCGGCCGTATCGTCATAGCCGAACTTGTTCTTCACGACCGAAACGAAGAAGTAGCACAGCGGGGAAACGATGAGGCCCATGACGATCGCGCCCATCGGACCGGCGATACCGGCGGCAGGCGTGATGGCGACGAGACCGGCGACCATGCCCGAAGCGCCGCCCAGCATGGAGGCTTTGCCGCGGGTGAAGGTTTCGACCAGCGACCAGGAGATGATGGCGGCCGCGGTTGCGACGAAGGTGTTGGCGGTCGCGAGCATTGCGCCGCCGGAAGCTTCGAGGTTCGAACCGGCGTTGAAGCCGAACCAACCGACCCAGAGCATGGATGCGCCGACCATGGTCAGCGTCATGGAATGCGGAGCCATCATGTCCTTGCCGAAGCCGACGCGCTTGCCGACGAGAATGGCGCCGACGAAGCCGGCGATCCCGGCATTGATATGAACGACGGTGCCGCCCGCGAAGTCGAGCGCGCCCATCTTGAACAGCATGCCGTTGGAATCCCAGACCATGTGGGCGATCGGGAAATAGACGAAGGTCGCCCACAGCGCGCAGAACAGCACGGCTGCACCGAACTTGATGCGCTCGGCAAAGGCGCCGATGATCAGGGCCGGCGTGATGGCGGCAAAGGTCATCTGGAACAGCATGAAGATGAATTCAGGAATGACGACGCCCTTGGAGAAGGTCGCGGCCGTGGTCGAGGTCGAAACGCCCGACAGGAACATCTTGGCCGTACCGCCCCAATAGGGGCTCGTGCCGCCGCCGAAGGCGAAGGAATAGCCGTAGAGAACCCAGAGGATCATCACCACCGCGCCGACCATGGTGCACTGCATCAGCACGGAGAGCATGTTCTTCGAACGCACGAGACCGCCGTAGAACAGGGCAAGACCCGGCACGAGCATGAAGAGCACGAGAATGGTGGAGATGAACATGAACGCGGTGTCGCCCTTGTCCGGAACCGGAGCGGCAGCGGCGGCAGACGTCGCGTCCTGCGCAAAGGCGATCGCCGGCGCAAGCACGGCCGCAGAAAGCGCGCCCACCCGTGCGAAGGTGGAGGAAAGCTTGGAAAATGACATGCAAATAACTCCCTGATCCGCCGTGTCTTACAGCGCTTCTGAATCGGTTTCGCCCGTACGGATGCGCACGGCATGGTCAATGGAATAGACAAAGATCTTGCCGTCGCCGATCTGTCCGGTCTTGGCGGCGGACGCGATGGCCTCGACGGCCTTGTCGACGATTTCGGATGCGACTGCGACCTCGATCTTCAGCTTCGGCAGGAAGCTGACGGCATATTCGGTGCCGCGATAGATCTCGGTATGCCCCTTCTGGCGCCCGTAGCCCTTCACTTCGGTCACGGTCAGGCCCTGGATGCCGACAGCCGTGAGGGCCTCACGGACCTCATCGAGCTTGAACGGCTTGATAATGGCCATCACAATTTTCATCTGGTTTCCCATCCTTTGTTTACCCTCGGCACGGAGCCGACTCTCCTTGCCGCCGACGAGTGTTTCTGCAGCGACTGGGCATACACATTCAAAGGACGTGCCAGATTCGTGACACATTTATAACGTATTGAAATATAAAGGATTTATTGGAGACACCCAACAAAACGGCATTTCGCGCCGCGCGAGCAGCACAAATAAAGTGCAAATTACCAAGTTTGCCGCTTATTTAATCATTTGCCTTTTTACGAATCAGGCCTTCCTGCGCCACCGACGCAATCAGGACACCGGATCGCGTAAACAGGCTGCCGCGCGTAAATCCGCGCGCGCCGGACGCGCTGGGGCTCTCCTGGCTGTAGAGCAGCCAGTCGTCCAGCTTGAACGGGCGATGGAACCACATGGCATGGTCGAGGCTCGCCACCTGGACGCTCGGGTCCAGAACCGATGTGCCATGCGCGTTCAGGGCAACATCGAGCAGCGTCATGTCCGAGAGATAGGCGAGCACGGCATTCCTGTAGAGCCGGTCGTCCGGAACCGGCCCGGTCAGCCGGACCCAGATGTTCTGCCGCTGGCTCGGTTGCGAGCGCGAGAAATAGCTCTCGATCGAGACGGGCCTGATTTCGATCGCCCGCCTGCGCTCCCAGTAACGGCGCACGTTCTCGGGCGCATGGGCGAGGTAGCGCTGCTTGATCTGCTCTTCGTCCATCAGCTCCTCCGGCATCGGCACGCCGGGCATGTCGCCCTGATGATCGAAGCCGGGTTCGTCGACCTGGAAGGACGCCGTCAGCGCAAAGATCGCCTTGCCGTGCTGGACCGCGAGCACGCGCCGCGTGTTGAAGCTGGAGCCGTCGCGCAGCCGGTCGACCTGATAGAGGATCGGAACCGAGGGATCGCCCGGCAGCATGAAATAGGCATGCAGAGAATGCGCGAACCGATCGCCTTCGACCGTCCTCTGCGCCGCCATCAGCGCTTGCCCGATGACCTGCCCGCCGAAAACGCGCTGCCAGCCGACCTGCGGGCTGTTGCCGCGAAACAGGTTCATTTCGATCGTTTCCAGATCGAGCGTCGCAAGCACGGTTTCCATCGGGGTGGGTTTCTCGGTCTCTCGCGACATTTTGCTTGAACTCCAATGGTAGGAACAGCCAACGGGATGCTCTATATAGAGCAGGACGTGGTAGTAGAACACACGATAGTAAGACACAGGGAAGCGCTATGTTGGACATGCTGGTAGTGGGTGGCGGATATGTGGGCCTTGCCGCCGCAGTTGCCGTCAAGCAGGCAGCCCCTCATCTCGACGTCATGATCGTGGAAGCAGCCCCGGAAACCGCATGGAAGAAGGATATGCGGGCATCGGCGATCATCGCGGCGGCATCCAGGATGCTCGATGTCCTCGGCGTCTGGGAGGAAATCGCGCCGGAAGCCGAGCCGATCACCCGCATGGTCGTCACCGATTCGCGCACCGGCGATCCCGTGCGCCCGGTCTTCCTCACCTTCGACGGCGAAGTGACCGAAGGTCAGCCCTTCGCCCATATGGTGCCGAACGTCACCATGGTCGGCGCCCTGCGCGGCGCCTGCGAGCGCCTCGGCATCACCATCAAGCATGGCCTCAGCGCCACCGGATTCGTCACCGACGACAGCAAGACCACCCTCACCCTCTCGGATGGCAGCACGCTGGAGACGCGGCTCCTCGTCGCCTGCGACGGCGTACGCTCCAAGCTGCGCGACATGGCCGACATCAAGACGGTCAACTGGGATTACGGCCAGTCCGGCATCGTCGTGACGGTCGAGCACGAGCGGCCGCATGGCGGCTGCGCCGAGGAGCATTTCCTGCCCTCCGGGCCCTTCGCCATCCTGCCGCTGAAGAACAACCGCTCCTCGCTCGTCTGGACGGAGCGCACGCCGGATGCCGAGCGGCTGGTCGCCTCGGACGATCTGGTGTTCGAGGAAGAGCTGGAGCGTCGCTTCGGCCACAAGCTCGGTACGTTGCGCACGATCGGCGACCGCCGCGCCTTCCCGCTGGGCCTGACGCTGGCGCGCGCCTTCGTCGCGCCGCGCTTCGCGCTGGCGGGCGACGCCGCGCACGGCATCCACCCGATCTCCGGCCAGGGCCTCAATCTCGGCTTCAAGGACGTTGCGGCGCTTGCCGAAACCATCGTCGAGGCCGACCGCCTCGGCCTCGATATCGGCTCGATCAATACGCTCGAGCGCTACCAGACCTGGCGCCGCTTCGACACCTTCCGCATGGGAGTGACGACGGACGTGCTGAACCGGCTGTTTTCCAACGACAACACGCCGCTTCGCATCGCCCGCGACTTCGGGCTGGGGCTCGTCGACCGCCTGCCGAGCCTCAAATCCTTCTTCATCGGCCAGGCTGCGGGCACGATCGCGAAGGACAATCCGCGACTCCTTGTCGGCGAGGCGATCTGAAGGAATAGGCTGGAGGTCAATCCTCGATACGTCTTGCCTCCGAAATCAGCATGATCGGTATGCCGTCGCGGATCGGATAGGCAAGCCGCGCCTTTTCCGAGATCAGTTCCCCTTTTTCCCGATCGTAGCTCAGCCGTCCCTTGGTGAGCGGGCAGACGAGCAGGTCGAGCAATTTCGGATCCACCTTGCTGACGGTGACATCCATCGGAAACTCCTATTGCAGCAGCGAATCGGTGTCGCCGGAGCCGGCCAGCACGATCTTGACGATGGCGATGAAGGTTTCGGCGCGGGTCTTCAGGTCCGGCGCCTCCAGAAGGGCCTGTTTTTCGGCGGGATCGAAGGGCGCCATGATCGACAGGGAGTTGACCAGCATCATGTTGTCGGCCCGTTCGACGCTTTCCCAATCCGCCTCCAGCTTGTTGGCCTCCAGATAGGCGCGGAAAGCCGACAGCAGCGCGGCGCGATCCACCGTATCCTCCTCGTGATGCGACTTGAGATCGGAGATGAACGGCGTGATGCGGAACGTGCGGTAAGGCTGATGACCGGTGATTTCATCCATCAGCCGGAAGCGGCATATGCCGGTCAGCGCGACGATGTAGCGGCCATCGCCGGTTTCGGCAATGGAGGTGATGCGCCCGAGGCAGCCGACATGCGAGAGGTTCGTGGAGTCGGCCGGCTCGGAAAGCGCGGGCTGCACGATGCCGACCAGCCTGTTGCCGGCGATGGCAGCATCGAACATGGCAAGATAGCGCGGCTCGAAGATATTGAGCGGCAGCTGCGCCCCCGGCAGCAGCAGGGCGCCGGACAGCGGAAAGACCACCACCGATTCGGGCAGATCGCCCGGCTTCAGATATCTGGCATTACCGACTTGCATCTTCTCCATCCCGCTAGGGCAATTCCAGGAAAAGTGCATAGCGGTTTTCCGTCTGGAATTGCATAAAGACAAAAGGCTTTAGCTCACGGCGCTACCGGTCGCGGCAAGCCGCGCAGAAACGACAGACTCGCGGCCATGCCCGATCCACGCCGCATCCATCCGACAATGTGGCCCCGTCTGCCGAAAACACAAGAGCATTTTAGCCGACGCGGCGGTGCATGCCTTCCGGCCGCTCTCATCTAACAAACGGTCGTGCGAAAGGTTTCGCACGAGCTGCCCATTACGAAAACAGGATAGAGGAAAGCTTGCGCCGCGCCGAGACGGTGGCAGGGTCCTTCGGTCCCCATACCTCGAAGAAGTCCAGCAGCTGGCGGCGCGCGCCATCGTCGTCGAAACTGCGGTCCTTGCGCATCACCGTCAGCAGATGCTCCGCCGCCTCTTCCCGCTTGCCTTCGACGTTGCGGATCTTCGCGAGCTTGATGCGCTGCTCGTGATTATCGGGATTGGTGGCCAGTTCATGCTCGATCGCCACGGGATCGCCGAGTTTGCGGGCCTCGTCGATCTGGTCGAGCTTCTTGACCACGGCCTGGATGCCGGCATCATTGGCGAGCGTCTCCGGCAGGTCGGCCAGTGCCTCGCGGGCGCGCTGGCTTTGCCCGGCGGCGATCATGCATTCTGCCATGCCGGCAAGCGCCTTGGCATTTTCCGGATCGGCCTGCAGCACCGCGCCGAAAAGCTCGGCGGCGCCGTTGACGTCGCCGGCGGCGAGAAGGCCGCTCGCCTCCTCCAGAACGGCGGCGATCTCGGCCGCCTGATCGTCGGCGCCCGCGGGACCGCCGAGGCGATCGATGAACTGACGAACCTGGCTTTCCGGAACGGCACCCATGAAGCCGTCGGCCGGCCGGCCATCGACGAAGGCGATGACCGCCGGGATCGACTGGATGCCGAGCTGGCCGGCGATGGACGGATGGTCGTCGATGTTCATCTTGACCAGCTTGACGCGGCCCTGGGCTTCGGTGACGACCTTTTCCAGCACCGGCGTCAGCTGCTTGCACGGGCCGCACCAGGGCGCCCAGAAATCGACCAGCACCGGCTGCTTGCGTGATTCCTCGATAACGTCCTTGGCGAAGTTGGCGGTCGTCGTGTCCTTGATCGGCGAAGCGCCGCCGGCCGCGGGCGCGGCACCGAAGGAGGCCGTGGCCGACATCTGCCCGCCGAAGGAAGCGTTATAGGGATTGTTCGAACCGCTCATGAGTGTCTCCCGCCTGCCGGCATCCTTGATCTTGTGAAAAGCATGATCTCCAAACGAGCCCAAGAGGTTCGCCCGGCAGCACGCCCGTTGAAATGGTCGGAACGATCGGACAATTCGATAGAGAAGTCGATCGCCATGATCTTTGCGCTAAAATCGTATGTCAGTTCGTCACTTTCAAGACTAGCGGCGCATGACCCGTCGCCTCCATGAAGCGCAGGAGATCGGCGCTGGCGATCGACGTCGTCGCATCGTTCGAAAGCGGATGGCAATTGACGACGTCATGCGCCATCAGCTCGGCGTCTAGAACGAAAGTGACATTGTTGGCCGTGTCGTTGATCGCCCCGAATGCGGTGACGGAGCCTGGAATGACGCCGAGATATTCCATCAGCTTTTCCGGCTTGCCGAAGGACACCTTGCTCGCCGCGCCGATCAGCGTGTGCACGGTCTTGAGGTCGACCGTCGCGTTTTCCTCGACGGTCAGCAGGAAGAAATTATCCTTCTTGTCCTTCACGAACAGGTTCTTCGTATGCCCTCCCGGAATCTCGTCGCGCAACGCCACCGATTCGGCGACGGTGAAGACGGGAGCGTGATCCTTGGTCGTATGGGCGATACCGAGCCCATCCAGGAATCGGAAAAGATCGTCGCGGGTTTTCGGGCTGGTCTCGGTCATGGCGTCTCGCAATGAAAATGGTTCGCCCCTGATACGTCGCCCATAATTTCATTGCAATCTTTCAGGCGAAAAAGCCCGGCATTTCCGGGCTTTCCGGCAGCCGGCAGAAAGAACGTGCAATTTTTCTTCGCGAACTCGTCATTTCCCTGTTGCATTTGAAAAACGGTTAGGCCATATAGCGCCCGTCGCCGCAAGACGACGCCCAGCGGTCCAACACACTACCCCGGATCGCGACGGGAATGAGCGGGTGTAGCTCAGGGGTAGAGCACAACCTTGCCAAGGTTGGGGTCGAGGGTTCGAATCCCTTCGCCCGCTCCAGTTTCTTCGATTTCCCTTGCATATAGAGAGATTGCGGCTTCACCGCGAAGCGTCCTTCCGACCGCATGCCGCAGCTCCATCTGCCTGTTTCCTGCTTGCATGGTCATGCTCTCGCACAACGCGGGCAGGGTCTCAAATCAGTCTCATTTGACGTTCAGGTCTGTGCATCACATCGATGGACGCAACGCGGTATTGGCTCGCATGAAAAGAAAGATGTCCCTGCTGGTGGCGATGCTGTCGCTTCTGCCCGTTCCGGCATTCGCCCACCCGCATATCTTCATCGATGCCAAATTCCAGGTCGTCGCAGCGCCCGATGGCTCCATCAGCGAGTTGCGCAACGTCTGGAGCTTCGACGAAGTGTTCTCCTCCTCCGTGCTGATGGATTTCGACAAGGGCGACAACCAGACGCTCACGCCGACCGAGCTGAAGGCGGTGGGCAAGACTGTCAGGGATTCGCTCGCACAATACGGTTACTACACGAACGTCACCAGCAACGGCAAATCGGTGCCCATGGCCAGGCCGGACGCGATCCAGGCCGATTACAAGGACGGTTCGCTCATCCTCACCTTCTCGCTGAAGCCGGAGCAGAAGACGTTCCTCAAGGGAACCACGATCTTCGGAATCTACGACAAGACGCTCTACACGGCGGTCGACTTCGACACCGACAACGACATGGCCACTTCGGGATCGGCCTTTGCGCGCTGCAAGTCCAAGGTGGTCAGACCCAATCCCAAGGAAGTCATGGCGGAGAATCAGGCGGCCCTTACCAGCATGTTCTTCAGCGATCCGAAGGGCACGGACTATTCGCTGCTCGTGGCGACGCGGCTGGAAGTCCAGTGCTGACCTCCCGCCCGGGAGCGCCTCTCCTCACTTGAAAGGCGGGTCATCGCTTCCCGCTTGGACATTGCCGTTTCGGGAAAGCGATATGTAGCGACGGGCGATGATCCAGCAGGCGAGCGCCCATGTCGCGCCGGCGCACCAGCCGCCGAGAACATCGGTCGGGTAGTGTACGCCGAGATAGATCCGGCTCGCTCCGATCATCAACGTCAGCAGGATGCCGGCCACCACGATGAAAATGCGGGTCGAGCGATAGGCGCGCGTCCCTGAGATCAGCGCGGCGAGGGTCAGATAGGTCACGGCCGACACCATCGCATGGCCGCTTGGAAAGCTGAGATCGTTGACCTCGACCAGATGCGGCACGATATCCGGCCGCGGCCGCGCGACACCGAACTTCAAGGCCGCGCTCAGCGCCCATCCGCCCAGCACGGACGCGAGGATGAAGATCGCGATGGCGCGCTGCCGGTCCAGCATCAGATAGATCGTCACCAGAACCGTCATCATCGCCAGGACCGTCGTTCCGCCAAGACTGGTGATATCCTTGACGGCATGCGTCAGCCATCCCGGCCCGATCGGCACGGAAAGATCGCCGGACTGGCGAAGCGCCAGCAATATCGCCTCGTCGAATCCCTTCGTGCTGCCTTCGATCACTTCTCCCGTCAGGTAGATGAACAGAAGAATTCCGCCCGAAAGCGCGGCGAACATCACGAGCAGCAGAGGCTCGTAACGGTTCAACCATCCAGGTATGGCCGACTTGCCGAATGGTCGATCCTTCATGCGCAGAAACCCGCCTGTTCCATATTCACCTCGCCTCCTCCGCCTTCGAACCCCAAATGGGGACAACGCCTATCTAGGAACAAAATGCGCGGCTTCCAACCGCGACGAAACCCGGCAGGCCGCATTTGAAGCGGCGAGGCTTCAGGTTCATGACATGTTGCATCTCTATCCTTGCGCGCATTCCCTGCAATCGCCGGCAGCGGCCGAACGGGGAATGCAAGTCCGGATCATTGCCGTCGGGGGATCGAATGTCGGGGATGCGACAGATGGACCAGATGAATGCCCGCACCGTGTCTTCGCAAGCGCGGCAGGAACCCTCCGGCTGCAAGGCGGCCACTATGACCTCCGGCAAATTTTCTGCTACTTTCGGCGCCCCGAGCTGTGCTAGGAATACGGCGAGGGCGATCACGGATCAGGTGTTGTCAGAGTGTTAAGCGTTGGGACATCTTTCACCGCCCGGTTGTCGGCGTTTGCCGGAATGGGCCTGCTGGCGGTGTCCGCAGCCGGTGCGTTTCCCGTATCCTCCAGGGCGGAAGATGCGGCGAAATCCTCATCCGACACATGGGTCGTCACCCTTGGGGCGACCGTGGAATACGGCCCCAATTACGAGGGATCGAAGCGCCGTTCCTTCGGCGCCCTGCCCTCCTTCGATTTCCATCGGCTCGGCGAAGCCCAGGAATACAGCGCACCCGACGATAACTTCGATTATCAGCTCTTCGATCTCGGCGGCCTCGAAATCGGCCCCGTGGTAGGCCTGAGGGACGACCGCTTCGATCTCAACGACCTGCATCTGCAGAGCCAGCGCCGGGTGCGCTGGAATTTCGATGCCGGCGGCTTTGCGCAATACTGGCTGACGGAAAACCGGCTGCGGTTTCGTACGGAGGTGCGCCAGTCGCTTTGGGGCGGAGACGGCCTGGTCGGCGATCTGGCTCTAGACTGGTTTCAACCGCTCGGCGACAAATGGCTGCTGTCCGCCGGCCCCCGCCTGTCCATGGCGAATTCCGTCTATATGCGCACCAATTTCGGCATCTCGGAAAGCGAGGCTGCAAGGCATGACCATGTCAGCGCCTTCGACGCCGGCGCCGGCGTGAAATCGGTCGGCTTCACGGTGGCGGCGACCTACACCATTTCGCCGGAATGGAGCGTGCAGGTCTACGAGAAATACAATCGCCTGGTAGGCGACGCAGCCGACAGCCCCATCACCTCGCAGTTCGGCTCACCCGACCAGAACATCATCGGCTTCACGCTGAACAGAACGTTCAACGTCAAGTTTTGAGGCGCTGCGCGCTTCGTTTTCGGCGATGTAATTGCGCGTCAGCGGAACGATGTCGTTTCGCTTGGTCATCTGGATCTGGAAGACCACCAGATCCTCGTAGCGGAAGGCGGCCTCCGCCGTCGACAGATAATATTCCCACATCCGGCAGAAGCGCTCGTCGTAAAGCCTGGCCGCATCATCCCAGCGCGCCATGAAACGCTCCCGCCAGCTCTCTAGCGTCTTTGCGTAATGCAGCCGCAGCACCTCGACATCGGTGATGGCAAGCCCCGCCGCCTCGATCTCGGGCACGATTTCGGAAAGCGCCGGAATATAACCGCCGGGGAAGATGTATTTGTCGAGCCAGGGCGTCGTGAAGCCGGGCGTTGCCGAACAGCCGATCGTATGCAGCACCATGATGCCGTCCTGCTCGAGCAGCTGCGCGCATTTACGGAAGAATGTGCGATAGGACGCCAGCCCGACATGCTCGAACATGCCGACCGAGACGATCCTGTCGAAATGGCCGGTGAGGCTGCGATAGTCTCTCAGCGCGAACTGAACCTCCGCCGGCATCCCCTTGTCGGCCACGCGCTTCGAGGCATAGTCGTGCTGCTCCTCGGAGAGCGTGACCCCGAGCACGTAGCCGCTCGGCGCCTGCTCCGCCATATGAAGCGCCAGCCCGCCCCAGCCGCAGCCGATATCGAGAATGCTGTTGTCCGGCTCGATCAGCAGCTTGGCGGCGAGGTGCCTTTTCTTGGCCAGCTGCGCCTCTTCCAGCGACTGACCGGCATGCTCGAAATAGGCGCAGGAATATTGCCGGTCGGGATCGAGGAAGAGCTCGTAGAGCCGGCCATCCAGATCGTAGTGATGAGCGACATTCGCCTTCGAGCGTCCGGGCAGATTGCGGTGACGGAAGATCCGCAGCCTGGTTCGGGCATGATCGATGATGCGGGCAATGAGCGGATGGGTGCTGTTCTGCGCCTCGCGCAGCATCATCGCCACGAAATCGTAGAGCGTGCCGCGCTCGACGACGAAACGCCGGTCCATATAGAGCTCGCCGAGCCGCAGATCGGCATCGATGAGGAACGCCCATTCGGCCCGGTTGTCGGCAAAACGAACGTGAACCGGCTCGCCGGTGCCGTCGCCGAACGTCAGGACGCGGCCGCTTGCCGTCGTCACGGTCAGCGCGCCGCGTGTGACGATGGACGACAGCGCCCGCCTCAAACACCAGTCCGTCAGGCCGGAGAAAAGGACATTGCTTTTGCCGTTGCGGCGATTTTCATCGTGAGAACTGGGCATCATCCATCCTTGCCGGCGCCACTCTGCAGACCGTCACGCTTGGCGTGCCAGTCTCCGTGATCCTCCGTCTCCACATTGGCGCTCGCGATCAGCCAGACACCCGCCAGGATCAGGCCGCTTCCGATCACCTGCAGCGCGACGACCTTCTCCCCGAAGACGAACCAGCCCGTGGCGATGATCAGCACGTAGCTGATGCCGGACAGCGGAAAGGCGCGACTGAGGTCGAGCTCTGCCAGCACATTCATCCAGATGAAGAAGCAGGCGATCTCGACGGCGACCGCCGCCAGAATCCAGTAGGACGAGAGCGCCTGCCAGAGCCATCCCTCCACGCCGGCGTCTCCCAGCCCTTCCGCCCCGTGCTTGACGAAGAACTGGAACAGGGTGTTCAGCACCGGCACCGCGAGCCATGAAAGACGCATCGGCATCACGCATCCGCCTCGTCTGTCGAGAACAACGGCGAGACCAGCCGCAGCAGCCGCTGAAAGAAGGCGCTGCGATGGCGAAAATACATCGCATTGGCAGTCAGCTTGCTGCCGAGACGCACCTTGTTCTCATAATAGGCCTGGCCGCTCTGGTAACGGCTCAGGCCGTGCTCCAGGCAATAGCGCAGGTTGGTGAACCAGCTGAGGAAATAGAGATTGTAGGGCCGCCCTTTTTCGCCATCCATGCAGAAGAACTTGTCGATGGCCACGCTGTCGTCATGCACGATCAGATTGGCGGCCAGCAGCCTGTCTTCGACGAAATAGAAGGCGCAGAACGAACGCCCGCGCATGCGGCCGAGAACTCCCTGGAAATATTCGGGCGTCAGTTCCTCGAACTGCCAATCGCTGCGATTGCGGGTGTCGTGATAGAGCGCCATCACCTCGGGCAGGAATTCGCCGAAGTCCGTGCGGATCTCGACCCTGACCTGCTCCAGGGATTTCAGCTTGCGGCGCATGTCCTTGCGGGTGCCGGACGAAAGCTTGGCGAGATACGCGTCGATCGTCTTGAAATCAATGTCGAGCCACGCCGTCGAAAGTCCGCCGATCGAGGCATAGCCGCGCCCTGCAAGCAGATCGCCGAACTCGGACGAAGCCTGTTCGGGAATATCCTTGAGGCCGACCAGCGCGCAATTCTCCGTCTCGGCGAGCTGTTCGAAGAAGGACAGCATCTCCGAGAGCAGGGCGCGGCGATGCTCGCCCGGCACATCGGAGCGAAAGCCGATCGCTCCCGTCTCCGTGCAGGGCGATCCGAGGCAGGCAAGCCGCAGCTTCAGGAAGTTCGGAAAGCGGCGCTGGATGCTGCGCACCGACCTGCGCAGAAACCCCTCCTCCAGCGTCGTATCGAGCGCATAGAAGCAGAGAAAGGCCGGCATGGCGGCGCTGACCCGCCCGTCTTCCGTGACGGTAATATAGCGCCACTCGAACCCGTCGAGACCCGCCTCCTCGATGGCAAGCAGGTAATCGTAATCCTCCACCTGGCCCTGGAAACAGGCATTCCACGCATCGCGGCCGATGGCGCGGATGCTGAAATGAACCTCGGCAACCGGATTGCCGGCCGGCACCGGCGGCATTTTAAGCAGCGGCAGCGACATGGCGGGCCTCGAAGAAATCTGCCGTGAAATCGGCCACCTGGCGATGCTGCCGGTCGACATGGATCATATGATAGCTGTCCGCGATCCACCTCAGCTCATGCGGGGCGCCGATATGCTCGGAAATGTAGCGGGCATGCTTCGGGCTGGCGAGATCGTCGTCCTCGGCATGCAGGATCAGCGTCGGCGTCCGCATGGTCGGCAGCATGCCGCGAAGCGTCTTGCCCAGCCGATGCATTTCGACAAGGCCCTTGCCGGGAAACTTCTCGAGCACCCCTTCGCTGGCCATGCCCTCGATCAGCCGGCGCATGCGCTCGTCCTTGATGCCCAGCGACGTCGTCTCGCTGAAGCTCAGGCGATCGAGGAAAGGAACGCGCGAAAGCCATCCGATCTGGGAGGCCAGCAAAGGATAATAGAAGGGAACGTCCCAGCCGTCGTAGCTGAAGCAGGGAGAGTAGATCGCCACCGCGCTGATCGCCGTCTTCTGCTCCGCCGCGAGCATGGCCAGCTTGCCGCCGACGCAGATACCGGCGGCAAAAACCTCCTGCGTTCTCGACGCCAGCAACTCCGATGCCTCGACGACCGAGCCGAGCCAATCCTCCCAGCGGGTCCGGCGCAGCGTCTTCGCATCGACGCCGTGACCGGCCAGCAGCGGCGCATAGATGCTGTAGCCCCGGCGGTTGAGGTGACGGGCCACCAGCTTCATTTCTGCCGGCGCTCCCGTCAGGCCATGGATCAGAAGGACGCCTTTGCCGTTTGAGCCCTCCATGAAGAAGCTCAGCTCGTCATGTTTCATGAGACAGCTCCGACGGCCGGTTTTCCTTGGCCATGAAGCCAAGCGCGTGGCAGGTGCTGATGACATGCGTGCCGTTCTTTTCCTGCTCTTCCTTGATCTGCTCGTGCAGCGTCTGCAGCTTCGTCCAGTGCGTGCGCGGGCGATAATGATGCTCGGCGTGATAGCCGTTGCCGAACCAGAGCCAGTTGTAGAAGGATTTGTGGCTGGAAACGCCCCAGGCGATCGGCTCGTCCGGATCGCCGTTCAGATGCTCGTAATAGCCGTTCAGCGACGACAGGCAGTTGCCGATATAGTAGAACGGCACGAAGAACAGCACCGCCTTCCAGTCGTAGATCAGCGCGAGCGCCGCAAGTCCCAGGAAGAAATAGAGTTCGAAACGGCCCCAGGCCGCATCGAAGGGGCGGTTGCGGGCGATGGCCTTGTGGATGTCGCCGAGGCTGTCGCGAAAGAAGCTCAGGAAGGTGTAGGACCAGACGTTTTCCGGCTGGCCGTCGCGGCCGTAGCGATAGATCGACAGCAGGTCGACCGTCTCGCCCTTGTCGTTCGGCCGGTCGCTGTTGCCGGAGTGATGGCGCATGTGCACCCAATGATAATAGGTCTGCGAAAAGCCGATCGCGACCGATTCCAGCAGGCTGAAGGCGTAGTTCATCCAGCGCGGCTTGAAATAGGGCGTGTGAATGAAGTTGTGCGAGATGCTGTTGATGTTCCAGGAGATCGATACCGCGTAGACGCAGCCGAGGACGGCCGACAGCCAGAGCGGGCGGCTTTCGAAGCCGACGATCAGATAGACGTCGAAGGCGAGATGGGCGACGGCCGCCAGAACCGGTGCCAGATCCCATCGGGTGTGCGCAAAGATTTTCATAGTCCGGTAACTCCCACGCAGGCCACACCGGCGGTGACGAGAAAGACACCCGTCGCATGGCGCAGGTTGATGTTTTCCTTGAAGATGACGGCGCCGGCCAACACGATGACGACATAGCTCAGCGCCATCAGCGGGAAGGCGATGGTCAGGGGGACATGCTCCAGAACGGCCGTCCAGGCGAGAAGCTCGATGGCCCAGAACAGAATGCCGAGCCACGTAACCGGCCTGCCCAACGCCGCAAGCAGCGCGTTTTCGCTGGCCGACTGCTTGAAGCAGACCTCGCGGGCGGTTTCCGCCAGCACGCAGAACAGGATGAGTCCAAGCATGGGAAGTGTCAGGCTGCCGGTCATTCCATGTACTCCGCCAGCACTTCCAGCAGCGCGTGGTTGGCCGCGCTGTTGATGTTCCTCGTCGTTTCCGCGCCATGGCGCATGCGCGGCTGATCGATGAGGATCTCCGCACGCTTCAGCAACTGCGTCCGCAGGCTGCCGGCATAGTTGGGAGTCGAGTAATCGCCGATGACATCGGCGCCGATGATACGGTGGCGGCTGCCGATTTCGCTGATCAGAGCCAGAAGATAGGGCAGTCGCATGCGGCCCTGATCCCAGTTGGTAACGGCATCGTCGGTTGCCAGCACATCCTTGTCGACCGTGATGTAGACGGCCTCGGTACGGATGCGGCTGAGCATGCGGTCGATGAAATTCTCCTCGCCGATCTCGGCGATCGATTTCCAGTGCAGCGCGCCCCTTTCCTGCTGATAGCTGGCGCCGTTGCCGTAATCGGCCAGCACGCGGCTCGGCGGATGCTCATAAGGATAGAGCTCCAGCTTGCCGTCCCCGAGCCAGTGCAGGTTCGCCCCCTTGCGCTCCGGACTGCGAAGATCGCTGCTGCACACGCCGATCGTGATGACCTTCTGGATATTGGGATTGGCAAGGGCCCTGTTGACCCAGGAGCCGCAATGCATGCCGCCGTCGAACTTGACCCAGTCGGGGTGATTGTCGAAATGGATCAACGTGGCGGAACCGGGCTGCCGTTCCAGCGCATCCTCGAGCAGCAATGCCGTGATGTGATGGAAGTCGCCCGACCCCATGAAGCACAGCTGCGGAACCTTGCCGGCCGCGGGCCCGTTCCTGACGATTTCGCGGCTGAGATCGTCAAGGGCGCCCTGCCTGCCCCAAAGCCTTATCTGCCGTCCCTTGTCCTTGCCGAAATACTGCTGCGCGCCGGCAAATTTGCAGGCGCGCACGAAGTCTGGCTGCAACTCCAATGCATCGTCGAGATGGAGAAGCAGGAGTTGCACCGTCTTATCTCCGGGCAGCACGCGTCAGAAGCTGGTCGAGCAGGGCAAGCGCCAGATCGATCTCTTCGTAGCTGATGAGCAGGTTCGGCGCGAAGGTGATGACGTTCTTGTGGTAGCCGCCGACGTCGAGCACGAGGCCGTAGGTCTTGCCGCCGACCTGAAGATCACCCTTCATGCCTTCGTCGCACATCCAGTCCATCGTCGCCTTGTCGGGCGTGTAGCTGTCGTCCTTGCAGATTTCCATTCGCAACGCCAGACCGAGGCCGTCGACTTCGCCGACGATGGCGTGACGCTGCTGCAGCTGCTTCAACCCGTCGAGGAAACGGGCGCCCTTGGCCATCACCGAAGCGCCGAAATCCTCCTCCTCCAGCATCTTCATCGTCTCGAGCGCCACGGCGGTTCCCATCGGATTGCTGGCGAAGGTCGAATGCGTCGAGCCGGGCGGGAAGATGGTCGGATTGATCATCTCCTCGCGAGCCCAGACGCCGGACAGCGGATTGAGGCCGTTGGTGATCGCCTTGCCGAAGACGAGCGCGTCCGGCGAGACGCCGAAATGCTCGATCGACCAGAGCTTGCCGGTGCGGTAGACGCCCATCTGGATTTCATCGACCACAAGGAGGATGCCGTGGTCGTCCAGCACCTTCTTCAGTTCGACGAAGAAGTTCATCGGCGGAATGACGTAGCCGCCCGTGCCCTGGATCGGCTCGATGTAGAAGGCGGCATATTCGGACTTGCCGGCCTTCGGGTCCCACACGCCGTTATATTCGCTCTCGAACAGGCGGGCGAATTTCTGCACGCAATGGTGCCCGTATTCTTCCTTCGACATGCCCTTCGGGCCGCGGAAGTGATAGGGGAACTCGACGAACTGGGCGCGATCGCCGAAATGGCCGTAGCGGCGGCGATAGCGATAGCTGGAGGTGATCGCCGAGGCGCCGAGCGTGCGGCCGTGATAGCCGCCCTCGAAGGCGAACATCAGGCTCTTGCCGCCGGTGTAGTTGCGCACGAGCTTCAGCGAATCCTCGACGGCCTGCGAGCCGCCGACGTTGAAGTGGACGCGGCCCTTGTAGCCGAACTTGCGCTCGGCATCCTGGGCGATCAATGCCGCAAGCTCCACCTTTTCGCGGTGCAGATATTGCGACGCGACCTGCGGCAGGCGGTCGAGCTGGCGATGCGCGGCCTCGTTCAGGCGCTCGTTGCGGTAGCCGAAATTGACGGCCGAATACCACATCTGTAGGTCGAGAAAGGGCGTTCCGGTCCGGTCGTAGACGAACGAGCCCTCGCACTCCTCGAAGAATTTCGGATTGGCCGTATAGTGAACTGTGTCGCCATGGGAGCAATAGGCCTCCTCAAGGGCGCGCAACTCCTCTTCGGAACGGACGGACTCGGTCTCGCCGCTGAAGGCTTCGGCTACATTCGTTTTCATTCAATGCCTCTCGGTCTGGTTCACGCCGTCTTGAAATGCGGCAGCGTGCGGGCGCGTCGTTCGACGCGCGGGAGAACGGCTTCCATCTTCGGAAGCAGGTCGGAAAAGTCTTCGAAACCGACATAGGGAATGCCGCTTTCTTCGCAGTAGTCGACGAGCTTCGCCTTCGCGAAGACGAGATCGACCTTGTCGGAAACGCAGAAGTCGCTGCGTCCATCGCCGATGTAGACCCGCAGGTCCGTGCTATCGACGACGCGGCACTTGCAGACGCCGGCGCCCGACAGGCAGCCGGTCGTCGGAACGGGCGGAAACAGCGAATAGCACTCGCGATCCTGTGCAACGCTGCAGGTCAGCACATTGGCGACGATCGGCAGGCCGTCGATGCCGTGGCGTGCCAGGATGCGGCGAATGAAGTAATCGACGCCATCGCTGACGATGGTGACGGGCAGCTCGCCGCGGCGGCAAAAGGACAGGAAGCCGTCGAAACCCGGATCGATCGACAGCGTGTCGAGAAACCGGTCGAGATCGGCCCTGCTTGCCTGAATGAGGGCGATCTGCCGGCGCATGCACTCGCCGGAGCCGATGAGCCCCTGCTTCCACAGCCGCTCGATGTCCTCCCACTCCGAACCGGCGAAACGGGACAACACCATATCCGTCGCGTCTTCGATGGATATGGTTCCATCAAAATCGCAAAACACCTGCATGCCGCACCCTCTCGCCATATCCTGAGTTGCGTCTAACAACCTCAGATGAGCCGGGCATGAGCGGAAAATGATACGAAAATGAAAAACGACGTGACGTTGATTTTTAGTTCAGCGGCAATCTTAGATCGACCTGCAGGCCAGTCCCCAGCCGCGACGTGGACAGCTCCACCGTCGCCGAAAGACGATCCGCGGTATCGGCAACGATGGCAAGACCGAGACCGGCCCCCTCGGTATGGAGCGTGTTGAGGCGATAAAAGCGCTTGAACACCGCTTCCCGCTCATGCGGCGGAATGCCCGGGCCGTTGTCGCTGATCGAAATGCGGCCGAAACCGCCTTCCGACGAGACCGAGACTTTGATCTCGCCTCCATCCGGCGTGTATTTTATCGCATTGTCGAGCAGGTTGGTGACCATCATCCGCAGCAGGGATTCGTCGGTCCTGACCTGGATCGCCTCATCTCCCTCGAGCACCACCTCCAGCTTGCGGCTGGTGATGATGTTGCCGAATTCGGCGATCAGCGACGCCACCCAATGATACAGCGTCACCGACGTCAGATTGAGGGGGTGGTGGCTGACCCTTGCCAGCCGCAGCAGCTGCTCGATCAGATGGATGGTGCGGTTGTTGCTGGCGACGAGATCGGCAACGATCGATTGGCGCTCGTGGTCGCTGTCGCTGTGTTCGAGCATCCGCAGCAGGAGTTTCATGCCAGCCTGCGGCGTGCGCAGCTGGTGGGCGGCAAGGTCGGAGAAGCGCCGCTCCAGCGTCAGCGACTGGCCGAGCTTTTCCAGCAGCTGATTGATAGACCAGCCGAGCGGCAACAGATCGCGCGGCAGCCCTTCGACCGGGATGGCGGAGAGATCGTCGGGCGAGCGTGTACGGATGTGCCGCACCAGCCCGTGAATCGTGCGCAGCCCGCTGTTGATGCCGAGCCAGATGAGAAAGCCGATGACCGGCACCAGCATCAGCAGCGGAAAGAACAGATTGAGCAGGATGTTGGAAACCAGCGTCTCGCGAAGCGCGATCTTTTCGCCAAGCTCGATCACGATGGTCGTATTCGGGATCGGCAGCGAATAGACGCGCCACTCCTCCCCGCCATAAGACAGGGTGGTAAAGCCCACCTTCTGCTGCGGCACGTCCGAAAGGAAGGCCGTGCTGCTGTAGAAGCGGATGCTGCCATCGACCCAGGCGCGAAACATATGCGCATCGGCATAATCGTCGGCGTCTTCGTTGAAGGCCAGCTGGTTGTCCATGTTGAAATCGATGTCGTCGATCTGCTTTGCCGCATGATCGGGCGTCTTTTCCAGGGGGCGTCGCAGCAGGCTCCAGATCACGTTGGCATCGTCGATCAGCTGGGCGTCGTAGATGTTGTTGATTTCCCGCGTCGCGCTGTTGAAGGCGAAGGCGGCGATCACGACGATCGTCACCACGACGACCGGCGCGATGCGGAGAAACAGCTTTCGGGTCAGCGTGGAGTTGTTCATCGCTCGATCATGTAGCCGACGCCGCGGATCGACTTGATGAAATCGGTGCCGAGCTTCTTGCGCAGATTGTAGATCGTCACTTCGATCGTATTGCTTTCGACGGTGTTGTCGGCGTCGTAAAGCGCATATTCGATATCGTTCTTCGTCACGTAGCGACCGCTGCGCTCCATCAGCAGCTTCAGCAGGTGGAATTCCTTCGCCGTGGTGTGCACCGGCGCATTGGCCTTGCGCGCGACCATGGCGGAAGGATCGACCTCCACATCGCCGCAACGGATGACGCTCTCGGTGCGGCCGTCGCGCCGCCGGATGAGCGCGCGCAGACGCGCCAGCAGTTCATCCAGGTCGAACGGCTTGACCAGATAGTCGTCGGCACCTTCATCGAGGCCCTCGACCTTCTGGCGCACGGAGTCCATTGCCGTCAGCAACAGCACGGGCACCGAATTTCCCCGTTGCCGGATGCGCCGCAACACCTCCATGCCGCTGAGCAGCGGCAGATTGATATCGAGCACGATCGCGGCGAAATGCGAATGCGCCGCCGCCTCGAGGCCGGATTCGCCATCGCGCATCCAGTCGACGCCATAGGCATGCTTTTCCAGCGCCTTTTTGAGCGATGATCCGAGGATATTGTCGTCTTCGACAAGCAGAACACGCACGATCGACCTCATTTAACGGAATTTTCTCAGGCGATGTGAGCCGCAATTGGAGCGACCGTATGGCAAAGCTATGACGGATCATTTCCATCTGACAAGAGCGAGGCTTTCCCGCCTTGCCCAAACCTGCCGGCGCCGATGCGCGATGCGATCGTCCTCAGGGCCGATAAGGCATCGGGCGTCGGTAGGCTGGCCCTGAAATCGTTGCTCTAGCACAGCCTTTTCATCGACGCTTCCAGCGCCTCGAAAACCCGCGCATCGGCCGATTGCGCCACATTGAACCGCATGAAGCGCCCGGCGGCATCCGACAGGCTGAAGACATTTCCCGGTGCGAGGACGACCCCTTCGGCCAAGCAGGCGCGGGCGAGATCGGCGGCATCCAGCCCCTCCGGCAGCCGGCACCAGAGAAACATGCCGGCCTGCGGCTTCAGCCACGGCACGATACCGATGGCCTCCAGCCGTGCCGATACCTCCGCCATCGCCTTGGCCAGCCGCACGCGCAACGCCTCCACATGCTTGCGATAGCTGCCGTCCTTCAGCGAGAGATAAACGAGTTCGGCCGACAATTGCCCGCAGCTGAAGCTGCTGGCGACCTTGAGGTCGACGAGCCCGTCGATCCAGTCCGGCCTTGCCGCAATGAAGCCGCAGCGCACGGAAGCCGACAGCGTCTTCGAAAAACTGCCGATATGGATCACCCGGTCGAGACCGTCATAGGCGGCAAGGCGCGGTGCCGGAACATTCTCGAAATCCGCAAAAATATCGTCTTCGACGATGATGAGCCCGGACGCATCCGCCAGCTTCAGCAGGCGATGCGCCGTCACCGGCGAAAGCACGGCGCCGGTCGGATTGTGAATGGCCGAATTGGTGATGTAAAGCCGAGGCTTGTGCCGTTCGAGGGCCTGGCCGAACAGCTCGATATCCGGACCCGTCGGCGTGAAGGGCACAGAGACGACATTGGCGCGATGCGCCCGCAGGAGCGCGTGGAAATTGAAATAGCAGGGATCGTCCACCAGCACGGTATCGCCGGGTTCCAGCAGGAAACGGCAGAGAAGATCGATCGCCTGCGTGCCGGACTCCGTCAACAGGATCTGATCCGGCGGCACCGTGATGCCGTGATCGCCGAGGCGCCTGGCAAGCAGCTGGCGCAACGGCGGCAGGCCGAGCGGGGTTCCGTAATTGGCAAGCGCGCCCATATCCCCCCGCGCCAGCGTTCGCATGGCACGACGCAACGCCGCCTGCGGCAGCCATGACGGCGGAAGCCAGCCGCAGCCCGGCTTCAGAACCTCGTCGCCCACCTCCAGCGATTGCCGCGAGATCCATAGCGGATCGACATTGCGATCCGACTTCGCGCCGGTGTCGGACAGCGAAAGCGGCGGCAGCGGGCCGCATACATAGAATCCCGAACCCGGCCGCGAGCGGATCGTACCCTCGGCGGCAAGCCGCTCATAGGCCTCGACCACGGTGGATACCGACACCTGCATCGTCCTCGCAAAGCCGCGCACGGAAGGAAGCCGGGCCCCCGGCATCAGGCTGCGGGTGGCGATGCGATCGCATATCGCCGCCATCACCCCCTCGATACGTGTGCCGCCGACAATGCCGGCCGTTGAAAGACGATCCATCCGTAGTGCACCTTCAACCATAACAGTTCGCGAAAATTGTACTGCACCGTCTCTGGCTTGGCCAGACAAATACGCCGATACCGTCCGGGATCAAGAAGGAGCATGCGCAATGGACAAGACGACGACGGGATGGATCTACGGTTTGACGGGAGTGTTGATCTTCAGCGGTTCGCTGCCGGCGACGCGGGTGGCCGTCATGGATTTCGATCCGCTGTTCCTGACCGTCGCCCGCGCCGTGATCGCCGGCCTGCTCGGCCTGTGCCTGCTGCTCGCCTTTCGCGAGAAGCGCCCGGCCCGCGGCGACATCGTCTCGCTTGCCATCGTCGCCCTCGGTTGCGTCGTCGGCTTTCCGCTGTTGACGGCGCTGGCGCTCAAGCACGTCACCTCCGCCCATTCGATCGTCTTCATCGGACTGCTGCCGCTGGCAACGGCCATCTTCGGCGTGCTGCGCGGCGGCGAGCGGCCACGGCCGGCCTTCTGGATATTCTCCACCGTCGGCAGCGCGCTCGTCAGCGGCTATGCGCTGGCTCAGGGCGTATCGGCCTCGCCCGTCGGCGATCTGCTGATGCTTGCGGCCGTCATCGTCTGCGGCCTCGGCTATGCCGAAGGCGCGGTACTGTCGCGCCGGCTCGGCGGCTGGCAGGTCATCTGCTGGGCGCTGGTCCTGTCCCTGCCCGTCACCATCGCACTTTGCTTGATCACCATGCCGCATACTCTCGACGGCATCGGCGAACCGGCCTGGATCGGCCTTACCTACGTGTCGTTGTTCAGCATGCTGATCGGGTTCGTCTTCTGGTATCGCGGGTTGGCGCAAGGCGGTATCGCGGCGGTCGGCCAATTGCAGTTCCTGCAGCCCTTCTTCGGCTTCGCGCTCGCCGCAGCCCTGCTCAAGGAGAGCGTCAGCTGGTCGATGCTCGTCGTCACGATCGGCGTCGTCGCTTGCGTTGCCGGCGCCCGGAAGTTCGCACGCTGAGATATCGGCTGCCATGCCGGCCGAAAGAAAACCGTGCAGCTTGATTTTCTAGACCGTTCGGTCTATTTAAAACCGAACGGTCTAGAAGGAGCCAATCTATGCCCAGCCCGCTCACCCCGCCTTTCACGCGCGAAACCGCCATCGCCAAAGTCCGCATGGCCGAGGACGGCTGGAACAGCCGCGATCCGGAGCGCGTTTCCAAGGTCTACACCGAAGACAGCCAGTGGCGGAACCGCGCCGAATTTCCGCGCGGCCGCAAGGAGATCGTCGAGTTCCTGACGCGCAAATGGGCAAGGGAGCTGGATTACCGGCTGATCAAGGAGCTCTGGGCGTTCGACGGCAACCGCATCGCCGTACGTTTTGCCTATGAGTGGCACGACGACAGCGGCCACTGGTTCCGCTCCTATGGCAACGAGAACTGGGAATTCGATGGCGACGGCCTGATGCAGCGCCGCTTTGCCTCCATCAACGACATGCCGATCCGGCAGGAGGACCGGAAATTTCATTGGCTGCTCGGCCGCCGGCCGGACGACCATCCCGGCCTCTCCGATCTCGGCCTTTGAGATGGCGCGTACCGTCTTCGAGAAATTCGACGCCATTGCCCTTGTCGCCGAGGTCTTCCGCGAGCTCGGCTACGAGGGGGCGTCGATGAGCGAGATTACCGCCCGCACGAAACTGTCGAAGGGCAGCCTTTATCACTTCTTCCCCGGCGGCAAGGAGCAGATGGCGGCGGAGATCATGGCCCATATCGATGCCTGGTTCGCGACGGAGATGTTCGGGCCGCTGGAGGAGGAAGCACCGCGCGCGGCCATTGCCCGCATGTGGGAGACGACGGACAGCTATTTCCGCTCCGGCCGCCGCGTCTGCCTGATCGGCGCCTTTGCGCTGGACGAAACGCGCGATCGTTTTCCCGCCGCTATCCGTGGCTATTTCCATCGCTGGATCGATGCGCTCGCCGGCGCCCTGACCAGAACCGGCTTGCCCGGCGCGGCAGCGAAGGCGCTCGCCGAAGAGGCCGTCATCGGCATTCAGGGTGCATTGACGCTCGCAAGGGCGCTCGGAGACGACACGATTTTCGGCAGAACCCTGGCAAGGCTGAAGCGGACGCTGGAAGCCGCATCGGGATAGCGCCCCAGACCGGCGCGAATCACCGCCCGTCCAGGTCCCCGTGTGTCGCGGAAGGACGATTCGCGCGGTTCGGCAGACCGGAAAACTGTTGAAAAACGCACGCCCGATACCGGGAACAGCGCATAATGCCCTGATCTTAAACAATTCTCCATAAATGCATGCAATATTAACCATGTTTGATTTGCAACTATCCAAGCTCTCGTGCTCAGCAAGGAACGGGAGCGCCGAGGAGACGGATAGACGATGCTGCAACAGGTAAACGACACCGACGATGCCCTGATCGATCGACTGCAACGCTCGGCGTTCGACTATTTCATGCTCTATACCAACCCGGAAAACGGGCTGGTGGCGGACACCTCCATCAAGACGAGCCATTGCAGCATTGCCGCGGTCGGCTTTGCGCTGTCGAGCTATCCGGTTGCCGTCGAGCGCGGCTGGATCGGCCGCGCCGATGCGGCAAAACGGGTGCTGGCGGCACTCGATTTCTTCGCCGACAGCCAGCAGGGAACCGAGCGTGGCGCCACCGGCCATCGCGGTTTCTACTACCACTTCCTCTACATGGAGACCGGCAAGCGCGCCTGGAACAGCGAGCTTTCGACCATCGACACCGGTCTTCTGCTGCTCGGCGTCTTGACCGCAGCCGCCTATTTCAACGGCTCCTCCCAGGTCGAGCGCGATCTCCGCAAGCAGGCGAAATTCCTCTACGAGCGTTGCGACTGGCACTGGGCCCTGAACAAGGGGCAAACCATCAGCATGGGCTGGAAGCCGGCCAGCGGCTTCCTGCGCTGGCGCTATCAGGGTTATGACGAAGCGATCTTCCTCTATGTGCTGGCGCTCGCCTCGCCCACGCATGCGATCCCATCCTCAAGCTACGACGCCTTTGCATCGACCTATACCTGGATGATGTTCAAGGACGCGCCCTTTCTGTATGCCGGGCCGCTGTTCATCCACCTCTTCTCGCATGCCTGGATCGATTTTCGCGACATTCGCGACAAGCATGTGGCCGACAAGGATACCGACTACTTCCGCAACACGCAGACGGCGATCGCCGTGCAGCGCGATTACACGGAGCGCAATCCCGGCCACTTCGCCGGCTATACGAAGGACATCTGGGGCCTCTCCGCCTGCGACGGCCCAAACCCGACAGGCACCAAGCATAGCCTCCGCTACGCTCCGAAGGTTTTCGGCTATGCGGCCCGCGGAGCCCCGCTCGGCCCGGACGATGGCACCATCGCGCCGTGGGGCCCGCTGTCCTGCCTTGCTTTCGACCGTCAGGCCGCCCTCGATGGAACGAAGGCCCTGCTTTCGACCTATCCCAATCTGCTGCTCGACGGCCGTTTTCCGGGCGGTTTCAACCCGAGCATCAAAGGCTCCGGCCCCGAAGGCTGGGTGGACGACCGTTCGGTCGCCATCGATCAGGGCCTGCTGGTCATGATGATCGAAAACGCCCGCACCGGCATGATCTGGAACCTGATGCGGCAGTCGCCGATCCTTCGCACCGGACTGGAACGCGCCGGCTTCACCGGCGGCTGGCTGAACGAGAAGAAGGCAAAGCCCGCCATCGCGTGATCTGCGGATCGCGGTGGCCATCAGATGTTTCTGTCGACACAGCGACTGCCTGACCCCTCACCCTAACCCTCTCCCCACTTGTGGGGCCGGCTATCGCATGTGAGGTGAGATCGTTGCCGCGCCCCCTTCTCCCCTCGGGGAGAAGGTGCCGACAGGCGGATGAGGGGGATTTGCCAAGGGCCTGAAGGACCGTTGTTTCAAAGCGATTGCCCCCTCATCCGACCCTTCGGGCCACCTTCTCCCCCGGGGGGGGGGAGGGACAAGCCGCTCTGGTCGGCACCATATGCGATGGCCCCGCCCGGGTAAGGGCCGTGCTGAGAGAGCGACAAAACACACTCACCCGACTATCGTCCTCACCACATCAAAGACGCTCTATCGCCGAAACCACTTCATCCTCAACGAAGATCCCCTCGCTGAGCGCGAGACGCCGCGAACCCTGCCCGCGCCGGCCCGGCAGGCGAACATTGGGATCGCGGGTGATCTCGCCAGCCAGCAAGGCCAGCCGCTGTGCCGTATCGGCGGCGCTCGCCGCCGCCGGATTGATGGCAATGATCGTGTGGCCGAGAGCCGGCGGAGCGCCTTTGTCGTCGAAGAGCGACGAGGATTCGAAGGAGTAGTTGGCGCCCGTCAGGCCGGCGGCCAGAATTTCCACCATGAGAGCGAGCGCCGCCCCTTTCGAATCCCCGGCGGGAATCATCGTGCCGGCCAGCGCCTCCTCGGCATTCGTGGTTGGCCTGCCCTCCCGGTCGAACGCCCAGTCTACCGGGATCGAAGCGCCCTGCTGCCGTGCGGCCATCACCTTGCCGCGCGCCACCCTCGACAGGGCGAGATCGATGACGACCGGCTCGTCATCGGGCAGCGGCGCAGCAAAGGCGATCGGATTGGTGCCGAAGACCGGCGTCCTGCCGCCCCAGGGTGCCATGGCCGCCGGGGCATTGGCGACCATCAATGCCACAAGCCCCTGATCGGCGAAACGCTCCACCGTCAGGCCCATGACGCCGGCATGGTGCGAGCGGCTGATGGCGGCAAGCGCGATCCCCTGCTCGCGGGCAATCTTCGGAAGCTCGGCAACGGCAAGGTCGAGCGCCGGATAGGCATAGCCGTTGCCGGCATCGATGCGCAGTACGGCCGGGAAGGGCCGGCTCGCCCGCGGCACGGCGAAACCATCGGTCTTGCCGGCCTTAGCCTGTCCGGCGTAGGCCACCACCCGCCGCAAACCGTGACCGCCCTGCCCGGCAGCTTCCGCCGCCACGAGCGCAACCGCGACCGAACGGGCATTCGCCGCATTCACCTTGCTTCGCTGCAGCGCTTCCGCGACCAGCGTCTCGGCTTCGGCAAGCGACAGATGCATGAGGCAAGACCTTGAAACGAACAGGGAGGACAAAGGTTTTTACGCCTTCATCCTCCCCATCGCAATGCAGCAGAGCTTTGCTTACGCCACGTCGAACTTGACGCCCTGGGCGAGTGGCAGCGTGCGTCCGTAATTGATCGTATTGGTCGCCCGGCGCATATAGGCCTTCCAGGCATCCGATCCGGATTCGCGGCCGCCGCCGGTTTCCTTCTCGCCGCCGAAAGCACCGCCGATCTCGGCGCCGGATGGGCCGAGATTGACGTTGGCGATGCCGCAATCCGAACCGCGCGCAGAGACGAACGTCTCGGCCTCGCGCATGTCGTTGGTGAAGATCGAGGACGACAGGCCCTGCGGCACGGCATTGTGCAGCGCGAGCGCCCTGTCGAAATCGCTGTACTTCATGACATAGAGGATCGGCGCGAAGGTTTCCTGCTCCACCGGACCGGTCTGCTCGGGCATCTCGACCAGCGCCGGCCGGACATAGAAGGCATCGGCGGAACCGTTTTCGACGCGCTCGCCGCCGGTGATGGTGCCGCCGGCCGCTTTCGCGGCGGCGAGAGCCGCCTGCATGCGGTCGAAGGCCTGCCGGTCGATCAGCGGACCGACAAGGGTTCCCGCTTCAAGGGGATTGCCTATTGTCACCGAACCATAGGCTTTCCGCAGGCGCGGCACGAGCTGGTCGTAGACGCTTTCGTGGACGAAGAGACGGCGCAGCGTCGTGCAGCGCTGACCCGCCGTGCCCATCGCGGAAAAGGCGACGCCGCGCAAGGTCAGATCGAGATCGGCCGTCGGGCAGACGATGGCGGCATTGTTGCCGCCGAGTTCGAGGATCGCGCGGGCGAAACGGCCGGCCAGACGCGGGCCGACCGCACGGCCCATGGCCGTCGATCCCGTTGCCGAAACCAGCGGCACCTGCGGATGATCGACCAGCTGTTCGCCGAGATCGCGGCCGCCGATCAGGAGGGTCGAAAGATTGGCCGGCGCTTCGCCGCCCTCGGCGACATAGCGCTTCAGCGCCTTTTCGAACAGCGCCTGCACGGCGAGCGCCGTCAGCGGCGTCTTCTCCGACGGCTTCCAGATGGTGGAATTGCCGCAGACGATGGCGAGCGCCGCATTCCATGACCAGACGGCAACGGGAAAATTGAAGGCCGAGATGATGCCAATCGCGCCCAGCGGATGCCAGCTTTCCATCATCCGGTGTTCCGAGCGCTCGGTGGCGATGGTCAGGCCATAAAGCTGGCGCGAGAGTCCCACGGCGAAGTCGCAGATATCGATCATCTCCTGCACCTCTCCGAGGCCTTCGGAGGTGATCTTGCCGACCTCGATGGAAACGAGGCGGCCAAGAGCGGCCTTGCCGGCGCGCAGTTCCTCGCCGAGCAGGCGGATCAGCTCTCCGCGCTTCGGCGCCGGCACATTGCGCCATGCAAGGAATGCCTCATGCGCCTTGTCGATCGCAGCCTTCGCCTCGGCGACCGAGTGTTCTCTGAGGCGGCCGATTTCGGCGCCGGTCACCGGAGAGGTGACGGCGAGCGTGCCGCCGGTGTAGCGATCGGCCGAAACGCCGATATCAGTCAATAGTGCCTTGGTCTCGGCAGCAAGATCTGATGTCGCGGTCATCGTGTTTCCTCTTCTCATGATGCTGGTTCGGTTGCCGTTTCAAGAACGGCTCAGCGTTTCATCTCTTCGTCTTCACGCAATTCCGGAGGGAAAACCGCTCGGCAATTTTCCCGGAATTTCCCTAGACCCTGGCGCCGACAAGATGCGCCGCTTGGGCGCCGGCTTCGTACCACATTTCCTTCATGGCCCTGAAGCTCGGCTCGACGACGTCCGTCACCGGCAGCGGCAGGTCGGCCTCGGAAATCTGCCCGAGAATATGGCCGGCAAGCACCTTGCCGAAGACGGTGCCCGGCGCGATGCCGCGGCCGTTGTAGCCGGAGAAGCCGACGACATTCTGCGCCAGCCTGTGGAAACGCGGCAGTGCATTGTCGGTCATGCCGATCTTGCCATACCATTCGCATTCGAAGGGAATGTCGCCGAGCTGCGGGAAGAGCTTCCTGAGCGAACGCCGGGCCCAGCTCTTATGAATGGCAAGGCCGGTGTTGCGCAGAGCGCCGACACTGCCGAAGACGAGCCGGCCGGCCTGATCCATGCGGAAGGACGAGAGGACCTCCTTGGTGTCCCACGCCCCTTCCCGCCCCGGCAGGACGGATTTGCGCAGGTTGTCGCCAAGCGGTACGGTGGCGAAATTGAAATAGGGCAGATGCACCTGTTCGTTTCGCACTTTCTCCCAGGGACCGGTGCTGTAGGCGTCCGTCGCGACGACGATCCAGTCGGCGCTGACCTTGCCGGCGGCGGTCGAAACTGCCCATTTCGCGCCGGTCTTTTCGAAGGCCGTCACACGGCTGCCGGTATGAACGGCAACGCCCGCCTTGACCACGGCATGGGCAAGGCCCCGCGCATAGGCAAGCGGCTGGAGCGTGCCGGCGCGCATGTCGAGCAGCGCGCCCGCATAGGCAGAACTGCCGATCCGGCGTTCCGTCTCCCGCGCATCGAGCACCGTCACCGGTGCGCCCCGCTTTGCCCATTGCCGGGCGCGCTCCTCGATTTCCTTCAACCCGTCGGGTCCGACGGCGCAATGCAGCGTGCCGTTGCGCTCCAGCTCGCAGGCGATGCCGTGCTTTTCGATCAGCGACATCACCAGCTTCGGCGCGTTGCCGAGCACGTCGAGAAGCCGCTCGCCATGGACCGTTCCAAGTTCGCCCGGCAGATCGTCCGGCATCACCCACATGCCGGCATTGATCAGGCCGACATTGCGCCCGGCGCCGCCGAAGCCGATCTCGTTGGCTTCCAGCAGCACCACGCTCGTGCCGGCTTCCGCCAGATGCAGCGCCGTCGAAAGGCCGGTATAGCCACCGCCGACCACGACGACATCGGCGGACACCTCGCCGGAAAGCGGCTTCGTTGCCGGCGGTGGCGGGGCGGTCTTTTCCCAAAGACCATGGGAGCGTGGGTCATTCAGCATGAAATAGGTCCGTTCGACAGAAATGTTGGCGTCAATCTAGCGCTACGCCCAAAATTGCGGAAGCGGCAAGAGCGACATCCCGTGGACAGAGAAAAACTTGCATGGCGACGGCGCTTTCGACCATTATAGAGGACAGGGCCGGCCGCCATCATGGCCGCAGATAAAAGCATGCCGTCACCGCGGCTGCGGACACAAGCAGGATACCCTCATGAAGCCTATTTTCGTTCAGCTCCAGTGCTCTCCCGGCAAGACCTACGAAGTCGCCGACGCAATCTACCAGACGGAGCTGGTTTCGGAGCTGTATTCCACCAGCGGCGAATACGACCTGCTGATGAAGGTCTACATCGCCGAAGAGCAGGATATCGGCAAGTTCATCAACGACCATATCGCCAACATCCCCGGCATCATTCGCTCGCTGACCACGCTGACCTTCCGAGCGTTTTGATAGGGCGGGACTTCGGGTCTGAATATCACAATTAAATCCATGCTGGGGCGGGGGCAGTTGCTCAACGCCCCCACATTAACCCTCTCGCCCGAAACCGCCCGGCTTCCCGCGCAAGATTAAGCCCTTTTTAACCGCCCCGGTGATCTGCTTTGCCGACTGATCAAAGGGCGGCGCGCTGCAGCGCCGGATTGCCGGCGACAGGCGCGGCATAGGGGTCGAGGGTGGATCGATGACATCGGCGGTTGCGGATAATCAGGCAAACAAGCAGGCCGGGCCGCTGATCGTTCATGTCGTGCGCCAGTTTCTGCCGAACAAGGGCGGCCTGGAAGACGTCGTCGCCAATCTCTGCCGCCAGCTGGTCGCCCGCGGCTATCGCGTGCGCGTCGTCACCTGCAACAGCCTGTTTTCCGATCCCGGCCGGGAGCTCGCGGAACACGAAACCATCGACGGCATAGAGATCGTCCGCATCCCGTGGTCCGGTTCCAGCCGCTATCCGTTGGCTCCAAAGGTTTTTCGCCACCTGGCAGATGCCGACCTCGTTCACGTTCACGCCGTCGATTTCTTCTTCGACGCGCTTGCCTGGGGCAAGCTCATGCATGGGCGGCCCATGGTCGCCACCACGCATGGCGGCTTCTTCCACACGCAAAAATACGCCGCCATCAAGAAACTCTGGTTCAATATCGCCACGAGGCTTTCGGCGCTCGGCTACCATTCCCTGATCTGCTGCAGCCAGTCCGACGCGCGGCTCTTTTCCCGCATCGCCAAAAGCCGCGTCCGCCTGATCGAAAACGGCGCCGATGTCGGCAAGTTTTCCAATTGCGCCGCCTTGGAAGCACGCCGCCGCATCGTCACCATCGGCCGCTTCTCGGTCAACAAGCGGCTCGACCACCTGCTCGACGTCATGAAGGCGTTGGCGGCCCGGCATGACGGCTGGCATCTCGATATCATCGGCGCAGAATCGGACCTCGGTCGGCCGATGCTGGAACAGGAAATCGCGGCTCGCGGTCTGGAGCGGAATGTGGCGCTGCATATCTCGATCGACGACTGTTCGATCCGCAACATCATCGCCCGTGCCTCGCTCTTCGCCTCCGCCTCCGAATATGAAGGCTTCGGCCTGGTGGCGATCGAAGCCATGAGCGCCGGCCTGCTGCCGGTGCTGAACGCCAACGAAGCCTACAAGGCGATGGCCGAAACCCATCCGGCCCTCATGCTCTCGGATTTCTCCGATGCGGAGGCGACCGCGGACACCCTCACCGCTGCATTCGAGCGCCTGCAGGCCGACGACCTGACCTTGCGGCAGGAACTGCTGCACGATGCCCGCGCTTACGCCTGGGACGAGGTCGCTCAGCGTTACATGGATGTCTATGCCGAGACCCTGACGCCGAAAGGCGCGTCGCCTCAGCTCCTGCGCCAGCGCGGCCAGGCGGCGTAACCTTCCAGAATGCCCGCAAGCCAGGCGCGCTTGTAGCGCGCCGCGTCAAGGTTGAAACGCGCCAGCGCCGCCAGCCATCCGGCGACCGGCCGAAACAAACGATAGCCGACATAATAAAAGGGAAAGGCCTGCTTGCGCATCAGGGCGCCGAAACCGCGCCCGTATTTGCGGGCGCGCTCCACCTGCCGCGGCCCGTATTCGCTGGTGACTTGATCGTGATGGACGACGAGTTCCGGAAAGAACACCGCTTCCCTGCCGGCGGCAAGCGCGCGCAGCAGAAAATCCGCCTCCTCACCGCTTTGAAAGGGCGAATCCGAGCCGACGCCGAGATCCTCGTCGAAACCGCCGATGTCGGCCAGTGCCGCGCGGCGCACGAAGATGCCATTGGAGTTGCCGCATCTCAGATAGTTCCAGCGCGTCAGCGCAAGCCGCGTCTCGCCCGTCGGGCTGACGGAGGGAAGCCCCTCGGCATCGAGCGTGCGCCCCGTGACGATCGAAAGCTCTGGATGGGCGGCAAACAGCGTCGCGGCCGTCGAAAGCGTATCGGCTTCGTACCAGCAGTCGTCATCGGGAAAGCAGACATAATCGCCTTCAGCGACCGCCATGCCGTTGTTGCGCGCCCGGGAAAGTCCCTTCGGCGAACGGATATGGCGAATGCGGAAGGAAGGAGAAAAGCCGTCGATCAGCGCCTGCAGCCGGTCGTCCGCATTCTGGTCGACGACGATCACCTCGAACTCCCTGAGGCGTTGCCCGGCCAACGAACGGAAAAGCCGCTCCAGCTGATCGAAACGATCGATCGTGCAGACGATAAGGCTGAACAATGAAACCCTCCGCACAAGCCCCGAAGGCGGCCAATATCAGAAGGAAGAATATTAGCCGAAGTAAAAAATGAACTTAGAGCAGCATTAAGCCCTAAATATTAAGGCATATGAAATAGAGCTGACGCTATTCCCGCGAAAAACCGGATACATGCGGTAAGTTCCGGCGATTTGAGGAGCAGTCTGTCTTCATGACGAAGAGCATAATGGCAAATTCGGCTTTGAACGCGGCAGCGGGATTGACCCTGCTCGCGACCGGCTTTGTCTGTTCGATCATCGCAGCGCGCCTGCTCGGCCCGGAGGCGAACGGCATCATCGCTTTCTCCCTGTGGCTGACGGCGACGGGCGCGCTCATCGCCGAACTTGGCGCCGGCGTCACGTTGCTGCGCGTCCTGCCGCAATTGAAGGGGCAGGGCTATTCCACGGAGGAACGGCGAGGCTTCGCCGCCTATCTCCTGCAGCCGACGATCCTCGCGACCCTGATCCTGCTCGCCGGCTATGCGGCTTATTATTGGGATACGGAGCGCTTGCACTGGGCCGGCGATGCATCCTCCGTCATCGTCATTACCGGCGTATTCTTCGTCCTTCAGTCGCTTGGCGCCTATAGCAAGAACTATCTGATCGGCGAGCAGCAGCTCGGCGCCTTCCTGCGCATTACCGTGACGAGTTCGGCGCTGCAGCTCGCCACCGTTCTGCTGGGAGCCATCTTCTTCGGCGTCAGCGGCGCACTGGCCGGCTATGCGGTCGGCCAGCTGCCCATGTTCATCGCGACGCTCAGAATCGCGATTGCGCGCAGGAACAGCTGCGGCGTCGGCCTCTCCGCTCTCATCAGCTCGTCGCTCATTCTCTCGATCGAATTAATCAACAGCTCGATCTTCCTCAATCGCATCGAGCTTGTGTTCCTGCAACATTACTGGGGGATCGAAGCGGTCGGCTTCTATGCCGTCGGCCTGTCGCTCGCCAATCTGGCGCTGCAGCTGCCGGTGCAATTGAGCGGCAGCCTGCTGCCCTATTATTCCGAGCAGATGCAGGCGCGGGCATCGAACAAGCTTCCGGTCCATGTCTTTGCCGGCGTGGCGCGCAGCATAGCCTATATTACCCTGCCGATGAGCTTCGGGCTTGCCGCCATCGCACCCGAGCTCGTGGTGACGGTCTTCGGCCCGCCCTTCGCCCCGAGTGGAAACATGGTCGCGCTGCTGTCCCTGACCGCCGTGCCTTACGTCTGCATGCTGATATGCACGCAATATCTCTATTCGCTCGACCGCATGCGCGAACGCACCGTCATCGGCGGCATCGCCAGCGCCATCATGGTCGGCGGCTGCCTGATCGCGGTGCCCTTCTACGGCGGCGAAGGCGCCGCGCTGGTCCGCTTTGTGGCCTATAGCTCCCTGTGCCTGCTGATGGTACGCCGCATGGAATTCGAGGGATCGACGCGGGACATGCTGGTCAACCTTGCAAAAGTCACGGTTGCCGCCATTCTGTGCGCGGCCGCAGCCTATGGTTTCACGCAGGCGCTGACCGGTGTGGTCGGCCTTGTGAGCGCCGTCATCGCCGGCGCCGTGGTCTATGGCGTCGCGCTCAGGTTGCTGAAAGCCGTTCCGCCCGAAGATATCGACATCTTGCAGAAGGTCGCAACGCGACTACCTGCCCGGGCTCATCCAATTGCCACTCAGGCTCTGGCTCTACTGGCGCCACGCCGAATGTGAGGAGACGATCATGGCTGGTTGGGGAGCCGCCGAACAACAGAACACAGGCAAGCAGGTGAGATCGGCAGCGCTACCGGTGACTTTCGCAGACACCGTCGGCCTGTTCATGCCGGCCGTTGCGCCTTCGCGCGACGCTGCCGTCCTGTTTCTCAGCCCCTGGGGCTTCGAGGAGATGTGTGTCCGCAAGTTCTGGCGCATTCTGGCGGAAGATCTTGCCGATACCGGCATAGCCAGCTTGCGTTTCGACTATCCCGGCACCGGCGATGCGCTCGATGTCGCCGACGAAGGTCTGGCGGCGTGGGTGGAAGCCGCGCTTGCCGCCGCTGCGGAACTGAAGGCGCTTTCCGGCTGCGAACGGCTGATCCTCGTCAGCCAGGGTCTTGGAGGAACCATCGCCGCCACGCTCGGCGAACGCCTTTCCGGCGTTGACGGCATCGCCTTCCTCGCGCCCGTCATATCGGGCCGCGCCTATCTGCGCGAACTGACCGTCTGGTCCAGGATGATCGACGAAAGCATGGGTCTCTCGGAAGCGCAGCGCCAGACGGAGGGCGTCACGGTCGCCAGCCTGCGCATGCCGGACGGCATCGCCGATGTGGTGAGGAAACTGAACCTCATGACGCTCGACCGGCTCGGCACGCCGAACTGCCTCGTGCTGACGCGGCCCGCACGGCCGGGAGACATCGACTTCGCGCATCATGTCGAAACCCTCGCCTCCCATGTCGAGCAGGCCGTCTACGAAGGGTACGACGATCTCGTGTCGAACCCCACCGTCGCCACCATGCCGATGGCAGCCGGCCGGAAAATAGTCGAGTGGGCCCGGTCGGTCGCTACCCGACCCGCTGCAATCGGATCGGCGGGCCTCATCCCGCCCGCCGCCGAACCTCTCGCCGGCGAAGGCTTTCGCGAGACGCCGGCCCGCTTCGGCAAGGGCGAGCGCATGTTCGGCATTCTCTGCGAACCGCAGGGCGCCCGCACAGGCGCGACCGCACTGCTCCTGACGACGGCCTATGACAGGCACGCCGGCTGGGGCCGGATGTCCGTCACCATGGCGCGCGCGCTCGCCCGCGACGGCATCGCCTCGCTGCGTTTCGACACGGCCAATGTCGGGGACAGCCCGCCGCTTTCGGGGGCACCCGAACAGGTGCTCTATTCCCGCGAGCAGTATCGGGATGTCGCCGAGGCACTGGACTTTCTGGAGGCGAAACGCCTGCTGCCAGCCTATCTCGTGGGACGCTGCAGCGGCGGCTACCTCGCCTTCCAGGCGGCAGTGCGCGATGCGCGCTGCGATGGGCTCGTCACCGTCAACCCCTACAGCTTCCATTGGGATGAGAGCAAATCGGTCGACGAGGCGCTGCGCTTCGCGCCCCGGTCGTTGGAAACCTATGGCCGGAAACTCCTGCAGAGGGAAACGCTGAAGCGGCTGTTCGGCGGCCAGATCGACGCGAAAAACGCCATGCTCAACATGGCGACGGGACTGGCCCGGCGCGGGATGCGAACAAGCCGCCGGCTGCTGGGCGCATTTCCTTTCTTCGCCGCCGCGCAGGGGCCGGTGCTCAGCGGCTTCCGCGCGCTCGCCAGGCGCGGCGTCGACATGTCGCTGATCTACAGCGCCCACGACATCGGCCTCGATCACCTGCATGACCAGTTCGGCGAGAACGGCGCGGGACTGAAGCACTTCCCGGACATACGCCTCACCATCATTCCCGAAGCGGACCATAATCTCAGCCCGCCCTATGCGCGCAAGGTGTATCTGCGAGAGGTCAGGGAGATGGGGTTGAGGCTCGGCAAGCCGGTGACGCCGTAAGCGGAAAGTCGCCGGAAATATTCGCCACATCCGATCCTTGCTGTATAGTCGAACCATGAGGCTGCTGATCGTCGAAGACAACCGCGAATTGGCGTCCTGGCTCGGCAAGGCGCTGCGTCAGGCGCAATATGCCGTCGACATCGCCTATGACGGCGAAGATGCCGAGCACATGCTGAAGGTCGCGGCCTATGCCGTCGTCATCCTCGATCTGTCGCTGCCGAGGATGGACGGGCTGACGCTGCTGAAACGGCTGCGCCAGAGCGGCAACAAGGTGCCCGTCATCATCCTGACGGCCAATGCCAGCCTTGACGGCCGGGTCGCCGGCCTCGACAGCGGCGCCGACGATTATCTCGCCAAACCCTTCGAAATTGCCGAGCTGGAGGCCCGCATACGCGCCGCCGTGCGCCGCGGCCACGATCATGCCGCCCCCGAGATCGCCGTCGGCGACCTGCTGTTCGACGGCGGCACGCGGCAATTCTATCTCGCCGGCGAGGCGCTGGCCCTGACGCCGCGCGAACATGCGGTGCTCGAACATCTCGTCATGAAGGCCGGAACGACCGTGACCAAGACCACGCTGTCGGAAAGCGTCTTCGGCTTCGACGATCTCGCCGATACCAGCGCCATCGAGATCTATGTGCATCGCGTGCGCAAGAAGCTCGAAGGCAGCACCGTGCAGATCGCGACGCTGCGCGGCCTGGGCTACCTGCTTCGCCATGCGCAATGATGCGGCCGCCCCGACCAAAGGAATTCTCGGCCGTGCCCTGGGCGCGCTGACGACAAGCCTTCGGGCGCAATTGTTCGCCTGGGTGGTGCTGACGCTGATCGGGGCGATCTGCATCAACCTCTATCTCAGCTTCCGTTCGGCCGACGCAACGGCCAATCTCGTCACCGATCGCACCTTGCTCGCCTCGGCGCGCGTCATCGCGGAAGCCGTGCATGTCGATGCCAGCGGCACGATACAGATCGATGTTCCGCCTGCCGCGCTGGAAATGTTCGACACCGGCTATGGCGACCGCGTCTTCTACCAGGTCGTGACCGCATGGGGAAATCTCGTCGCCGGCTTCCCGGATCTGCCGCGGCCGAAGCGGGACCTGCTTGGCGAAGACAGGACGTTTCGAACCGACAGCGTCCGCGTGCTCATGCTGAGCCATCCCGTGGTCGGCCTCGATCAGGACAGCACGATTTCCGTCGCCGTCGCCGTCACGCACAACAGCCAGGATGCCATGCGCCGCAGGCTGTGGCTCTCGGATTTCACCAAGCAGCTCGCGCTCGTCCTCCTTGCCGGCCTTGTGACCATCATCGGCCTGCAGCGCGGCCTCGCTCCCGTGCTGCGCCTGCGCGACGCCGTGCGCGAGCGCGGCCGCCAGCGCCTGGATCCGCTGGATCCCCATATGGTGCAGAACGAACTTCGGCCGCTCGTCCACGCCCTCAACGATCATATGGAGCGGGTGCAGAACCAGATGGCGGCGCAACGCCGCTTCGTTTCGAACGCCGCCCATCAGCTGCGCACGCCGCTGGCGCTCATTTCGACGCAGGCGAGCGTTGCCGCGCGCGAAAGCGACCATAATCGGCGGGACGAAGCACTGACGGCATTGCGCTCCAGCACGCGGCAAGTGACGCGGCTTGCCAGCCAGCTCCTGACGCTCTCGCGCGCGGAGCCGGGCAGCCGGCGGCCGCGAAACGACACGATCGACCTTGCCGAGACGGCGCGGCGGCTGCTGGAAACGCTGGCCGAGGAGGCCTTGCGCCGCCATATCGATCTCGGGCTGGAGGCCGACGACATACCAGTGCATATCGAGGGCGACGGCACCATGCTGCGCGAGATGCTGGTCAATCTCGTGGACAATGCCTTGCGCTACACGCAGGCGGGCGGCCGCGTGACGGTCGGCGTCGGCCGCGAAGGCGATACGGCCCTGCTCTGGGTCGAGGACAACGGGCCCGGCATTCCGGAGGCCGAGCGGGCGCAGGTATTCGAGCGCTTCTATCGCATCATGGGCACCGAGCCGGAAGGCAGCGGCCTGGGTCTTGCCATCGTCCGAGAAGTCGTCGACGGCGCCGGCGGCTCGGTCATGCTCGGCGAAGCGGCCGGCGGCGGCCTGCTGGTCAACGTGCGGCTGCCGGCGGTGTGAGAGTGCGGTAATTGCGGGATAGTCCCCTCTCCCCGCCTACGGCAGTGCAATCGCATATGGGCGGATCAGCGCTGCAAGTTCCTTCTCCCCTTGGGGAGAAGGTGGCCCGAAGGGTCGGATGAGGGGGCTGACCGATTTGAATTCATGGATTTTCGTGCTCTTGGCAGGCACCCCCTCATCCGCCTGACGGCACCTTCTCCCCGCTGGGGAGAAGGGGGGCGGCTACCATATAAGCCCATACGCGATTGCCCTCCCCACAGACAGGGAGTCTCCTGCCCCCGCACAGCAAAAAGGCCGGGCAAGATGCCCGGCCCCCGGCCTTGGGAGGTGCCAGTAAAGTGGCTACTTAATGCGTGTCGAGGCTCTGCTGCGGACGCCAGCGGGTGATGTGGTTCTCGATAAGCGTCATGACGTATTCCGCACCGAGCGTCACCACCATGACCAGGATGATTGCGGCATAGAGGCCGGCAGCGTCATAGGTGCCCTTGGCGATCGAGATCAGGTAGCCGACGCCGGCCAGCGAGCCGACGAACTCGCCGACGATCGCTCCGATGATGGCGAACGAGAACGAAACGTGCAGGCTGGCGAAGATCCAGCTCATCGCCGACGGCAGGATGACGTTGCGGGTCACCTGCCAGTTCGAGGCGCCGAGGATGCGGGCATTGGCGATCATGTTGCGGTCGGCCTCGCGCACGCCCTGGAAGGCGTTGGCGAAGACGACGAAGAACACCATGATGAAGGCGAGCGCGACCTTGGAGGGCAGGCCGAGACCCATGATCATCACGAAAATCGGCGCAAGGACGACACGCGGGATCGAGTTGATCGCCTTGATGTAGATCGACAGGATATCGGAGGCGAGCTTGTTGCGGCCAAGCGCGACGCCGACGAGAACGCCGGTCACAGAGCCGATGACGAAGCCGATCAGGGCTTCTTCCATGGTGACGCCGAGATGATACCAGAGCGAGCCGCTCTCGGTGCCTTCGGTGATCCAGTCCCAGAGGCGCAGCGCAATGCCGTAGGGGCTCGAATAGAAGAACGGATCGATCCAGTGCAGGTCGGACGCGAGCTGCCACAAGCCGAGGATGGCGACGAGAATGCCGACCTGCCAGGCCAGAACGACGTATTTGCGGCGGGTGAGCGCCTTCAGCGCCGCGGCTTCGATTTCCGCATCCGAGGTGCCGGCGCGGAAGATCGGGGCATTGCCTGCTTCGAGAGCTGTGTTTGCCATGATCAATCCTCCCTTATGCCGCTTCCGCGGCACGGCGATAGCTGGTTTCGACCTCTTCGCGCAGGTCGTCCCAGATCGTCTTGCAATAATCGATGAAGTTCTGCTCGTAGCGGATTTCCGAGACGACGCGCGGGCGCGGCAGGTCGATCGTGTAGACCGATTTGACCGTCGCCGGACCGGCTGTGAGAACATAGACCTTGTCGGCGAGCGCGACGGCTTCTTCCAGATCGTGCGTCACGAAGACGACGGAGGCCTGGCGCTCGGCCCAGAGCTTCAGGAGCTCTTCATGCATGACAGTGCGGGTCTGCACGTCGAGGGCCGAGAAGGGCTCGTCCATCAGCAGGATTTCCGGCTCGTTGATGAAGGTCTGCGCCAGCGAGACGCGCTTGCGCATGCCGCCCGAGAGCTGGTGCGGATAGTGATGCAGGAACTTCGAAAGGCCGACGCGGGCCAGCCAGTCCTTGGCCATTTTTTCCGCCTCGGCCTTCGACTTGCCGCGAAACAGCGGGCCGGCCATGACGTTCTCGATGACGTTCTTCCAGGGAAAAAGCGCGTCCGTCTGGAAGGCGAAGCCGACGCGCGGGTCGATGCCGCTGACCGGGCCGCCCATCAGGCGGACTTCGCCGGCGCTCGGCTTGGCAAGGCCGGTGACGAGGTTGAGCGTCGTGGACTTGCCACAGCCCGTCGGTCCGACAACGGCGACGAATTCGCCGCGCTCGACGGTCATATTGAAATCGCGCAGTGCGGTCAGCGACTTTCCGGTCGGCGATACGAAACGGCGGCTGACATTGATGAGCTCGATCGCCGGCGCGCGGCGTTCATCCTGTTGCATGGTGCTGATCCTGACGCGTGCCTTCAGGGCGTGCACGCAAAGCCCAGTGAACTGCAAAGTCCCTTGAACTGCCGCTTCCGGATTTGGCCGGAAGCGGCGCTATGGCTGCTTACTTGACGTTCTTGACGAATTCCGTCGTGTAGGTCTTCGACAAGTCGATCGTCTTGCCCTTGACGTTCTTGGAGAACTGCGAGAGCACGGCGAGAACGGTCTTCGGGCCATCCTCCGGCATCACGCCATCCGGCGTGAACATTTCCTTGCCCTCTTCAAGCGCCTTGATGTAGCCGTCCTTGTCGCCGACGTAGAAGTCCTTCGGCATCTTGTCGGCAATCTCGGCGGCGGAATGGGTGTTGATGAAGCGCAGCGTCTTCACGAAAGCGTTCGCGAGCTTCTGCACGTCTTCCTTGTGGGCGTCGACCCAGGCGGCATCCATGTAGAGCGACGCTGCCGGATAAGTGCCGCCGAGTGCTTCCTCGGTGCCCTTGAGCGTGCGCAGATCGACGAGGACCTTGGCTTCGCCCGTCTTCAGGAGGCGCGAGATCGTCGGTTCCGTGGTCATGCCTGCCTGGATGGCGTCCTGCTGCATGGCGGCGATAAAGGTCTGGCCGGCACCGACCGGAACCGGCGTGACGTCGGCCGGCGAGAGGCCGGCCTTGGACGCCATGTAGAGCGTCAGGAAGTTGGTGGACGAGCCGAGGCCGGTCACGCCGACGCTCTTGCCCTTCAGATCGGCGAAGGACTTGATTTCCGGATGCTTGGCCGAGACCAGCTCGACTTCGCCGGGCGCCTGGCTGAACTGCACGACGGACTTGATGAACTTGCCCTTGGCCTGCAGGTCGACGCAATGATCGTAGAAGCCGACGACGCCCTGGACGGCACCGGCCAGCAGCTGGTTTTCGGCGTCGACGCCGGCTGATTCGTTGAGAAGCTCGACCTCGATGCCCTCATCCTTGAAGTAGCCGAGCGATTCGGCAAGCTTGGCCGGCAGATAGATCTGCTTTTCGTAGCCGCCCACCATGATGGAAATCTTGTCGGCCGCATTGGCTGCCGTGGCTGCCAGGGAAGCAGCTGTCATGACGAGGGAAAGGGCTACGGTATGAAAAAGGGTGCGCGATGGACGCATCAGTGTCTCCTCCTGTTTGCATGGTTGCGCCATACGACGCTGTAGAAAATGCGCTTCCTCCACGAAGCTCAACGAACCTAACGCGGGCAACCTTTCAGTCAGCTTTCAGTGCCCATCCCGATAAGGCCACCTTGAGATTTTGTTCCGTCGGCGTCGCCGGGCGCAATTGCGGGCCACTCCGCCCGGCGGGTCTTCACTCTAATATTGGGCCGCCCGATGCGGTCATCGGCCTTTTTCCGGAATATGATCCCCCGCGTTGCAACGGGAAGCATCGTTCGATCTTGGCATTTCGCGTATGGCGGATATCCTGAAGCCGGCGTTTTCGCGGAGGAACGAACCCATGAGGACCATTGCCATAGCCCTGCTTCTGACGACGATTACGACCGCCGGCCCGGCGTCGGCGGTTTCCCGCTATCAGTCGCTGAGCAAAACCTGCGCGGCCGTGCAGCAACTCATCGCCGGAGAGCGTGCCGTGATATTGCGCTACCCTGCGCGACGCGGCGGCCTCGTCCTCTATGACCGCTATGTCGCCGACAGCGGGCAATGCGGCATATCCGGCTATGCCGCGCGCGCCTATATTCCCACAAAGGACGATCCGCTGTGTCCGGTCTATAATTGCAAGCCGTCGTCCGTCTTCAATCCGCATTGACGCGAATCGTCTTTTCTGCGGTTTATGCGTGCGACGGAGTTATGACGATTCCATAAAAAGACCTTTAGTTGAGTCTCACCCATATTTAACGCACATTTCGCGGGCAGATAGAGCCGGCGCCCTTTCTTTCGAAGGGTCAGAAGCATCGTGTTATCCGCCGGCCCCTATTTGATAAGGAGATTGCGCAGTGAGTGCAAAAGTACCGAACCCGATCGATGCCTATGTGGGCTCTCGAGTGCGCACGCGTCGTCTTATGCTTGGCATGAGCCAGGAGCGGCTCGCCGAACAGATCGGCGTGACGTTCCAGCAGGTACAGAAATACGAGAAGGGCACCAACCGCATCGGTGCAAGCCGGCTGCAGGCCATAGCCGGCGTACTGGCCGTGCCGGTCGCCTTTTTCTTCCAGCAGGACAATACGCAGCCGCTGAACACGGACGGCCTCGGCGCGATCAGCGGCCTTGAGGACCTGTCGGAATTTCTGACCTCCAAGGAAGGCCTGAGCCTCAACAAGGCATTCATGAAGATCAACGATGCCAGCATCCGCCAGTCGGTGCTGATGCTGATCAAGTCGCTGGGCAACGCCTCCGAGTCCCTGGCGGATCACATGCCTCAGACGACGAATATGTCGGCAAGCCTTCGCAACTGACGCATGGCTTTCCGGTAGAGCTGCCCCTCGCCGTGGCGTCGAAATGCGCCGCGGCAACGTTTTCCGTGCGCTTTCGCCCGCTTTTTCCGATCGTTTCGCGTCCTGAAATTGCAAAGGCCTGATTTTGCCGCAATCACGCCTCGTGTCACGCTGCATGTCACGCGCCAAGCTGCAAAACATCCGTTACGATTTGCTCATGTTTCCGGCCGGACGCGATTCGTCTGCCGGGAATGGGGGCAATAGAGGGCATGAAATGACTGCAGCACCACCGATCGGAGCAGCACACCAGGATCCGGACTCGCTCAAGGAACTGGCATCAATCGCACGGCTCATCACCTATGCGCGGCAGAGCGCCAAGAACCTGAATGCGGAATTCCCGGTCTGGTGCCTGGATCTGGCGCTTGGGGCCGTGCTGCAGGAAATGTACGAGAACGGCTTGCCGAGCCCCCTGTTCGACGAGGGAGCGGACGCGGCAAGCATGGTGGCGCACTGAACGGGAGGCTTCCGGCTCTGCCGGACGGCGCAATGCCGATATGGCGGAACGCCCGCATCGGCATTATCTTTCAATCCGGCGGAGACTCCCGGAAGAACCGATCAGCGGCCGCTTTTGCGCGGCTGTACGCCGGCGGTGAAAATGGCGATGCATTGCCGCAGGTGACGCAGCCGCGTTTCTCGATCCGGCCAATCGTTCGGATGGCCGGGCAATGAAATCATTGCGCCGAATATCATGTTCATCAGCATGCGCGCGCCGCTTCCCGCATCCTCGATCTCGATCAGGCCGCGCCGCTGCTGCTCGCTGATCCAGTCGGCAAGCATCTGCTGGGATTGCTGGGCGCCATGCGTCTGTATCAGCGTCGCGACCTCCGGAGACTGTCGCGATTCGCTCATGGCAAGATGAATGAACGCCTCGCGCTCGCGCTCGGTGGCTTCGTCCATGTCGATCATGAATATCTGTTCGAGCGCCTCGGCGAAAGGCAGGTCCTCATCGGCGTCGCGCGGCAGCGCCAGCATGGACGCACGATGCTCGGCGATGATCGCCATGAAAAGATCGGTCTTGCTCGGAAACAACCTGTAGAGGGTCTGCTTCGACATCCTGCAGCGGGCGGCGACGAGATCCATCGTCGTGCCGCCATAGCCCAGCTCGTAGAACGTCGCGCGCGCCTCGCGGACGATTTCCGCCCGGCGAGCGTCGTCATTCACGGTCTTCGGGCGACCGCGCGGGCGACGCTTGACGACCTGATCGGCCTTAGCTGCTCGTTCTTTTGTCAGCACTTCCGTCTTGACCCCAACAGCCGAATGCGATTGACATTTGAAGCAGTATACATATTTTCTGTACGACTTGGTACTGTAAATAAGGCAACAGGAAATAGCAACGTGCGAAAGCTCGCTCCTCCCACTTCTGCACCCGCATCTCCGACGATATCCGCGCGCCTTTCATCCGGCCGCGCTTCGATGACCATCGCAGGAGTCGTCGCAGCCCTGTTACTGGCCGGCTGCAACCAGCAGAATACCGCCCAGAACAATGCTCCGTCCGTCAAGACGGAAGTCAGCGCGATGTCGCTGCATCCGCAATCGGTGGCGATTACCGCCGAGCTGCCCGGCCGCACCAGCGCCTACCTCGTCGCCGAGGTACGCCCGCAGGTCGGCGGCATCATTCGCAGCCGCAATTTCAAGGAAGGCAGCGAAGTCCAGGCGGGCGACGTGCTGTATGAAATCGATCCGGCTTCATATCAGGCGTCCTATGACAGCGCCGCCGCCGCCCTTCAGAAGGCGCAGGGCGCCGTGCCCAGCGCCCAGGCCAAGCTCGACCGCTACAAGGGCCTGAGCGCCCAGAATGCAGTCAGCAAGCAGGACTTCGACGATGCGCAATCCACGCTCGTCCAGGCTCAGGCCGATGTCGCTTCCGCCAAGGCCGCACTCGAAACCGCCCGCATCAATCTCGACTATACCAAGATGCGCGCGCCGATCAGCGGCCGCGTCGACGCCTCCACGGTGACGGTCGGCGCGCTTGTCACGGCCGATCAGACGACGGCGCTGACCACCATTCGCCAGCTCGACCCGATCAATGTCGACGTTACGCAGTCGAGCACCAACCTGCTCGAATTCCGCCGCGCCATCGCCGACGGCCGGCTGAAAACCAGCGGCGACAACGTCTCCGTGCATCTGACGCTGGAGGACGGCAGCCAGTACAAGGAAACCGGCAAGCTCGAATTTGCGGAAGCCGCCGTCGCCGAGACCGTCGGCACGATCACCGTGCGCGCCGTCTTCCCCAATCCCGACCGGCTGCTGCTGCCCGGCATGTACGTGCGCGCCACCCTTCAGGAAGGCATAGCCGAAAACAGCTTCCTCGTGCCGCAGCGCGCCGTGACGCGCAACACGAAGGGCGAACCGATCGCCATGTTCGTGGCCACCGACAACAAGGTGCAGCAGCGGGTGCTGAAAGTGCAGCGCAGCATCGGCAACAGCTGGCTGGTGAGCGAGGGAATTAAAGACGGCGATCGCGTAATCGTCGAAGGCAGCCAGCGCGTCCGCGACGGCCAGGAAGTCACCGTCTCCCCCGTGACGATCGACGATGCGACCGGTGAAGTGAAGCAGGCTGCCGCCGATGGCAAGCCCGCGGAACAGGCAGCATTGGAAAAGACCGACACCAAGAACGCCTCCGGCGCTCAGAAGTGAGATAGACAATGTCTCGTTTTTTCATCGACAGGCCGATTTTTGCCTGGGTTATCGCCATCGTCATCATGCTGGCGGGGGCGCTTTCGATCCTCACGCTGTCGATCTCGCAGTATCCGCAGATCGCGCCGACGAGTGTGCGCATTAGCGCCACCTATTCCGGTGCCGACGCCGCCACCGTCGAAAACTCGGTGACCAAGGTCATCGAGCAGGGCATGACCGGCATCGACAACCTCGACTACATGACGTCGACATCGACCTCGACGGGTCAGGCTTCGATCACGCTGACCTTCACCAACAAGGCCGATCCCGACGTCGCGCAGATGCAGGTGCAGAACAAGCTGCAGCTCGTCACGGCGCAGCTGCCGCAGGCCGTGCAGAACACCGGCATCGTCGTCTCCAAGTCGACGTCGAACTTCCTGATGGTCGTCGGCTTCGTGTCCACGGACGGCAAGCTGAACTCCAACGACCTCGCCGACTATATTTCCAGCACGCTCAACGATACGCTGAAGCGCATCGAGGGTGTCGGCGATACGCAGATCTTCGGCGCCGGCTACGCCATGCGCATCTGGGTGGACCCGGACAAGCTCGCCAAATACCAGCTCATGGTGAGCGACGTCACCAGCGCGATCGAGTCGCAGAACTCGCAGGTCTCGGCCGGCCAGCTCGGCGCGCTGCCGCAGCGCAAAGGTCAGCAGCTCAACGCGACCGTAACGGCCAAGAGCCGCCTGCAGACGCCGGAGCAGTTCGAAAACATCATCCTGAAGAGCCAGTCCGACGGCGCGCTGGTTCGCCTGAACGATGTCGCCACCGTCGAGCTCGGCGCGGATAGCTACACCACGTCGAGCACCTACAACGGTCATCCCTCGGCCGGCCTTGCGGTGATGCTCGCCTCCGGCGCCAACGCCATCAACACGGCCGAGGCGGTGCGGACGACCATCGACAACCTGCAGCAGACCCTGCCGCCGAATGTCGAGGTGGTCTACCCCTACGACACGACACCCTTCGTCAAGCTGTCGATCGAGGACGTGGTCAAGACGCTGTTCGAAGCCATCGTACTCGTTTTCATCGTCATGTTCATCTTCCTGCAGAATATCCGCGCGACGCTGATCCCGACGCTCGCCGTCCCGGTCGTTCTGCTCGGCACCTTCGGCGTGCTCTCCCTTTTCGGCTATTCCATCAATACGCTGACCATGTTCGGCATGGTGCTGGCCATCGGCCTTCTGGTCGACGACGCCATCGTCGTCGTCGAAAACGTCGAGCGTGTCATGGAGGAAGAGGGATTGTCGCCGCGTGCGGCGACGATCAAGTCCATGGAGGAAATCACCGGCGCGCTGATCGGCATCGCCACGGTCCTTTCGGCCGTTTTCATTCCGATGGCCTTCTTCTCCGGCTCGGTCGGCGTCATCTACCGCCAGTTCTCGGTCACGATCGTCTCGGCGATGGTCCTCTCGGTCATCGTTGCGTTGATCCTGACGCCGGCCCTTTGCGCCACCATCCTCAAGCAGCCCAAGCACGGGGCAAAGGAAAAGGGCGCCTTCGGCTGGTTCAACCGCAACTTCGAGCGGGCGACGCATCGCTACCAGCGCGGCGTCCACGGCATGATCCGCCTCACCGTCGTCTTCCTGCTGGTGTTCGTCCTGATCGGCGGCGCCGTCGCCTTCCTGTTCAACCGCCTCCCGAGCTCGTTCCTGCCGGACGAGGACCAGGGCATCCTGCTGACGGCCATCCAGCTCCCACCCGGCGCCGCGGATTCCCGAACCTGGGCAGTGCTCGACCAGGTGAAGGACTATTATCTCAATACCGAGAAGGACTATGTGGACGGTGCATTCGCGGTTGCCGGTTTCGGCTTCAGCGGCCAGGGCCAGAATGTCGGTATCGTCTTCGTGAGGTTGAAGGATTTCGACCAGCGCAAGACGCCGCAATCGAAGGCTCAGGCGATCGCCGCCCGCGCCATGGGCGCCTTCTCGAAGATCAAGGATGGCAGCGTTTTCGCGCTTGCCCCGCCTGCGATCCCGGGCTTCGGCAGCTCGAGCGGCTTCGACTTCTTCATCAAGGACATCAACGGCGCCGGCCACGCCGCACTGATCGATGCCCGCAACCAGCTGCTCGCCGCCGCCGCGAAGAACCCCAAGCTGTTCGGCACTCGCCCGAACGGCCAGGAGGATACGCCGCAATATTCGCTGAACATCGACGAAGAGAAAGCCAGCGCGCTCAACATCCAGCTCTCCGACATCGACACCACCTTGTCGACCGCATGGGGCGGCACCTACGTCAACGACTTCATCGACCGCGGTCGCGTGAAGAAAGTCTACGTGCAGGCCGATAAGGATTTCCGCATGCAGCCGGAAGATTTCGGCCGCTGGTATGTGCGCAACTCGGATGGCGCCATGGTGCCGTTCTCGGCCTTCTCCAGAGGCGAATGGAATTATGGTTCGCCGCGCCTGGAACGCTATAACGGCTCGTCGGCCGTCGAAATCCAGGGTGCCGCCGCCCCGGGCGTTTCCTCGGGCGACGCCATGAACGAGATCGACAAGATCATGGCGAGCCTGCCGCCGGGCTTCAGCCACGAATGGACCAGCCTGTCGGCCCAGGAAAAGCTTTCCGGCAACCAGGCAAGCCAGCTCTACGCGATCTCGATCCTCGTCGTGTTCCTGGCGCTCGCCGCGCTCTACGAGAGCTGGTCGATCCCGCTCGCCGTCATGCTGTCGGTTCCGATCGGCATCTTCGGAGCGCTCTTGGCCGCAACCCTGTTCGGCCAGTCGAACGACGTCTACTTCAAGGTGGGCCTGCTGACGACCATCGGCCTGGCGGCGAAGAACGCCATCCTGATCGTCGAGTTCGCCATCGAGCAGCAGAATCAGGGCAAGAGCCTGATCGACGCGACGCTGGAAGCAGCCCGACAGCGCCTGCGGCCGATCCTGATGACCTCGCTCGCCTTCATCCTCGGCGTCATGCCGCTGGCAATCGCCAACGGAGCCGGATCGGGCAGCCAGAACTCGATCGGTATCGGCGTCATGGGCGGCATGATCTCGGCGACCGTGCTGGGCGTCTTCTTCATTCCGCTGCTCTTCGTCTCGGTTCGCCGCGTCTTCAAGGGCAAGGTCGGGCCGACGACAACGCCGGAAACGCCGGCGGCCGACAGCAGCCCCACCACGCATTGACGACCGCTCCGCCCGCTCTCGGCCTCGAGTTGCGGGCGGCGCCGATCCAACTTCGACCAGAAGGGCTCCTGCGTTCACGCGGGAGCCTTTCTGGTTTTTGATCCCAGGAAAGACGGTTGGTATTCCGGGATATTCGCCGAATGGGAGCAATTTCAGGAAAGTGCATAGCGGTTTCCATGCGGAATTGCTCTATAGGCGTCGCCCTTGCAAAACCGCGCGGGAAGAGCCTGAGCACTGTTGCCGCAAAGCGCGTGAGGCACCTCCGGCGTGGTCGCCTTTCCCTGAACGCTGTTTCCCTTGACGTTTGCCGGCCCCATCAGGAAGCCATCGGTCCTTGCCGGGATCCCAAGCCGCGATCGGCGGAGCAGGCTTCCCCTCAGCTCGACGCGGCAGGCACCGGCGCTACCACCGGCGGCTTCGGCGACCATTTCGCATGCAGCTTGGCAAGCATCAGGTAGATGATCGGCGTCGTGTAGAGCGTCAGCACCTGCGACACCACGAGGCCGCCGACGATGGTGATGCCGAGCGGGCGGCGCAGCTCCGCGCCGGGGCCGGTGGCGATGATCAGCGGTATGGCGCCCATCAGCGCGGCCAGCGTCGTCATCAGGATCGGCCGGAAACGCTTGAGGCACGCCTGATAGATGGCTTCCTCCGACGACAGGCCGAGCGTGCGCTCGCCCTGCAGCGCGAAGTCCACCATCATGATGCCGTTCTTCTTGACGATGCCGATCAGCAGGATAATCCCGATGAAGGCGATGATCGTCAGTTCGGTGCCGCTGATGACGAGCGCCAGCAGCGCTCCGAGGCCCGCAGACGGCAGCGTCGAGATGATCGTCAGCGGATGCGCCAGGCTTTCATAGAGGATGCCGAGAACGATGTAGACCGTCAGCAATGCCGCCAGCAGCAGCAGCGGCTGACTGCCGGACGATTGGGTGATGCTCGCCGCATCGCCGGCGAAATCCGCGTGCAGCGTATCGGGCAGATGCATTTCCAGCACCGCCTGCTGGATGGCGTCGTTTGCCGCCTGCAACGGCGTATTGAGCGCAAGATTGTAGGAAATGGTGACGGACGGATATTGGCCCTGGTGATTGACCACCAGCGGCGCCAGCGTTCGATCGATCGATGCGACGGCACTCAGCGGAACCTGCGTGCCGCCGGAACCCGGGACATACAGCTTGGAAATATCGCCGGGATCGAGAGCGTAGGTCGGGTCCGCCTCCAGAACGACGCGGTACTGGTTGCGCTGCGTATAGATCGTCGAGATCTGCCGCTGGGCGAAGGCGTTGTTCAGGGCCGCATCGATGGATTGAATGCTGACGCCGAGCTGCGAGGCCATGCTGCGGTCGATATTGACGGTCGCCTGCAGGCCGTTCGGCTGCCTGTCGGTTGCGACGTCGGTCAGTTCGTGCAGGGCCTGCAGCCGCTGCAGCACCTTGGGAGCCCATTCCACCAGCTCGTCGTAATTCGCGCTCCAGACCGTGAACTGATATTGCGATTGCGACTGGCGCGCGCCGGCACGGATATCGCCGGGCGAAAACAGGAAGGTGCTGAGGCCCGGAATGGCCATCAAGCGCTTGCGAAGCCGGTCTATGACCTCGGCCGTCGGCGCGCGCTCGGACGCTGGTTTTAGCGAAATATAGAGCTGGCCGCGATTGACCGAGCTGGAGAAGCCCCCGCCGCCGACGGAGGAGCCGAGACCGGAAACCGCCGGGTCCTGCGAAGCGATATCCGCTGCCTGCTGCTGCAGCTTGACCATGGCCGGATAGGAAATATCGGTCGCCGCCTGCGTGCCGCCCTGGATGAAGCCGGTATCGTCCTGCGGAATGAAGCCCTTCGGCACCTTGACGTAAAGATAGCCGGACATGACCACGCAGGCGATGATCACGAGCACGGAGAGCACCCGGTGGTGCAGCACGGCTTTCAGCGTGCGGCCGTAAAAGCCGGTGATCGCGCCCAAGGTGCCCTCCACAAGGCGGCCGAACGGACCGGGCCGGGCGTCGATATCATGCGGGCGCAGGCGATGGCCGCAGATCATTGGCGTCAGCGTCAGCGACACCAGCGTCGAAACGATGATGGTGAAGCCGAGCGTCAGCGAAAAGGTCTGGAAAAAGCGGCCGACGATGCCGCCCATGAAGAATAACGGTATGAAGGCCGCAAGCAGCGACAGGCTGATCGAAATGACAGTGAAACCGATCTGCTTCGCCCCTTCGAGCGCCGCCCGCATCGGCTTCATGCCGGTTTCCAGATTGGCATAGATGTTTTCGATCATGACGATGGCATCGTCGACGACGAAGCCGACGGATACGGCCAGCGCCATGAGCGAGAGATTGTCGATCGACAATCCGAACAGCCACATCGCGGCGAAGGTTCCGGCGAGCGACAGCGGCACGGTGACGCCGGCGGCAAAAGTCGGCGTGGCGCGCCGCAGGAAGACGAAGACCACGGCCATGACCAGGCAGATAGTCGCAAGCAGCGTCCATTGCATGTCGTTGACGCTGGCATGGATCGTGGTGGTCCGGTCGGAGAGGATGGAAACCTTGACGCCTGCGGGAATGAGCCGCTGCAGCTCCGGGATCAGCTGCTTGACGCCGTCGACGGTGGCGATGACGTTCGCATCCGCCTGCTTGGTGACGTTCAGCAGTACGGCCGGCTTGCCGTCGTACCAGGCGTCGGAACGGCTGTTGCGCACACCCGCTTCGACGGTGGCGATGTCGGCGAGGCGAACGGCCGTGCCGTCGCCGCTCTGCACGATGATCTTTCCGTAGTCCTCCGGGGTCCGCAGCTGCCCGTTCATGGCAATCGAGAAGGCGCCGCCGGACCCGTCGATGGAGCCGAACGGACCGAGCACGTTGGCGTTGACGATCGCCGTGCGCACGGCATCGAGCGAGAGGCCCATCGCCGAAAGCCGGTCGGGATCGAGCCTGACGCGCACGGCCGGCTGGTCGGCGCCGCTGACGGTGACGCCGCCGACGCCGTCCACCTGCGAAATCCGCTGCACGACCACCGTGTCGGCCGCGTCGTAGATGGCGCTTGCGGGAACATTGTCCGACGTCAGCGCCAGGATCAGCACGGGCGCTGCCGCCGGATTGATCTTGCGGAAGGACGGCAGGGTGGGCAGATCGCCCGGCAGGTCGGTCGCGGCCGCGTTCAGCGCCGCCTGCACATCCTGCGCGGCGCCGTCGACGCTGCGCGAGAGGTCGAACTGCACAATGATGGTGCTCGACCCGAGCGAGCTGACCGACGTCAATTGCGTGATGCCGGCGATGGTGCCGAGATGGCGTTCGAGCGGGGCCGCCACGCTTGCCGCCATGCTGGCGGGATCGGCGCCCGGACGGCTGGAAGAGACGACGATCGTCGGCAGGTCCACGGTCGGCAGGCTTGCGACCGGCAGAAAGCGATAGGCAACGATGCCGAGGATCATCAGCCCGATCGCCAGAAGCGTCGTCCCGACCGGGCGTTTGACGAACGGCTCGGAGATGTTCATGTCCCGCCACCCGCCAGTTCGTTCATTTCGGCGCTCGGCGTGCCGCTGGTGCGGCCGACGACCCTGGCACGCAGGCGTTCGAAGGCGAGATAGATCACGGGCGTGGTGTAGAGCGTCAGCAGCTGCGAAAGCACGAGGCCGCCGATGATGGTGATGCCGAGCGGAATGCGCAGCTCCGCGCCCGTGCCCTGCGCGAGCGCCAGAGGCAAGGCGCCGAACAGAGCCGCCAGCGTCGTCATCATGATCGGCCGGAAGCGCAGGATCGAAGCCTTGAGAATGGCTTCGCGCGGCTCGAGACCTTCCTTGCGCTCCGCTTCCAGCGCGAAGTCGATCATCATGATCGCGTTCTTCTTGACGATGCCCATCAGCAGCACGATGCCGATCAGGGCGATGATCGAGAGGTCCTGCCCGAACAGCATCAGCGCCAGCAGCGCGCCGACGCCGGCCGAAGGCAGGGTCGAAAGGATGGTCACGGGATGAACGGCGCTCTCGTAGAGCAGGCCGAGCACGATATAGATGGTGACGACCGCCGCCAGGATCAGCCAGGGCTCGCCCGCCAGCGACGAGGCGAACTCCTCGGCGTCGCCGGAATATTTGCGCTGGATGTTGTCGGGCATGCCGATGTCCTGCTCGGCGGCCTTGATTTCGCTTACGGCGTCGCTGAGCGACGCGCCCTTGGCGAGATCGAAGCTGAGCGTCACGGCAGGGAACTGCTCGTCATGGCTGATGACCAGCGGCGCGGTCGTGAAATTTGCCGTCGTGAAGGCGTTGAGCGGCACCTGCGTATCGCTGGCGCCGGCCACGTAGAGCTTGTCCAGCGACTTCGGGTCCGACTGATATTGCGGCGCCGCCTCCAGGATGACGCGATACTGGTTGGCCTGACCGTAAATCGTCGCGATCTGGCGCTGGCCGAAGGCATCGTTCAGCGTGTCGCTGACGGCCTGCATCGACACACCGAGCCGCGAGGCGGTTTCGCGATCGACATTCACGAAGATGCGCCCGCCGCCCATTTCGACCTCGGAGGACACATCCATGAGCTTCGGGCTCTGCTGTAGCCGCTGCACCAGCTTCGCGGCCCAATCGACCACCGTTGCCGTATCCGTCCCGGTCAAGGTGTATTGATAGGGAGCACGGCTTGCCCGAGTGCTGATCGAGATGTCGCGCACGCTCTGGAAGGTGACGTGAATGCCCGGCAGGCCGGTGACTTCATCGCGCATCCGGTCGATGATCTGATCGGCGGAAGCGTTGCGCTCGCTCCGCGGTTTCAGCACGAGGCTGAGATTGCCGGTGTTCAGCGTCAGATTGCTGGCGCTGGTGCCGATGACGGAAACCACGCCGCTGACATCGGGGTCCTTGCGCAGCCGGTCGGCGACGGTCGCCTGCACCTGTTTCATCGTTTCGAAGGAGGTCATCGGCTCGGCTTCTACGACAGCGGTAATCAGGCCGGTATCCTGGGCCGGCAGGAAACCTTTGGGGATGACGACATAGAGCGCGATGGTCGCGGCAAGCGTGACGACGGTAATCACGAGCATCAGTCCGCTGCGATCCACCGCCCAGACGAGGCTGCGCCGATAGCCTTCGATCAGCCTCTCCGTCAGCCGGTCGGCCCCCGACAGGAAACCGCCTTGCCGATCCTTCGGCTTGCGCAGGATGCGCGCGCACATCATCGGTGTGAGCGTCAGCGAAACAACCGCCGACACGACGACGGCGATGGTGAGCGTCAGCGCGAACTCCCGGAACATCCGCCCGACGATCCCGGTCATGAACAGCAGCGGAATGAACACCGCTACCAGCGAGACCGTCAGCGAAATGATCGTGAACCCGATCTCGCCGGCGCCCTTCAGCGCCGCCTGCATGGGATTTTCGCCCTCCTCGATATGGCGGGCGATGTTTTCGATCATCACGATGGCATCGTCGACGACGAAACCGGTGCCGATCGTCAGGGCCATGAGCGAGAGGTTGTCCAGGCTGAAGCCGGCGAACCACATGACGCCGAAGGTCGCGATCAGCGACAGCGGCAGCGCGACGCCCGCAATGAAGGTCGCCGTCATCGTGCGCAGGAACAGCAGAACGACGAGGATGACGAGGCCGATACTGATGACCAGCGTCCATTGCACGTCATGGATCGAGGCGCGGATGGTTTCGGTGCGGTCGTTGACGATATCGAGCGATACGCCGGCCGGCATGGCCTGCTTCAGCCTCGGGATCTGCTTCAGGACATTTTCGACCGTCTGGATGACGTTCGCGCCCGGCTGGCGCATGATGTCGAGAATGACCGCGGGCTGGCCCTGATACCAGGCGCCGACACGATTGTTCTCCAATCCCTCGACGACATCGGCCACGTCCTTCAATTGCACCGGGGCGTTGTTGCGATAGGCGACGATGACGGATTTATAGATGTTCCGGTCGACTATCTGGTCGTTCGCCGCAAGCGTGAAGCTCTGCTGGGTGCCGTCGAGCGCTCCCTTGGCGCCGGCGACGCTGGCGTTGGTGATGGCCGTGCGGATATCTTCCAGGGCAAGGCCATAGGAAGCAAGGCGCGGCAGGTCCACCTGAATGCGGATGGCGGGCTTGACCCCGCCCTGGATGTTGACGTCGCCGACGCCGGAGACCTCGCTCAGGCGTTGCGCCATCATCGTATCGGCGAAATCGCTGAGTTCGCGGATCGAATAGCTGTCGGAGCGCAGAGCGAGCGTCACGATCGGCGTATCGGCCGGGTTCACCTTCGAATAGGTCGGCGGATAGGGAAGCGTGCGCGGCAAGGTCGAGCCGGCCGCATTGATCGCCGCCTGCACGTCCTGCGCGGCGCCGTCTATATCGCGGCCGAGATCGAACTGAAGGGTGATCTGGCTGATGCCGAAGGCGCTCGATGATGTCATGGAGGCGAGCGACGGAATCTGGCCGAGTGGCCGCTCCAGCGGCGCCGTCACGAGAGCCGCCATCGTATCCGGGTCGGCGCCGGGAAGCTGCGTCGTCACCTGGATCGTCGGAAAATCCACCTGCGGCAGCGGCGCGACCGGCAGGAAAAGAAAACCGAGAATGCCGCCCAACAGGACCGCGACCCCGAGAAGCGAGGTTGCGATGGGGCGGCCGATGAAGAGCGACGAAACGTTCATTGTTGCTGCGTCGGCGCTGCGGAAGAATTGCCGGATGCGGAGCCGCCGCTCGTATCTGCTCCCTGTTCGGTGCCCGCGGCATGCTGGCCGCGATGGCCGCCGTTTCCATTCTGGCCATTATGCCGGCGATGCGGACGCTCGGCCGCGTTGGCGCTGCCAGAACCGCCATTCTGCGGGTCGTTTTCCGCAACCGGCTGACCTTGATCGTCCGTTGCCGGCGCACCCGGCGAGGCCTGATCGGGATTGGTCGAGATCTGCACCTTCGATCCATCCTGAAGCCGCGCGAAGCCCGTCGTCACCACCTTGTCGCCCGGCGATATGCCTTCGGCGATGACGGCAAGCGTATCGTCCTGCTGGCGCACCTTCACCGGTTTCATCGCAACCGTCTGGCCCTGGTTGATGACATAGACGAACGTGCCGTTCGGCCCGCGCTGCACGGCGGCGCTCGGAATGACCGTGACGCCCTTCAGCGTCTCCACCAGCAGGCGGGCATTGACGAAGGCGCCGGGCCACAACGCCAGCTTCTCGTTCGGAAAATTCGCCTTCAGCTTGACCGTGCCGGTGGTCGGATCGACCTGATTGTCGACCACGCCCAGCGTGCCGTTGTCGATCACCGTCTGACCATCGCTGGCCATTGCCTGGACGGAAAGCGTTCCGGCGGCGCTGGCCGCATTGACGCGGGCAAGCTGCTGCTGCGGAATGGAGAACAGGACGGAAATCGGCTGGATTTGCGACAGCGTGACGATGCCGGTCGCATCCGACGAGCTGACGAGGTTGCCGACGTCGACGTTTCGGATGCCGGTGCGCCCGTCGATCGGCGCCTTGATCGTCGTGTAGTCGAGGGTCGCCTGCGCGCTTTCGATGGCCGCCACATCGACCTGGATCTGCGCCGTATATTGCGCGACGAGGGACATCTGCGTGTCGACCTGCTGCTGCGTGCCGGACGCGCTCTTCACCATGAGCTGAAAGCGGGCGAGGTCACGCTGGGCGCCGGCAAGGAGGGCTTCGTCCTGCGCCTTCTTGGCGACGGCCTGGTCACGCTGCGCCTTGTAGACGCCATCGTCGATGCGGGCGATGACATCGCCCTTCTTGATGTCCTGGCCTTCCTCGAAATCGATCTCGACGATCTTGCCGCTGATCTGCGCGCGCACCGTAACGGTATTGAGCGCCTTCACCAACCCCACGCCATCGATATAGACAGGCACGTCGGCCGTCGCGACATCGGCCGCCAGCACCGGGATCGGGCCGCTGAACTGCGACATGCTGCGCCGCCTTCCGCCGCCACCTTGGCCCTGGCCGCCACGGCGCTCGCCTTGCGCCTGCTCGGCAGGCGCTGCGGCGTTCTGATAGCCGAGCAGCCTCTCCGCCGGCCCAAGCCAGCGATCGCGGGTCGCATAGGCGCCGTATCCCACCGCGCCGATCACCGCCAACCACACTACGACCCGAAACGTCCGAGCCATCCACACACCTTCCTTCAAAGCCTTCGGCGATCCGTGACCCACCGATATCTATTGCGCGACTTTAGCTTGCATCGCATCGCTTAGGAATTTGGTATGGCCATTAAATTTTGTCCATTTTAGCGCCACTTAGCGTAACAAACCGTTACATTGGACGAAAAATCAGGGTTGCAGGTGCAACGCTGGATAGATCCACCGCAGCCGGTCGTTGCAGGGCTTAAAGAACGCCCCAGCCGCGGTAGCGCCCACGGCCGGTCATCTCGCGCAGGCCGAGCTCGGTTACAAGGTTGAGCGCTCCCCGGGAGGTGACGCCGACATGGCGCGCGATCATCTTTGCCGAAACGATCGGCCGCGACAGCACGATGTCGATGACCTCCGGCAGGCTGCTGTTCGACCGCCGGTCCTTGAGCCGCGATTCCATCTGCAGCCTGGCGAGAGACAGGCGATCCAGCTCCTTCAAGCCCGAATCGGCCGACAGCGCCATGGCCTCCAGAAAGGCCAGGAGACGCGTGGTGCGATCCGGCGCGCGCCGCCGGTCGTGCCGGACGGCTTTCAAGCCGACATTCAGGCAGAAGAGATGCGAGGTGATCTTGCCGCGGCTGCGCAGATAGGCGCTGACCAGCAGGCCGCCGAGCCAGTGCTGGCGCCGCAGCGGCTCGATCCGCTCCCAGGCATCGAAAAGCACCGCGGCGCCCAGAACCGGCGGCAGCAGGTCCGCCTCGCGTATGAAAGACCGCCAGCTTTCCAGCCGCTCGTCCTCGTCCCAATCCTCGTCGCGGATAAGCGCAAGAGGGTCGTCCGCATCGGTTGTCGCCGGGCGGGGCTCAGGAACGCCACCGTTGAGGATCTTATCGGATCGGGCGAGGATGGCGTCGATCTCGGCGAAATCGACACCGAAATCCTCTTCATCCTCCTCCGGCTCGTCGGCTTCCATGGTCGGGGCAGACGCCGAGCGCGGCGCAATCGCGTCTTCTGCCTCTCCCACGTCGCCGCGCAGGACGGCAAGGCCGGCCGCCTCCAGCCCCCAGGAAGGATCGGCGGTCCAAAGACGGCGCCGGGTCCGCAGCACGGTATGGGCGATGGTCAGCTCATGCGTCGGCGTGCGCGTATCCATGCGGGCATCGTGCAGAACCAGATCCTCCACATGCACCAGTTCGCCGCCGATCCAGAGCGCCCCGGCAGCATCGAAAAAATGGCCACGCTCGCGAAAACCATCCGCCACCGCATGCCGAAGCACACGCTCGTCCAGCCGCGCCAGCATGTCTTCCGCCTTGACGACAGCAGGCAGAAGCGTGGCAAGCGGAAGAGTGGTCAGATCATATCGCATTGGAATCACGTCATTGCATCGGTCTTACGGAACTTATCACCGCCGTTCGCGGTGAGATAGGAAGGCGACCCTGTCAACTGTGGACGGCAATCACTATTTTCCCCTTGACCTTCCAGTAACGGGAAGGTTCATAAAGCAATCCGGCGCCTCATCCGGGGCAAGGGAGTTTGGATATGGCATTGGACGACGAGCAAAATCACAGCCATCACGGCCACGATCACCACCATCACCATCACGATGCCCATTCGCAGGATGCGGTGATCCGCGATCCCGTCTGCGGCATGACCGTGGATCCGAATGCCGGCAAGCCGTCGCTGGACTATCAGGGTCGCACTTTCCATTTCTGCTGCAATGGCTGCCGCACGAAGTTCGAAGCAGCCCCGGAAACCTACCTCACCGCCAGGGACCCCGTTTGCGGCATGTCCGTCGATCGCGCCACGGCGCGCCATTTCCTGAAGCACGAGGGCGAGAAGTTCTATTTCTGCTCGGCCGGCTGCAAGGGCAAGTTCGAGGCGGATCCGGCCGCCTATCTCGACGGCAACCGGCCGGCATCGAAGCCCATGCCCAAAGGCACGCTCTATACCTGCCCGATGCATCCCGAGGTCGTCAGCGACCATCCCGGCGATTGCCCGAAATGCGGCATGGCGCTGGAACCGATGGGCGTTCCGGCCGCCGACGAAGGCCCCAATCCGGAGCTGATCGACTTCACGCGCCGGCTCTGGATCAGCGCGGCCTTGTCGCTGCCGCTGCTTGTCATCAGCATGGGTCCGATGATCGGCCTGCCCGTGCGCGGCTGGATCGGCGAACCCTTCGCCACATGGATCGAGCTCGTGCTGGCGACGCCGGTCGTACTCTGGGCGGCTCTGCCCTTCTTCCGCCGCGCCTGGAATTCGCTCGTCAACCGCAGCCCCAACATGTGGACGCTGATCGGCCTCGGCGTCGGCACCGCCTATCTCTACAGCCTCGTCGCCACGCTGGCCCCCGGCCTGTTTCCCATGAGTTTTCGCGGCCACGGCGAAAGCGTGCCGGTCTATTTCGAAGCCGCTTCGGTCATCATTGCGCTGGTCTTCGTCGGTCAGGTGCTGGAGTTGAAAGCGCGCGAGCGCACCGGCTCGGCCATTCGCGCGCTTCTCGATCTCGCGCCGAAGACGGCACGGCGGATCGGCGCCGATGGCGGCGAAAGCGATGTGCCGGTCGAGGAAATCCAGACGGGCGACCGGCTGCGGGTGCGCCCCGGCGAGCGCGTGCCGGTAGACGGCTCCGTCATCGAAGGGCAATCCACCATCGACGAATCGATGATCACAGGCGAGCCACTGCCGGTCGAAAAGGGCAAGGGCGATGCCCTGACCGGCGGCACGATCAACAGGAACGGCATGCTGATCATGCAGGCCGAAAAGGTCGGCGCCGACACGACGCTCTCGCGCATCGTCGAACTCGTCGCCAAGGCGCAGCGCTCGCGCGCGCCGATCCAGACGATGGTCGACCACGTTTCCGCCGTTTTCGTGCCCGCCGTGGTCGCAGCCGCGATGATCGCTTTCGCCGTATGGGCCTTTGTCGGGCCGGAGCCGCGGCTGGCGCATGCGCTGCTTGCCGCCGTCGCGGTGCTGATCATCGCCTGCCCCTGCGCGCTCGGGCTGGCAACGCCGATGTCCATCATGATCGCCACGGGCCGTGGCGCGCAGGAAGGCGTGCTGGTGCGCGACGCCGAGGCGCTGGAACGCTTCGCAAAGGTCGATACGCTGATCGTCGACAAGACCGGCACGCTGACCGAGGGCAAGCCGAACCTGACCGACATCGTCACGGTGCCGGGCATCGAGGAAACCCGCCTTCTGTCGCTCGCAGCCAGCCTGGAACGCGGCTCGGAGCATCCGCTCGCCGAAGCGATCGTTGCGGGCGCCGAGGAACGCGGCGCAGGTTTCATCGACGTTTCGGGCTTCTCGGCCGTCACAGGCAAGGGCGTCGAAGGCCGAGCCGGCGAAACCGCGATCGCGCTCGGCAACGCCGCGATGATGGCCGACCTCGGCGTTGCAACCGATGCCTTGAAGACGGAGGCCGAGCGCCTGCGTGGTGAAGGCAAGACGGTGATGTTCGTCGCCGTCGACAGAAAGCTCGCCGGCCTCGTCGCCGTCGCAGACCGGATCAAGCCGACCACCGCAGCCGCGATCAAGGCGCTGCATGAGAGCGGGCTGAAGATCGTCATGGCGACCGGCGACAATGGCAAGACCGCCGCCGCCGTCGCAAAGCAGCTCGGCATCGACGAGGTGCGCGCCGACATGCTGCCGGAAGGCAAGAAGGCGCTGATCGACGAGCTGCGGGCCAAGGGACACGTCGTCGCCATGGCCGGCGACGGCGTCAACGACGCGCCGGCGCTTGCCGCAGCCGACATCGGCATCGCCATGGGCACGGGCGCCGATGTCGCTATGGAAAGCGCCGGCATTACGCTGGTGAAGGGCGATCTCAACGGCATCGTGCGCGCGCGCCGCCTGTCGGAGGCGACGATCCGCAACATCAAGCAGAACCTCGCCTTCGCCTTCGGCTACAATGCGCTCGGCGTGCCGCTGGCAGCCGGCATCCTCTACCCGGTCTTCGGCCTGCTCCTGTCGCCGATGATCGCGGCAGCGGCGATGAGCCTGTCCTCGGTGTCGGTCATCGGCAACGCATTGAGGCTGCGGCTGGCGAAATAGGAGAGCAGAGATGAACATCGGCGAAGCATCCGGCCGTTCCGGCCTTCCGGCGAAGACGATCCGCTACTACGAGGATATCGGGCTGATCCGGCCGGACCGCAGCAATAACGGCTACCGCGACTATGGCGCCGACGACGTGCACAAGCTGCGCTTCCTTCATCGCTCGCGCAGCCTCGGCTTCTCGGTGGAGGAGTGCCGGCAATTATTGGCGCTCTATGAAGACAAGAGCCGCGCCAGCGCCGACGTCAAGGACATCGCCAGCGCGAAACTCATCGAAATCGACCGCAAGATCCGCGAACTGACGGAACTGCGCCACACGCTGGAACATCTGGTTCACGCCTGCCACGGCAACGAGCGGCCGGATTGCCCGATCTTGGAGGAGCTTTCGGAAGGGTGAGAATGGGCGGCGGCTTGGATGGCTGCATGAAAAATATCCCTCCCCGTTCGCAGCAGGGCTGCCGCATAAGGCCCCGGTCGATGCGGCATATACCTTCTCCCCTCGGGGAGAAGGTGGCCCGAAGGGTCGGATGAGGGGGTTGATTGCCTCAGACCATCGGCTTAGTGCCCTTGGCGCCCCCCCCCGCATCCGCCTGCGGCACCTTCTCCCCGAGGGGAGAAGGGGGTACGCGACAATAGCCTACGATATTTCCCGCAAGCTCACCTCTGGCACGGTCGTCGCTTCTCCCCCAAAAGGGGGGAAGGCTAGGATGCGGGTCAGTTTCGCCAGCGCCGATGAGGCAAGCGCGCCTGAAAAGGCATCTATCCAACCCGCTCCACCGCAATCGCCGTCGCCTCGCCGCCGCCGATGCAGAGTGCCGCGACACCGCGCCTCGCCCCCTGACGCTCCAGCGCATGAAGCAGCGTTACGATCAGCCGTGCGCCGGTGGCGCCGATGGGGTGGCCGAGCGCACAGGCGCCGCCGTTGACGTTGAGGCGGTCGCGCGCAATGCCAAGTTCCTTGGCCGCAGCCATGGCGACGACGGCGAAGGCTTCATTGATCTCGAACAGATCGACATCGCCGATCTTCCATCCCGTCTTGTCGAGCACCTTGCGGATCGCCGGGATCGGCGCGGTGGTGTACCAGGCCGGCTCTTGGCTGTGCGTGGCATGCGCCTTGATCTCGGCGAGGATGGGCAAGCCCTCGCGCTCGGCCACGGAGCGGCGCGTCAGGACGAGGGCAGCGGCGCCATCGGCATTGGCCGAAGCGCTGGCGGCCGTGATCGTGCCGTCCTTGCGGAAGGCGGGTTTCAGCGTCGGGATCTTCTCCGGCGAGACCTTCTGCGGATGTTCGTCCTTCGATATTATGACGGGGCCGCCCTTCGCCGTTACCGAAACCGGAGTAATCTCAGCCTCGAAAGCACCCGTCTCGAGCGCGTTGCGGGCGCGAGACAGGGTCTCGACCGCGTAGGCATCCTGATCGTCGCGGCTGAATTGATAGGCCTCGACCGCCATCTCGCCGAAATCGCCCATGGAGCGGCCCTTCTCATAGGCGTCTTCCAGCCCGTCGAGCATCATATGGTCGAAGATACGGTCGTGGCCCATGCGATAGCCACCGCGTGCCTTGGCGAGCAGATAAGGCGCATTCGACATGGATTCCATGCCGCCCGCAACCGCAATCGAGGCCGATCCGGCGAGAATAAGGTCATGCGCCAGCATGGTCGCCTTCATGCCCGAGCCGCAAACCTTGTTGATCGTCGTGGCGCCGACGGCATCCGGCAGGCCGGCCCCGCGCGCAGCCTGACGGGCCGGTGCCTGCCCCTGCCCCGCAGGCAAAACGCAGCCGAACAGAACCTCGTCCACCCTCTCTGCCGAAAGGCCGGCACGCTCAAGCGCGGCCCGGATGACATGCGCGCCGAGTTCAGGCGCCTGCAATGACGCAAGCTCTCCCTGGAAGCGGCCCAGCGGCGTGCGGGTGGCGGAAACGATAACGATGGGATCGATGGCCGGCATGACATCTCCTCGCGGTCAGCAAACGGTATCCTCTGCCCCATTGCTATCACGTTAGATGATGTTCGTCATTTAAATATCGCTGTAAACTGCGAAGCCCGTGCCGATGCCGGAAGCGATTGCCCACGCGGCGGATACGTCCTAAGGATATCCATGAAAACGAGAAGGATATTCCATGCCGCTTTATATCAAGGATGACGCCATCGATCGGCTGGCCCGGCGCTATCAGGCCCTGACGAAAGCTTCCACCAAGACCGAGGCGGTCCGGCTCGCCTTGCAGAAGGCGCTGGATGAAGAGCTGACCAAACCGGCCCTTGCCGATATCGCTGTCGCCTTCTGCCGCAACCTCAGACAGAAGGCCAGCGCCAAGGGTGAAGGCGCCGGCAGGACGGGAGATGCTTAATGTTCATCGATGTTTCGGTGCTGTCGGCAATGATGACCGACGAGGAGGAGGCCCGGGTCTTCGCGATCCGTATGCAGCCGGCAACGGCACGAATGACCTCGCCACTGGCCGCCGCGCATGCCGCAATCCAGGTGTCCGCCGTTTTGGGACTATCGCCGACCGAGGCCAGCGAAGCGGTGCGCACGTTTCTGCAGCTCATGAACATCCAGCTGCTCGCCGTGCCGCCGCGTGCCGCCATTTTGGCAACCGAAGCTTACGAACGCTACGGCCAGGGCGACCATTCGGCGCGCCTCAGCCTTGACGACTGCATGACGTATGCCTGCGCCCGCTATTATCGCCAGCCGCTGCTATCGAAAAGCGACCGGTTCAATCGGACGGACATCGAACTGGCTTGAGCTATCCGATGCAACCTCGCCGTTATGGGCAAAGCGAGGCCGAGCCAGCGGAAAACGTGTTCGAGCGCGCGCCGACAGAATTGGGGGCGGCGGCGCATTGCAGCCGGGAAATCGAGTCGCCGGCGCGGATCGGGCCCGTTACCGAGGGATCGGTATTGATCGTGCCGTCGGGAAGGATTGCGTCCTTCGAATGGTCGACATTGCCTACATCGGCCTGGAACGCCTCGACATCGACGCGCTTGGGATGATGCTTGTGCACCGGTTCCGCCATGGCAGCGCTGGACATGCCGACGACGAGAGCGGAAATGGCGAGGGTTTTGAGCAGCATGGGACTGCCTCCTATGGGAGTTGACGCAAGATTCATATGGGAACTGGCAAGCCGGTTTTACAGCGGCTTGCGTCTCAATATCGTTAAGAATTTGAGGGTTTTGATCAGGTCTTCACTTTATGGCGGGATACCTCTGCGCCTGCATCGTGCGGCAGGCTGATGAAACGCAATGCGGAGATGGCACCGATAAGGCCAACGACGAGGAAAGCCCAGTGAAAATCGACAAGCGAGAGCGTTTCCCCACCATGAATCGTGCGTGAAAGATTGAGAACGGCGGCCGCGACGGCGACGCCGAGCAGCAGCGACACCTGTTGCAGCATGCTCGACAATGTCGAGGCGGAACTGCGCTGTGCGGCATGGATATCGGCAAAGCCGAGCGTGTTCAGCGCCGTGAAGTTCATCGACCGCGAAAGGCCGGCAATGAATAGCAGGCAATATATCAGCAGATCCGGCGTCGAAGGCGACAGGAAAGCGCAGCCGCCGATGCTGGCCGACGAGATCAGGCCGTTGACGACGAGCACGTTGCGGAAGCCGAAGATCTTCAGCATCTGCGTCGTGATCGCCTTCATGCCGAGATTGCCGGCAAAATAGAACAGCAGATAGGTGCCGGCGTCGATCGCCGTGCGGCCGAAGCCCACCTGGAACAGCAACGGGATCAGGAAGGGCGTGGCATTGATCGCGACCCGGCTCGCAGTACCGGCCGAAAGCGTCGACATGGCGAAGGTCTGCACCTTGAAGGCGGAAAGATCGAGCAAAGGCGCATCGACCCTCATGAAATGCCGCGTGGCGATGACGGAAAAAACCACGCCCGCCGCAATGAGCCCGATGCTGGGCGCCAGCCCCGTCGTCCCCTGAACCACGAATTCGAGGCCGGCAAGCAGGAAGGTCAGCCCCGCCGCCGATTGGAGAAAGCCGATGAAATCGAGCCGCGCGACCTTTTCCTCCCGCTGGTCCGGCACGAAGCGCAGCACCAACCCCAGGCCGGCGATGCCGATCGGGATATTGATCAGAAAATTCCAGTGCCAGGTGAGATAGGTGGTGATGAAGCTGCCGAGCACCGGTCCGATGACCGGGGCCGTCAGCGCCGGCCAGGTGATCATCGACATGGCATGCACCAGATCGGATTTGCGCGCGTTCTTCAGCACGATGATGCGGCCGACAGGCGTCATCAGCGCGCTGCCGACGCCCTGGACGGCGCGGGCGATGATGAATTCGGTCAGATTGCCCGAGAAGCCGCAAAACAGCGAAGCCACGGTGAAGATAGTGATGGACGCCAGAAACACCCGTCGTGCGCCGAAGCGATCGCCCGCCCAGCCGGCCAGCGGCACGAAGGCGGCCATGGTGAGCAGATACACCGTGATGCCGATGCTCATCGACACCGGCTCGACGCCGAACGTCGTCGCCATCTGCGGCAGCGACGTGGTGACGATGGTGCCGTCCAGGATCTGCATGAAGAAGGAGACGGCGACGACGAGAGCGATGATGCGGGACTGCCGGCCGAAACTTTCTTCGGAAGGCTGATCTGTGGTCCGGGCAACGGTCATGACATCAAATTTCGGAGAATGGCGTTCAAAGGGAGCCGGACGGTTCCGGCAACAATCATACGATCATTGAATACGCCCATGTCGATTGCTTGCAAAGCCGCAACCTGTGCCGGCGCCATCAAAAATCGGCGCGACGCTATAAGAAATTGCGATCCTTGCCGCGTTTTCGTCGGCTACGCCGCCCGGCCTCCCCCATCATCGCGGCATCAATCGTTCGAATAGCGCTGCTCCCGCCAGGGGTCGCCATGCATATGATAGCCGTTCTTTTCCCAAAAGCCGGCCCTGTCGGCGCCGATGAGCTCGATGCGGCTCAGCCATTTGGCGCTCTTCCAGAAATAGAGATGCGGCACGACGAGCCGCATCGGGCCGCCATGTTCGCCGGTCAGCGGCTGCCCCTCCCAGGCGGTCGCCAGGATCGCATCCTCGGCCGCGAAGTCCGAAAGCGACAGGTTGGTGGTGTAGCCGTCATAGCTCGTCAGCAGCACATGACGCGCCTCGGGCGTCGGCATGGCGAGATCGAGCAGATCGCGCGTCGAAACGCCTTCCCAGCGATTGTCGTAGCGCGACCAGGTCGTCACGCAATGAATATCGCTGATCCCGGTACTTTGCTCGATCGCCTGGAAAGCCGCCCAATCCAGGCTGAGCCGCTTTTCCACGAAACCGAAGACATCGAGCCGCCAGCTCGACAAGGATACTTGCGGCTGCACGCCGAGATCGAGCACCGGCCAGTTCTTCACGAGATGCTGCCCTGGCGGCAGCCGCTCGGTTTCCGGCCGGCTGATGCGCCCCGTCAGAAACCTGCCCTCCGCCGCCCAGCGGCGCTTGGAGGCGGTGAGCTTGCTATCGGCGGGGATCGGATCGTCGCTCATGGGAACTTCCTCTGAAACCGCTTCCAATGGAGCGGCACGGAGGCTCGGGTGTCAAGCCATTCAACCGAACTCGAAGAAGTTCGGATTGAGGCCGACCGGTTCGGTCGGCGCCACTCCGACACCCACGGGATGGCGATGGCGTTCCATCGCGCGCATCGCTTCGGTCACTATCCGCGCCTAGCGGAGACGGATGGCCTGAATGTCTATCTGAAACAGTTCCGCCTTTCCGGAGACGCTTACGTCTTGTCCACCCGCGCTCACAAGCAGGCAATCCAATGCGGACAGCGAAAGATTGGCGACTTCGGCATGGCCATGATGGCAAAGGAGAAGGATTATGCCGCCGCGAGGAGCGAGCTTGGCGGCTCCATCGACCGAAACACGCTGCACCGAATGCTTGAAGCGTCCCCGCCGCGTCATGACGTTGAGATCGGTGATCGTCCCGTCGATCAAAGTGGCCGATGTCGGGGCATCGGCCGCAAAGGGAAGCGGCGCGCTTGCCTGTGTCAGGCGCTCGGGCGCGCGGCCTTCGATGAAGAGGGTCATGCCCTCTCCTTCCAGAATGGATAGTGTGCGATCGATGCCCGGAAAGACCGAGAACGGCCCGTCCGAGGCAACGGTCGCCATGCTGACGCGCCAGTCGAATTCGGCAAGCCCGGCGCCATCGGGCGAAACGGCGATTTCCACCGTTTCCCCGCCGCCGTTTTTCCAGGGCATGCGCTTGTGGTCACCGGCGCGTAGCAGCTTCATCTCAGTTCCCCAGGATAGCCGGCAGGCGCAGGCCCTGCTGCTTGGCCCAGTCAAGCGCGATGTCGTAGCCGGCATCGGCATGGCGCATGACGCCGGTTGCCGGGTCGTTCCACAGAACGCGCTCCAGGCGCTTGGCCGCATCATCCGTGCCGTCGGCGCAGATGACCATGCCGGAATGCTGCGAGAAGCCCATGCCGACGCCGCCGCCGTGATGCAGCGATACCCAGGTCGCGCCCGAGGCGGTGTTGAGCAGCGCGTTCAAGAGCGGCCAGTCGGAAACGGCATCCGAGCCGTCCTTCATCGCTTCGGTTTCGCGGTTCGGCGAAGCGACCGAGCCGGAGTCGAGATGGTCACGGCCGATGACGACGGGCGCCTTTAGCTCGCCGTTCCTGACCATTTCGTTGAAGGCGAGGCCCAGGCGGTGACGATCGCCGAGACCGACCCAGCAAATGCGCGCCGGCAGGCCCTGGAAGGCGATGCGCTCGCGCGCCATGTCGAGCCAGTTGTGCAGGTGGGTGTTGCCGGGGGTGAGTTCCTTCACCTTGGCGTCGGTCTTGTAGATATCTTCCGGATCGCCGGAGAGAGCAGCCCAACGGAAGGGACCGATGCCGCGGCAGAACAGCGGGCGGATATAGGCCGGAACGAAGCCGGGGAAGGCGAAGGCATTTTCAAAGCCTTCGTCCTTGGCGACCTGGCGAATGTTGTTGCCGTAGTCGAGCGTCGGAACGCCGGCGTTCCAGAAGTCGACCATGGCTTCCACATGCACCTTCATCGAAGCGCGGGCGGCAGCTTCGACGGCCTTCGGATCGCTCTCGCGCTTGGCCCTGTGTTCGGCAACGGTCCAGCCGGCCGGCAGATAGCCGTTCAGCGGGTCGTGTGCCGAGGTCTGGTCGGTGACGATATCCGGGCGCGGACCGCCGGCCTTCATGCGCTTCACCAGCTCGGGGAAGACTTCAGCGGCATTGCCGAGCAGGCCGACGGACTTGGCTTCGCCGGCCTTCGTCCACTTGTCGATCAGGGCAAGCGCTTCGTCGAGCGTCTTTGCCTTCTCGTCGACATAGCGGGTACGCAGGCGGAAATCGATGCGGGTTTCGTCGGATTCGACGGCAAGGCAGCAGGCGCCGGCCATGACCGCCGCCAGCGGCTGCGCGCCGCCCATGCCGCCGAGGCCGCCGGTCAGGATCCACTTGCCCTTGAGGTTGCCGTCATAGTGCTGGCGACCGGCTTCGACGAAGGTTTCGTAGGTGCCCTGCACGATGCCCTGCGTGCCGATATAAATCCACGAGCCGGCCGTCATCTGGCCGTACATGGCAAGGCCCTTTTTATCCAACTCGTTGAAGTGATCCCAGGTGGCCCAGTGCGGCACGAGGTTGGAGTTGGCGATGAGGACGCGCGGCGCATCCTTGTGCGTGCGGAATACGGCGACCGGCTTGCCGGATTGCACCAGCAGCGTCTCGTCTTCGTTGAGCGTCTTCAGCGTCGCGGCGATACGGTCGAAATCGTCCCAGGTGCGGGCGGCGCGGCCGATGCCGCCGTAAACGACCAGCTCGTTCGGGTTTTCGGCGACGTCCGGGTCGAGGTTGTTCATCAGCATGCGCAGCGGCGCTTCGGTCAACCAGCTCTTGGCGTTGAGCTCCGGACCGCGGGGAGCGCGGATTTCGCGGATATTATGGCGTGGGTTGGTCATGTCACATCTCCAAAGAGGGCAGGATGTCAGTTGAAATCGAGGCGTTCAGTGCGCCGGAAGCGATGAGGTCTCCGGCGGCTTTCAGGTCATTTGCCATGTAGCGGTCTTCGTCCAGCGAAGGCACGGCGGCGCGGATCGCCGCTATGGCAAGCGTCAGTTCCGGGCTCGTCGTCAGCGGCGCGCGCAGTTCGACGCCCTGGGCCGCCGTCAGCGCTTCGATGCCGATGATGTTGAAGAGGTTTTCGGTCATCCCGAGCAGGCGCCGCGCACCGTGGCAGGCCATGGAGACGTGATCCTCCTGGTTTGCGGAGGTCGGCGTGGAGTCGACGGAAGCCGGATGCGACATCTGCTTGTTTTCGGACATCAGCGCCGCCGAGGTCACTTCGGCGATCATCAGGCCGGAATTCAGGCCCGGCTTCTTGGCGAGGAAGGCCGGCAGGCCGTAGCTGAGCGCGGGATCGACGAGCAGCGCGATGCGGCGCTGGGCGATCGCGCCGATTTCGCAAACGGCAATGGCGATCTGGTCGGCCGCGAAGGCGACCGGCTCGGCATGGAAATTGCCGCCGGAGACGACGGAATTGTCCGAAAGCACCAGCGGATTGTCGGTCACGGCATTGGCTTCGATCTCAAGCGTGCGGCCGACGGAGCGCAGAAGATCAAGGCAGGCGCCATCCACCTGCGGCTGGCAGCGGATGCAATAGGGGTCCTGCACGCGCTCGTCGCCCTCGATATGGCTCTGACGGATCACGGAACCGGCCAGCAGGCCGCGCAGGGCGGCGGCGGTATCGATCTGGCCCTTATGGCCGCGCAGCGTGTGAATGTCGGGGTGGAACGGTGCCGAAGAGCCCATGGCCGCATCCGTCGACATGGCGCCGGTAATGAGGGCGGCCTGGGCGGCGCGATGGGCGCGGAAAAGACCGGCCAGCGCAAGCCCGGTCGAAACCTGCGTGCCGTTGATCAGCGCCAGGCCTTCCTTGGCGGCAAGCACGACCGGCTTGAGACCGGCCTTGTCGAGCGCCGCCGCGCCGGAGAGCCGCTCGCCGGCATAAAAGGCTTCGCCATGACCCATCATGACGGCGGTCATGTGCGCCAGCGGCGCCAGATCGCCGGATGCGCCGACAGAACCCTTTTCCGGAATGACCGGCACGACGCCCTTTTCGAGCATGCCTTCGATCAGCCGCACCAGTTCCAGCCGCACGCCGGAGGCGCCACGGCCGAGCGAAACCAGCTTCAGCGACATGATCAGGCGGACGACATTCTCAGACAGCGGCTGGCCGACGCCGCAGCAGTGCGACAGGATGAGATTGCGTTGCAGCGTGGCGACGTCGGCGGCGTCGATCTTGATGGATGCGAGTTTACCGAAGCCGGTGTTGATGCCGTAGACCGGCGCATTTCCGGCTGCGATTTCGGCGATGCGGGCGGCCGCCTTGGCAATGCCGGCATCGAAGGAAGCATCGAGCCGGGCCGGCTCGCCGGTCCAGTAGATCGCCGCCAGTTGCTGCAGCGAAACGGAGCCTGGATGGAGAACGATGGTCATCGGTTGAACCTTTTTCCCTTGAAGACATGGGCATGGAGAGGGTTGAAGCCGATGCGGTAGACAAGCTCCGCAAGGCTTTCGGCATCCCAGATGGCAAAATCGGCCGATTTCCCGGCTTCGAGCGTGCCGGTTTCGGACAGCAGACCGAGGGCGCGCGCACCTTCGCGCGTTGCACCCGCGATGCACTCTTCCACGGTCAGGCCGAAGAGCGTCGCCGCCATGTTCATGGTCAGCAGCATCGAGGTCAGCGGCGACGTGCCCGGATTGCAATCGGTCGCAACCGCGATCGGCACGCCGGCTTGACGCAGCGCCGCGACCGGCGGCTTCTGCTTCTCATGAATGGCATAGAAGGCACCCGGCAGCAGGACGGCAACCGTGCCGGATGCGGCCATTGCCTTGACGCCGTCCTCGTCCAGATATTCGAGATGATCGGCGGAGAGCGCGCCATAGGAAGCCGCAAGTTTTGCGCCGCCGAGATTGGAGAGCTGCTCGGCATGCAGCTTCACCGGAATGCCGAGCGACCTGGCGCAATCGAAGACGCGGGCGATTTCCGTCGTCGAGAAGGCAATCCCCTCGCAGAAGCCGTCGACGGCATTGACCAGCCCTTCGGCATGCGCCTGCTTCAGGCCGGGCAGCACGACATCGTCGATATAGTCGCCATTGCGGCCCTTGTAGTCGGCCGGCGTGGCATGCGCGCCGAGATAGGAAGTGACGACGCGAACGGGGCGGATCTCGGCCAGCTTGCGCGCTGCCCGCAGCATCTTGAGTTCGGATTCGATGCTGAGACCGTAACCCGATTTCACTTCGATGGTGGTGACGCCTTCGGAAAGCAGCGTATCGAGGCGCGGCAGCGCAACGGCGACGAGCTCATCCACCGACAGCGCGCGCGTCGCATTCACGGAGGAGACGATGCCGCCGCCGGCGCGTGCGATATCTTCATAACTCGCGCCTTCCAGCCGCATTTCGAATTCGCGGGCGCGATTGCCGCCATAGACGATATGCGTGTGGCAATCCACGAGGCCGGGCGTAACCCAGCGTCCTTCGAGATCGATCGTCTCGGCACCGGAGGTATCGGGCAGATCGGCTTCGTTGCCGGCAAAGACGATACGGCCGCCCCGGGTCAGGATCGCACCCTTCTCGATCGTGCCGAGCCGGGCCTCGCCCTCTTTCAGGGTTGCGAGACGCGCATTGCGCCATACGCGGCTTGTCGCTTCGCTTTCCATGCTATCCTCAGAAAAATTGTTCCCATGCATCAGCTTTACGCCTTTCCTCTCTCGCTCATAATGTATATACATATTCGAAAGGCTGACAAGAGGGATTTTGGACTCTGCGTCCGAAAGAAAAGGGTGAGACCATGACGACACTTCATGCACGCACGGCATTGCTTGGCGACGGATGGCACGAAAATGTGCGATTGACCCTGGAAGGCGGCCGCATCGCAGCCATTGCGACAGGTGTCGCGCCCGAAGGCGGCGACGATAGGCAGAATGTTCTCGTACCCGCCGTGCCGAACCTGCACAGCCACGCGTTCCAGCGCGCCATGGCCGGCCTCGCCGAAGTGCGCGGCCCGGCGAACGACAGCTTCTGGAGCTGGCGCACGGTCATGTACAAGTTCGCCCTGTCGATGACCCCCGATCACGTCGAGGCCGTCGCCGCGCAGCTTTATATGGAGATGCTGGAGGCCGGCTTCTCCCGCGTCGGCGAATTCCACTACCTGCACCACGACAAGGACGGCGGCCACTATGCCAACATTGCCGAACTGGCCGAGCGCATCGGCGCCGCCAGCGCCGAGACCGGCATTGCGCTGACGCTGCTGCCGGTCTTCTACGCCCATTCCGGCTTCGGCGGCGCTGCTCCCATCGATGGCCAGCGGCGCTTCATCAACTCGATCGAGAGCTTCGAAGCGCTGATGGCCGGCTGCCGCACGGTGACGGGCCGCCTGCCGGGCGCCGAGCTCGGCATCGCGCCGCACAGCCTGCGCGCCGTTACGCCGGAGGAACTGGCAAAACTGGTGCCCATCGCCGGAGACGGTCCGATCCACATCCACGTCGCCGAGCAGGTAAAGGAAGTGGAGGACTGCATCGCATGGTCCGGCGCCCGGCCGGTGCAATGGCTGCTCGACCATGCCCCGGTCGATAGCCACTGGTGCCTGATCCACGCCACGCACATGACCGAGGATGAAACCCGGCGCATGGCGAAGAGCGGTGCCATTGCCGGCCTCTGCCCGATCACCGAAGCCAATCTCGGCGACGGCGTCTTTAGCGCTCCGCTCTTTCTGGAGGAAGGCGGTCGCTACGGCGTCGGCTCCGATTCCAACATCCTGATCTCGGTGCCGGAAGAGCTGCGGCAGCTGGAATATTCGCAGCGTCTGGCACTGCGCGCCCGCAATGTCATCGCCGCCCCCGGCGGCTCGACGGCGCGCATGCTGCTCGACGGCGCTTTGGCGGGTGGCGGCATCGCCCTGAAAGCGCAAGCGGGGCTTGCGGTCGGCAACCATGCCGACATCGTTTCCCTCGACATCGGCGCAGTGCCCCATCTTTCCGGCGATCGTATTCTCGATCACTGGACCTTTGCCGGCGGCGTGAGGGTCGATGGTGTGTGGACCTTGGGCCAAAAGCGGGTCGAGGGCGGCCGTCACCGGAAGAGAGAAGCAATCTCCGCGCGATTCCGCAAGGCGATGGCTGAACTCATCGGTTAAAAAGCGCTTTCCCTCCCATCGATAGAACCCTAAATAACTTGCGGGAAATCCCATGTCTCTTACAGAACAGATGGGCGGTATGACCACGAGCAAAGATGCGACCCTGCATCAGCGCATCCTCAGCGATATCGAGGGCCAGATCGTCTCCGGCGCCTGGCCGCCGGGGCATCGCATTCCATTCGAAATGGATCTGGCGGCACAATACGACTGCTCGCGCATGACGGTGAACAAGGCCTTGACCCAGCTTGCCCGCGCCGGCCTGATCGAACGGCGAAAGCGTTCGGGCAGTTTCGTCACGCATCCGCAGGCGCAATCGGCCGTGCTGGAGATCCACGACATCAAGTCGGAAGTCCTGTCGCTCAACCTGCCCTATTCGCACAAGCTGATAAAGCTTGCGGAACGGCGCGGACGGCCCGAAGACGCACACAGGCTACAGTTCGTCGGCTCGGTTTCGGTGATCGAGATCATCTGCATTCATTATGCCGGCCCGCGCCCCTTTTGCCTCGAAAACCGCGTCATCAACCTGGATGCCGTGCCCGAGGCGGCAAAAGCCGATTTCGAAACATTGCCGCCCGGCCCCTGGCTGATCGACCAGGTGCCGTGGAGCACCGCCGAGCACCAGATTCGCGCCGTCGCCGCCGAAGGCGACGCCGCCGCGAACCTCGACGTTCACAAGGGCACGCCCTGTCTCATGGTCGAGCGGCGCACCTGGAGCTCAGCCGGCCCGATCACCCATGTCCGTCTCACCTATCCGGGAGATCGCCACAGCCTGGTCGCACGCTTTACACCATCGAGCTGAAACGCGGCCGTCGCTACGGCCGCTGCTGCGCAGGCTCGGTCTGCATCGGAATAAGGCTATCCGATTGGCGCAGAGGTTGGGTTGGATCGACCAGCAGGATACTGAGCGCAATCAGCACCAGTATCAGAATCAACAGGATTCCGATCAGCAGCGGACGAATCGCGGCCATTTCGTTCTCCAATCTCCCCAGCCCAGCGCAAATGCGCCATAGGGAATTCGAGATAACCGGCCCAGTCTACCGGCAAACGTTAAGCAATGCTTGACGTTGCGGGAAATATCCGGCTTTCCCCCGAATTTTCCGGCCCTGCCCGCCTCTCCTGCCGTCTCACGCTTGTTTGAATGGCGAATGACGGAAGCGGCGCATAGGATCGCTCTGCGGATGGCCCCGGGGGTACTCCATGACCGGCCATCCACCGGTTCCAACCCTCGCATCGAAACGACCGGCGCATCGCTCGGCCGCCACCTTAAGGGAGACACTGCCCATGCATCGCAAACGTCTGATCGCGGGTACGCTGACGCTCGTCGTCGCAATGCTCGCCGCCTCGCAGGGCACTTATGCCGCCGAGCGCGTCAAGGTACGCGGCACCGTGGAAAGCCTCGACGGCGATACGCTCAAAGTCAAGTCCCGAGACGGCAAGGACGTCACGGTCGCGCTGAAATCCGGCTGGAACGTCGGCGGCGTCGTCCAGGCCGCCGTCACCGACATCAAACCCGGCGATTTCGTCGGCATAGCCTCGCAGCCGACCGACAGCGGCATCAATGGCGCCATCGAAGTCGTCATCTTCCCGGCTTCGATGAAGGGAACGGGCGAAGGCGACCGCCCGTGGGATTCCGCGCCGAATAGCTCGATGACCAACGCCACGGTCGCCAACGCCGTGACCTCGGTCAACGGCCCGACCCTGACGCTCACCTACAAGGGTGGCCAACGCAAGATCAACATTCCGAAGGGCACGCCCGTCGTAACGCTGACATCGGCGACGAAAGCCGACCTGAAGCCCGGCGCCGGCGTCTTCATCACCGGAGAGCGAAACGCCGATTCCACCGTTTCCGCCGACCGCGTCGCCGTCGGCCTCAACGGCACCATGCCGCCGATGTAGCATCGTCGCGTGGCGGCATGGTGCCGTTGCCTAGAACTCGCCCGCCAAAAGTAATACCTCTGCCTTGGAGATCATTACCGAGGCACGCGATGAGCACGACCGTTACAGCAAAGGGGCAGGTGACGTGATTTTCGTCGATTCCAACGTCCTGCCGGATATCATCACGAACGACCCGGTCAGGTACGATTGGTCGATCGCACAGCTCGATGCCGCAAGTCTTCTCGGCCCCTTGTGCATAAATGACGTCGTCTATGCCGAAATATCCGTGCGTTACGACAGGATCGAAGATCTCGACGAGATGCTTGCCGAAACCGGTTACGCATCGAGCCGGCGCCGAGGGAGGCACTTTTCCTCGCCGCCAGGGTTTTCGCTCAATATAGAAAATCGGGCGGAACACGCGGCGGTGTCCTGCCCGATTTCCTCATTGGCGCTCACGCGGCCGTCAGGGGCCTGCCTCTTCTGACGCGCGATACCAAGCGTTTCCGAACCTATTTCAAGTCCGTCACGCTCATCAGCCCGCAGGAAAGCTGAGGCGGGGCGGAATAGGAAACCCTATTCCGCCGCCTGCGCGTGCGTGTGATGATCAACAGCGTCATCGTCGTCATCCTCGGCCGGCTTCGGCTGTTTCCAGGCGATCAGGCGGTAGAACATCGGGATGAAGAAGGTGGCGATGAAGGTCGCCGCCAGCATCCCGCCGATGACGCCGGTGCCGATGGCATGACGGCTGGCGGAGCCGGCGCCGCTGCTGATGGCCAGCGGCACGACGCCGAGGATGAAGGCGAGCGAGGTCATCACGATGGGGCGGAAGCGCAGCCGCGCCGCCTCGAGTGCTGCTTCCGCCGCACTCATGCCTTCCTTGCGCTTCAGCACGGCGAACTCGACGATCAGAATGGCGTTCTTTGCCGCCAGGCCGATCAGCGTCACCATGCCGATCTGGAAGTAGACGTCGTTGGTGAGCCCGCGCAGATAGGTGGCGAGCAGCGCACCGAACAGCGCGAAGGGGATCGCGGTGATGACGGCGAGCGGCAGGCTCCACTTTTCATACTGCGCGGCGAGGATCAGGAACACCATGATGATGCCGAAAATCATCGCCTGCGTGCCGGCGCCGCTGGTTTCAAGCTCCTGATAGGCGGAGCCCGTCCAGGCGATCTGGAACCCTTCCGGCAGGGTTTCCGCCGCCACCTGCTGCATCGCCTTGATCGCATCGCCGGACGTATAGCCGGGCGCCGGGTTGCCGGTGATCTTGGCGGCATTGAAGGCGTTGTAGCGTTCGAGCTGGTCCGGGCCGATGGTGCGCGTCACCTTGATGAGTGTGTCGAGCGGGATCATCTTGCCGCTGTCGGAGCGGACGAAGACCTGGCGCAGATCGTCGGGCGATTCGCGGAACGGCGCTTCCGACTGCAGGTTGACCTGATAGTTGCGCCCGTAAAGCGTGAAGTCGTTCACGTAGAGGCTGCCGAAGGTCGCCTGCATGGCGTCGAAGACCGAGTTGATCGGCACGCCGAGCGCCTTGGCCTTCTCGCGGTCGAGATCGGCGCGGAACTGCGGAACATTGGTGTCGAGCGTGGTGCGGACACCGGCAAGCTCCGGCCGCTTGGAGGCAGCCGCCACAAGTTTCTGAGCTTCATCGGAAAGCCCCGAGACGCCCTTGCCGCTGCGGTCCTGCAGATAGACTTCGAAGCCGCCCGTCGTCGAAAGACCCATGATCGGCGGCGGGTTGAAGGCAAGCACCATGGCATCCTTGATGCCCATGTTGGCGCCGATGATCGGGCCGGCGAGATTGCGGGCATCGAGTTCCGGCGTCTTGCGCTCGCTCCAGTCCTTCAGCGTCACGAAGGCGACGCCGGCGCTGCTCTTCAGGCCGCCGGACAGAAGATCGAAGCCCGAGACCGCAAAGACGTTCTCGACGCCCGGCAGCTTCTGGGTATTGACCATGGCCTGATCCATGACGGCCTGCGTGCGGGTCAGCGAGGCGGCCGGCGGCAGGATGGCGATCTGGAACAGCGCCCCCTGGTCTTCGTCCGGCACCAGCGAACCCGGCAGCGTATAGAACAGATAGCCGGTCACGCCGAGCAGGCCGGCCACCAGCACGCAGCCGACAATGACGCGCTTCAGGAAGAAGGCGACGCCGGCGGCATAGCCCTGCGTCAGCCGGTCAAAGGCACGGTTGAAGATGCGGAACGGCAGCACCGGCTCATGATGGCCGGGCTTCAGGATCAGCGCGCAGAGCGCCGGCGTCAACGTCAGTGCGACGATGCCGGAAAGCGTAACCGAGATCGCGATGGTGACGGCGAACTGCTTGTACATCTGGCCGGCCAGGCCGCCCATGAAGGAGACCGGAATGAACACCGCGCAGAGCACGAGCACGATGGCGATGACCGGGCCGGTCACTTCGCCCATCGCCTTGATGGCCGCCTTCTTCGGCGAAAGCTTCTCCGTCGACATCAGGCGTTCGACGTTTTCGAGCACGACGATGGCATCGTCGACGACGATACCGATCGCCAGCACCAGGCCGAACAGCGTAAGCAGGTTGATCGAGAATCCGAGCAGATACATGCCGGCGAACGTCCCGATGATCGAGATCGGCACGGCGATGATGGGGATCAGCGTCGCCCGCCAGTTCTGCAGGAAGACGAAAACGACGATGACCACGAGCAGGATCGCTTCGATGAAGGTGTGGATCACCTCCTCGATCGATACCTGGATGAACTTCGTCGTGTCGTAGGGGATCTCATAGGCGATGCCGTGCGGAAACGACGTCTGCAGCTCGTCCAGACGCGACTTCAGCGCCTTCATCGTGTTCAGGGCATTGGCGCCCGGCTGCAGATAGACGGCGATCGGGATCGCCGGCGTGCCGTTGAGGCTGCTTTGAACCGAATAGCTCTTGGTGCCGAGCTCGATGCGAGCCACATCCTTCAACCGCAGCGTTGCGGCATTGGCGGTCGAACGCAGGATGATTTCGCCGAAGGCGTCGACGTCGGGCAAGCGCCCCTGCGTCGTCACGGTATAGGTGAAGGCCTGCGGATTGTTGCTCGGCTGGTCGCCGAAACGGCCGGCGGCAAACTGCGAGTTCTGCTCCTGGATGGCGGTCGCGACATCGCTCGGCGTCAGATCGTACTGCGCGAGCTTGTCCGGCCGCAGCCAGATACGCATCGAATAGTCGATGTCGCCGAGCAGGTTGACATCGCCGACGCCCGGAATGCGCTTGAGATCGTCGACGACGTTGAGCAGCGCGTAATTGCCGACATAGGTGCGGTCGTAGCGGCTGTCGGTCGAATACATGGCGATGAAGCCGAGGATCGACGTCGAGCGCTTGGTGACGACGACGCCCAGCCGCGTCACGTCCTGCGGCAGGGTGGAGACGGCGCGCTGCACGCGGTTGTTGACGTTGATCGCAGCCTGGTCCGGGTCGGTGCCGAGCGCGAACGTCACCGTGATCTGCATCGAGCCGCTGTTGGAGTTCGTCGACTGCATGTAGAGCATGTTTTCGACGCCGTTGATCTGCTGCTCGAGAGGCGCGGCGACGGTCTGCGCCACCGTCTCGGCGCTGGCGCCGGGATAGGTCGCGGTGACAACCACCTGCGGCGGCGTCAGTTCCGGATATTGCGCGATCGGCAGGATGCGCAGGCAGACGGCGCCTGCAAGCAGGATGACGATCGAGATCACCGCCGCGAAAACGGGGCGGTCGATGAAGAATCTGTTGCCCAACATCAGTTCTGCGCCACCTTGTTCGTGTCCTTGGGCGTTGCATCCGCCGTCGCCTGCACCGGTGCGCCGGGACGCACCTTGATGATGCCTTCGGTGATCAGCTTGTCGCCGGCCTTGAGGCCGGAGAGCACCAGCCAGCTGCTGCCGACCTTCTGGCCGAGCGTCACGGGGTTGATGTGCGCCTTGCCTTCCTGGTCGATCGTGTAGACGAACTGGCCCTGCGGGCTCTGCATCAGCGCCACTTCCGGGATGGTGATGGCGTTGTCGAGCGAAACGCCCGTTACCTTCGCACGCACGAACTGGCCCGGCAGCAGGCGGCGGTCGGGATTGTCGACCACGGCGCGGGCCTGCAGCGTGCCGGTCGACACGTCGATGGTGGACGAGGTGAAGTCGACCATGCCGTCATGATCGTAGGTCGTGCCGTCGCCGAAGGAAATCTTGACGCCGAGATTGGGGGCCTCGCCCTTGGCTTTCTTCATGTCGATCAGCCGGCGCACTTCGGCGGCTTCGGCATCCGAGAAGGAGAAATTGACATAGACGGGATCGAGCTGCGTGATGCTGGTCAGCAGGCCGGTATCGCCCGTCGTGCCGATCAGGCTGCCTTCGGAGACCTGTTCCAGGCTGGTAATGCCGCCGACAGGGGCTGTGACCTGCGTGTAGTCGAGATTGAGCTGCGCCGTCTGCACCTGCGCTTCGGCGGCGGCCACCGATGCTTCCGCCAGCTGGCGTGCCGAGATGGCGTCGTCGCGAGCCTTTTGCGTCGCGGCGTTCTGGCCGAAGAGGTTGATGTTGCGCTTTTCCTCGCGCTGTGCCTGTTCGAGCTGCGCCTGCGCCTGCTGAAGCTGCGCCCTGGCCTGTGCGAGTGCGGCCTGATAGGACGCCGGGTCGATCAGGAAGAGCACGTCGCCGGCTTTCACTTCGGCGCCTTCGACAAAATTTCTTTTCAACAGGATACCGCCGACGCGGGCCCGCACATCGACTTGCCTAAAGGCTGATATGCGCGCAGCATATTCGTAGGAGAGCGCCACGGTCTGGGACTTGACGTCGACCACCGTCACCTGCGGCGGCGGCATCTGTCCGGCCTGCTGCGCAAGGGAGGGGGTTGCGCAGAAAAGGAGCAGGCCGGCCGCAACGAGACCGCTGCGCAGAAGGAGGGATTTATGCGTCGTCATGGGAAAATCACCGCGGGATTCGACATTTTTGTTGCGTCGCAATATACAAACATACATGAATGATTGTAAATATCAAATCGACGTGATTTCCATGCCCGATACCGGGAACCATTTGCGGCTCCCAGATATTATTTCATGAAAACAACAAGATATAGCGAGGCGAAATCCCCCGTTTCGCCCGCGGAAATTTAAGGAAGAGCATGCGCAGAACGAAGGAAGATGCAGCCAGGACCAGGGAGGAAGTCCTCACGGCCGCTGCCGAAATTTTTTATGAAAACGGCGTCAGCGGCTCGAGCCTCGAAAAGATCGCCAAGCGCGCCGGCGTAACGCGCGGCGCGATCTACTGGCATTTCAAGGACAAGGCCGAAGTCCTGACGGCGCTGCATAGCGAAATCCGCCTGCCGCAAGAGGCAATCGTCGATTATGCGATCGAGCATGGGCATGACGACCCCCTCGGACTCATCGAGCAGGGCGCCGTCGAAGTTCTGCAGATCCTCGCCGAGGACGAGCACCAGCAGCGCGTCTTTGCCATCATGATCCTCGGCTGCGAGTTCACGGAGCATCTGACCGACGCGGCCCAGCGTATCATCACCGCCAATGACGAGATGTTCGGTAAATTGCAGAAGCTGATCGAGATGGCCCATGAGCGCAATACGCTCGCACCGCTATGGACCGTCGACGCCGCCGCCCGCGGCATCCAATGCTCGATGAACGGCCTGCTTGCCGAGTGGCTTCGCTCGGACAAATCCTTCCCCCTGGTCGATGTCGGCGAGCGGCTCATCCGCAGCCTCGTCGGCTCCATGCGACGTAGCGAGGGCGGATAGCTACTCGCCGGCGTGCCGCATGGCCTCGGCCAGCGAAATGTCCGACTTGATCTCCCGCGTCGACATCGACGTGACGGTGTGACGCACGCCGGGCAGCCGGTTCAGCTCCTGCCGAAGCAATCGATCGAGCGAGGCCATGTCGGTCGCCAGGATATGCAGGAGATAGTCGGCTTCGCCCGTCGTGGCATGGCAGCGCCAGATCAGCGGGTGCCGGCGCACGGCGGCCTCGAAGGCGTCGAAGCGCTCGACATCGATCGACACCTGCACGAAGGCTTCCAGCCCGAAGCCGAGCCGGGCCGGGTCGAGAAGCGTCCTGTACCCCTTGATCACCCCGGCTTCCTCCAGCGCCTTCACCCGCTTCCAGCAGGGCGTCTTGCTGAGGCCGGCCAGATCGGCAAGCGCCGCAAACGAGATGCGCGCATCGGCCTCGAGCGCCGTAATGATCTTGTGGTCGAGTGCGTCCAGCTCCATCGTTCTCTCCAAAATGTAAAATATGCTCGATCGTACTCTATTTCTTCAATTTCGAATGACAAATAGAAACAATGTTCAGACCGAAATTTCGTATCCTTGAACATGAGCAAACATGCTTGGCGGCCGAGAGCCGGAATAAAAGGGAACGAAGATGCAGAAGAAAGATTATTACGCGCGCATCGAGGCGCCCGAGATGCGCGACTATGGCGTTTACCTGCAATGCGACAAGCTGCTCGCCTGTCAGAAGCCGTTGAGCGGCATGGTCAACGGCGATGAATTGCAGTTCCAGATCGTTCATCAGGTGGAAGAACTCTGGATGAAGCTCATGGCCTATACGCTGGTCGATGTCATCGACTTCCTGGAAAAGCACGACACGCACCGCGTCGTGACGCTCATGGGCCGCGTGCACCGGATCATGCGCATGATGACCGCCCAGCTCGACCTTCTCGAAACCATGTCGCCCAAGGAATACCAGGAAATCCGCCTGCAGCTCGGCAACGGCAGCGGCCAGGAATCGCCCGGTTTCGGGCTTTTGCTGCGCATGCCGCCGGATCTCTGGCACGCCTTCAAGGCAAATTATCTCGATGCGGCCGGGCTGACCGTGGCGGACATCTATGATGGCAGATACGATCACGGCGACAGCTACGTGGTTGCCGAGGCGCTGGTGGAATATGACGAGCTGTTCCAGAAATTCCGCGCCAACCACATCTATCTTATCCAGCGCTCCATCGGCCTCGGCTCGAAATCGCTGAAGGGACGCCCGGTCGAACTGCTGCAGGCCGGCACGCGCCATCGCTTCTTCCCTGACCTATGGGATATCCGCGCCGACATGACCGATCGCTGGGGCAGCCAATACGGCGTCGTTCGCGATTCCATTTCCAGGCACGACGCCGCCGAATAGGCGCTGACTGAAAACGCATTCCGCCGCAGCTCGAGGCGCGGCGGAATGTCTGTTGGCTTCCAGGCTCAAACGCGAGCCTGTTATCCGCGTTCACGCGCAAAGCGCGACCCGAGCCCTCGCGGCACACCCGGACATTCACCCGCCAGCCGGCCAGCCCCTCCATCCGGGAACTATGATTACCCTGCGAAAAACGCAGCCGTTCCGGCAACTCTGCCTTTCCCATGCGAACTGCATTCTCCCATGAGCAGGACCACCACTTCCGCCTGAAAAGGCCGGGTAGCGACGTATTTCGCTCGCCAAAAGTGCCAAAACCATAAAATATAGCCTATTGCATAAATCTGTTATCTGGCATATTTATTTAGTAACCGCACAATCAGACCCTCCCCCGGAGCCCCGCATGACGCAGATTCAGGAAGCCGCAGCCCGACAGCGCGCATGGAAATTCGCCTCTCGTGACGAGGACGAATGTCCGAGCCTTCCCGAAGTCAACGCCACGGTTAAGGTGCCCCACACCGGCAGCTGGATTCGACGCCTGATCGCGTTTGTCGGGCCGGGCTACATGATTTCCGTCGGCTACATGGACCCTGGCAACTGGGCGACGGACCTCGCCGGCGGTGCGCAGTTCGGCTATACGCTCCTTACCGTCATCATGCTCTCGAACCTGATGGCGATCCTGCTACAGGCGCTGTCGGCCAGGCTCGGCATCGCCACCGGCCGGGATCTCGCCCAGGCCTGTCGCGACCACTATCCGCGCCCCGTCAATCTGGCGCTCTGGCTTGCCTGCGAGCTTGCGATCATCGCCTGCGACCTTGCCGAAGTCATCGGCACGGCGATCGCGCTGCAGCTCCTGTTCGGAATCCCGCTGATCGGCGGCGCGTTGATCACCGCGCTCGACGCCTTTCTGCTGCTGCTCCTGATGAGCAGGGGTTTTCGCTATCTCGAAGCGTTCGTGATCGCGCTGTTGATCGTCATTGCCACCTGTTTCGCGATCCAGATCGCCGCCGCCGCACCGCCGGTCGCCGCGATCCTTCACGGCTTCGTCCCCACGCCCGAAATCGTCACCAATCACGCGATGCTCTACATCGCCATGGGCATCATCGGCGCGACGGTCATGCCGCATAATCTCTATCTGCATTCCTCGATCGTGCAGACCCGCGCCTACAAGCGCACGGAGGAAGGCCGCCGCGACGCCATCAAATGGGCAACCGTCGACAGCACGGTCGCCCTGATGCTGGCGCTGTTCGTCAACGCCGCGATCCTGATCGTCGCCGCCGCCGCCTTCCACAACAGCGGCCATGCCGATGTCGCCGAAATCGGCCAGGCTTACGAATTGCTGTCGCCGCTGCTCGGCCTCGGCATCGCATCCACTTTGTTTGCCGTGGCGCTGCTCGCCTCCGGGCTCAATTCGACCGTGACGGCAACGCTTGCCGGGCAAATCGTGATGGAAGGCTTCCTGCGGCTGCGGATCCCGCACTGGGCAAGACGACTTTTGACCCGAAGCCTCGCAATTATTCCGGTTGTGTTCGTGACCGCCATTTATGGTGAAAAAGGCACTGCCGATCTGCTCGTCCTCAGCCAGGTCGTGCTCTCCATGCAGCTGCCCTTCGCGGTCATTCCCTTGGTCCAGTTTGTGACAAACCGCGAGAAAATGGGCAGTTTCACCGTCTCCCGAAGCGTTGCCATCCTTTCGTGGATCGTTGCGGCGATCATTCTCGTGCTGAACTTCAAGCTGCTCTACGACACCATCTTCGGTTGACGAATCACGCGGAACGCGCGAATCTGGACCTGTGGATGCTCACGGCAATTAACGGACTCGTAATATTTGCCCAGATTTTGCCATGATTTGCCCTAGTTTGGGCCCACCGCAATCTGCAGGGTTCCTCATTTCATGGCCGAAAGTCCATTGCGCGTCCAATTTCCTGCAGAGGCTGCTATCCAGGCGCGGCCGCATCATGAATTTCACGTTCCGTTTCTGCCGCGTTCCGCCCATCTGCGTCACCTGATCGTCATAGGTCTGGCAGGCACCGCCTCCTTCGGCCTCCTGGCAACGGTGCTCTATCCGCTTTTGGCCCGTCATACGATCGAGCAGGCCGTACCGATGCATACGGCACAACTGGCCCCATCGCAGCCGGCGATGCACAAGAGCGAGCGACTGGCTCCGAAACAGCGCTTCGACGGTGCCCGCTTTGCGCAGGTGGCGGAGAAGATGTCGAGCGGCGAGACCCGCATCTTCACCTATCACCGCACGACGCTGGTCTTCAAATCGGACGAGGTGGCGGCCGCTCGCGACAATGCCGGCCCCATCAACGCATCCTATGGCGGCGAGCAGGCTGAGAACGTCGTGTTTTCACCGCCGGCGCTTTCGGATATCCGCCACGGCATCTATCCGCAAAAGACGCATTACGACGCGGTCCGCCGCTCCCGCTTCCCTGTTCGCGGCGTGCCGCTGAACGTCAGCGTGTCGAGGGCCACCACCGGCGAGCAGGGCCGGGAATTCCGCCGGCTGGTCTCCATGCCGAAGGACAAGCAGGACCTGCAGGATATTCTTGCCTCAGCCGGCCTCAGCAGCGATGCCGGCGACGAGCTGCAGCGCGCCCTCGAGACCGATACCGTTTCACCCGGCGACAGCCTGGAACTGCTGCTCGAAAAGAAGGGCCCCAATGCCCGCCCGAAGCTGGTCATGGCCCGCTTGAGCGGCGAGAAGACTCCGGAGCGGGTGGTCGCCCGCGACGATGCCGACAGCTTCGTGCCGATGGCGAACGACAGCCTGTTTTCCACGCTCTACAGCGAAAGCCAGGCGGAGGCTCCTTCCTCCTCGGAGGTCGCCGCCGTCGATCTCAAGGATGTCGACGACCGGGACGAGGAGGCCGTCAGCTCCAAGCTCGAAAGAGCCGGGCTCAGCAAGGAATACGCCTCGCAGCTCATCAAGCTCGCCAAGGCCAAGGGCATTTCCCTGGCCAGCGCCGACGATGCGCCCGACAGCGTCGACCTGCTCTTCCGCAAGGCCGATGACGGCCGCAACGAGCTGATGTTCATCGAGTTCCATGCCGATGGCGATACGCACCGCTTCTATCTGCACAAGAATGACGGCGAAGGCACTTCGGAATTCTACGACGAAGGCGGCCACTCGATCGCAAAGTCGCTCGTGCACCGTCCCGTGCCGAACGGCAAGCTCGGCGATGGCTTCGCGTGGCGCATCCATCCCATTCTCGGCGTGAAGAAATTCCACAACGGCGTCGACTTCCGCGCTCCGATGGGCAGCCCCATCCAGGCGGCCGGCGACGGCGTCGTCGAGAAAATCTCCTGGGAAACCGGCTACGGCAAATATGTCCGCATTCGCCATGACGGCGGCTACGAGACCACCTATGCCCATATTTCGGCGACACCATCGGATCTGCGCGTCGGCCAGCGAGTCACGCAGGGGCAGGTCATCGCCTATGTCGGCTCGACGGGCTATTCCACCGGCCCGCATCTGTACTACGAGCTGCGCGTCAACGGACGCTACGAAAACCCGCTGACGGCGCAATTGCCGGCCGGCACGAATTTGACGGGCAAGTCGCTCGACAGCCTGCGCTCCCAGGTCAGCCACGTTGAGAACATCATGAGCTACCTCGACGTTCCTGCGGCGACACACGACAATCCGACTGCGGCCTTCTCGAGCTTCGATCGAGGGCCGAATCTGGGGCCGAGCTTCGGGCCGAACCATTTCGGCGCCCCGTCCCCGTAAATCGATCGAACATCGTAAATCAATCGAAAGCCGGCACGCGCACGGTCATGCTGCTGTTCCATGCAGGCGGCGATGGCGCGGCAATGCCGGATGCGGTAACAATCCTCCGGTATGTCGCCATCAGAAGGTGAAGCCACGCGTCATGTGAGACACATGCCGGGCATCTTCCCGCAGCAATGCGCAAGGAGCAGAAATTGGCGCGCAAGCCGTTGCCGGAACCCAAGGATACCCCGCCGAACCAAAGCCGGCGTCTGCGCGCCGATGCGCGCCGCAATCGCGACAAGCTGATCGAGGTCGCGGCGCAAGCCTTCGCAAGCCACGGCACCGCCTCTTCCCTTGAGGATATCGCCCGGCAGGCCGATGTCGGGATCGGGACCCTCTACCGCCATTTCCCAAGCCGCGAACATCTGGTGGAGGCGGTCTATCGCCACGAAGTCGAGGCGCTGTGCGATGCGGCCGAAACCCTGTCCAACGAGCTTGCCCCCGATCAGGCGCTGGAGGAATGGATGCATCGGTTCGTCGGATATATCGCCACCAAGCGCGGCATGGCCGACAGCCTGCGCATTCTTCTCAACGGCAATTCCACGCTCTTTGCCGACAGCTACGGCAAGGTGCCGGTGGCGCTCGCGGACCTGATAGAGAAAGCGGTCGCCGCCGGCTCGATCCGCAGCGACGTCGACGGCACCGACGTACTGCACGCGCTGTCGGGGACATACTCCATGCCCAATTCGCCGGAATGGCACGATCGCTCCCGCCGTCTGGTGCGTCTGCTGATGGACGGGCTGCGCTGGGGCGTGCGGCAGGGCTGATAATCCGCGCGGCCTTTCCTATATGTCCTGAAGCAGGAGCGCCCGGGTTGCCCCATGAGAACGCTGCCCGGCCTTCGCCATAAGCCCAGGAGGCCCGTCATGTCGGAAAGACCAGTCAAAATCCCCAGTCCCGATCATCCCATCACGATCGAGGAAAAGCAGGCCCACGTCACCGTGTCCGTCGCCGGCAAGGTGATCGCCGACACGCACGAGGCGCTGTCGCTCAAGGAAGCATCCTATCCGGCCGTGCTCTATATTCCCCGAAGGGATGTCGACATGGCAGCTCTGCAGAAGACCGCGCACGAGACCTACTGCCCCTACAAGGGCGAATGCTCCTATTACAGCATCCCTGCCGGCGGCGAGCGTTCGGTCAACGCGATCTGGAGCTATGAAAATCCCTACGCGTCGGTCAGCCGGATCAAGGATTACATGGCCTTCTACCCGGATCGCGTCGATTCCATCGATGTAAGACCTTAAAGAGCCAGCCCGCTCGACGCGTCGAAGACGTAGACCTGCTCCGGGGTGATGGAGACGTTCAGCGGCTGCCCGTAGCGCACCGGCGCCTCCCCGTCGACCACGGCCGTTACCTGATCGCCGGCGAGATCGAACAGCACATGCGTCTGCGCCCCCGTCGGTTCGACCAGAAGCGTCTGGCCTGTGAGCGGCGAGCCGTTGCTGGCAAGGCTCAGATGCTCGGGCCGCAGACCGATCTTCACGCTTTGGCCCGCCTTCACCTTGCGTTCGCCGGCGATGCGGATCGGCGTGCTGTCCTTCAGCCGCACCGCAGGCGCACCATCGACGCCATCGACCGTACCGTCGAGGAAATTCATGGCCGGCGAGCCGATGAAGCCGGCGACGAAGAGATTGGCCGGCTTGCGGTAAAGCTCGATCGGCGTGCCCTGCTGCTCGATATTGCCCTGATTCAATACCACGATGCGGTCGGCAAGCGTCATGGCTTCGATCTGGTCGTGCGTCACATAGATCGAGGTGGTCTGCACCTTCTGGTGCAGCGCCTTGATCTCGGAGCGCATTTGCACGCGCAGCTTCGCATCGAGGTTGGAAAGCGGCTCGTCGAACAGGAAGACGGCCGGGTTGCGGACGATGGCGCGGCCCATGGCGACACGCTGGCGCTGGCCGCCGGAAAGCTGCGCCGGCTTGCGGTCGAGCAGCTTGGTCAGATCGAGCATGCGGGCCGCCTCGTCGACCCGCTGCTGGATGACCTGCTTGGTCTCGCCCGAGAGCTTCAGGTTGAAGCCCATGTTTTCGGCCACCGTCATGTGCGGATAGAGCGCGTAGGATTGGAAGACCATGGCGATGTTGCGCTCGCGCGGCGTCATGGCATTGACCACCTGCCCGCCGATCGACACGTCGCCATCGGTGATTTCCTCAAGCCCGGCAATCATCCGCAGCAGCGTGGACTTGCCGCAGCCGGAAGGACCGACAAGCGCGATGAACTCGCCGTCCTCGATCGAAAGCGAGATATCGCGGATGACGGTCAGCGCCCCATAGGCCTTGTGGATGTTGTGCAGTTCGACGGATGCCATGTTGTTTGCTCCGATGAGAGCAATTCCAGGAAAGTGCGAAGCGGTTTTCCGTCCGGAATTGCGTCAAGACAAAAGATGGAGCGGTTCAGAGTTTCCATGAAAAGCTGAACCGCTCCAGGCTCAGGATTTCACCGCGCCGGCGGTCAGGCCGGCAATGATGTGCTTCTGCGCCAGGAAGAAGACGATGATGGTGGGAAGGATGGTGAGCGTGATGAAGGCGAGCACCAGTTCCCATTCCGTGCCGAATTCGCCGCTATAGACCATCATGCCGAGCGGCCAGGGATAGATCGAATCCGAATTCAGCATGATCAGCGGCAGGATATAGCTGTTCCAGCTGCCGACGAAGGAGATGATGCTGACGGTGGCGATGATCGGCCGCGAGAGCGGCAGCGAGATATGCCAGAAGAAGCGGATATAGCCGCAACCGTCGACAAACGCCGCCTGGAACAATTCTTCCGGAAGGTTTCGAAAATAATTCCGGAAGAGCAGGATGCTCATGCCGAGGCCGAAAGCCACCTGCGGCAGCACCACGCCCCAATAGGTATTGAGCAGGCCGAGATCGCGGATGCGGATGAAGAGCGGCAGGATGGCGGTGGCCGCCGGAAACATCAGGCCGATGAGGAAATAGTTCAGCAGGAAGTTCGAGCCGAAGAACTTCACATGCGCGAAGGCGAAGGCCGCCATGGCCGAGACCGACAGCGTCAGGAACACCGTGAGAACGGCGATGATCAGCGAATTCATCATCTGCCGCCAGTAGCGGTCGCCGAACAGGATGCCGGTATAATTCTCGAAATGCCACTCGGCCGGCAGGCCGAACGGATTGGTGCGGAGGTCGCCGAGCGTCTTGAAGCCGCCGAGCGCGGTCGTCAGCAGCGGGATCAGCACGATGGCGGCAATGATGGTCAGCGACACATAGAGATAGATCTTCGTGCCGGTGGTCAATCGAACGGATGAAGCCATATCAGTCATTGCGCATAAATATCCGTTTGTAGCCGAAGGCGAGGGTGACGCAGATCACGAACAGCACGACGCCGACGGCGCTGCCGAGGCCGACCTGCATGCGGGTGACGCCGAAATTGTAGAGGAAAGTCACCATCGTCTGCGTCGAGTTGAACGGGCCGCCGCCGGTGAGCGGCATGATCATGTCGAAGAGCTGCAGCGATCCCACGACGGCGAAGAACACGGAGAGACGCAGCGTCGAGCCGAGCAGCGGCAGGGTGACGTAGCGGAACTTCTGCCAGCCGGTGGCGCCGTCGATCTCGGCCGCCTCCAGCACGCTCTTGTCGAGCGACTGCATGCCGGCGATGAACAGCATCATGTGAAAACCGAAATATTTCCAGACGATCACGCCGAGCACGGCGTACATCGCCAGATCCTTGTCGGCGAGAACGTAAGGGGTCGCCGTGCCGAGAACATGCGCGATGGCGGCAAACAGGCCGTAATCGCCGTCATAGACGAAGCGCCAGATCAGGCCGGCCGCCACTTCGGCCAGCACATAGGGCAGGAAGAAGATCAGCCGGAAAAGCACGACGCCGCGGATGCGGTTCGCGAGCATGGTCGCCAGCCAGATGGCCAGCGGCACCTGGACGGCGATCGATACGACGATGATGAGCGCATTGTTCTTCAGCGACGTCAGGAAGGCGCCGTTCTTGAACAGCACCTGGAAATTACGCAGCCCCACGAATTCCGTCGGCGGGCCGTAACCGTTCCAGCGATAGAAGCTATACCAGGCCGCCTCCCCCATCGGCAGGATGACGAAGATGGTAAAGAGCAGCAGGGCCGGCGGCAGGAACAGCAGGATGACAGGCATGCGCCCGCGCGCAGCCGGCGATTTCCGCTTCGCAGCCGGTTTCGCTCTTGCGGCGGAGGGCATAGTGGTCGTGGCGCTGAGATCGGTCATAGGCAGTCTCGACGATTTCAATTCAAGGAAAAACCGACGCCGGCACAGGAGCGGCCGGCGCCGGATGTCGCTAGAGCTGATCCTGCTCGAAGGCGTCCTGAACCTGCTGTGCGCCATCCTTCGGAGAAATCTGGCCGGAGACGATGCCGACGGAGATGTCGTTGACCACACGGCCGACGGAGGGGCCGAGATCCTGGTCGAAGAAGTTCTGGTGCCAGGTCGAATGCGCCAGCTGATCGGCAGCCTCGCGCATCAACGGACCTTTGACGCCGTCTTCGGCGCCGACTGCGACCGGAATGATCATGCCGGCCTGCGCCATCGTGCGCTCGTTTTCGGCATTGGTCAGATAAGCGAGGAAATCGAGCGCCTCGGGCGGCGCCTTCTTGGTCACGGCCCAGCCGTTCAGGCCGCCGAGCGTGTCGGTCGCAAGGCCTGCGCCGCCGGTCACGGCCGGGAAGGCGAAACGGCCTATGTTGTCGTCCGCCAGACCCTTGCCGTCGCCGGCATTGGTGCGCTGGTTGGCAACCGTATTTTCGAAGCCGAGGATCATCGCCGCCTTGCCGTCGCCGAAGACGCCAAGCGCCTGCGGCCAGGTGGTGCCGAGATAACCGGGCTGGAAGGGTTCGAGCTTGCCGAGTTCGGCAAGCTGCTCGCCGGCCTTGACGATGGAAGGATCGTTGAAGCCGTTGCCCTTGCCGTTCTTGGCATCGCTGAAGACCTGCTGACCGCCGTCGCGCATCACCAGATAGCTCCAGTAGAAATGGATCGGCCATTTCTCGCCACCGCCGCCGGCGATCGGCACGACGCCCGCGTCCTTCAGCTTCTTGACGGCGGCAAGATAGTCGTCCCAGGTCTTGATGGCATTCGCATCGACACCGGCCTTGGCGAACAGGGCCTTGTTGTAGAAGAAGGAAACCGTGCCGAGCTTATAGGGAACGGCGCTGATCTTGTTGTCGAAGGTGAGTCCCTTGACGGCGGCCTGGTTATAGCTCTTCAGCCAGGCGCCCCCGTTGGCGTTCATCGCCGCGGTCAGGTCCATCAGCGTGCCGGTCTCCTGCTGTTGCTTCAGCACGCCGCCGCCCCAGCTGAAGAAGAAATCAGGCGCATCCTTCGATTGCAGCAGTGTCGGCAGCTTGGCCTTGAAGGCTTCGTTCGCCAGAAACTGCATTTCGATCTTCACGCCCGGGTGTTTTGCTTCGTACTGATCGGCGATCTTGCGCCAGACGGCGACGTAGCTCGGATCGAGTTCCAGATGCAGCCACTTGACGACGGTATCCGCAGCCGCGCTGGTGGCACCGGCCAGAATCGCCAGCCCGGTCGTGGCCGCAATAGCGGCGATGCGAAGGGCCTTGGCCCCACGTAGATGGATCATGATTTTCTCCTCCCAAGGGAACCAAGAACCTCAATATTTTTTCCCTTATGCGGAATAATTCAGCGGAGCTTTGCTGAAATGTCAACCACCGCCGTCAAATTTTCGGCAGATTACCGGTAAAACGGCTTGACATTGGGCAATGACCATAGGTTATTTAATTCGCATTCCGTTAAAAATACCAGGCCGCAGCCGAGCGGGTCCATCATTCGGCGTCCATCTCATGAAAACAGCAGATCCCGAACTCATGCGGGCGATAAACCGCTTCAACGTGCTGGATACCATCCGGCGAGCGGGCTCCATCGCGCGTATCGAAATCAGCGACCGCACCCAGCTTTCGACCACCACGGTCTCGGCAATCACCGCATCGCTGCTGGATGACGGCCTGATCCTGGCGCGTACCGAAGGCGACCTGCGCGAAGCCGCCGCCCGCGGCAGGCCGCGCGTCATGCTGGAGCTCAATCCGGATGCGGCCCGCGTCGTCGGCGCGAAAATCGCCGCCAATCGCATGGTCTTCGTCGTAACCGATTTTCGCGGCGAGGTTCTGTCCACGCTGACACTGGCGCTGCGCGTCAACCGGCAGCCGATCGGCGTCATCGCCGACCTGATCGAGGATGGCGTGCGCCGCTGCGTCGTCGATGCCAACCTGGCTCTGGACGAGATCGATTCCGTCTGCCTCGGCCTGCCCGGGGTCATCGAGCATCGCACCGGCCATGTGCGCACCAGCCCGATCTTCCGGGAAAGCGGCGTCGACTTCGCCAGGGAAATGTCGGAGCGGCTCGGCGTGACCACCATCGTCGAGAGCGACGCGCATGCGATCACGCTCGCGCATCACTGGTTCGGCCAGGCGAGAGACCTCGACGACATGGTGCTGGTGTCGCTGGAGCAGACGCTGGGGCTGGGCGTGCTGCATGGGGGCCAGCTGTTTCGCGGCGCCGGCGGCCTCAGTCACAATCTCGGCGATCTCGTGCTGGGCATGGGTCCGCAGGGCATCATCCGCCTGGCGAGCCTTGCCGGCGAAAGCGCCATTCTCGGCGATCAGCCGAGCGGCCGCTTCGCCGAAGCCATCCGCCTCGGGCGCGGAATGGCCCATGCCAAGACGCTGATCGATGCCGAAGACAACGCTTTGATCGGTGCGGCCATCCGCGCCGGCGAAGCCTGCGGCATGGCGCTCGCCAACATCGTCACGCTGTTTGCCCCGCCGCGCGTCATTCTCGTGGGATCGAGCCTGGCGCTCGGCCAGCCCTTCCTCGACAGCCTGCGGGAGGCCTATTCACTGGCCATCCCGCCGTCGATCAAGGGCGTGACCGAACTGGTTTTCGACCAGTCGACCGACGAGACCTGGGCGCAGGGCGCCGCAGTCGTCGCGCTGCGGGAACTCTACGAATCGCCCTGGGGAACGACGGGACCGGCTCCGGCTCTCTGATCCCTCGGGAACTCACAAGACAATACATTTGGAGGACGTTTATGAACAAGGTCGGCATCGGCATAATCGGCTGCGGGAACATTTCCGGCGCCTATCTCACCGCCATGAAATCCTTTCCCATTCTCGACATCAAAGGCGTGGCCGACCTCAATCGCGAGCTCGCCGAGGCAAAGGCCGCCGAATTCGGCCTGAAGGCGATCGATATCGCAACGCTTCTCGCCGATCCCTCGATCGAGATCATCGTCAACCTGACCATTCCCAAGGCGCATGTCGCCGTCGGGCTTCAGGCGCTAGAAGCCGGTAAGCACACCTATTCGGAAAAGCCGCTCGGCATCAATTTCGCCGAGGGCAAGAAGCTCGCGGATGCGGCTGCCGCCAAGGGCCTGCGCATCGGCGCGGCCCCCGACACCTTCCTCGGCGGCGGCCATCAGGCGGCCCGCGCCATCATCGACGAGGGCGCGATCGGCATCCCCGTCGGCGGCATCGCCACCTTCATGTGCCCCGGCCACGAACGCTGGCATCCGAATCCGGCTTTCTATTATGAAGTCGGCGGCGGCCCGATGCTCGACATGGGCCCCTATTACATCACCGATCTCGTCAACCTGCTCGGCCCCGTCTCGCAGGTCGCAGGCTTTGCCGTGACGCCGCGCAAGGAGCGCATCATCACCAGCGAGCCGCGCAACGGCGAGCACATCCCCGTTCATGTGCCGACGCATGTCTCCGGCGTCATGGCCTTTGCCAATGGCGCCGTCGTCCAGATCGGCATGAGCTTCGATGTCGCCGGCCACAAGCATGTGCCGCTCGAAGTCTACGGCACCGAGGGCACGCTGATCGTGCCCGATCCCAATCGCTTCGGCGGCCCCGTCGAGTTCCTGAAAAAGGGCGGCGAGTTTGCCGAACGCGAGATCACCGCGCCCTATGCCGACGGCAATTACCGCTCGCTCGGTGTTGCCGACCTGGCGCACGCCATCCGTTCGAACCGGCCGCACCGCGCCAATGGCAGCCTTGCCCTGCATGTGCTCGAGGTCATGGAAGCGTTCCAGACGGCCTCCGACAGCGGGCGCACGATCACCATCACGACGCAAACGGAGCGTCCCGCTCCTCTGTCCGAATCCCTGGTGGATGGGCAGATCGGCCGCTAACGAAACAATTTCAGGAGGACTATCATGCGTGAAGCACTTATCGTCTGGGGCGGCTGGAGCGGCCACGAACCGCAGGAATGCGCCCATATCATCCGCGACATGCTGGAGGAGGACGGCTTCAAGGTCTACCTCGAAAACAGCACCGAGGCCTTCGCCGACCCATCGATCCACGACCTCAGCCTGATCGTGCCGATCGTCACCATGTCGAAGATCGAGAAGGAGGAGGTGAAGAACCTTGCTGCCGCCATCGAAAGCGGTGTCGGCATCGCCGGTTATCATGGCGGCGCCGGCGACTCGTTCCGCGAGAGCGTCGAGTACCAGTTCATCATCGGCGGCCAGTGGGTCGCCCATCCCGGCAACATCATCGACTACACGGTCAACATCACGCGGCCCGACGATCCGATCATGGAGGGGATCACCGATTTCCCCTACACGTCGGAGCAATATTACATGCATGTCGATCCCTCGAACGAGGTGCTGGCGACGACGACCTTCACCGGCGACCATGCCTACTGGATCGACGGCGTCGTCATGCCTGTCGCCTGGAAGCGCAAATACGGCCAGGGCCGGGTCTTCTATTCCTCGCTCGGCCACCAGGCCAAGGAATTCGCCGTGCCGCAGATGAAGACCATCTTCCGCCGCGGCGCCAACTGGGCCGCGCGCTGAAGGCAAAGCTCTTCTCCTGTCGCGGCGGTATCAAAGCCTCGTCAGACACGCGAAAGCCGCTACATCAAAGCCGATTGCCGCCCGCATCCCTCGTGATCGCGGGCGGCAATCGGCTTTATGATAACGGTGCGAGCGGTCACAGGCTTGACACATTCGCTCCGCGCGCAAACTATCCTTACCCGGATCATGATGTCATACATGCCCGAAACCACTGATATGCCTTATGGATTTCAGCAAGAGGAGAACAGCGTGAGAAACGGATATACGGGGCGCCTGGCGCTCGTCGCAACCATCGGCCTCGTCGCCGCCCTGCCGGCTCTGGCCGCCGATCTGCCGGATGCCATGCCAGACGACAATCTCAACGCCGTTCTCTGGGATCAGACCTCGGTCGAGGCGCAGGCCAACGCGCTCGGCGCCTATACGCTCGGCCGCATCCGGCTTGACGAGGCACTGGCCGACAAAAACTGGACGGCGGCCCCTGTCGAGCAAACGGGCAATTTCCAGGATTTTCCGCCCGCCATCATTCTCGATGTCGACGACACCATCATGAACACCTCGCCCTATCAGGCGCGCAACATCACGACCGGCAGCAGCTTTACGGCCGACAGCTGGACGCAATACGTGAATGCCCAGCAGGACAAGCCGATCGCCGGGGCGGTGGAATTCACCCAATATGCGGCCTCGAAAGGCGTGAAGGTCTTTTATGTCACCAATCGCACGGTCGACGAGGAAAAGCCGACGGTCGAGGAAATGAAGCGCTTCGGCTTTCCGATGGGAGACAATGTCGATACCTTCCTCAGCGTCAAGGAGCAGCCTGACTGGACCTCCGCCAAGGGCACGCGCCGCGCCTTCATCGCCAAGAACTATCGCATCCTGCTGATGTTCGGCGACAATTTCGGCGATTTCACCGACGACTACAAGGGCACGGTCGAGGAACGGCAGAAGGTCTTCGACGCCAATGTCGCCCACTTCGGCCATGACTGGATCGCGATTGCCAATCCGACCTACGGCTCCTTCGAAAGCGCGCCTTACAAGGGGGATTACAAGCTTCCGCCGGAGCAGCAGCGCCGCCTGAAGCAGGACGCATTGACCCCCTGGGATGGGAAGTAAGAATTCTCAACGCGCCGGAGGAGGCGATACCCCTCTGCCGCCATCGCGACATCTCCCCCGCAAGGGGGAGATTGGTTATTTGTCGCACCGACTTGCCTCAAATCGATATCATATCCGCAGAGACCGGAAGGGACGTGGCTCCGGCAGGGACGGCAGCGAATTCCCGACGATCTGCCGCGATAGCGACAGAGGGAGTATCGAACCGCATGCGGCTACAAGCGGACGAACGCTAGTCAGCTCTTCTTCAGCTTCGCCTTGCCTTCGTCCACCAGCTTCTGCGCCGCCTCGGCGACCGTGAGCTTGCCGAAAGCGAGCTGGTCGGCGACAGGGCGCATGACGTTCTGGTCGAATTCCCCGGACCCCATAGGCGCCGGCGGCGGATAGTCGCCCACCTGGTCTTTCAGCAGCTCGACATATTTTACCGTCAGTTGCTCGACTGGATTGAGCTGCGGCAGGATCGCCGTCCGCACGGCCGGCGACATCGGCACACCGCGTTCGACGCCGAGAATCTTGCCGGCGTCGACGTCGTTGACGAAGAAATCGATGAATTTCGCCGCCGCTTCGCCGTTCTTGCTGGTGGCCCCGACGCTCCAGATCAAGGCGGGACGATAATAATGGCCGGAAGGGCCGTCCTTCTTCTCGCGCGGCAGCATGGTAATCGCCAGCTTGCTCTTGACCACAAGCTGATAGCCCACGAGCTGGTTGGAATAGGCCATGCCCATCGCCGACTTGCCGAGCGTCAGGCAGTTGCTTTCGATGACGTTCTGGTCGAGCGTCTGCACGTCGGGCGGCACGGTGCCGCCGCGTTTGCGCAGCTCTTCCCAGTATGAATACCATTCCTTGGCATCGTCGACGCCGAAGCCGAGATCGCCTTCCTTGGTAAAGAGGCTCTTGCCGCGCTGGCGCATCCAGGCATCGAGCACATAGTTGTAGCGCGCACCGTAAGGCCCGCCCCAATAGGCCCGCTTTCCGGCCGCCTTGGTCATTTCGACGGCCAAGTCGGCATATTCGGCCCAGGTCGTCGTCGGACCGGGCGGGGTGAGGCCCGTCTTCTTGAAAATCTCTTCGTCATAAAAGAGCGAAAACGAGTTCAGCCCGAGGCCGACGCCATAAAGCTTGTCGTCGATCGTCGTCAGCTTCAGCATATCCTTGCCGAAAGCGTCGACCTTCAGCGTCGAGGGTACGAACTGATCGAGCGGCAGGCAGGCCCCGCGCTTCGAGTAGTCCGAGATCGTGCTCGGTTCGAGCTGGAAGACATCGGCGATGTTCTGGCTTGCCATTCCCGTCGCAAGCTTGGCCCAGTAGCCGTCGCCGCTGATGCTTTCGCCGATGACGGTAATATCGGGGTTCTTGGCGTGAAACAGCTCCGCGACCGCGACGGTACGCTTGCCGCGGTCGGGTGAGCCCCACCACATGGCGCGCAGCTGCGTGGCGTCGGCAAAAGCCGGCACCGCCCCGCCGGCGAAGGCGAGGCCAGCCGCGGTTCCGGCGGCTCCGATCATGAATGAGCGGCGATTCATGCGCATGAGATTCCTCCTTCTCTTGCGTTGCCATCCGCGGCGATCTCCCCGACGCCTCTCGCGGACAAGTGGCGCAAAGATATGCAACTTCATTGCATTACGCAATAAAAAAACTTTCTATTGCAAATTTGCATAATTTTGCATAGTTTTGCGTCATGAACGATCTTCGCTCCAAACGTATCAGACAGGCCGATATCGCCGCTGCGGCCGGCGTCTCCGTTTCCACCGTGTCACGGGTTCTCACCAATGAACCGGGCATCAGCGAGACGATCCGCCAGCACATCTTCAAGGTCGCGAGCGACCTCGGCTACCCGCTGAAGACGGCCGCCGAGACGACATCGGGCGGTCTGGCTCTGATCGCCAGCGACAGCGTCACGGGCGGCCTCAGCGTCTTCTACGAAGGCATTCTGGAAGGCTTGCGCGCCGGCGCCGCCGAACGCGGCATGCGCTTCGACATCCGCCTGATCCGCGAGGCGCGAACCGAACCCGACCTGGTGAAGGAATATCTGCAGACAGCCGGCGCCGAAGGCCTGTTTCTCGTCGGCATCGACCCCTCCGACGAGCTGCGCCGATGGCTGGAAACGAGCGGCACGCCCGTTGTGCTCGTCAACGGCACAGACCCGAAGCTGCGTTTCGACGGCGTTTCGCCCTCGAACTTCTTCGGCGCCTACAATGCGACACGCCGATTGCTCGACGCAGGCCACCGCCGCATCCTGCACCTGACGGGCTCGCACCGCCAGACGATCCGCGAGCGCATCCGCGGTTTCGAAGCTGCGATCGCTTCCGTGGACGGCGCCGAGGGCCGGCTCGTGCCGATGACGTTCGCCGGCAGCTCCAGCCAGGAAGCCCACGATACCACGGCCGCGATCCTTGCCGAAAAGGGCGGCTTCACGGCAGCCTTCTGCATGAACGACTTCATCGCGGTCGGCGTGCTGGATGCCGTTGCCGAGGTCGGCCTGCGGGTGCCGGAGGATTTCGCCGTCGTCGGCTTCGACGATCTGCCCTGCGCCCTGATGACCAACCCCCGGCTGGCAACCATGCGCGTCGACCGCGCAGCATTGGGCCGCGAGGCTATCGGCCTGATGATCGCCCGCTTCCGCGACCGCGACGCGCCGGCCCGCCATATCTGCCATGGCGTCCTGCCCATCGCCGGCGGCACGCTGCCACCCGAAACCTGAAGCCCGATCCCGCCGCGGAAACGATCGAGAAAGCCGAACCGATGATCTATGACCCCGCCAGCTCCAATCCGCTCGCCGGCAATCCATTGAAGAACCTCGCGGACATGCGCCGCGCGCTGACCGACCTGTTCGATCCGTTGCTGCCTTATTTTTCGGACGGCAATGCCCGCGTCCGCATCGATGCCGCCGGCGCGCATTTCGACCGTGTAGCCGCCGATCTCGAAGGCTTTGCCCGCCCGCTCTGGGGCCTTGCGCCGCTCGGTGCCGGCGGCGGCGATTTTGCCCATTGGAACCGTTATGCCGAAGGCCTCGCCAATGGCGTCGATCCGAAACATCCGGAATATTGGGGCACGGTCAACGGCCGCGATCAGCGCATGGTCGAGCTTGCCGCCCTCGGCTTCGCGCTCGCCCTGGTTCCGGAAAAGATCTGGGAGCCGCTCGATCAGCGCGCGCGCGACAATCTCGTCGCCTATCTCAAGCATGCGCGCACCTTCGACTATGCCGACAACAACTGGAAGTTCTTCCGCATCTTCGTGGATATCGCCCTGGACAAGCTCGGCGCCTCCTTCGACCGCAGCCTGACGGAAGACTACCTGAACGAACTCGACGGCTTTTACATCGATGACGGCTGGTATCGCGACGGCAATGTCCGGCGCATCGATCACTACATACCCTTCGCCATGCATTTCTACGGGCTGATCTATTCCAGGCTCGTGGATGACGATCGCGCCAAGCGCTATCGCGAGCGCGCAGCGCTCTTCGCCAGGGATTTCCGCCACTGGTTCGCGCCCGATGGCGCCACCATCCCCTTCGGCCGCAGCCTGACCTATCGCTTCGCCTGCGCGGGCTTCTGGTCGGCGCTCGCCTTTGCCGATGTCGAGGCGCTGCCATGGGGCGAGATCAAGGGTCTGTGCCTCAGGCATCTGCGCTGGTGGGCCGACAAGCCGATCGCCAATCGCGACGGCACCCTGCCGATCGGCTTTGCCTATCCCAACCTGCTGATGTCGGAGAACTACAATTCCGCCGGCTCGCCCTATTGGGCCTTCAAGGCCTTCCTGCCGCTGGCGCTTTCCGAAACGCATCCATTCTGGAGCGCCGGAGAAAAGCCGCCAGAAAATGAGCCGGCTATCGTTCCGCAGAAACATCCCGGCATGGTCCTGCTGCGCAACAAGGATGATGTGGTCGCGCTGTCGTCCGGCCAGGAAAACCAGCAGATGCGTTTCGGCGCGGAGAAATATTCGAAATTCGCCTATTCCGCCCGCTACGGCTTCAGCGTCGAAAGCGACGAGCGCATCTTTGCCGGCGGCGCCTTCGATAGCATGCTCGCCTTCAGCGACGACGGCCTGCATTACCGTGTCCGCGAAACCAACGAGGACGCCAGGCTTGCCGGCGATACGCTCTATGCCAAATGGTCGCCCTATCCGGACGTGACGGTGGAGACATGGCTCGTGCCGGCCGCGCCCTGGCATATCCGCCTGCACAGGATCAGCACGCCGCGCCCGCTGCAGACGGCAGAAGGCGGCTTCGCCATCGCAAGACGTGATCTCGAGGCCGACACGCTTTCATCCGTAGCCGGCGCCGCCTATGCGATCGGCGAGGAGGATTTCAGCGGCATTCTCGATCTCGGCTCGACAGTCGAACGCGCAGGCATTGCGCAGAAGGCGCCGCCGAACACCAACCTCATCGTCTCGAAGACCCTTGTGCCACAGCTGCGCGGCACCGTTCCCGCGGGCGAGAGCGTTCTCGTCTCTGCGATACTTGCGGAGAAGGACCCCGCAGCCGTCGATCATGCCTGGAGCAAGCCGCCCGCTCGGCCTGACATCGACGCCTTGTGCGCCCTGATCAAGGACAAGGGTATCGCAGTCAGCGCCATCGAGGCGCCCGGTCGCCTGCCATGACGCAATCCGCTTCCAACCGCCCGGCCATCGCCTTTGCCATGCAGCCATCGCGCACACGGCATGTCCTGCCCGATGCGCTGATCCGTCGTCTCGATACCATCGGCCGCGTGCTGGACGCCGCGCCGATGCAGAGCTTCGATGACACGCGAGCGGCAAGGCTGCTTGCCGAAGCCGAAATACTTGTCACGGGCTGGGGCTCACCGACCATCGACGCCGCCGCGCTGGCGCTGGCGCCGCATTTGAAGCTGGTTGCCCATTCCGCCGGTACGGTGAAGGGCCTGCTCGGCGACAGCCTGTTCGATCGCGGCATACTGGTCAGCCATGCCGCGCAGGCCAATGCCCTTCCGGTTGCGGAATTCACGCTGGCCGCCATTATCTTCGCCGGCAAGAAGGTCTTCCAGTTCCGCGATTTCTACGTCGCCGACCGCGACCGCACGCGCACGATCCCGATGCAGGCCGAAGCCATCGGCAACTACCGCCGCACCGTCGGCATCATCGGCGCCTCGCGGATCGGCAGGCGAGTGATCGAATTGCTCGCACCCTTCGACTACCGCATCCTGCTCTATGATCCCATGGTCGACGACGCCGAGGCTGCCGGGCTGGGCGCCGAGAAAACCGATCTGGATACCCTGATGGCATCGGCCGACATCGTCTCGCTGCATGCGCCGTCCCTGCCCGCCACGCGGCACATGATCGATGCAGGCCGCCTGTCGCTGATGAAGGACGGAGCAACCTTCATCAATACGGCACGCGGCGCCCTGGTCGATGAGGCCGCCCTTGTTGCCGTGCTGAAGACCGGCCGCATCGATGCGATCATCGACGTCACCGATCCGGAAATTCCGGAGGCGGCATCGGCCTTCTACGACCTGCCGAATGTCTTCCTGACCCCGCATATTGCCGGAGCCGTGGGGCTGGAGCGCACCCGCCTCGGCGAGATGGCGGTCGAGGAGGTCATCCGCTTCATCGAGGGCAGGTCGCTGCTTCATGAAATTCGCCGCGAGGATATGGCGCGCATGGCATGACGCGACGCAGCAAATCCATGAAAACTCCCTGAAATCGCCCCATTTCAGCACAGGCGAACAACCCGTTTTTAATCATTCCGCGCTAGCTCTTCTTCTTAGCGAAGAGGTTCTAGTCATGCGTACCCGCGTCCTTTCCATTCTGGCCGTAATGTTGCTCGGCATGCTGGCAGGCTGTGCCACCGCTCCCTCGCGCACCCGCAACATCTGCGCGATCTTCGACCAGCGCGACGGCTGGTTCAACAACTGGCAGCGCGCGGCCGAGCGCACCGAACGCAAATATGGCGTGCCGGTGCCGATCCTGATGGCGACGATCTATACCGAATCCGGCTTCCGGCCGCGCGCCCGCCCGCCGCGGCGCTATCTGCTCGGCTTCATCCCCTGGAAACGCCCGACGACGGCCTATGGCTACTCGCAGGCGCTGGACGGCACCTGGGATAAGTACAAGCGCGAGACCGGCAATTGGACCGCAAGCCGCACCAGCTTCTCCGACGCCATCGATTTCGTCGGCTGGTATCACTACCAGACCCACCTGCAGACCGGCATTCCTCTGAATGATTCCTATAGCCTCTATCTCGCCTATTACTCTGGCCCGAAGGGCTTTCTGCAGGGTTCATGGCGCGGCAATGCGACCGCTCTTGCCGGCGCCCGGCGCTTCAATGGCATGACGCGAATTTATGCGCAGCAGCTACCCGGCTGCAGCTAAGCCCCGCGCCGGCTGACGCCGGTTTCGGTAGGAATACAACCCTGCGGCCAGAGCTTATGGCCGCGGTTCCAGCAGGTTCAGGCCGTCATCCTTGCCCCAGATATCGGCAATCGACACCTGCTGGCCGGTACGGCTGCTTTGCAGCGCGGCAATGCCGCAAAGCACCGACAGCGCCCCTGCCCGCGAACCGGCGCGCTGCTTGAGCTCGTCGTTCGGACCGGAGCGCAGCAGCATGTTGCGCAGCCGGTCGTCGCCGCCATAGTGCCCGCCGGACGAATGCGGCACCCATATGCGCTCGACATCGCCGAAATTCTTCATGACGACGATCTCGTCGGCCGGTGGCGTCGTCCAGTTCTGTTTTTCATACTGGCGCAGCTCGATACGGCCCTTGTGACCGTTGAAGGCGATGTGATGGCCTTCGATCGGCATGTAGGTATTCAAGGAATAGGAGACGTTGACGCCGCTGCGATAGCGGATGGAGGCGACCATCGTATCGGGAATGTCGATATCCTCCCGGAAGACGCAGGCGTCGCGAACATAGCCGTCGACGGTTGAAGGTTCCTCATAAAGGCTTTCGAGCAAGGGCGTCGCGCCGATGTCGAGATAATAATCGCATTCGTCCTTGTAACGACAGCCACGACAGCGCTCGCCGCGAAACGGCCCCTTGCGGCCGTAATGCCTGAGATCGGCAAAGGCGGCAACCGTTTCCGGATCGGAATCCAGATACCAGTTCAAAAGATCGAAATGGTGCGTCGCCTTGTGAACGAAGAGGCTGCCGGAGTTTTCCACGAAAGCATGCCAGCGGCGGAAGTAATCGGCGCCGTGACTGGTATCGAGATACCAATGGAAGTCGACTGAGGTCACGTCCCCGATGACGCCGGAGTTGATCAGCTCCTTGATCTTCGCCGCCGTCGGCGCGAACCGGTAGTTGAAAGAGACATCCAGACGCCTGCCGGTGCGCGCCTCGGCATTGAGAATGCGCTTGATCTTGTCGACCGTCGTCGTCATCGGCTTCTCGCTGATGACATTGGCGCCGGCCTCCATCGCCTTGACGATCAGATCGTCATGCGTGGAATCGCGCGTGCAGACGATGACGAGATCCGGCTTTTCCGTCCGCAGCAATGCGTCGAAATCGGTATAAACCGGCACCGATGCGCCGATATAGTCCAGCGCCCGCTTCGCTCGCATCGCATTGAGGTCGCACACGGCCACAAGCTCGACCTCGTCGCTCCACCGCTCGACCAGATCCTTGCCCCACATGGTCGCGCCACGGTTTCCCGTACCGACCAGAACGTAGCGTTTCTTCGATGACTGCATCTGCTCCTCCAGACTCTGCAAACAGCGATAATGGGGCCTCGGCGGCCTGAATTTACCTCGAAGGCGTGCCGCTCACCCTAGCCCTCTCCCCGCTCGCGGGGAGAGGGCTAGGGTGAGCGGCCATGCTCGAGAAGACTCAAAGCCCCATGATCTTGACCAAAATCCTATATCCGCGACCTCTCCATCGCCGCCCAATCCGGCTTGACCGAGGAACCGAGGCCGACGGCATTGATAATGGAGCCGATGGCAAGCTGCCCCGCTTCGATCCGAAGCCGCGTGCGGCCATTGCTGACGCGGTAGAGATCGGAGTGGGCTTCGGCGAATGAGGCCTGCTCCGCCTCCGGCGCACCGGCCATGCCGTCGACATAGTGATGGCCGTTGCGCTCGATATGCGTCATGCCGATCAGGGAGGCGAGCGCCAGATCCTGCTGTACGGCCAGCCCCCCTTGCGTCGTCAGGTCCTCCGCCGACATGAAATAGGCAATGCCATCGTCCGCGCTCCATTTGGCGACGCGTGCACGGTTCAGGAGCGAGCGATAGAAACCCTTGCAGGATTTCGAGGAGATGCCGGTATAGCCAAGCGTTCTGGCCGTGACGAAAGCATCGATGTCGGCATCGGATTCGTCGATCTCCACCGGCTTGAAGGCGGCAAACGCCTTGACCGGCTTCTCGAAGGCGTGCGCGCGGGCGATCGGCTGCTCCACGAACAGGATCGAGGCGGCAAATTTTGCCAGCCTCGGCTCCTCCTTCACGGGTGCGAGCAGATCGGCGACGGCTTCGGCGGATGAGAATTGCTCGTTGCCGTCAAGCGTCACCGCATAGTTCGGAACCTTGGCGTCGATGACGGAGGCGACGCGGCAAAGCCGGTCGATATCGGCCTCGGGAACGCCCGAAACCTTGACCTTGAAGAAGGTCAGGCCATAGGCATCGATCGCCTCCTCGAAACTTTCCGGCAGGCCGTCGTCCAGGCGCTCGTGTGCCGGAATATCGGCGGGCACGATGGCATCGACCAGACCAACGGTATGTCGAGCGGCAAGGTTCGCCGATGGCTCCAATGCCGAAAGAAAGCCAGGGAGGTCGAAGCCCGCGAGATCGCGCGCCGTGGAGGCGTCGATGCCGGGGCGGTTCGCCTTGATCGCCTGCGAAACCGTCAGCCCTTCCAGCCGGCAAAGGGCATCGAGGATGGCCCGGTCGGCAAGCGCAAGACCGAAGGAGGCGACCAGACCGTTCAGCTTTTCCGCCGCGGCCCCTGCATGATGCGATGCTTCGACGGACGCATGCAGGCCGAAAGCCGTTCCGGCGCCGGCACTCCGCAGCGCATCGAGCGCCAATGCCAGCGACCGTCGCAGCTGGGTTTCGTTGTCGGCGTTGGAAAGCTCCGGCGACTTGTCGAACCATTTCGGCACCATCAGCTCGGCCGCCATGCCCTCAGCCGAGCGTCCCTGCGCGTCCTCGATGCGCACGCGCAGAAAAATCTGCCGCGCTTCCCGCAAGGTTGCCGCCCCGAAGCGGAACGGAAGCCGCAGCCGGACGGGGCGCTCGAATGCCTCGGCCTCGGCAAGTCTGATGTTCAATGGATCGGTCATGATGGCAGGCAGCTCCCGTGATGGTCAGTCAGGTCTGTTCGCGCAGGCATCGGCATGCATGGCTCCTCTCTCCGCTTGCCGGGAAAGGAAGCCTTCAGGCTCACTGCCGGCTCAAGACAGGACCGGCCGGCTCCCTCCGGAGTAGGAAAAAGCAAATGCCTGGCCGCCCGGCAATGTAACTATATAGTTACAAGATCGCGCGATAAATCCGGCCTTGTCAATCGTCTTTTGAAAATTTCTCGACCGCATCGAAGCCCCTGTTGCGAGCCTTCTATGCCCGGATCGAAGCGAGCGTGACGGCAACGATATGCTCCCCCCAGGCATTCAGCGCATCCGGCGCCGTCAGCTTGCGCGCAAAAATCGTCGACAGCGTATGACGGTTCGACAGATAGAAATAACCGAGCGCGGCAATGGTGAGATAAACGGATATGGGATCGACGGCCGGGCGGAAAATGCCGAGCGCCTCCCCCCGGCGCAGAACGTCGGAGAGTTCATCGATCAGATGCGAATGCATGGCCGAGACCTTCTCGGATCGCTGCAGATAGCGCGCGTGATGCAGGTTTTCCGTGGCAAGCAGGCTTAGAAACTCGGGATGAGCCAGAAAATGCCGCCAGGTGAACAAGGCAAGCTCGCGCATTCCCTCCTCCGGATGGCGATGTGCGAGATCGAGTTGCTTCTCGGCATTGCGGATCGTCGCATAGGTTGCCTCCAGCACGGCGAGATAGAGCCCCTCCTTGTCGCCGAAATAGTGATAGAGCATCCGCTTGTTGGTCTGTGCCCGCGCGGCGATCGCATCCACGCGGGCGCCGCCGAAGCCGTGCGCGGCGAATTCTTCCGTCGCCGCCTCCAGGATCGTGGCATGGGTGCGCTGCGGATTGCGCGACACCTTCCTACCCCTCGTCTTTACAGTCTTGCCGACATCCGCTTGTTCCATATTTTCAGTTTCTTGCCTCGCCCTGATCGCCATGGATGAGTCCCTTTCCGGTCGGTGTCTCCCGCAATGAACGCTGCCGGCTCCGGCATGCATCGTTTTTATTGTGACACGATTGACGCTTGACAGCGGTCACGTTTCTATCCAACTTGTAACCAAATAGTTATATCATGCAAAGCAGTTTCGTAAATCATCGGTTCACTGGGGAGGAGACCAGGATGACGTTGACGATCGATCGTCGGCAGTTACTTGCCGGCATGGCAGCTACGCTCGCTTTCAGCAGTATCGGACTTTCCCGCGCCCATGCGGCAACCGCGATGCGCCTTCTCTGGTGGGGATCGAAGGAGCGAAGCGACCGCACGTTCGCAGCGGTGAAGGCCTATCAGGCCAAGAACCCGGACATTACCATCGCCGGCGAATCCTTCGGCTGGGACAGCTACTGGACGCGCCTTGCCACCCAGACCGGCGGCGGCAATGCGCCGGATCTCATCCAGATGGATTATCGCTACATCTTCGAATATGCCCGCCGCGGCGCCCTGCTCGACATGACGCCCTATCTCGGCAAGAGCCTGGCGATCGAGGATTTCGGCGCCGCCAACATCGATTCCGGCAAGGTCGACGACAAGATCTACGGCGTCAGCCTCGGTGTGAATTCCTTCATGGTCGTCGTCAACACGGCGGCATGGACCGAAGCCGGCGTCGAGCCGCCGCATGACGCCATGACATGGGAACAGATCGGCGATGCCTGCGCCAAGATAACGGCTGCCAAAAAGCGCCGCGGATTTTACGGCACCGGCGATGCGAGCGGCAACGAGCCGGCATTCGAATGCTGGCTGCGCCAGCGCGGCAAGGCGCTCTACACGACGGACGGCAAGCTCGCCTTCGAAGCCAAGGACGCGGCCGACTGGTTCGACTTGTGGGGCAATATGCGCAAGAGCGGCGCCTGCGTGCCGGCCGATGTCCAGGCGCTCGATCAGCTGACCCTCGAAACCGACATGCTGGTGACCAGGAAGGCGGCGATGAGCTTCGCTCATTCCAACCAGTTCGTGGCTATTCAAGGCCTGGTCAAGGAAAAGCTCGAGATCGTTTCCTATCCGGTTGCAGGTCCGGACAGCAAGCCCGGCCAGTATCTGAAACCTTCGATGCTGATGTCGGTTTCGGCAACTTCGCCCAACAAGGATGCCGCCGTCGCCTTCGTCAATTATCTGGTCGAAGATCCGGAGGGCACCAAGGCGCTTGGTCTCGAGCGCGGCGTCCCCGCCTCCCCGAAAATCCGCGATCTGCTGACGCCGGATCTCGATGCCGTCAGCAAGCAGGTGGTCGATTATATCGGCCGGCTGACGCCGCATGTCGGCGCACTGCCGCCGTCTCCGCCGAACGGCGCCGGCGAGAACTCATTCCTGCTGAAGAAGATCGCCGAGGAAGTGGCTTTCGGCAAAACCAGCGCGCAGGACGCTGGCGCGAAGTTCACCGAACAGGCAGCAGCAAACATTACGCGAGGCTGATACCGTGGGTACAAACAGCAAGAGCGTTGCCGGCGGCTTGGCCGTCGGTACGCCCGCGCCGTTGCGCGTGGAAACCACCTATAAGGCGCCGGGCGCATTCGCGCGCAACGCGCCCGGCTATCTCTTTCTTCTGCCGTGGTTCATCGGCTTCTTCGGGCTGACCCTCGGACCGGCGATCGCCTCGCTCTATCTCTCCTTCACCGACTACAATCTGCTCCAGTCGCCGAACCTCGTCGGCATCGACAATTATGTGCGGATCGCCACGGCGGACGACAAATTCCTGTCGTCGATGAAAGTCACGCTGTTCTACGTCGTCTGCTCCGTGCCGCTGAAGCTCGCCTTCGCGCTGCTGGTGGCGCTGCTGCTCAACCGCGGCATCCGCGGCCTGCCGGTCTACCGCGCCATCTTCTACTTGCCGTCGCTGCTTGGCTCCAGCGTCGCAATCGCGGTGCTGTGGCGGCAGATCTTCGACGCCGACGGCATCGTCAACACACTGCTCTGGTACGCCTTCGGCATCAACGGGCCGAGCTGGATCTCCAATCCGGACTATTCGCTCTATACGCTCGTGATCCTGGCCATCTGGCAGTTCGGATCGCCGATGATTATTTTCCTCGCGGGCCTCAGGCAGATCCCGACCGATCTTTACGAGGCCGCCAACCTCGACGGCGCGTCCAAGACCCGGATCTTCTTCAGGATCACGCTGCCGCTTTTGACGCCCGTGATCTTCTTCAACGCCGTGGTCCAGACCATCGACGCCTTCAAGGCTTTCACGCCGGCCTATGTGATTTCCTCCGGCACCGGCGGGCCGATCGATTCGACGCTGTTCTACACGCTCTATCTCTACCAGGAAGCCTTCGGCTATTTCCGCATGGGTTATGCCGCCGCGCTCGCCTGGGTTCTGGTGATCATTATCGCCATCTTCACCACCTTCTCCTTCCTCTCCGCTCGTTATTGGGTCCACTACGATGACTGACGCGAAGCTCACCCATTTTGCCGAGGACATGAAGCCGCCGCGCGAGCGCCCCTGGTTTCTTTCCGTCCTCATCCACGTCGCCCTCATCGCCGCATCGGTGGTGATGCTCTATCCGCTGCTGTGGATGTTGTCCGGCTCGATCAAGGACCAGAACGAGATCTTCGGCACGGCGTCGCTGATCCCGTCGCAATTCGATTTCAGCGCCTATGCCCGCGGCTGGTTCGGCGGTCAGGTCACGTTCGGCACCTTCGTCTGGAATTCGGTCGTCATCGCCGTGCTTTCCGTCCTCGGCAACGTCATCTCCTGTTCGCTGGCCGCCTACGCCTTCGCAAGGCTCAATTTCTGGGGCAAGAATTTCTGGTTCGCGCTGATGCTCGGCACGCTGATGCTGCCCTATCACGTCACGCTGATCCCGCAATATATCCTCTTCCTCAAGCTCGGCTGGGTGAAGACGATGCTGCCGCTCGTCGTGCCGAAATTCCTGGCGGTCGACGCCTTCTTCATCTTCCTGATGGTGCAGTTCTTCCGCGGCATCCCGCGCGAACTGGACGAGGCTGCGATGATGGACGGCTGCAGCGCCTGGCGCATCTACTGGCGCATCATGCTGCCGCTGTCGCTTCCCGTTCTGGCGACGGCCGCCATCTTCTCCTTCATCTGGACCTGGGACGATTTCTTCGGGCCGCTGATCTACCTCTCGGACATCAACACCTACACCGTCCAGCTCGGCCTGCGCTCCTTCGTGGATTCCACCGGAAGCTCCGACTGGAGCAGCCTGTTCGCCATGTCGAGCCTGTCGCTGATCCCGGTCTTCCTGATCTTCCTGTTCTTCCAGAGGCTGCTGATCGACGGCATCGCGACCGCCGGCCTCAAGCGCTGACCACGAACCCGTAGTCCCGAATACCCAAGATTTGGGGCTGCGAACCAACAAACCCATTGAAAGGAAATGTCGCATGAGCGCGCTGCGCTTTGCCGCCATCGGCCTCAATCACGATCATATCTACGGCCAGGTCAACGTCATGCTGCGGGCCGGCGCCGAACTCGTCGCCTTCCATGCAGTGGAAGACGATCTCGCCGCCGTCTTCGCCGGTCGCTTTCCACAGGCAAGACGCGTCGCCGACAGAAGAGAAATTCTGGAGGATGGCTCCATCGCGCTGATCGTCAGCGCGGCCATTTCCAGCGAGCGCGCCGCCCTTGCCATCGAAGCCATGCGCCACGGCAAGGACGTAATGCTCGACAAGCCCGGCATGGTGACGCTGGACCAATTGGCAGACGTCAAAAAGGTGCAGGCCGAGACCAGGCGCATCGTCTCGATCCTCTATTCCGAGCATTTCGAGACGGCATCGACGGTCAAGGCCGGCGAATTGGTCAAGGCCGGCGCCATCGGCAAGGTCATCCACACGACGGGCCTCGGTCCGCACCGGCTGCGCAAGCCGACCCGGCCGGACTGGTTCTTCGACCGCAAGCGCTATGGCGGCATCATCACCGACATCGCCTCGCATCAATGCGAGCAGTTCCTGTTCTTCGCGGATTCCCTCGAAGCCGAAGTGCTGTCTGCGACGGTGTCCAACCGCGCCAATCCCGATACATCCGGCCTGCAGGACTACGGCGACTTCCACCTGCGCACGCCCGACGTGACAGGCTATGTCCGCGTCGACTGGTTCACGCCGGACGGGCTCTCCACCTGGGGCGACGGGCGCCTCTTCATCGTCGGCACCGATGGCACGATCGAGCTGCGCAAATATATCGACGTCGCCGGCCGCCCCGGCACCGATCACCTCTTCCTCACCGACCGCAAGGGCATGCAGCATATCGACTGCGCCGGCCTCGACCTCCCCTACGGCCGCCAGCTTGCCGCCGATATCAGGGACCGCACCGAAACGGCGATGGGCCAGGAACATTGCTTCAAGGCCATGGAACTGGCGCTGAAGGCGCAGGCGCTTGCCGAAGCAACATCGCTCACCAGCATTCAAAGGTAATTGCGCTATGTCCGACATCAAGAAAGTCGCGATCATCGGCCTCGGCATCGGCCGCTCCCATATCGTCGAGGGCTATTTGCCCCATTCCGACCGCTTCGAAGTTGCCGTCCTCTGCGATCTCAACGAGGAGCGCCTGAACGCGGTCGGCGACGAATTCGGCATCGGCAAGCGCGTCAAGGATTTCGCCGAAGTGCTGGACATGCCCGATATCGACATCGTCGATATCTGCACGCCGCCCGGCTCGCATTTCCAGCTCATCATGCAGGCGCTCGCCGCCGGCAAGCATGTGGTCTGCGAGAAGCCTCTTGTGGGATCGCTCGCCGATATCGATGCCGTGATCGCCGCCGAGAAGACGGCCAGGGGCCGGCTCATGCCGATCTTCCAGTATCGCTACGGCGACGGCATCCAGAAGGCCAAGCGCATCATCGCTTCAGGCATCGCCGGCAAGCCCTATGTCGCGACATCGGAAACGCATTGGGTGCGCGGCGCCGACTATTATGCGGTTCCCTGGCGCGGCAAATGGGAGACCGAGCTCGGCGGCGTGCTGATGACCCACTCCATCCACCTGCACGACATGCTGACCTATCTGATGGGGCCGATCGCCGGCCTCTTCGGCCGCGTCGCCACCCGGGTCAACGATATCGAGGTGGAGGATTGCGCCAGCGCCAGCCTGCTGATGCAAAACGGCGCGCTCGCCACCATCAGCGCCACGCTCGGCTCGCAGGAGCAGATCAGCCGCCTGCGCCTCTGCTTCGAAAACGTGCTGATCGAGAGCAACCACGAACCTTACAGCCCCGGCCAGGACCCCTGGAAGATCGTTCCGGCGAATGACGAGATCGCCGCCAGGATCGATGCGCTGCTGGCCGACTGGACGCCGATCCCGATCCGCTTCAACACCCAGATGAAGCTGCTCCACGAGGCGCTGGTGTCTGGCGGCCCGCTGCCGGTGACGACGGCCGATGCCCGCCAGGCGCTGGAGCTGGTCACGGCTTTCTATGAATCGTCGGAAAAGCGGACCGAAGTCCGCTTCCCTGTCGGGCCGGAAAGCGCAAAATACAAGAGCTGGAGGCCGGCATGAACATTGCCCCGCGAGCCATCAGGACGAACAAGGAGGTAGCCCCCATGGCGACAAGCGTTTCGCTGCAGAAAGTTATCAAGCGCTATGGCGAGCTTCAGGCGGTTCACGGAATCGACCTGGAAATCGAGCCGGGGGAATTTACCGTCTTCGTCGGCCCCTCCGGCTGCGGCAAGTCCACGCTCCTGCGCATGATCGCCGGTCTGGAGCCGATTTCCGGCGGCGGCCTCTATCTCGACGGCAGCCGTATGAACGATGTCCCCGCCTCCAAGCGCGGCATCGCCATGGTCTTCCAGTCCTATGCGCTCTACCCGCATATGACCGTCTACAAGAACCTTGCCTTCGGACTTGAGACCGCAGGCATGAAGAAGCACGAGATACAGCCGCGCGTCGAAAAGGCGGCCGAGGTGCTGCAGATCAAGCAGCTGCTGCAACGCAAGCCGAAACAGCTTTCCGGCGGTCAGCGTCAGCGTGTCGCCATCGGCCGCGCCATCGTGCGCGAGCCCAATATTTTCCTGTTCGACGAGCCGCTTTCGAACCTCGACGCCGAATTGCGCGTGCAGATGCGCGTCGAGATCGCCCGCCTGCACCAGCGGCTCGGCAACACCATGATCTACGTCACCCACGACCAGACCGAGGCCATGACCATGGCCGACAAGATCGTCGTGCTCAATGGCGGCAAGATCGAACAGGTCGGCGCGCCGCTCGACCTCTACAACAAGCCGAAGAACAAATTCGTCGCCGGCTTCATCGGTTCGCCGAAAATGAATTTTCTCGATGCGAAGATCGTCGCCTCGGACGACGGCTCCGCCGTCATCGATCTCGCCGGCCAGACGGTGCGCCTGCCGCGTCGGCTTGGCACCCTGCAGCCGGGGCAACCGGTGACACTCGGCGCGCGCCCGGAACACCTGAACGTCGGCGACCGAGGCGTGGCGCTCGGCAATGCCCGCGTCGATCTGGTCGAACATCTCGGCGGCCAGACGATCCTCTACGCGACGCTGCATGGCGGCCAGACGCTGACGGTCGCATTGGAAGATCAACAGGCTATCCGCGCCGGCGAGACGGTCGACATCCGCATCGATCCGGAGCGCTGCCACCTGTTCGGTCCGGATGGCGCGACTTTGTAGGGAAGCTGCCGACGCGGATGAGGCCCATCTCGCCCTGACGAGCGAGATAGGCCTTCACACCTCGACGATCCGCCGGCTGCCGATGGCGCGGATCTGGCCGGACGGGATGACATCGGCCGGAACGCCCGGCCGCCGATGCAGGGGAATCCGCCGGCTGCCGCCCGGTGCGAGATGGAACCAGTCGTCCTCCGCCCGATAGGATTCCAGATCGATCTGTACCGATTGCGCCAGCCGATCGCTGCTCACCTCCAGATACCATCCCTCGCCTTCCTGAAGGACCGATGCGGTGATCTCGGCATCGTGGAACGCCCTGGTTCGCCCAAGCGGGAAGTAAAAGGCCCGGGCGAGCACTGCGCCGCTCGCCGCTGCCGTCAGCCGCGCCACCGTGACATCGTGCGACGGCGGGCCGAAGCGGAAGGCATAAGTCGTATCGAAGAAGGCGCCGAAAAGATCCGTGCAGGCGATCTTTCGCTTGCCGCGGGCCTCAAGCACCATATCGCGGCCCCCGCCCACGACGATCTGACGGCCGTCGCGCAGGCAGGAGACCTCGACCGTCAGGTCGAGCGCCGCATCGCTCTCGTTGATGACATGCACATCGAGGCCGTTGGTGCCCTCGTCCGCGAGCAGCACCTGCACCGGCCGGAAAGCCCGGCGCAGCCCGTAGAAGACCGGCTTTGGCTCTCCGGTCGAGTCAATGACGCCCCAGCCGGCGCCCGGAAGAAGGTCCTGCAGCGTCCAGACCAGCGCGCCGTTGCAAGCGGAGCCGTGGCGCCGCCACTCGGCATAGGTTTCCTCGGCCACTTCGCCGGTCACGACCCGCGAGAGATTGAGATAAAGATCGGGGTCCTCCCGCCGCAGCCGGTTGGGATCGAAACCGTAAAGCTCCTGAAGATAATGATCGCGAACATCCTCGAAATCCCAGGATGCGCCGCGATCGCGCGGCACGCGCTCTTTCCATAGCGGGCTATGGACTGCCGGAACCGGTAGATGCTGGCCAAGCGTGCGGGCTTGCGGCACATGCGCGAAAGCGAGGCTTTCCGCGGCAAAGCGGACGTCAGCCCGGCGCGCATCGGCAAGCGGTCGCATATAGGCACCGACGCCATAATAATGCGCAACACCGGCATTCGGCGAAAAAGGCATGGCGCCGCCGGAGGGCGAATTGACCACATAGGGCACATCGGGCCGAAACGACTGTGCCAGCGGCGGGATGATTTCCTCGACGACAGGACTTTTCCAGAACTGCTCGGGCAAGCCCATCATCGCCGCCTGCTGGTGGATCTCGCTGCCGCCGCAAAGAACCGCCAGGGAAGGCGACAGCCGCGTGCGGCCAAGAAACTGCGAAACCTCCGTCTCGACGTGGGCATTGAAGGCCTTGTCGTTCTTCGGGTAGTCGAAATTGGCGAACATGAAATCCTGCCAGACCATGAGGCCCAGCTCGTCGCAAAGGCGGAAGAACTCCGGCGTCTCATAGGCCATGGTGCCGCCGATGCGGATCATGTTCATGCCGGCCTCGGCCGCGAGCCGCAGCCACATTTGGTAGTCCTCGCGGCGGCCGGGCAGGCGTACGATATCGGCCGTGGTCCACACCGAGCCGCGGCAGAAAATCCGCTCGCCGTTGACGATCAGGGCAAAATCCTGCCCATCGGCGCCGCGGTCTACGGACAATCGGCGAAAGCCCGTTTTCCCTAGCGTATGCTCGATACCGTCGAAGACGAGCGCGACCTCATGGAGTTTCGGTTCGCCATGCGTATGTGGCCACCAAGGCTCGACATCGGGAATTTTCAGGATGGCGGTATAGCGGCCTTGGCCGTCCCGTTCGAAGGCCTGCTCGACATCGCCGCACCGAAGCACCAGCGCTCCGGCATCGCCCTCGACCGAAAGCGAGGCGTAAAGTCTGCCCTCGCCGCTTTCGAGCAGGTCCGGCCGCAGGGTGAGATCACGAATAACGGGCGCGCTCGGCCGCAGCAGCGAAATCGGCCGCCAAGGGCCAACGGCCTGAACCTCGGGGCACCATCCGGGCATATGGCCGAGCAGTGTCGTGCGCACCGTCCGCAAGCCCTGCGGCGTGATCATCTGCGGCCGCCAGCGAGCACGGGGCCCAGGCTCGGAAAGCCTCGGTTCCAGCGCGCGGAAGCAGAGCGCCAGCTCGTCACCGCCAAGCAAGGTGACGTCGACGTCATGGGCCTCGAACATGCTTTCGGAAACGAGGATTTGCCGGCCATTGAGGAAGACTTCGCAGAGCGTCGCCAACCCCTCCAGCCGCAGGATCGCATCACCGGCCTCGGCATCAACCAGACGGCAGATATACCAGGCATCGCGGTCATGAAGGGGGTGGGGGTTCGCCCGGTCGAAAAGCCCGGCCCTTTCCAGCGCCTCCGCCACCGTGCCCGGCACCCGCGCCGGGAGGAAGCCCGATGTCAGCGGCACGTCGGAAGGCGAGAGGCAGGTGCCAGCCTCCGTCAGTACCAGATTCCAACCTTCGCTCAGCCGCATTCCGCCGCCAAGATCAGCCAAGCGCCCGCCCATACATCTTCCGGGGATTTCCCCGCCCTATATTTTTCAGAAATGACCCAGCCGTATCGCGACCGAACGGAAGCCGGTCACAGCTTCCGTTCGAGTTCGCTCATCATGGAATCCCATGCATCGGCGGCGGGATCAAGCGCTGTGCGCAACGGCTCGAATTTCTTGCGCGTGATGGCGCGGGCGAGCTGGAATTGCACCGATTTCGCCGTTTCGGAGATTTTCCGCGCCTCGCCGGCCGCTTCTGACAAATCGGCCGTCAGCCAATCGAAGTGGCTGCCCGCAAGCTCGAAATTGGCGCCGAGCTGACGCAGCGTGTTGAAGGCGTATTTGTGGAAGAAGCCGAACGGCCGTTCAGCGACCGCCTCCACCTGCATGGGGAAGACGTGTGCGAAGGCGCGGATCGGATTGGCCCGCGGCCGACGGCGGAAATGGAAGGACAGGAGCTGCCGCGCCGTTTCGCGGATGGCTGCCTCCGCCGGCGCCTTTTCAGGGAATTTCGCAAATTCCGTATAAGGCAGGAACGGCAGATCCTCGTCCGTCAGGTGCAGCTGGAACAGCCCGTCGAAATCCTCGCCCGACAGCTGGAAGAAGCCGCCATTGTGGAAATAGTCGAGCGTGCGGCCTTGCATGTCGAGCCGGTTGATCGCCACCGTCGTTTTGCCGTGCTCGCGGCGATAGCCGACGCCCTGCGTATCCGGCATGAAGAAGGAATCCATCTCCACCAGGCAGAGCCGGCCGCGGCCGATCTGCTCGGCGACATGGTTCTGAACCTTGTCGTAGATCGCAAGTTCGGTGCAGCGCACGCCATAAAGCGCTTCCAGATCCTCGAGCGGCACCTTGAAGAAAGTGAACTGGTCGCCCTCGAAATCTTGGCCGACCGTGAAGCCGAGCATGGCTTCCGGCGGCAGCTTCAAGGTCGAGAGCACCTCGATCCAGAGATCGATATAGCAGTTCGTCTCGGGCCACATGCGCTCGCTGTCGTGCAGCGCGTGCGGCTTGTAGGCGGCGGGATCCAGTCCCTGAAACACGGCAGCCATGGAAGCGATCAGCCCCACAGCGCCTTGCGCACGCTCTCGGGCCATTCCTTGACGTCGAGACCGTGGGTGTGGAACAGCGCCAGCGCGATGCGCTCCAGGCCGAAGCCGACACAGGCCGTGTGAACGACGCTGCCATCGGCAAAGTTCAGGCCCCACTTCGTGCCGAAGGCATCCTGGTGGTAGTTGAAGCTCATGCAGGCGGTCGGCTTGGCGGCAGACGTGATCGGGATCAGCAGCTCGAACTTCAGGTTCTGGTCGCGCTGGTTGTTGGCGAGCATCTTGCCGGCGCGGCCGAAGAACGGGTCGTTGGCGACGTCGATGGTGACATCGAGCCCGACGGCCTTCATCATTTCGACGCCGCGGTCCATCCAGCTCTGGCGGAAATCCGTCACATGCTTTTCGCTGCCCATGCAGACATATTCGCGCATGCGGAAGAGCTGCTGGCGGGCCGGGTCCTTGGAAGGCTCATGGCGGAAACAATAGGACTGCAGGTCGAAGAGGGCTCCGTCGTCAGACACTGCACCGCGCTTGGCGACGGTCGGATAGAGCGGATAGCAGGCCGCCGGCGTCAGCACGATATCGGTCGCCTGCTGATCCTTGGTCCAGTCGTCGCCGACTTCCATGCACTTCAGCAGGCTCATATGGTCGAGCTCGTTGCCGCAGAAGCTGTGCACCGTGCCGGCGAGCTGCGGAAAACTCTTCATGTAGCCGCTGGTTTCGAAGAAGGCGCGGTTCATGCCGGGCGGAAAGCGGATGGCCTCGGCGCCGTCGGCGCCGCCGAACCTGTCGACCAAACGCTCGAAGGCGGAAATGACGTCTTCGAACTGGCCGCTGCGGCCATAGAGGCCATCAACGCCGGTGTCGATCAGCAGACCGGATTCGAAAAGACGGTCGAGAAACGAGGTTTGCATATCCATGACGATTACCCCAACAGGCTGGTATCTTGTTTGTGGACGAGCAGCATGGTCGACGTGTTGCCGAGAATGCGGTCATTCGAGATCATCAATTGCGCCGAGTGCGCGTCGCGCAGGTGGCGGCCGAGGCTGTAAGGCGTACCGTTCTTGTAGCCCATGATGCCGCAGATCAGCATGGCGTGGTTGATGATCGGCAGGATCATCTCCGACGATGCGATCTTGACGTTGTTCATCGCGACGGCGAAGGCCATCGAGGAGAGTCTGTCGGCATCCAGCTTGGCTTCCTCATAGACCTTGAGGCCGGCAACCACATTGGATTTGACCATTTGCAGCATGCTCGACGTCTCGGCCAGACGCAGCGCGCCGGGTGGCGGCGCGCCTGGAGATTTGCGGGCGGCGGCACGCACGAAAGCCTGCGCGCGGGCAACCGCATCGGCGGCAATTCCGTACCACACGCCGCTCCACAGCAAATGCGAGCTTGCCAGCATCGATTGCGCGGCAATCTCGGCAAACGGCTTCGGCAGGATCTGCACGGCCGGAGCCTTGCCCTTGAAAAGGAAGCCGTCCGAGCAGGTTCCGCGCATGCCGAGCGTATTCCACGCGACGGTGCGTTCGATCGTATATTGATCCTTCAGGAAAACCGTCAGCACCTGATCGGAAGAGGCCGCCTCGGCATGGCTGCGCGAGGTAATCAGGATGGCGTCGGCATGAGCGCCGTAGGATATGACGGTCGCATCCTTTTCGAGGTAGCAGGTGTCGCCCTCGACCTTGATGGCGCAGATGCTGTTGCGCAGGTTACCGCCGATACCGCCCTCGGTCGTCGCCGAAGCCAGAAGCAGCTGCTCCCTGGCGATGCGGCGCATGAACTCGCGGTGCCAGTCGCTGTCGGCACCGTGCTCGACCAGGCTCGAAAGCTTGATGTGATGCATGGCGAAAACCATGGCGCTGGCGGCGCAGGCCTGACCGAGGATCGAGCAAAGCTCGGCAATTTCGGTTGTCGACGCACCCTCGCCGCCGAGATCGACGGGGATCTGGATGGAAAGCAGCTTCTCGGCGCGCATCGCGTCGACGGCTTCGCGTGGGAACCGGCCCTCGGTGTCGACGGCATCGGCGTGCTGGCTGGCGATCGCCGCGACGCGCGCGGCACGCACCGCCGCTCCTTCGCCCGTCCCAACCTCAACGAAAGCGACCGCCGCACTCATCATGCGACCTTTCTGCCGTCCAGGATCATGCCGACGGTTCTTTCGATCGCGGCAATGCTGGCAAAGGACTTGCGGTTCAGCAGGTTGTCGGGAAACTCGATGTCAAAGGCTTCCTCGATGCCGAGCATCAGTTGCACGGAAGCGAAAGAGGACAGCCCCGTCGCATAGAGATCGGCATCGTCTTCGATCTGGTCGACAGCAACAGGAAGCGCACCGAACTTGGCCAGCAAATCACGAATCGTCTTGTTCATAGTCTAGTCCCTTCTGGCAATTGCAAGCATAACCGCAGTTACGCTGCCTTATCGTTCGCCCAGAAGTAACAGGCAAAATAGAACATTCCGCTAAGCGACGTGGTAAATACAAACAACTTATACTTCGTAGAAAATTGCTATATTCGACACTTTTCCGATTTAAATTTACGATGCGTAAGCCATCTAACCGGCGGCCTGCGCACAAATATTAAAAATCCCTAATGTGATCGCTTTGCAAATTTCGAAAATATGAGGCGCACAAGAAGGTTAATTCACCCAAATTCGCCGGCACGTTTTATTCGAAAAATCTCATAACAACCACAGCGGCAGTGAAACTATAAGTTTGCGGGAACGAGCGCTAACCTTGCGGCGGATAGATGTGCTCGCCACCGCGATAGTCCGAAATCGAATAGCAGCCTTCACCCTGCTCCCGCACCGAGCTCTGCCCGATGTCGGCCTTGCCGTAGCCGCCCGGAATATCGAGAATGTAGGTCGGCTGGCAGAGGCCGGAGATGCGGCCGCGCAGTGCCGCGACGATCGCCTGGCCCTCGGCGATCGTCAGGCGGAAATGCCCGGTGCCGGGCGCAAGATCGGGATGATGCAGGTAATAGGGCTTCACGCGCGTTTCGACGAATGCCTTCATCAGTGCCGCCAGCACGTCCGGATTATCATTGACGCCCTTCAGGAGAACCGACTGGCTGACAAGCACGATGCCCGCATCGACCAGCCGGGCGCAGGCGGCGCGCGCCGCATCCGTCAGCTCGCGCGGATGATTGGCATGCAGCGCCACATAAACGGTCTTGCCGCTCGCCTTCAGCGCTGCGATCAGCGCCGCATCGACCCTTGCGGGATCGACGACTGGAATTCGGGTGTGGAAGCGGACGATCTTCACATGGTCGATATCGGCGAGCTGCCCGAGGATGTCTTCCAGCCGCCGTGGCGACAGCACCAGCGGATCGCCGCCGGTGAGGATGACCTCCCAGATCTCCTCGTGCTCGCGGATATAGGCAAAGGCGCCGTCGAGCGTATCGCCATCCAGCGTGCCCAGTCCCTGCGGGCCGACCATCTCGCGCCGGAAGCAGAAGCGGCAATAGACCGGGCAGACATGCACGGCCTTCAGAAGCACGCGGTCGGGATAGCGATGCACGATGCCCTCGACCGGGCTATGCGCGTGGTCGCCGATCGGATCGGTACGCTCTTCGGAGGTGACGAGCAATTCAGCCGGATCGGGCACGAACTGCCGGGCAATGGGATCAGCGGGATCGGCCGGGTCGATCAGGCGCGTCACGGTCGGCGTCAGAGCGACGGCATAGCGCTCCGCCACGGCTTCGAGCGCGATCGCCTGATCGGCATCGATCAATCCGGCGCGCTCAAGCTCGCCGACGGTCCTGATCGGTCGCATCACGTTCATGCGTCGTACTCCGCGACGGGCGCCCACAGCACCTGCTCGATCCGCGAGGCTCCCGTTGCCAGCATCACGAGCCGGTCGAAGCCGAGCGCGATGCCGCTCGCCTCGGGCATGACGGCAAGCGCCTCCAGAAAATCCTCGTCCAGCGGGTAGGTCTCGCCATAGACGCGCTGCTTTTCCGCCATCTCGATCTCGAACCGGCGGCGCTGCTCCCCGGCATTGGTGAGCTCGCCGAAGGCATTGGCAAGCTCGACGCCGCAGGCATAGAGCTCGAAGCGCTCGGCAACGCGGTGATCGCTTGCCGACGGCCGGGCAAGCGCTGCCTCGGAGACGGGATATTCGTCGAGAATCGTGGCCCGGCCGAACCCGAGGTTCGGCTCGATCTTCTCGACCAGCACGCGGCTGAAAAGGTCCTGCCACAGGTCGTCGCCAGCCACGCGGATGCCCACCCGGCGCATATCCGCCGCCAGACGCTCGCGATCCGTAGAGCCGTCAAGGCCGATGGAGGCGAAGAGGTCGATGCCGGCATAGCGCTCGAAAGCGGCGGCGACGCTGATGCGATCGGGCGCAGCGAACGGATCGACCTCCGCGCCGCGATAGGTGAATGTCTTGGCTCCTACCGTTTCAGCCGCAAGCGCCAGCAGCGCCGCGCAATCGGCCATCAGTGCCTCGTAGTTTTCGCCCGCCCGGTACCATTCGAGCATGGTGAATTCCGGATGATGCAGCGGCCCGCGCTCGCGATTGCGATAGACATGGGCGAAGCAGGCGATGCGCTCCTCGCCGGCCGCAAGGAGCTTCTTGCAGGCGAACTCCGGCGACGTGTGCAGGTAGAGGGGCAGCGCCCTGCCGTCGGTCGTCAGCGCCTCCGTCGCGAAAGCATGGAGATGCGCCTCGTTGCCCGGCGATACCTGCAGCGTTGCCGTATCGACCTCGATAAAGTCGTTCTTCGCAAAGAAGATGCGCAGCGCCGCCTGGATCGCGTTGCGGCCGATGAGGAACGGCCGCCGGTCCGCATGGACATTGCGGGTCCACCAGGGAGACGCTTTGCTCGTCGTTGGCTTCATTCCTAGCTTTCTTCAGGGCCCAGGCCGCGTTGGGGGTGGCAATTTCCGTTGATTTAGGGTAGTTGCGCCCCCAAGCAAACAATTGCTGCGTCTCGGAGAGCATTTCGACAGTCCCTCTACGACGCAAAACGCAGCGTTACAAGGAAGTCTTATGGTCAAGGTCATCGCCTCTTCAGTCCGCAAGGGCAACGTTCTCGACGTCGACGGCAAGCTCTACGTCGTTCTCACCGCCGCGAACTTTCATCCGGGCAAGGGTACGCCGGTCACGCAGGTTGACATGCGCCGCATCGTCGACGGCGTTAAGGTTTCCGAGCGCTGGCGCACCACCGAGCAGGTCGAGCGCGCCTTCGTCGAAGACGTGAACTTCCAGTACCTCTATGAAGACGGCGAAGGTTTCCACTTTATGAACCCGGCCACCTACGACCAGGTCGTCGTCGACGTCGAAACCATGGGCGACCAGAAGGCCTATCTGCAGGAAGGCATGACCTGCATCCTGTCGATCCACGAAGGCGTTCCGCTGGCTCTCGAACTGCCGCGTCACGTCACGCTGGAGATCACCGAGACCGAGCCGGTCGTCAAGGGCCAGACGGCGTCCTCTTCGTACAAGCCGGCCATGCTGTCGAATGGCGTCCGCACCATGGTGCCGCCGCACATCAACGCCGGCACCCGCGTCGTCATCGCAACGGAAGACAACTCCTACGTCGAGCGCGCCAAGGACTGAGCCTTCAGCCCGTATCATCGCATGAGAAAACGCCTCGTCCTCGTGACGGGGCGTTTTGCTTTCGGAGCAATTTTCTCATCCGGAATCGCGTAAAAAGCCGGCACAAAGGAAAAGCCCGGAAAAGGTTGAGGTGCGCGCGGCAGCTTCCACCCTGGAATTGCGCGCAGGAAACATGCCGGGCAGCCAGTTGTTTCCCGTGAAACGGCCAGGGCCTACGGCGTGCTGGCCTTCTTCGAACCGGCTTCCTTGACCTGCGGCGGATCCTCTTCCTGCGCGGGTGCCGGGGGCACCGCTTCGGCGACAACCTCTTCATGCGGCACCAGGGCCTGCAGATGCAGGATACGCGGCGACATGGCCTGCATGTAGGCATCGGAGCGACCGATATAAATCACCGTCGCGTCGGTCAGTTCAGAGAGCAAGGCGGAGAGTTTCGCCTGAACATCGACCTCCAGGCCTTCCAGAGGATCGTCGAGAACGATCCATTTCGGCTTCGCGAGCAGCAGATGCGCGAAGCCTATGGCCTTCTGCTCCTCCGTATCCAGCAACCGGTCCCATCGCGCCTGCGTGTCGAGACGGCTCTTGAGGCGGGCAAGGCCCACCTTGTCCATCGCAGCCTCGACGGCGGCATCGTCATAGGCATCCCTGTCCTCGGGGAAGCAGATCGCCTCGCGGAGCGTCCCGCCCGGCACATAGGGCATATGCGGGACGAAGAGCATCTCGTCCATCGGCGGCAGGCTGACCGTGCCCGAGCCGCTGTACCATTGATGCGCCAGCACCTCGAAAAGCAGCCTGCGGTTCACGCCATGATCGCCGTTGATCATGACGCGCTCGCCGGCGTTGATGGTGACGGTGCCCTCGGCGATCCGGAAGCCGTTCTCCGTCGCCTCGTCGCTGGTTTTCGTCGAAATCTCCAGATCGGTCCATACCATCGTGCCGGGCGCGGCCTTGTCGAAGACGAGGGCATGCGGCATCGGCGTCTTGTCGTCCATTTCCGTCAATGCCTTGCGGAAATCGGTTACACGCATCAGCGTGGCGCGCCATTCGGCGATCGGCCCGAAATTGGCGACATACCAGCGCAACGCCGAATTGACCTGGTTGAAGGCGCCGACGGCCACCATGAGCTGGCCGAAGGTAAGCCCGCCGGAAAAATAGGCGGGCGCGGCGACGAGAATGGGAATGATCAGCACCAGCCAGCCATAGCCGGCCGAGACCCAGGTGAGATTGGTATTGGCGATGGCGAGCTGGCGGATGACGGCGAGCACCGCGGAGATATCGAGATTGATCCGCCGGCGTTCGTTTTCCTCGCCGCCGGCAATCGTAATCGCCGCCATGTGCTCGTTGGCATGCATGAGCGCAAAGCGCAGCTCGGCCTCCTTCGAATAGCGATCCGCATTCAGCCGCACCAGGCGGCGGCCGACGAACTGGCTGAGGAAAGAAGCCGATCCGGCATAGAGGATGGCCGCCCAGACCATATAGCCCGGGATGGCGAAGCTCATGCCGTTGAGCTTGAACACCATGCCGCTCGACAGCTCCCACAGCACGCCGATGAAGCTGAGCAGGAGAATCGTCGCCTGTACCAGACCGATGGCAAGCCCGGTCGTGCTCTCGGCGAGATTGCGGGCATCCTCGTGCAACCGCTGGTCGGGATTGACGCCGATGAGCCCGGAAGAAGCCAGACGAAGCGCCCGCTTGGCCTGCAGCCACTGATCGACCAGATCCCGCGCCAGCCCCTCGCGCATGTAGAGCGCCGTCATCTGGTTGAGCCAGGCCTGGACGACGTTGAGAACCAGAAGCGAGCCGGCGATGATGCCGAAGACGCCGAGCTGATGGAAAAAGGCGGAGATATCGCGCCTTGCCAGCGAATCGTAGAAAGGCGCGTTCCAGCTGTTGAGCAACACCTGGACATAGGCGGTGACCAGGATGATCACGAAGAGCGCGACGACAAGGGCAATGAGCTTGATACGGACCGCCGAATTCCAGAACGCGGAAAACATCATCCTCAGCCGAAAGAAGAGGCTCAAATCGTACCCGACCTGTTCGTTCCCCTGGATATTCGGCTTGGCTTGCGTTTCAACTGCCATCAGCACTTCCCTGCGACGCACGTCCCGTCAGTTAATCATGACCCGCCCTCTTGTCCATCCTCGCAATAGATCGATGCGATCACGTTCCTATATACACGGTTTCGCGCCTTGAACCGAATTAGGTCAGCATTTAGCTTGCACCTGAAAGATTGAGAAAGCCTTCCGATGCAATTTCAGGGAACTGCAGACTATATCGCCGACAAGGACCTGATGGTCGCCGTCAACGCCGCCATTCGCCTGGAGCGCCCGCTTCTCGTGAAGGGCGAGCCCGGTACGGGCAAGACCGAACTCGCCCGTCAGGTGGCCGCCGCGCTCGGGCTCGACCTCATCGAGTGGAACGTCAAATCGACCACGAAGGCACAGCAGGGCCTCTACGAATACGATGCCGTTTCGCGCCTGCGCGACAGTCAGCTCGGCGACGAACGCGTGCACGACGTCCGCAACTATATTCGTCGGGGCAAGCTCTGGCAGGCCTTCACCTCGGCGGAAAAATGCGTGCTGCTGATCGACGAGATCGACAAGGCCGATATCGAATTCCCCAACGATCTGCTGCAGGAACTCGACCGCATGGAATTCCATGTCTACGAGACCGGAGAGACCGTTCAGGCCGCCATCCGCCCGATCGTCATCATCACCTCGAATAATGAAAAGGAACTGCCGGACGCCTTCCTGCGCCGCTGCTTTTTCCACTACATCCGCTTTCCCGACATGGAGACGCTGACGCGCATCGTCGAGGTGCACTATCCCGGCATCAAGCAGGCGCTCGTGCATGCCGCACTGACGCAATTCTTCGAAATCCGCGATGTGGCGGGCCTGAAGAAGAAGCCGTCGACCTCGGAAGCCCTCGACTGGATCCGCCTGCTGGTCGCCGACGACGTCGATCCCGCCACGCTGCGCGCCGATGCGAAGAGCGCGCTGCCGAAGCTGCATGGCGCACTGCTGAAGAACGAGCAGGACGTCCACCTCTTCGAACGGCTGGCCTTCATGGCGCGGGGACAGGGGAAGTAGGGCCAACTGCCGCATCTTCCATCCACGGAACTGCACGCGCCCTCCCAAACGAAAATGAAGTGACCATATCACCCGCCCTCGCCCTTCGAGGCTCCGGCTTCCAGCCTCCGCACCTCAAGAGCGAGGACTGATCTTCTCACCCCGGCGGCGATACTCTCTCCACCTCACCCCGAGGTGCCTGGGGTCTAAGCGTAAGCGCAAGAACCAAGGCCTCGAAGGGCGAGGTGGCCTCCAGACCGAATGACCCACAAGCCGATCTTGAACCTCCGCAAACCGCAACCGACATCAAGGCGCGGCCGCCATCCGCCTCCAAGCTTGCCCATTGACCCGCCGGGATAGCAGGTTTATGGATTTCCCCTTGTGGTGATTTGGCCGGCCGGCTTGCAGCCACGTTAAATAAATCGCTAAAGGGCCGCGTGCGGACCGGTAGCGATTCATGATCGCGGCCGGTTTTTTTGTATTTGGTCGAGTGAAAACAATGCCCATCAAGATTCCCGATACGCTGCCCGCGTTTGAAACCCTCCAGAGCGAGGGAGTGCGGGTGATGACCGAAACGGTGGCGTTCCGTCAGGATATCCGCCCCCTTCAGATCGGGCTTCTCAACCTCATGCCGAACAAGATCAAGACCGAGGTTCAGATGGCCCGCCTCGTCGGCGCGTCACCGTTGCAGGTGGAGTTTTCGCTGGTCCGAGTCGGCGGCCACAAGGCCAAGAACACCTCCGAGGAACATCTGCTCTCCTTCTACCAGACCTGGGAAGAGGTGAAGCACCGCAAGTTCGACGGCTTCATCATCACCGGCGCGCCGATCGAGCTGCTGGAATACGAGGACGTGACCTACTGGGACGAAATGCAGCAGATCTTCGAGTGGACGGCCACCAACGTCCATTCGACCCTGAACGTCTGCTGGGGAGCGATGGCGGCGATCTATCACTTCCACAAGGTGCCGAAATATACGCTGAAGGAAAAGGCGTTCGGTGTCTATCGCCACCAGAACCTGAAGCCCTCCTCCGTCTACCTCAACGGCTTTTCCGACGATTTCGCCGTGCCGGTTTCACGCTGGACGGAAGTGAGGCGCGCCGATATCGAAAAAGTGCCCGGCCTGCAGATCCTGATGGACTCGAGCGAGATGGGCGTCTGCCTCGTGCACGAACAGGCCTGCAACCGGCTCTACATGTTCAATCATGTGGAGTATGATTCCACTTCGCTGGCGGATGAGTATTTCCGCGATGTGAATGCGGGCGTGCCGATCAAGATGCCGCACAACTACTTCCCGCATAACGACCCGGACATCCCGCCGCAGAACCGGTGGCGCAGCCACGCGCATTTGTTCTTCGGCAACTGGATCAACGAGATCTACCAGACCACACCGTATGATGTGGAGGAGATCGGCCAGGAAAGGGCATAGGTTTGTTCATTCCCTTCTTCCTGAAACTGAAGGAAGCGAAGGTGCCGGTAACGCTCCGGGAATTCCTGTCGCTGCTTGAGGGTCTGGAAGAGGGAATTGCCGACTACGACGTCGAGGCCTTTTATTATCTGGCGCGCGCGACGCTCATCAAGGACGAGCGCTTCATCGATCGCTTCGACCAGATCTTCGCCGACTATTTCCGCGGCGTCGAGGCGATCGGCGGCAATGCCGACGCGGAGGCGTTGGAGCCGACCGCCATCCCCGAGGAATGGCTGCGCAAGCTCGCAGAGCGGCATCTGACCGAAGACGAAAGACGGGAGATCGAGGCGCTCGGCGGCTTCGACAAGCTGATGGAGACGCTGCGCGAGCGGCTGGCGGAGCAGAAAGGCCGGCATCAGGGCGGCTCGAAATGGATCGGCACCGCCGGAACCTCGCCTTTCGGCGCCTATGGTTACAATCCGGAAGGCGTACGCATCGGCCAGGAGACCTCCCGCCATCGCCGCGCGGTGAAGGTGTGGGATCGCCGCGACTTCAAGAATCTCGACGATGGCGTCGAGCTCGGCACCCGTAACATCAAGGTGGCGTTGAAGCGCCTGCGCCGCTGGGTGCGCGAGGGGGCCGCCGAGGAGCTGGACCTCTCCGGCACCATCCGCTCCACCGCCGAGCATGGCTATCTCGACGTCCGGACGCGGCCCGAACGCCGCAACGCCGTCAAGCTCCTGATGTTCTTCGACGTCGGCGGCTCGATGGACGACCATATCCGCGTGGTGGAAGAGCTGTTTTCCGCCACCCGCGCGGAGTTTCGTCACATGGAGTATTTCTACTTTCACAACTGCCTTTACGAAGGCGTGTGGAAGGACAATCGCCGCCGGCGCGTCGACATCACCGCAACGACGGACTTGATCCGTACCTTCGGCTCCGACTACCGCGTCGTCTTCGTCGGCGACGCATCGATGAGCCCCTACGAAATCACTCAAGCCGGCGGCTCAGTGGAGCACTGGAACAAGGAAGCGGGCGAAGCCTGGCTCGCCCGCATCACCGGCCATTTCCGCAAATGCGTCTGGATCAACCCCGTGCCGGAGAACTACTGGGGCTATACGACCTCGATCTCCATCATCCGCCGCCTGATGACCGACCGCATGTACCCTCTGACGCTCGGCGGGCTGGAAAAGGCGACAAGGGAATTGTCGCGCTGAGCGCTCGGCCCCCGTTTGCAATAGTCAGGCGCGCATTGTCCTGCTGTACCTTCGTGCCTGGCCCCTCACCCCAACCCTCTCCCCGCATTGCGGGGAGAGGGGGCTCAATTGCGATCTCTCCGTAAAGCAGAGTGCAATTGTCTGCCTCTGTCGTCCCCTCTCCCCGCAATGCGGGGAGAGGGCTAGGGTGAGGGGCCGTTGCGAAAACCGGCTGGTCTGTCATAGGCATTGCATACTTCCGGCACAGCGTAGCGTTTCGAAAGCCGGACGGAGCCTTACCCCTCCGCCCGCCGCTACATTTCGCGATCGAACCGGTTGCGGAACGACGCGAATGGAGGCAGGGTCTGGCCCTATATATTCGATAGCCATGGATGAGCTGATATGACGGAAAGCACTTTGCAACGGGAAGTTTTTGGGACGACGGCCGATGGGGATACCGTCTATCGGGTCAAGATCGTCGGCGGCGGCCTGACCGCGCATATCATGTCATGGGGCGCGGTCATCCAGGATCTACGCCTTGACGGCCACGAGCCGGCGCTGCTGCTCGGTTTCGATAATTTCGCCGATTATCCCGCCCATTCCTCCTATTTCGGCGCCACGCCGGGACGCTGCGCCAACCGCATCGGCGGCGGGCGTTTCACGCTGGACGGCAAGCAGTACCAGCTGGAACTCAACGAGAAGGGCGTCACCCATCTGCACGGCGGCAAGGACAATATCGCCAAGCGCAACTGGACCATCGTCGAGCACGATACCGACCGCGTCATCCTGAAGATCGTCGATCCCGACGGCCGCGCCGGCTATCCGGGCAATTGCACCATCCAGGCGACCTACCGGGTGCACGGCAATGGCGAACTGACGGTGACGTACGAATCGACCACCGACCAGCCGACGCTCGCCAATGTCTGCCAGCACGCCTATTTCAATCTCGACGGCCGCGACGACGCGCTTGGCCACGACATCATGATCGCCGCCGACCATTATACGCCGACGGACGACAGGCAGGTGCCGACAGGCGAGATCCGCCCGGTGGAAGGCACGGTCTTCGATTTCCGCGAGATGTCGCCGATGAAGCGTTTCGACGGAAGCGAACAGGCGCTCTACGACCACAATTTCTGCCTCTCCGCCGAGCGCACGGCCAAACGCTCCGTCGTGCTTGCCCGCAGCGTCAATTCCGGCGTGTCGCTGGAAGTGCGCACCACCGAGCCCGGCGTGCAGTTCTACACCGGCTTCAAGCTCGATGTTCCGGTTCCCGGCCATGACGGCCGCAAGATCGGTCCGTTCGCCGGCTTCTGCCTGGAAACGCAGGTCTGGCCGGATGCCATCAACCACGAAGGCTTCCCCAATGCCGTGCTCCGGCCGGGCGAGGTATTGCGGCAGGAAACGGACTATATCTTCACCAAGAACTGAGCCGGGCATGCCCGCTTCCCCGAAACCCCGGCCGGGCGTCCCAAGCGCCCGGCCGACTCTTTTTCAGGTTCCGGAACAGATTCGGCTTGTGAATTGGTTCTAAATAGGTTCTATATGATCCTCATGGATAGAACCAGTTTGATCGCCGAATTGAACAATCGCGGTCTCAGTGACGGGACCGGAAGCGGGCCGCTCTATAAGCGGCTGGCGCAGGCGCTGACAGGCCTCGTCCAGGAAGGACTCTTGAAATCCGGCACGGCGCTGCCGGGCGAGCGGGACCTCGCCGGAGCCCTGCAGATCGGCCGCGTCACCGTGCGCACCGCCTATCGCGACCTGCTGGCCTCCGGCGTCATCGAATCTCGCCACGGCAGCGGCACCTTCGTCTCGCAGCATGTCGAGCGCATCGAGCAGCCGCTCTGGCGCCTCTCCTCCTTCTCTGCCGACATGCGCTCGCGCGGCCGCGAGCCGGCAGCGCGCATCCTCCAGCGCACCGTCGGCGCGCCAGCCCCGGAAGAATCCTTCCTTCTCGGCCTCAGCGTCGACGAACCCGTCCTGCGGCTCGACCGGCTGCGCCTTGCCGACGGCCAGCCGCTCGCCATCGAGCGCGCCGTCGTTCCGGTCAAGTTCATCGGCGAGGACGCCGTATCCGAAGGGTCGCTCTACGATGCGCTGGCGGCCAAGGGCTTCAAGCCGGTGCGCGCCCAGCAAAGGCTGACGGCCGTGACGCTGGACCCGACCTCCGCATCGATCCTGACCGTCAAGGCCGGGGCGCCAGCGCTTCTGATCGAACGCGTCTCCCGCCTCGCGGACCAGCGCGTCGTTGAATATACCCGCTCGCATTATCGCGGCGATGCTTATGACTTTGTTGCCGAATTGAGAATTGGAGATGACCTATGAGCAAGACCCAATCCCTGATGCTGACGGAAGCCGGCCAATCGCCCGAGGTGGTTGCGACGCTGCTTGAAAAGGAAAAACCCGCCTTCGTCGAGATCGCGAAGCTCTTCTCCTCCGGCCGTCCGTCGCTGATCACGACCGCGGCGCGCGGCTCGTCCGACCATGCCGCCACCTTCTTCAAATATCTCTTCGAAATCTCCTGTGGCATCCCCGTCGCGTCCGTCGGCCCGTCGATCGCCTCGGTCTACGGTGCGCCCCTGCACCTGAAGGGCGGCATCCACTTCACGGTGTCGCAATCCGGCGGCAGCCCGGACATCATCGCATTGCAGGCCGCCGCCAAAAAGGGCGGCGCGACCACCATCGCCGTCGTCAACGTCACCGACAGCCCTCTTGCCAAGGAGGCCGACATCGTGCTCGGTCTCAATGCGGGCAAGGAACAGAGCGTTGCCGCCACCAAATCCTTCATCGCTTCGGTTGCAGCGCTTGCCGGCGTCACCGCGACGATTTCGCAGGACAAGACGCTTGTTGATGGCCTTTCAAAGCTGCCGGACGCGCTGGCCGCCACCTCGGGAATCGACGGCAAGGCCGCCGAAGACGTGCTCTTCAACGCCTCCTCGCTCTATACCGGCGGTCGCGGCCCGGCATTCGCCATTGCGCTGGAAGCCGCGTTGAAGGCCAAGGAAACCGCCGGCCTGCATGCCGAAGCCTTCTCTCTGGCCGAACTCATGCATGGCCCGATGCGCCTGGTGCAGCCGGGCTTCCCGATCGTGGCCTTTTCACCCGACGATGCCGCCTTTGCCAACAATGCGCAGGCGCTGGAGCGTCTGCAGAAGCTCGGCGCGACCGCCGTCTCCTTCTCGACCGCGCCGCTCGCGGGCATCAACCTGCGCATGCCGACGACAGGCAATGGCCTGCTCGACCCGCTGGTGTCGCTGCTGTGCTACTATCGCCTCATCGAATCGGTGACGCGCCGTAAGGGTTTCGATCCGGACAAGCCGGCTAACCTCCTCAAGGTCACGGAGACCATGTGATGGACTACAAGGTCTTTACCGGCGCCCGCATCTTCGATGGCGACCGGTTTCACGAGGATAGCGCATTGGTGATCGGCAATGGCCGCATCCATGCCATCACCGGCGCCAACGATGTGCCGGACAATGCCGAGACCATCCGCCTGAACGGCGGCGTCCTGGCTCCCGGCTTCATCGACGCGCAGGTGAACGGCGGCGGCGGCCGCATGCTCAACGACGAGCCCTCGCCCGACTCCATGTACATGATCGCCGAGGGGCATCGCCCCTACGGCACGACATCGGTGCTGCCGACGCTGATTACCGATGTCGCCGCGGCCACGGAGGCGGCGATCGAAGCGGCCACCGAGGCCGTGAAGGCCAATCGCGGCGTCGCCGGCCTGCATCTGGAAGGCCCGCATCTGGCCCCGGCCCGCAAGGGCGCGCATCTGGCGGAATTAATGCGGCCTGTCGAAGACAGCGACGTCAGGACCTTCATCCGCGCCCGCGAGGCAATCGGCACGCTGCTGGTCACGATCGCGGCCGAGCAGATCACCGAACGTCAGGTCCAGGCGTTGAGCGAAGGCGGCGTCATCGTCAGCATCGGCCACAGCGACTGCACGGCGGAAGCGGCAGACGCGCGTTTCGATGCCGGCGCCCGCGGCGTGACCCACCTTTTCAACGCCATGAGCCAGATGGGCCATCGCGCGCCCGGTCTCGTCGGCGCGGCGATTGACCACCCCGCCCCCTGGTGCGGCATCATCGCCGACGGCCATCACGTCGAGCCGGCGGCGCTGCGCATCGCCCTGCGCGCCAAGCGTGGCGAGGGCCGGCTGTTCTTCGTCACCGACGCCATGTCGCTCGTCGGCACCGACCTTCCGAGCTTCACGCTCAACGGCCGCACCGTCTATCGCACCAAGGGCGGCTATTGCTCCAAGCTGACGCTGGACGACGGTACGCTGGCCGGCTCGGATGTCGATATGGCTTCCACGATCCGTTACGGCGTCAACATTCTCGAACTGCCGCTCGCCGAGGCGCTTCGCATGGCGACCTCCTATCCCGCCCGCTTCCTGCGGCTTGTCGATCGGGGCCATTTGACGCCGGGAACCCGCGCCGATCTCGTTCACATCGACGACGGCATCGAAGTCACGCAAACATGGATCTCCGGCCAGCCTTCGGCCTGACGCACGCGGAAAGGAGGCTCGGAATGACCGCAGTCACGGAAAGCTATTTCTCGGCCCTCATCGCCCGGCTGGAAACCCTGCGCGAAACGCTTGCCGAGCCGATGGCCAGGGCTTCCGAAGCCATCTGCGCGGCGGCGCGCGGCGATCGCCGCGTCTATGTCTTCGGCACCGGCCATTCGCATATGCTGGCGGAAGAGGTGCATTATCGCGCCGGCGGCCTCGCCTTCACCATTCCGGTGCTCGTAGGTTCCGCCATGCTGCACGAGGGCGCCGTCATCAGCTCGGTCTATGAGCGTACCGAGGGTCTCATCCGCCCGATCTTCGAGCGCTACGGCATGCAGCCGGGCGACGTGCTGATCATCGCCTCCAACTCCGGCGTCAACGCCGCTCCGCTCGAGGCGGCGGATTATGGCCGCGAAATCGGCGCGACCGTCATCGCCATCACGTCGCTTGCCTATTCGACCGCTATTGCCAACGGACGCAGGAAGCTCGCCGATATCGCCGATATCGTGCTGGACAACGGCCTGCCGCCGGGCGACGCCATGATCGACCTGCCACGCACCGGCCTGAAGGTCGGCCCGGCCTCGACGGCCGTCGGAGCGACGGTGCTGAATGCCATCTTCGCCGATGTCGCCGCCGAACTCTGCAAGGATGGCGATCCACCCGTCTATCTCAGCGCCAACATGCCGGGTGCCAGGGAAATCAACCAGCAGCTGGTCCGGAAATACCGGCCGCGCAATCCGCATCTCTAGCCAGATGCGGTTCCGCGTTTCACGGAGCCGCTCTATCTATTTGTTTTTGTTCGATTCAAAACGGAAAATCGCTGCGCGTTTTCCTTGAATTGCTCTAAACGATACCGCGTTCCGGCCGCTCAGCCCTCCAGCTCCTCGCGCAGCATTTCGAGTTCGAGCCATTCTTCTTCCATCTTTATCAGGCTTTCCCGCAGCTTTTCCATCTCCGCCGCGAGTCGGTTGAAGGTTGCGGGATCCTTGGAGAACAGGTTCGGATCGGCCATCTTCTTCTCGCGGGCGGCAATCTCCGCTTCGGCCTTGGCCATTTCCTTCGGCAGGTTTTCGAGAGCGAATTTCTGCTTGTAGGACAGCTTTCCCTTGGCCTTCGAGCTCTCGGCGACGGGCGTTGCGGCTTCGGCCGGCTTTGGTTTCTCGGCCGCCTTTTCCGCCCGCTTGCGTTCCTCGATTGCGCCCTTGCGCTGGGCGAGCATGTCCGAATAGCCGCCGGCATATTCGATCCAGCGTCCATCCGGATCTTCCGGATTGGCGGGCGCGATGGTCGAGGTCACGGTACGGTCGAGGAAGTCGCGGTCGTGGCTGACGAGGATGACGGTGCCGGCAAAGCCGGCCACGATTTCCTGCAACAGGTCCAGCGTCTCAATGTCGAGATCGTTTGTGGGTTCGTCGAGGATCAGGAGATTAGTCGGCCGCGACAGGATACGCGCCAGCATAAGCCGGGCGCGCTCGCCGCCGGAGAGATTCTTGATCGGCGTGCGCGCCTGCTCCGGCTGGAACAGGAACTCCTTCATGTAGCCGGTCACATGCCGCTGCTCGCCATTGACGAGCAGATTCTCGCCGCGACCGTCGGTCAGATAGTTGGCGAGCGTATCTTCCGGGTTCAGTTCCTCACGCTTCTGGTCGAGCGTGGCGATCTCCAGATTGGTGCCGAGCTTCACCGTGCCGCTGTCCGGTTCCAGCTGGCCGGTCAGCATCTTCAGCAAGGTGGTCTTGCCGGCGCCGTTCGGCCCGACGAGACCGATGCAATCGCCGCGATGCACGCGGATCGAGAACGGCGCGACGATGATGCGGTCGTCATAGGCCTTGGTGATCCTGTCGGCCTCGATCACCAGCTTGCCGCTTTCCTGCGCATCGGAGGCGGCAGCCTGCACCGTGCCGAGAGCGCCCTTGTGGCCACGGTAGCGGGAGCGCATGTCCTGCAGCTCGCCGAGCCGGCGCATGTTGCGCTTGCGCCGCGCCGTCACGCCGTAGCGCAGCCAGTGTTCTTCACGCTCGATCTGCTTGCCGAGCTTGTGCTGCTCCAGCTCTTCGGCCTCCAGCACCTGATCGCGCCAGGCTTCGAAATAAGCAAAACCCCGGTCCAGCCGGCGCGACGTGCCGCGATCGAGCCAGACGGTGGCGGTCGAGACCTTCTCCAGAAAGCGGCGGTCGTGCGAGATCAGCACGAGCGCACTGCGGCTCTTCTGCAGCTCGCCTTCCAGCCATTCGATGGTCGGCAGGTCCAGATGGTTGGTGGGCTCGTCGAGCAGCAGGATATCCGGCTCCGGCGCCAGAACGCGCGCAAGCGCGGCCCGGCGCGCCTCGCCGCCCGACAGATTGTTCGGGTCCTCTTCGCCGGTCAGGCCGAGATGGGACAGCAGGTAAGTCACCCGGTAAGGGTCGTCGCCGGGGCCGAGGCCGGATTCCGCGTAAGCCGCAACCGTCTTGTAGCCGGCAAAATCCGGTGCCTGTTCGAGATAGCGCACGGTCGACGACGGATGGCGGAACACCTCTCCCGACTGCGCTTCGACAAGGCCGGCGGCGATCTTCAGGAGCGTCGACTTGCCGGACCCGTTGCGGCCGACAAGGCAGATCTTGTCGCCCGGCTCCACCTGCAGCCCGGCACCGGCGAGCAAAGGCGCACCGCCAAAGCTCAGGAAGATGTCGTCGAGTTTCAGAATGGGAGGGGCCAAGATCAGACTCCGGAAAGGTCATAAGGGCGGGCAAGAACGATCGCCCTGCCGCTGCCGAGCAAAAAGCGCACATCGCCTTCCGCCACATTGGAAATGGTGCGCGATGCGCCGAAGGGCAAATGAAAATCACGCAAGGGATATCGGGCATTCTCGATGAAAAGGCCCGTCAGATCGCTGAAGCCGAGCACCGAAAACAGCGAGCGGGCCGGCAGCGCCAGCGTGAGATCGCCCGGCGGAAGCGGCACGGCCTCCTCGTCGCCTGAAGTCAGCAACACGTCGAGGCCTTTTTCGGCAAGGTGAACGCCGTAAAGCAGATGCTGGATCGCATGATCGGATCGCTCGCCGCCCATGGCGCCGGCGAGGATCAGCCTGGCCGCACCGCGATCGATCGCTTCCGAGACGGCAATCTCGCCGTCGGTCGCCGCCTTCGCTGCCGGATAGGGCTGCTTCGGCACGTTGGGAAAGGCGCGCAGCAGATCGGCAGGCGTGGAATCGAAGTCGCCGACCCACAGCTCAGGTTCCACCCCGAGCGCGACCGCATGGCGCATGCCGCCATCGGCCGCGATGAAACGGCTGCCTGAAACGGCATCGCGCAATCGCTCCGTCAGGCGGAGCTCGCCGCCGAGCAGGATGGTGAAGGTGGTGGACTGGCTCATGAGGCAAGCCCATAGCGCAAACTCATATCCCTAGGGAAGAGCGCCGTTGGCAAGAACGACCGCGCCGGCCGCTCAGTCGTCGGTTTCCTTGAGGCGAGCCTGGAAAACCCGCTCGTAACCGCTGACATAGCGATCGAACAGCAGCGAGAAGCTCTCGATTTCCTCCGCCGTCCAATCTGCAAAGATGCTGCCGATGACCGAATATTTCTGCGCCTGTATCTCCGACAGCAATCGCTGCCCGAGCGCGGTCAGCACCACGACGATGCGGCGCGCATCCGCCTGCGATGCCTTGCGGCGCAGGACACCGCGGGCCACCATGTCGGCAACGATGCGGCTCGCCCGCGACGGATCGATACGCACCATTTCGGCGATGGTGCCGACGGTGACTTCGCCGGTCGCCTCCGCCCGCCGGACGACATCGAGCACGTCGAGATGCGAAAGCTCGAGGCCCGGCGCGACGCTCTGAATGGCAAGCCTGCCGATCATGCGGCGGCCCGTCAGCAGGCGCATGCGCGTCATCGCATGGCCGATGCGAAGAAGATTCTCGTCTTCGGTCGGCAGGTGAGCTTCAACTTCTCGTGTGTTCGTCGCAGATGTCATCTTTCCACCATACCAGAGGGAGAAAAGAAATAAAATATGCAAACAGCATTCAACTGTCATTGACAATTATATGCTAATGGCACATATATTTCAGGTATGAAAACCGAGGCGTCCCGCGCATTCGATCGATCGCGCAGCGTTTCGGCCAAGCTGGGATTTCTTGCCCCATGGACATGCAGACAACATTGGCCCCGCTCGTGGCGGATCATAAACGGCGGCTTATCCTCTTCCTGTTTCTGATGACCGCCATGTTCATGGCGACGCTCGACAACCAGATCGTATCGACGGCGCTTCCGACGATCGTCGGCGAGTTCGGGCATCTGGAGCGCTTCGGCTGGATCGGATCGGCCTATCTTCTCTCCCTATCGGCCGTCATGCCCGTCTACGGCAAGCTCGGCGACCTCTTCGGCCGCAAATATGTGATGATGGCGGCGATCGCGATCTTCACCGCCGGCTCCGCCGTCTGCGGTCTTGCCGTGTCGATGAACACGCTGATCGCCGCCCGCGTGCTGCAGGGTCTCGGCGGCGGCGGCATCATGGTATCGATCTTCGCGGTCAACGCCGACATCTTCGAGCCGCGCGAACGCGCCCGTTACCAGAGCTATTCGAGCCTGGTGCTGATGGCCTCCGGCGCCATCGGGCCTGTTCTCGGCGGCACGATGAGCGATCTGTTCGGCTGGCGCTCGATCTTCCTCGTCAACGTGCCGATCGGCTTCATCGTGCTCACCGGCCTCGCCTTCATGCTCCCCTATCGCAAGCCGGCCCGCCGGCCGAAGATCGATTATGCCGGTGCCGTCGTCCTTGCCCTGACGACCACGAGCATCGTGCTTGCCGCCGATGGCAGCGAATTGTTCGGATCGCTGCTGTCGCCGCAATGCCTCGGCATCATCGCCTTCGGCGTGATCTGCGCCATTGCCTGGGTCTTCATCGAGCGCCGCGCGCCGGAGCCGATCGTGCCGATGACGCTGTTCCGCAATTCAACATTCGGCCTTCTGCTGATCACCTCGATCACCAGCGGCGCCGTTGCCATCGGCATGGTCAATTATTTCGCGCTCTTCCTGCAGACGACGACGGGCCTTTCACCCTCGATGGCCGGCCTGCTGTTCATTCTGCTGACCGGCGGCCTCGTCTGCGGCTCGCTGTCGGCCGGCCGGCTGATCGCGGCAAGGGGGCGCTACAAGCCCTTTGCGGTCGCAAGCGCCGCCTGCAGCACCATCGCATTCGCCTCGCTCGCCTTCGTCCATGCCGGCACGCCCATCGTCTTCATCGGCGGCCTGATGCTCTTGCACGGCATCGGCATCGGCCTTGCGCAGCAGGTGCCCGTCATCGGCGTGCAGAACGCGGCCGCTGCCCGCGATGTGGGTGCGGCGACCGGCGCCGTCACGCTGTCGCGCATGGGCGGCGCCTCGATCGCCATCTCCATCTACGGCGCCATCATCGCCGCCAAGCTCGGCAATGTCGGTGTTTCCATCGCAGGCGTTCCCGACATCGAGGAACTGACGCCGAAGATGATGGCCGCTCTGCCGGAGGCAACCCGCGAAGCCGTCGCCAATGCCTATGCCAGCGCCTTCAGCCCGCTGTTCATGACGGCCGCCGGCATCTGCCTGCTCGGTCTTCTGACCTCCCTGACGCTGAAGAACGTGCAGCTTCCCGGCGCAACAAAGAAACTGGACGGCGTAGCTGCTGCCCACGCCGCCGAGTAACGCCTCCCGCCCATAATCGGCAAGGGAATCATTTCCCTTGTCATCCCGTCGTCACAAGGCTAAATCTGCCGACGCTCTAACGGGGTGCCTTATGTCTTTGCGGACATCTGGCTGAGAGGCTTTGACCGGCCAACCCGCGGAACCTGATCCGGCTAACACCGGCGGAGGGATTAGACGCGTGACGAAATCATAGCGCCCTTTTCCCCTTCAAGACGAAACCAGAGAGGAGGCGCTGTCATGCAACACCGTTCGCTATTGTCATTCTTCGCCGGCTTGGCCCTTGCCGCCGGAACGACCCTTTTCGCCGCACAGCCAGCCGCCGCGGCCGACAAGACCCTGACCATCTACACCTATGAGAGCTTTACCGCCGACTGGGGTCCGGGCGCCAAGGTCAAGGCGGCCTTCGAAAAGACCTGCGGCTGCACGGTCAACTATGTCAGCGTCACCGACGGCGTGGCGCTTCTCTCCCGCCTCAAGCTGGAGGGCGCGGGCACCAAGGCCGATGTCGTTCTCGGCCTCGACACCAATCTCGTCGACGAAGCCAAGGATACCGGCCTCTTCGACGCAAGCGGCATCGACACCTCGGCCCTCAAGGTTCCCGGCGATTTCAAGGACGATGTCTTCGTGCCCTACGACTACGGCCACTTCGCCGTCATCTACGACACTCAGACGGTGAAAAATCCGCCGAAGAGCATGAAGGACCTGGTCGAGGGCGATCCCTCGCAGAAGATCGTCATCGAGGATCCGCGCACCTCGACGCCGGGTCTCGGCCTTCTGCTCTGGGTCAAGTCGATCTATGGCGACAAGGCGGCCGACGCGTGGACGAAGCTCAAGGGCCGCATCCTGACCGTCACCCCCGGCTGGTCGGAAGCCTACGATCTCTTCACCAAGGGCGAAGCGCCGATGGTGCTCTCCTACACGACGTCGCCGGCCTATCACATGATCGAGGACAAGACCGACCGCTATCAGGCGGCCGCCTTCTCGGAAGGCCATTACATCCAGATCGAGGTCGCCGGCCTCATCAAGTCTTCGCCGAACAAGGATCTCGCCCGCGACTTCCTGAAGTTCATGATCTCCCCCGGCTTCCAGGACATCATCCCGACAGCCAACTGGATGATGCCGGTCTCCGCCACGTCGGAACCGCTGCCGGATGCCTTCAGCAAGCTCGTCGTACCGTCGAAGACCTTCCTGATGAGCCCCGCTGAGGTCGACAAGAACCGCAAGGCCTGGATCGACGAGTGGCTGACCGCCACCAGCGGCAACTGACACCTTGACCATCCTGACGGCACCCGAACGAAGACGCGCTATTTCCGGCGGGGCGCTCAGCCTTGCCGGCATCGTCTTCTTCGTGGGAGTTGCCGTGCTCGTCCTGCTGGCCGCCGGCATCGAATCCGGCGGCGAAACCACGCTGACCGATCCCTACCTGCTGCGCGTCCTGCGCTTTACGCTGCTGCAGGCAACGCTTTCGACGCTCCTTTCCATCGCGCTCGCCATACCGGTCGCGCGCGCTTTGGCGCGCCAGCCGCGCTTTCCCGGCCGGTTATGGCTGATCCGGCTGATGGCCGTGCCGATGGGCCTGCCGGTGCTGATCGGCGCGCTCGGCCTGCTCGGCATATGGGGCCGGCAGGGGCTGCTCAATCAGGCGTTTGCGGCGATCGGCCTGTCGCAGCCCGTCAGCATTTACGGGCTCGCGGGCATCCTGCTGGCGCATGTCTTCTTCAACATGCCGCTCGCCTGCCGGCTGATGCTTGCCGGGCTGGAGCGCGTGCCGGCGGAATACTGGCTCGTGGCCGGCGGGCTCGGCATGCGGCCCGCCTCGGTCTTCCGCTTCATCGAATGGCCTGTCCTGCGCGGCCTCATTCCCGGCATTGCCGGCCTGATCTTCATGCTCTGCGCCACCAGCTTCACGCTCGTCCTGATCCTCGGCGGCGGCCCGGCCGCGACGACGCTGGAGGTGGCGATCTATCAGGCGCTGCGCTTCGATTTCGATCCGGCGCGCGCCGTGATGCTGTCGCTGCTGCAAATCGTCGTGACCGTGGCGATCCTCGGCGCCATGACGCTGTTTCGCGCGCCGGACGATCATGGGCTGACCAGCGGCCGTACGCTGCGGCGCATCGATGGACAGATGGCTGCGGCGCGATGGGCCGATGCGGTCATGCTCCTGCTCACAACGCTCTTTCTCGGCCTGCCGCTCGCTTCGGTCGTTGTTGCCGGCCTGGAGGCCAACCTTCCGAAGCTGGCGATCCAGCCGATCTTTCTGCAGGCGGCCGCCACGAGCCTTGCGATCGCACTCGCCGCCGGGCTTCTCGCGGTCCTGATATCATTTGCGATCATTCGCGCCCGATCGGCGATATCGGCAGGTCGCCGCAATTCAATCGGCCTGCGCGGCCTGGCGATCGCATTGAGCGGAAGCTCGTCCCTGATCCTGCTGGTTCCGCCGATCGTACTGGCAACAGGCTGGTTTCTGGCGCTCAGGCCGCTGGGCGATCCCAGCAGGTTCGCCGCCATCCTGATCGTGATCGTCAATGCGCTGATGGCGTTGCCCTTCGTCATTCGCGTCATCGAGCCGGCCTATGCCGTCCATCGTCGGCGCACCGAACGGCTGGCGGCGAGCCTCGGCCTTCATGGCGTCTCCCGGCTGCGCCTCATCGATTGGCCGGGCCTGCGCAAACCGTTTTTCACGGCGCTCTCCTTTGCCATGGCCCTGTCGCTCGGCGATCTCGGCGCCGTGGCGCTCTTCGGCTCGGATAGCCTGATGACCCTGCCGTGGCTGGTCTACAGCAAGCTCGGCAGCTACCGCACCAATGATGCCGATGGCTACGCGCTGATTCTCGGCCTGGTGTGCCTTCTCCTGACCATCGCAGGCACGGCGGGCCAGGGCACGGACGATCACGAAAGCAGACGACATGACTGACGGCAACGACACGAGCGAACGAGCTATCGCCATGGACGGCGTAGAGCTGCGCCTCGGCACACATGATTTCCGCTTCGATTGCGCATTGCCGCAAGGCAGGATCATCGCCGTCGCCGGCCCCTCGGGATCCGGCAAATCGACCTTTCTCAATCTGCTGGCCGGCTTCGAGCAGCCCGACCGCGGCCGCGTCCTGCTGGCGGGACAGGACGTGACCGGCCTGCACCCCGCCGAACGGCCGGTGTCCCTCGTCTTTCAGGACAACAACCTCTTTGCCCATCTCGATCTCTTCACGAACATCGGCCTCGGCATCAGCCCCTCGCTGAGGCTTTTGGCGCAGGATCGGCAAAGGGTCTCGCAGGCTCTGGCACGCGTCGGGCTCCCGGGTTTCGAGAAGCGCAAGCCGGGAACGCTCTCCGGCGGCGAACGGCAGCGCGCCGCCTTCGCGAGAGCACTGGTGCGCGACAAGCCGATCCTGTTGCTGGACGAACCCTTCGCCGCCCTCGACCCCGGCTTGCGTTCCGGCATGGTCGAGCTCCTGAAAACCCTTCATCGGGAAACCGGCAATACGGTGCTGATCGTCTCGCACGATCCGGCGGAGGTGCGGCGCCTTGCCGACCACGCCGTCTTCATCGACGGCGGCGCCATCAGGCTCGCCGCGCCCATCGAGACCTTCCTGACGACGGACGGCATTCCGGCACTGACCACATTTTTGCAACATTGAATGCGTCGCAGCATCCCGCCGCCGGCTTTGCCTTAATTTCGTCGCGGCAAGCGGCTGAAAGTCCTGGGGAAAGCTTGCTAAAATACAACGCTGCCACATTTAAACGGAGTCTCGCTATGCAACCGGTGCCAAAATCGGCTACAGCAACGGGTGGAGACCGTCCGGGCAAACGCGGACCGATGCGGGTGGAAACAACCTTTATCGGCGCGCGAGGATGATCGGCCCGGTAACGATCAACCGGATATGGCGCCGAGCCGGCATGGCAGCGAAATGAGTAGGATACAGGTACTGAAGCAGAGCAAGCGAGCAGAACGAAGGATCGGTGCGACCGTCGCAACCCATTTGCGCCGCCTTGTCCCCCTCCTTGCTGCCGCAATCATTTTGGACAGCTGCCAGACGGTGCTGGACCAATCCTATCAGCCGAGCGTTTCGCCCTCCGCCAATCCGCAAATCGTCTCCGAGGTGCAGAAGAACGATCCGCGCGCGCAGATGGGCGCCCGCGAGCATCCGCGCATCCTGGCGAGCTATGGCGGCGAATACAAGGATGCCAAGACCGAGCGCCTCGTCGCCCGCATCGCCGGCGCGCTCACCAGCGTCTCGGAAAATCCGCAGCAGTCCTACCGCATCACCATCCTCAATTCGCCCTCGATCAACGCTTTCGCATTGCCGGGTGGCTATCTCTATGTCACCCGCGGTCTGCTGGCGCTTGCCAACGACGCTTCTGAGGTCGCCGCCGTGCTGTCGCACGAGATGGCGCACGTCACCGCCAATCACGGTATTGAGCGCCAGAAGCGCGAGGAGGCTGAGGTCATCGCCAGCCGCGTGGTTGCCGAGGTGCTGTCGAGCGATCTGGCCGGCAAGCAGGCGCTTGCCCGCGGCAAGCTGCGCCTTGCGGCCTTCTCGCGCCAGCAGGAGCTTCAGGCCGACGAGATCGGCATCCGCACGCTCGGCCAGGCCGGCTACGATCCTTACGCCGCCGCCCGCTTCCTGAACGCCATGGAAGACTACAGCCGCTTCATGTCGGCCAATTCCGATGCCGACCAGAGCCTGGACTTCCTGTCGAGCCACCCGAGCACGCCGCAGCGCATCGACCTCGCCAAGGCCCATGCGCGCGAATTCGGCGAGGAAGGCAAGGTCGGCGATACCGGCCGCGATTATTACTTGAACGGCATCGACGGCCTGCTCTATGGCGACAGCCCGGAGGAGGGCTATGTGCGCGGCCAGACCTTCCTGCATGGCGGCCTCGGCATCCGATTCGACGTGCCGCCCGATTTCCGCATCGATAACAAGGTCGAGGCCGTGATGGCGACCGGACCCGGCGATATCGCCATCCGCTTCGACGGCGTTGCCGATACGGAAAACCAGAACCTCACGAACTATATTTCCAGCGGCTGGGTGACGGGCCTCGATCCGTCGTCGATCCGGTCGATCACCGTCAACGGCATGCCGGCCGCAACCGCGCGCGCCTCTGCCGATCGCTGGGATTTCGATGTGACCGTGATCCGCGACCGCACGCAGATTTTCCGCTTCCTGACGGCGGTGCCGAAGGGCAATATCGCCCAGCTCGATCAGACTGCCAATGTGCTGCGGGCGAGCTTCCGGCATATGACGCCGGAAGAGGCGGCCTCGCTGAAGCCGCTGCGCGTCCGCGTCGTCACCGTCAAGCCCGGCGATACCATCACCACGCTCGCCGCGCGCATGATGGGCACGGATCGCAAGCTGGACCTGTTCAAATTGATCAATGCCCTGCCAACCGGGGCAAACATTGCGCCGGGCGACAGGGTCAAGATTATTTCGGAATGACGGTCAGCCCGCCATGCCGCGGGCGAAAGACGAGGACAAGCCGCGCTCAGGCGTAGCTTGCCATGCGGGGATCCGCATCCACCAATGCGTTGCGCAACTTGTCCATCGCACGGCTTTCGATCTGGCGCACGCGCTCCTTGGAAATGCCGAGATCGGCGCCGAGCTCCTCGAGCGTCGCGCCGTCTTCGACCAGACGTCGTGCCTGGATGATCTTCATTTCGCGTTCGTTGAGATGCTTCAGCGCCGATGCGAGCCAGATGCGGCGGCGTTCGCCATCGATCATGTCCGAAACCTGCTCGTCGGGAAGCGGATCGTCGCTGATGAGAAAATCGATGCGCTCGGCGCTTTCGGAATCACCCGATATCGACGGTGCCTGCAAAGAGGTGTCGCTGCTGGAAAGCCGCGCATCCATTGTCTGCACATCGGCAAGGCTGACACCGAGCGTGACGGCGATTTCTTCATGGATGGACTGGACGGTAACGCCCGAATTGCTGCGAGCGAGCTTGGCGCGCAGGCGGCGAAGATTGAAGAACAGCGCCTTCTGCGCCGAACTCGTACCGCCGCGCACGATCGACCAGTTGCGCAGAATATAGTCCTGGATCGAGGCGCGGATCCACCAGCTTGCATAGGTGGAAAATCGGACTTCCCGCTCAGGCTCGAAACGGGCGGCGGCTTCCAGCAGCCCCACATAGCCTTCCTGCACCAGATCGCTCATCGGCAAACCGAAGTTGCGGAATTTTCCCGCCATCGAGATGACGAGGCGCATATGGGCGGTTGCGATCTGATTGCGGGCGCCACGATCGTCGTGGTCCTTCCAGCGAATAGCCAGATTATGCTCTTCGTCGCGATCGAGATAGGGAGCAGCCATCGCAACTTTGATCATGCGCCGATCTGCAGACATATTCGTCATATGCATCTCCTGGGGTTCGGCCTCAAATCGTCTCTATGCCGCGGTCGACGAAAAGGGCAGCAAGCATCGTTTCCGAACATCGCTGCTCGGACGAAAATCAATGAATGAAATTGCAAATTGGAGACCGATATCCGGCTCGTCCGGATGATCGATGACTAGTCTAGTTCGATCTCAGCGAACGGGTCTGACGATTGAAGCATCTTCAGATCGCCGGGGAGCTTCGAATGAAAACGCATAAGCCGGTCCTCGTGAATGTCTATAAAGCGGCCTGTGTGGAAACGCACTCCTGCAGGAGTGCAACCACATCGACCGCCAACACGAAGCTTTAACGCGGCGCGATGAAAAAGGTTCCAAAGAAAAAACCCGGCACGAAGGCCGGGTTTTTAAAGCAGTATGTGGCGCCTCGGCCTTATGCGGCTTCGTCCTGGGAATCGTCGTCGTCGACGACCTTGCCACGCTTCGGACCCTTGTTGAGATTGGTCTCGACAAGGCGAACGGCCTCGGTTTCGGACATCTTGTTGACGGCGGCAATTTCGCGCGCCATGCGATCGAGCGCAGCTTCATAGAGCTGCCGTTCGGAATAGGACTGCTCCGGCTGGTTTTCGGCGCGATAGAGGTCGCGAACCACTTCAGCGATGGAGATCAGATCGCCGGAATTGATCTTGGCATCATATTCCTGGGCGCGGCGCGACCACATGGTACGCTTCACGCGGGCCTTGCCCTGCACGACCTTCAGCGCCCGCTCGACGAAATCCGTTTCGGAAAGCTTGCGCATGCCGATGCTCATGGCCTTTGCCACCGGCACCTTCAGACGCATCTTGTCTTTCTCGAAATCGATCACGAACAGCTCGAGCTTCATGCCTGCGACTTCTTGCTCTTCGATCGCAGTGATCGTGCCGACACCGTGGGCCGGATAAACGATCGCTTCGCCGGTCTTGAAGCCATGGCGTGCTGCTGAAGGTTTTTTCTGCTGGGTCGTCATTCTTTTCAAAAACTCCCTGTTACGCGCCCGGTTGGGGCCGGGGGCCGGGTCAGTCAGGCCCGGATGAGACGGCAGTACCGTCGGGTCACTTCATCCTGGTCCAGCCAGACTTATGCAAAAAGAAACCATCCATCGCGATCCGGGACCCGACAACACAAAACGTTGATATGTCAAGGAAACCGCGTACGGATTGGTGATTTGCTTTCGTGATGGTTTTGGGCATCCAAAATGCCGCAGTGGATCAGTATGGGGACCCTATCACAAAAATCTGAGGAAATCAATAATTTGCTGCACACGCGTCGACGAGGACGCGTTGACCGCCCTGCGGCCCAACGGCAGTGATTCGCTCCGTGCGATATCGACTACACCTTTATCGGCGGCCTGTCACGACCTTCGATCAATCGCCGGCACCGGGATTCGTCGAGAAATATTTCTCGAACTTGCCCTGTTCGCCGTCCATTTCCTTCGCCTCCGGCATCGCGTCGCGCTTGACCGTGATATTCGGCCAGACGGCGGCATACTCGGCGTTGATCTTCAGCCACTTGTCGAGCCCCGGCTCCGTATCGGGCTTGATCGCCTCGGCGGGACATTCAGGCTCGCAAACGCCGCAATCGATGCATTCGTCGGGATGGATGACGAGAAAGTTCTCGCCCTCATAGAAGCAGTCGACGGGGCAGACTTCCACGCAATCGGTATATTTGCAGCGGATGCAATTGTCGGTCACGACATATGTCATGAAGCACTCCAGGAATGTCTCTAGCTTCCGCGGATGCGCAACCTGGAACGTCGCACGATGCCGCGGAGCCGAACGGGCAGACGGATGCATTACAAGCAAACGCGCCGTCCGGCTGGTTACCGGCAGGTTGATCGTGAGGTATCGACTTTGTCAGCCAATTTCAAGGACAAACAATCTTGAAAACCGCCCATGACGGGCAGAGTTTTCTAATCGTCGTCCGAGGTCAGGCGATCGATTGCACGGCGATCGCGCTTCGTGGGTCTGCCGCTTCCCGGCGCCCGCGACGCCTGTTCGAAGAGGGTGAGGCGTTTTGTCTCATCCGGCGGCGGCGTCAGATCCTCGTAGAGCAGCTTCGCTTCCTCGAAAGGCCCCCGGCGCTCGCCGGGCGCGCGCACGACCAGGACGACATCCCGCCGCTCCAGCGACAGTTCGATGCGATCGCCGATCTTGACGGCGAAGCTCGACTGCACCACCCGCTCGCCGTTCACCCGCACGCTGCCGTTCTGTACATAAAGCTGCGCCAGCGAGCGGGATTTCACCATGCGGGCAAAGAACAGCCATTTGTCGATGCGCTGGCGCGAACCGGAAAATGGCTGCCTCTCGTCCGTCATGGCCTATTTCTTCATCTGCTCCTTGAGGGCAGCGAGCTTGGCGAAAGGAGAATCCGGGTCGATCGGCTTTTCCTTGCGAGGCGGCTTGGCTTCGAAACGCAGCGGCTGCGATGCGCCGCGATTGTTGCGATCATTGCGGTCGCCGCGATCCTGACGATCGCCTCGCTCGCCGCGATTGCCCTGATGCTGCGGACGGCCGCCTTCGCGATTGCCGCGCGGACCCTTGTCGCCGCCGCGGCCGTCACGGCCATCGCGGCGATCACGCCCCTCGCGGTTGCCTTCACCGCTCCCCTGCTCGCCGCCACTGCGGCGGTTGCCTTGCTGGCCCCGGCCTTCGCCCTGCTGGCCGCGACGGTCGCCGTGGCCACGCCCGCCCTGACGCTGCTGATGGTCGCTGCGACCGCCCAGACGCCAGAGAAGAACCGGCTTCGGCTCCGCGGGCTCGGCGGCAGCTTCCACAGCCGCACCGGCTTCCGCAGCCGCGGGAACCGCGTCAACAGTGGCAGGAGCTTCCGCAGCCGCCGGAGCGGCTTCGGTCGCCGCTTCCGCGGGAGCAGCCGCTTCCTGGGAAACGGTCTCGGCGTCCTTGGCCGGCTCGTCGACCGCCGTGTCGACATCGTCATGATCGGCCTTTTCGGCCGCGGCATCCGCAGCCGGTGCCGCAGCACTCGAGGCCGCATCCTGCTGAGCGAGGAAAGCCTGGGCCTCTTCGGCCTTCACGGAATCGGCCCGATAGCCGAGACCCTTGAGGATTTCCTCCATATCTTCCAGCGTCGCGCCGAGGATCGAGAGCATCGAGGTCGTCGAGGTGAAGCGACGGCCGTCATAGGCGCCCTCGGGACGCGAGGCCTGGCCGGGCTTCCACTGCAGCAGCGGACGGATGATGTCCGCCAGACGCTCGAGAATGTCGATGCGCACCGCGCGCTTGCCGAGGAACCGGAAGCCGGCGAGCTTGTAGAACATGCGCTCATAGCCCGGATCGGTCACAACCGAGGTGCGGCCGGCGGCCAGAACGGGGATCAGGTCGCCGTAGCCCGGCTTGTCAAGGCCGTCGTTCTTCAGGGCCCAGAGCAGCGTGATGAGCTCGGCCGGAGCCGGCTTCAGCAATGCGGGCACGAAAATATGATAGGCGCCGAAGCGAACGCCGTAGCGGCGCATGGAGGCGCGCGCATCCTGATCCAGCGACTTCACTTCCTCGGTGACGTCGCGACGGAACAGAACGCCGAGATTCTCCACCAGCTGGAAAGCCAGCCCCTTGGCGAGACCCTGCAGATCCTCGGCGCGCTGCAGATCGTCGAGCGGCTTCAGGATCGTGCTGATGTGATGATTGACGAACCGTTCGATCCGGGCGGAGACGTGATCGCGCGCGTTGCCGGTCAGCTGCTCGTCCGCGAGCAGGATGACGCGCGGGCGCATGATATGCTCGCTGCCCGACAGGCGGGCCACGGGATCGCCGAGCCAGCGCACCAGGCCATCGGCGCTGATCGCAAGATCGCCATTGCCGGCAGCATGCAGGCGTGCGGCGCGCGCCTCGAATTCAAGCCCGAGCGCCTTCTGCGAGGCGGCCTGGACAGCCTTGGCATCCGGTCCCTCGGTGCCCGCGATAGGCGTGAACCGAAATCCGGTCAATTGCCCCACATGATGCCCCTCTACGAAGACATCTCCATTCACACTGATTTCAGCTTCCAGCATCGCATTCTCTCTCAGGCGCTTCATGAGCACAGATGTCCTGCGATCAACAAAGCGTTTCGTCAACCGTTCATGTAACGCATCGGACAATCGATCTTCGATTTCCCGCGTCTTTTCTTGCCAGTGTGTCGGATCGGCAAGCCAGCCGGGCCGGTTCGACACATAGGTCCAAGTCCTTATCTGCGCGATTCGCGCCGAAAGCGTGTCGATCTCACCGTCCGTCCGATCGGCGCGATGCACCTGTTCGGCCAGGAAATCCTCTTTCACCGTGCCATAGCGCACGAGATCGGAAAAGAGGACGGCTATGAGATCGGCGTGCTGGGCAGGCGTGATGCGCCGATAGTCGGGAAGCGCGCAGGCCTCCCATAATTTTTCAACCCGGGCCGGGCTGCTGGCAAGATCGACTATCTCCAGATCGCGTGACAAATATTCCAACGCCTGCTGGTCTACCGCAGGCAGCGCCCGCGTCAAGCCCTGCACGCGTGGCGCGTTCTCCAAACTGGCCCGCAGGGCCGCGATCGAGGCGAAATCCAGATCCTTGCTGCGCCATTGCAGCACCTTCACCATATCGAATTCGTGCCCCTCGATCCGGCGCACCAGTTCGTCGTCGAAGGGATCCACCTGCCCCGTCACGCCGAAGGTGCCGTCCTTCAGATGACGGCCGGCTCGGCCGGCGATCTGGCCGAGCTCGGCCGGATTGAGGTTGCGGAACTGATAGCCGTCGAACTTGCGGTCCTGGGCGAAGGCGACATGATCGACATCGAGGTTGAGGCCCATGCCGATCGCGTCGGTCGCAACCAGATACTCGACATCGCCGGCCTGATAGAGCGCCACCTGCGCATTGCGGGTCCGCGGGCTCAGCGCGCCCAGAACGACGGCCGCACCGCCGCGCTGCCTGCGGATCAGCTCGGCGATGGCATAGACCTCGTCGGCGGAGAAGGCGACGATCGCGGTGCGCTGCGGCAGGCGCGTGATCTTCTTCTGCCCGGCATAGAAGAGATGCGACAGCCGTGGGCGCTCCAGAACGGTAATCCCCGGCAGCAGCTGCTCGAGGATCGGCCGCATCGTGCCCGCGCCGAGCAGCAGGGTTTCGTCGCGGCCGCGCAGATGCAGAATACGGTCGGTGAAAATATGCCCGCGCTCCAGATCTCCGGCAAGCTGCACCTCGTCGATCGCGACGAAGGAGGCGCGCGTTTCGCGCGGCATGGCTTCCACGGTGCAGACGGAGAAGCGGGCATTGGGCGGCGATATCTTTTCCTCGCCGGTGACAAGCGCGACATGCTGGGCCCCGACCTTCTCGACGACGCGCGTATAGACCTCGCGCGCAAGCAGCCGCAGCGGCAGGCCGATCACGCCGCTGCCGTGCGCCACCATGCGCTCGATGGCATAATGGGTCTTGCCGGTATTGGTGGGTCCGAGCACCGCGGTCACGCCGCGTCCGCTCAGGATCATGGGCTGCGAAGTCTGAGTCATGGGTCCGTGCATGGGTGAGAAACCGCCATCGTGCGATCGGCAAGCTTCTCCTTGAGGAAACGAACAGATGACGACCATATGTGACAAAGGCAAGACCTGAATGAAAAAACACATGCGGCAACAAGCGATTTCATTATTGGATGCCTCAACCATAAGTTATATTTGCTCTGCATCCCATGCGAGTCCCAAGGATTCCGGAACAGCCTGAGAACGAATCGGAGACGAATCGCTGACTCGCCACCGTTCCTTATTTGTTCACTACAACATATGGATTTCAACGAAAAGATTCCCACCAGATGCTGAATCTTGTTTTCATGCCTTTTCCGCGGGAAAAGGAGTCAAGCGCGGAGTCCGCCATGGCGGGAAATCCCCGTCATTTCTTGGTTAATTATTTGTAAATCATGCAAATTTCTCTTGTTTGACCGCCAGCGTTAACAACCGGGTCAAAGCCGGAACGAATCGGCGACGAATCGTTGATTCCACGCGATTCCGCTTTTGTTCCACACAACATCTTGCGCCTTTCGGGCGGAAACCCGCCGGACTCCGAATGGTTGAGCCGGGGATTCCGCCCGAATCTGCGATTGCGGCCAAGCTTTTAACGAGCGCAAATATAATGAAGGGCCAAATACACGCACAGGATGAATACATCAGCTTTCCGATCGGCGCCGCAGCGGGCCGATGACAAATCGCGGAGATGCGCCGGCGGATTTCGGCATGACGGCACCGCAAATGAGCAGGCAGCAGCGGACCCAACGGCGGATTTGCTCCGCATGAAGCTCTCAGCCTACGGCGTCACCTTTCGGCGATCCGATTCGCGCTCGTTTTTGCTCTATCGACCCCCGGCAAGCCGGCAACGAAGCTCCGACATTAACCAGGGTCCAAACACAGAACGAATCACCGACGAATCGCAGACATACGATCTTTCCCGTTTCGTTCACCACAACCCATTGTATTTTAATGGTATTTTAACCATAGAAACTCGTCTCTTACAGCGCGCCCGGCTCCCGCCCGATCGCATCGCGTTAACGTTTCGCTGACCATCGGGACAGCTCCCTCCCCGCATTTTTATTTCTCAGCCGGAACAATTCCCGGGGCCGCAAGTTTCTATGAGCAGAATTGAAGAAGTCCGCCTGCCACTAAGAATAGATTTGAGCTGGGGGCGCTGAAACATGACGCCGCGTCGAACAGGACGTTAGCGTAACAGTCAAGCGACGGACATGGAGGAAACATATCATGCTTGGTACGGTATTGCTTGTCATACTGATTCTGCTGTTGATCGGCGCACTTCCCAACTGGGGTTATAGCCGTGGGTGGGGGTATTTCCCTTCGGGCGGTCTCGGACTTGTCCTCGTCATTGTCCTTATTCTGCTATTGATGGGGCGGATTTGATCCGCAGATCATGTTCAAACCTCGAAAATCAGGGAGCTAACACCATGAAGAAGATCATCGTTGCGATCGCCCTCGTCGGCGCTTTGGCCTCGTGCACGTCAACGGAGAGAGGCACAGCCATCGGTGCCGGCACCGGTGCCGTGATCGGCGGCGTGGCCACACATAGCTGGGGTGGCGCAGCAGTCGGCGCCGTGGCCGGCGGTGTCGTCGGCAACCTCATCGGCCGCTCCCATGAGCGTCGTGGCTACTGCATCTATCGCGACCGCTATGGCCATCGCTACGAAGCCCGTTGCCGGTAAAGCGCTTCCGCTTTTCTTCGAATCGCGAAGACGCTCTGTCGTTGTTTTCAAGCAATTCCAAACGGAAAACCGCCACGCATTTTTCCGGGAATTGCTCTAGAGCCGAAACCTCGTGACCGGCGGCAGTCGGCCGCCGGTCACGACCTCAAGGCTTTGGCGGCGTCAGGCAATAGCGGTTTCTGAACAGAGACCCTCTTCCTGCGCGCGCCAGCGCGGGAAGCAAGCAGTGTTTTGAGAAAGGAACGGCACCATGGCCGAAATCATCGCAAGCATTGCAGCCCTTGTGCTCATCGGCACCACTTTCTATGCGCTCGGGTGCGCGATAAGAGCGCGGGACAAGGAGCGGCGGGAAGTGGCGTTGAATGCCGTCATTCTGGAATTCAAGCCCCGGCAGGGACATCAGATACATTCAAGACGCGGCTGATTGCCGGGCCAGAGCCTTTCCGCTTTTCTTCAAATCGCGCAAACGCTCTTTCCTTCCGTCTTCAAGCAAGTCCACACGGAAAACCGCTATGCGCTTTCCGGGAATTGCTTAGCCGGCGAGCGGTTTTGTGATGCGAACGAACTGAAAAGGCTCGGCGCTTCATGGAAGCGCCGAGCCTTTCGTTTTGCTGTTTCGTTTAACTCCATGGGAAAATCGCTGCGCTTTTTTCCCGGAATTGCCTCAGACGAAGAACTGCCCGCCATTGGCCGATATCGTCGATCCCGTGATGAAACCGGCATCGTCGCTGGCAAGGAAGACCGCCACTCGGGCGATTTCCTCCGGCTCGCCCAGGCGTCCCACGGGAATCTGCGGGATGATGCGTTCGTTCAGCACCTTTTCCGGCACAGCCAGCACCATTTCCGTGCCGATATAGCCGGGGCAAATGGCGTTCACGGTAATGTTCTTGGCGGCGCCTTCCTGTGCGAGAGCCTTGGTGAATCCAAGGTCGCCGGCCTTGGCGGCCGAATAGTTCGCCTGGCCCATCTGCCCTTTCTGGCCGTTGATCGAAGAGATGTTGATGATGCGGCCGAAGCTGCGGTCGCGCATCCCCTGCCAGACATGATGGGTCATGTTGAACAGGCCGGTGAGGTTGGTGTTGATGACCTCGTGCCATTGCTGCGGCGTCATCTTATGGAACATGGCGTCGCGGGTGATGCCGGCATTGTTGACCAGAACCTCGACATGGCCGAGATCGTGCTCGACCTTGGCGATGCCCTTGCCGCAGGCCTCGTAATCGGTCACGTCCCACTTGTGGACGGCAATGCCGGTTACATCGTGGAAAGCCCGGGCTTTTTCGTCGTTGCCGGCATAGGTCGCCGCCACCTTGTAGCCCGCATTGTGCAGCGCCATCGAAATGGCGGCTCCAATGCCGCGTGTCCCTCCGGTTACCAAAGCCACTCTGCTCATGTGCCACTCCCCTCTGTTGTCGCGGAGGCGGGACGCCCGCACACCGGGTCGCCCGCTCCGCTTTCACCACTTCTTCTGGAAAACCCCTTTCAAGGCGCGTCAGAGCGCCTCGAAGCACATGGCGACGCCCATGCCGCCGCCGATACACAGCGTAGCGAGCCCCTTGCGGGCGCCACGGCGCTTCATTTCGAACAGCAGCGTGTTGAGGATACGGGCGCCGGAAGCGCCGATGGGGTGGCCGATGGCGATCGCGCCACCGTTGACGTTGACGATCGACGTATCCCAGCCGAGATCCTTGTTGACGGCGCAAGCCTGGGCGGCAAAAGCCTCGTTGGCCTCGACGAGATCGAGGTCGCCGACGGACCATCCGGCCTTTTCCAGCGCCTTGCGGGAAGCCGGGATCGGCCCGGTGCCCATGACCTGCGGATCGACGCCGGCCGTTGCCCAGGAAACGATGCGGGCAAGCGGCTGTATGCCGCGGCGCGAGGCTTCCGCCTCGGTCATCAACAGGGCGGCGGCGGCGCCGTCATTGAGGCCGGACGCGTTGCCGGCAGTGACCGTGCCTTCCTTGTCGAAGGCCGGGCGAAGCTTCACCATGCCGTCCAGCGTCGCCCCATGGCGGATATATTCGTCGGCATCGACGGTGACGTCGCCCTTTCGCGTCTTGATGGTGAAGGGAACGATCTCGTCCGCGAAGCGGCCGGCTTTCTGCGCGGCTTCCGCCTTGTTCTGCGAGGCAACGGCAAACTGATCCTGATCCTCGCGCGAAAGCTGCCACTGCCGCGCGACATTTTCTGCGGTGATGCCCATGTGATAGCCGTAGAAGGCGTCGGTCAGGCCGTCCTTGATCATGGTGTCGACCATCTTCATGTCGCCCATCTTGGTGCCGGCACGAAGGTTTGCGGCATGCGGCGCCATCGACATGGATTCCTGGCCGCCGGCAACGATGATCTTCGCGTCTCCGGTTGCGATCTGCTGCATGCCGAGCGCGACGGCGCGCAGGCCGGAACCGCAAAGCTGGTTGACGCCCCAGGCGGTGGCCTCCTGCGGAATACCGGCCTTCATCGCCGCCTGGCGTGCCGGATTCTGGCCTTCGCCGGCCTGAAGCACCTGGCCGAGAATGACCTCGTCGACTTCCTTGGCGTCGACGCCGGCGCGCTCCAGCACGCCCTTGATGGCGGCGGCGCCGAGCTCATGAGCCGGAACGGTCGCAAAAGCTCCGTTGAAGGAACCGACCGCGGTACGGGCGGCGCTGGCGACGACGATGGATGAATTGCTCATGGATGCCTCCTCACAGAATGAACAAGTATATGAGGCGAAACTGTCAAAGCTTTGCGCCCGAGTCAAACAGCAAGAATTTTCGGCGCGCAGATTTCACGAACCCGCCACCGCCTGCAAAAATCCAACCAAGGGAAAGGGCTTGCCGCATCGCACAAAGCGATTGTCACCACGCTTCTTTTGCGTCTACACTCCGAAGTGGAGGAGCATTCCATACAATCAGACGGGGCCAGGAGACTGATAATGGCAAAGAATGAGGGCCAGATCGTAATCAAGAAATACGCCAATCGCCGCCTATACAACACCGGAACCAGCACCTACGTGACGCTGGACGACCTGGCGGAGATGGTCAAAAAGGGCGAGGAGTTCATCGTCCAGGACGCCAAGAGCGGTGAAGACATTACGCATTCTGTCCTGACGCAGATTATTTTCGAACAGGAATCGAAAACCGGCAACACGCTGCTGCCGATTTCATTCCTCCGGCAGCTCATCGGCTATTACGGCGACCAGATGCAGATGGTCGTGCCGAGCTTCCTTGAACACTCGATGCGTTCTTTCACGGAACAGCAGACCCAGATGCGCGAGCAGATCAATCGCGCCTTCGGCGAAACGCCCCTCGGCAAGAACCTGCAGCTGCCGATACAGATGGTCGAGGAGCAGGTCCGTCGCAACACCGAAATGTTCCAGCAGGCCATGCAGATGTTCTCGCCCTTCATGAAGCCGCCGGTCAAGGAAAGCCGCAAGGCGGAAGCCAAGGACATCGACGAGCTGAAGGAACAGCTCCGTGCCATGCAGAACAAGCTGGACAGTTTGTGAGGCAGGACGGCGGCGGAACGCGGCCCTGAATTTGCGGAGAATGTTCGCCCCCTCTGCCCCTTCGCGACATTTCTCCGGGAAGGCCCCGCAGGGATAGGAGGCATCAGGAGGCGCGGCACGAGACGCTGCTTGGTGCCCGCTCTCACAAACGACCCTGATCAGAAACAGAAAAAGGCCGGCGTAACGCCGGCCTTTTATTCATGCCATCAAGGCAGCGCCTGAATTATGCGCTTTCCTTCGGCGTCAGAACCTGGCGGCCGCGATACATGCCGGTCTTCAGGTCGATGTGGTGCGGGCGGCGCAGTTCGCCGGAGTTCTTGTCTTCGACGTAGGTCGAGGCCTTCAGGGCGTCGGCCGAGCGGCGCATACCGCGCTTGGACGGGCTCGTTTTTCTCTTCGGTACAGCCATTCTCGTTACTCCATGGACGGACGAAACATATCCGCGGCCAGCAAGGCGGCCGAAACAGATATGCATCAATTTCGGAAATTGGGGCGGCTTATACATGGCTTGTCGGACTTTGACCAGTCCCTTCCAGCATTTTTTGCCGGCTGCAACGGATTCGCGGATATTCGAAGCCGAATCGGCGCTCAAGCCTCGTCTTCCGGAACGATCCATGTTTCTTCCAGCGCCGCCGCCTCCCACTTCCTCCAGGCCGGCAGTGCCTTCATCGCAGCCATATAGTCCCGCGTGTCGGCCGCAACATCGATGTCGTATCTTTCCAGGCGGCTGACGACGGGCGCGAACATCGCATCCGCCCCCGAAAACGCGCCGAACAGGAAGGGGCCGCCGGATCGGGAGCGCGCCTCGCGCCAGATGGTCTCGATGCGCGCCACGTCCTCCATGACGCCCTCCGGCAGATCGAGGCGGCTGACGGGGCGCCGCATGTTCATCGGACATGCATTGCGAAGCGCTCGAAAACCGGAAAGCATCTCCATGCCGTAGGCCCGCGCCAGCGCCCGGTCCTTCCGATCCCCCGGGAGAAGTCCGGCATGCGGGAAAAGCTCGGCCACATACTCGATGATGGCGAGCGATTCCCAGAGCTTGAATCCATCATGGTCCAGCAACGGCACCTTGCCGGTCGGCGATACCTGGCGAATGCGGGGATTGCCGCCCGGGAAATCGAAGGGGATCAGAACCTCTTCGAAGGGGACGCCGCAACCTTCGAGCGCGATCCACGGCCGGAACGACCAGGAGGAATAGTTCTTGTTGCCGATATAGAGGGTCAGCTTGTCCATGATCGCTGTTTCCTTTCCGGTTCCTGCGTCCTGACCGACAATGCCGGATGACGATCAGCCGATCGAACGACAAGTTGTGATCTCAGTCATAAAGACATCTGATGTATGCATCCGCATTCCGGGCGCGGCGCTGGATCAGCGAGGCAAGCTGGCTGAGCCCTCGCCCCGGCTTGCTCGCCACCCGGTCGATCGGGTTGGGAAGCGAAACGGCGAGAAGAGCCGCCTGGCGCGCCGTGAGCCTTGAGGCCGGCACCTTGAAATGATAGCGCGCCGCCGCCTCGATGCCGTAAATGCCCGGGCCCCATTCGGCGACATTGAGGTAGATCTCCATCATGCGGCGCTTGGACCAGACGGCGGAGGCGAAAACCGCCAGCGGCAGTTCCAGGGTCTTGCGCACGAAGGAGCGGCTGTTCCAGAGAAAAAGGTTCTTCACCGTCTGCATCGGGATCGTGCTGCCGCCGCGCGTCGACTTGCCGTGCAGGGTTTCGTCGACGAGCACCCGCATTTCGCCCCAATCGACGCCGCCGTGATAACAGAACTGCCCATCCTCGGACACCATGACCGATTTCACCAGCACCGGCGCGATATTGTCGAGCGGCACCCAGCGGCGGTCATAGCCGCGAAAGGTAACGGCATCCCCGATCATCAGGGTCGAGACGGGGTGGATGAGCGGCAGCAGATAGACGAAAATGAAAAGATAGGGCAGCAGGAAAACGCCGATCAGCACCAGGACGATGCGCTGCCAAAGCGGCCTTGCCTTGAATCGCGCAAGCAGGCCGGACCGTTGCGGCACTTCGGCTTCCTCCTCATTGTCCGTCGATATGTCCAATTGCCGAAGGTCCACGATGGCTCCATCCCGGCGCAGGCTGGATGCAACCGGGAAACGCGCTGATGCTGCATTCGTCATACCGCCTACATGCAGCGATGACCAGAGTCCGGCGCGATTCCCCATCCGGCTGTTGACAATTCTCGTTGCCAGCAACCGCCTCTCATGCCAAACAGCGGCCATGGACAGCACCTACTCCTCATTCGAACAGCGCCTCCGGGACAATGCCGGCAAGATAGAAGCCCTGCTGAACCGGCTTCTCGGCGACGCCCCGGCAAACGACGAGATCGTTCGCCCGGCGCGGCTTCTGGGCGCCATGCGCCACGGTGTCCTGAATGGCGGCAAGCGCCTGCGTCCCTTTCTCGTCATGGAATCGGCAGCGCTTCTCGGCGGCAACGCGGAGGCCGCGCTCAGGGTCGGCGCCGCACTCGAATGCGTGCACTGTTATTCCCTCGTCCATGACGACCTGCCCGCCATGGACGACGACGACCTGCGCCGTGGCCAGCCGACGGTCCATATCGCCTTCGACTATGCAACGGCGATCCTGGCGGGCGACAGCCTGCTGACCTATGCCTTCGACATCATTGCCGCCCCCGAAACCGAGCTGCCGGCGGATCGGAAAATGGCGCTCGTTCTGGCGCTGGCGCGAGCGGCCGGCATCGGCGGCATGGCCGGCGGCCAGGCCCTCGATCTCGCGGCGGAGAAGGAAACTCCGGATGAAAGCGGCATCACCACGCTGCAGGCGATGAAGACCGGCGCGTTGATCCGCTTCGCCTGCGAGGCCGGGGCCATCATCGCTGGCGCATCGGCGCAAGACCGCCAGCGTCTCCGGACGTTCGGCGAAAAGATCGGCCTTGCCTTCCAGCTCGCCGACGATCTTCTCGACCTCACCGCCGATGCCGCCACCATGGGCAAGGCAACCGGCAAGGATGCCGCTCGCGGCAAGGGTACGCTGGTCGCCCTGCGCGGCCAGGAATGGGCCGAGGCGACGCTTTCCAGGCTGGTAAACGAAGCAGCAGGCCTGCTGTCAGGCTATGGCGACAAGGCAGACGTGCTGACGGAAACCGCCCGTTTCGTCGCGAACCGCAGGAACTGACTCGGGCACAGGAGCACGAGGCAGTCCGCCGGCAGACGGACCAACGGCCGCAGCGCACCGCTCAAGGGCGCTTATGGATGCGGGAACAGGCCGGCATGGCAGCCCGACTTGCGATCCATTCGCCGATGGAATGTCACCATAACAAGAATCCATGCGTTGCCGGGTGATTTCCGCTGCATTTTGTGACACATTGCCGTCCCGGGATTGGCCCATAGACGCAGAATTGTTCGCGCCGGCCGATGCTTCGGGAAATTTCTCCATGCACGAAACGCTTGCCTATCTGCCGCAGATTCTGCCGGCCTATATTGCCTACATCGTTGCCGTGGTCAGTCCGGGTCCGGCGATCATGGCCATCATCGGCACATCGATGACGCATGGCCGCAAGGCCGGCACGACCATAGCGCTCGGCATCTTCGGCGGCTCGCTGACCTGGGCGACCGCGGCTGCCGCAGGTCTTGCCACGCTGCTGCAAACCTATGCCATGGCGCTGGAGGTGCTGAAAATCTTCGGCGGCATCTACCTGCTCTATCTCGCCTACAAGGCATTCCGCGCCGTTCGGGCCAGCGGCGAGATGCCGACGGCGGCGGAAGGACCGAAAACGCCCGGCTTCAAATCGCTGCTCCTGCGCGGCTACGGCATCCACGTCACCAATCCGAAAGCGATCTTCGCCTGGCTTGCCATCATCGCGCTCGGCATGCCTCAGGGAGCGCCCGCTTCCGTGGCGGTGCTGATCATCGCGGTTTGCGGCGTCACCGGCTTCGTGGTGTTCATGGGCTATGCGATCCTGTTTTCGACACCCCATGCGCTGAAGGTCTATCGCAATGCGCGCCGCTGGATCGAGGGCGTCATGGCCGGCTTCTACTGCTTTGCCGGCATCAAGCTGCTGACGAGCAACATCTAAAGCAGCCACAGCAAAGGTGCGAGGTAGCTTTGCGGCCGGAACTACGTGAAAACTGGCAGATAGGGCGGTTTGAGCGGCGGATCACTCCGCCGCGACATCCTTCCGGCCGAACCGCTTCTCGATGTAATCGCCAACCAGCGCCTCGAAATCCGAAGCGATGTTCGGGCCGCGCAACGTCATGGCCTTCTGGCCGTCGATGAAGACCGGGGCGGCCGGCGTCTCGCCGGTGCCGGGCAGGGAAATGCCGATATCGGCATGCTTGCTTTCGCCGGGACCGTTGACGATGCAGCCCATGACGGCGACGTTCAGCGCCTCGACCCCCGGATACTTTTCGCGCCAGACCGGCATGTTCTTGCGAATGTCGTTCTGGATGTTCTGCGCCAACTCCTGGAAGACGGTCGACGTCGTTCGGCCGCAGCCGGGACAAGCCGCGACGACGGGAATGAACTGGCGGAAGCCCATGACCTGCAGAAGCTCCTGCGCCACCTGCACCTCACGGGTGCGGTCACCATTCGGCTCCGGGGTCAACGAAACGCGGATCGTGTCACCGATGCCGTGCTGCAGCACATAACCCATGGCGGCGGACGAAGCGACGATGCCCTTCGAGCCCATGCCGGCCTCGGTGAGGCCGAGATGCAGGGCGTGGTCGGAGCGTTCGGACAGCATGGAATAGACGGCGATCAGATCCTGTACCTGGCTGACCTTGGCCGACAGGATGATGCGGTTGCGCGGCAGACCGATTTCTTCGGCGAGATCGGCCGAGATCAGTGCCGATTGCACGATGGTCTCGCGCGTCACCTGCCGGGCCGACAACGGAGAGCCTTCGGCGGCATTCTTGTCCATCAGCGCGGTCAATAGGTCCTGATCGAGCGAGCCCCAGTTGACGCCGATGCGCACCGGCTTGTCGTAGCGGATCGCCATTTCGATGATTTCGGCGAACTGCTTGTCCTTCTTGTCCTTGAAACCGACATTGCCGGGATTGATGCGGTATTTCGCCAGCGCCTCGGCGCAGGCCGGATGATCGGCAAGCAGCTTGTGGCCGATATAATGAAAATCGCCGATCAGCGGCACGTCCATGCCGAGCCGCAGCAGCCGCTCGCGGATCTTCGGCACGGCGGCCGCGCTCTCGTCACGATCGACGGTGATACGCACGAGCTCGGAGCCGGCCTTGAAGAGGGCCGCCACCTGCGCCACGGTCGAATCGATATCGGCCGTATCGGTGTTGGTCATGGACTGCACGACCACAGGCGCACCGCCGCCGACGATCACGCCGCCGACATCGACGGCAACGGAGGAACGGCGCGGTTTCGGATCGAAATCACTGGCGGACGACATGGAAAGCTCTCGCAGGCCTTTGAAACGGGTGCCTTTCAGGTGGATCACGAAACGATCGTTGTCAACCGCTCCGGCAATCTCTTTTGATCGGACGGGAGCCACCCGTTACCGGTCAAAAATGACGAAATTAATGCTTGCTGCCGCCAATGCCGTCGGCGTAGCGCGCGAGCGGCGACAAGGCCAGCACCACGAGCAGCAGCACCGGCAGCGCCATCAGCACAGGCGAGAAGCCGACATGCTCGGCGGCGAAGCCGATGGCGGACGGTGCCACCAGCATACCGGAATAGCCGAGCGTCGTGACGACCGAAATGCCGATGCCGGGCTGCAGGCCCGGAATGTTGCCGGCCGCCGAAAACGCGATCGGCACCATGTTGGAAATCCCGATGCCGCACAGCGCGAAACCGAGAATGGCGATTTCCGCATTCGGCGCCAGCGCCGCCATCAGCATGCCGACAATGGCAAAGACCGTGCAGACGCGCAGCGTGCGCACGGCACCCAGCCAGTCGCGCACGAAATCGCCGGCGAAGCGCATGGTCGCCATGGTGGCCGAAAACGCGGCGAAGCCGAAGCCGGACAGCGCCACCGACGCGCCCTTTTCCTGACCGAGATAGAGCGCGCTCCAATCGAGCACCGCGCCTTCCGGCACCATGCAGAACAGCGCGACGATACCGAGCAGCCAGGGTAGCGGGATCATCGGCAGCTTTGCCTTCGGCTTGGCTTCGTCGGGATGCGGCTGGTCGCCCAGAACCATCGGCCAGGCGACGATCAGGAAAAGAACGGCGAGAACGGTCGACGCCTCGGCGTGGCCGAGAACGCCCCAGCGCGAAATCAGCAGCCCGCCGATCGCCGACCCCAGCAGGCCGCCCAGGCTCCAGAAGGCATGGCAGGAGGACATGATCGCCCGGCGCATGGATTTCTCGACCGAGACGGCGTTGGCGTTCATCGCCACGTCCATGGCGCCGACGAAGCCGCCGAAAAGGAAAAGCGCGATGGCCGCGGTCCAGACGTTCGGCGCCAGGGTGAGAGCCAGAATCATCGGCAGCAGCAGCACCGCAAAGGCGCGCACGACGATGCGCGATCCACGCACGGCGATCTGCGCACCCGCAAGCGGCATCATCACCAGCGACCCGACGCCGAAGGCGAGGATCATCAGGCCGAGCTCGAATTTCGTCAGGTGCAGCCGCTCGGCGAATTCGGGAATTTTCGGCGCCCAGCAGCCGACCATGAACCCGTTCAGCAAGAACAGCAGGGACACGGCGGCGCGCGGTTTTGTGAAAAATCCGCTCCTTTGCGCCTCCAGGCCCGCCATTCTCATCCTCTCGTCCATGAAAATTCCTCCAAAGCGCTTGCCGCAGTCTATTTAAATCGATTGAAATCTCAACGGCCCGAAACCGGGATGCCGGTCACATTTCGTCTCCGTCTGTTAAAGCGCAGGCAAAGCCGCCACAACCCCGAATAAATATTTCGTGACCCTCAGCAGCCGTCGAAAAGCCCTATTGACGGCGAAAAAGTAGGCTCCTATCGATTGAAGCCTGAAATGTTCTTCAGCCGGCCCGCTTCGGGTCATCCTCTGGTGCATCCCCGTGAAAAACTCCATCGGCTACGGCATCCTGCTTACGGTGTTTGCCTACATGCTGTTCACCGCCCACGATTCGGCGGTGAAGCTGCTTGTCGCCTCCATTCCGGTCTGGCAAGTCCTGTTCATCCGAAGCTGCACCATCCTGGCCGGCTGCTTCGTCTTCGAGGGACCCGCGCTCGTTCACAAGGTTGCGCGCTCGCCGATCCTCAAGCCGATGATCGTGCGCAGCGTCATCATCCTGATCGCCTGGATTTCCTATTATTCGGCCGCTTCCTACCTGCAACTCGCCGAGGTGACGACGCTCTATTATGCAGCCCCCATCGTCGGCACGATCCTTGCGACCATCGTGCTGCGCGAAAAGGTCACGTTCGCGCGCTGGATGGCCGTCGGCGTCGGCTTCTGCGGCGTGGTCATCGCCTCCAATCCGGTAGGCCTGTCGATCTCCTGGCCGGTCTATCTGGCGCTGCAAGCCGCCGTCCTGTGGGCAAGCGGCATGGTGCTGCTGCGCAAGACGGCGCTGCACGAGAAGAGCCATATCCAGATGGCCGTCTCCAACATCATGTTCATCGTCCTGACCGCCGGCATGGCGATCGCCCACTGGCACACGCCGACACCCTTCCAGGTGGTCCTGCTGGCGCTGACCGGCGTGATTGCCGGCGCCGGCCAGCTCGCTCTCTTCGAAGGCATGCGCCAGGCCCCGGTCTCGGTGCTGGCGCCGTTCGAATACACCTCGCTCGTCTGGGCCTTCCTGCTCGGCTACATGATCTGGGGCGACATCCCCGGCGCCAACACCTTCATCGGCGCGATCCTGATCCTCAGCGCCGGATTCATCATCATCGTCAGCGAACGGATCAAACGGCGGCCGGCTGCGGCGTGAATGCAGGTTTCAACGCCATAATTGCCATCCCAAACGCCTAGAGCAGTTCCTCGTTTCACGGAATCGATGAACCGCTCTATCCCTTTGTTTTTACGCGATTCCGGACGGAAAACCGCTGCGCACTTTTCCTGGAATTGCTCTAGCCGGCGCCGACATCGGAAAATCCGATGATATCATCGTTTTTCTCCGTTTTCGATCTTCCGGCCTTTCTGCCAAGTCTTCCCCGAAAGCATCCACATCGGGAGTAAAATACATGGCATCGGCAGACATGACGAATTCACGAATCCTCATCGTCGGCGGCAGTTCCGGAATGGGCCTGGCGCTGGCGAAACAGGCTATCGCAGCCGGCGCGGAGGTAATCATCGTCGGGCGGAACGAGGACAAGCTCCGGCATGCCCGTGCGGAATTGCAAAGTTCAGCGCTGTCCACTGTCGCGCTCGATATCACACAGGAAGCGCAGGTTGCCGATCTTTTCGGACGGATCGAAGGGCTCGATCACATCGTCAGCACCGCCGCCGACATCGAAGGCGCCTATGAATTGTTGCCTTCACTGGATCTGAAGGCAGCGCAAAGGGTGGTGGAAAGCAAATTCTATGGACCGCTGCTGCTCGCCAAATATGGCGCCCGAAAACTCGCGTCCACCAGCTCGATCACATTTACATCCGGTATCGCGGCCTACCGCCCGTCGGCGCGAGGTTCGGTCGTCGCCGCCGTCAACGCGGCATTGGAGGGGCTGGTCCGTGCGCTCGCAGTCGAGCTGGCACCGATCCGCGTCAACGTTGTTTCGCCTGGCTGGGTCAATACACCTATCTGGACATTCGTAGCCGGCGACAAGAAGGACGAAACGCTGGACGCCATGGCAAAGCGGCTGCCGGTCGGCCGCATCGGCCAACCCGAGGATATCGCCAAGGCTATCGGCTATCTGATGGGCAATGGCTTTACGACGGGGACGACACTGCATGTCGAGGGCGGACACCGGCTGATCTGACCGCCGCGAAGTGTTCGATTGAGGCCGTCAGCAGCGATCGCAGCGCTGGCGGCTGAACACGCCGGCGACGCCAGATCATCGCCAACGTAACCGTCCGGTCCGATCCTGGCCACGACACCTCACCGATTTCACCGCGATCGAGCGCCTCGGCAGCCGCAAGGCGCGGCACCAGCGCGATTCCGGCGCCGGCCGCCACCAGCCGGATGATCGCACCGACGCTGCCGACCTCCGCGGAAGGCTTCGGCGCTGGCACGCCGGCGTCGGCAAATGCCTTGTCGAACATGGCGCGGTAGGCACAGCCGACCTCGGTCGCAAGAAACTCCATCGATGCAAGCCCGGCCAAATCCAGCTCCCTCGCCATGAATTTTGCCTGGGGGTGTATCGCAACGATCAGCGGCTCGGTCGCGATTGCCCGCCGGACGAAACGCTCGTCGAAACCACCCTGATCGAAGCAGAAAGCAAGGTCGATCTCGCCGGTGTCGAGCTTGCGCAACAGATCGCCGCTGCCGGCCACCTTCAGCTGGAGGCTGACATCGGGATGATCGCTCTGGAAAGCCGACAGCCACTCGGGAAGCTTGATAGCGGCGATTGTCTCCAGCGCACCTATCGTGACCAACCCGGCCTGATGCCCTGCCGCTGCCACGACGGCCCCGCGTGCCTCGTCCGCCAGCGCCAACATCTCCTCGGCATATGAGACCAGCGTCTCACCCGCCTGCGTCAGCCCTAGACCTTGTTTCGAGCGGGTAAAAAGCACCGCTCCCAACTCAGCCTCGAGCGACTGCATCTGGTCGCTGACGCTGGATTGCGCAAGATGAACCTCCTGCGCCGCCCGCGTGAAGCTTTTGCTGCGGGCGACCGCCAGGAATGTTTTCAGGAGTCGAGGATGCATCGGTACACGCCGCGCCTGTCTGGAGGTCTGGCGCCGCTACGATCATAAAGACGAGGAAGCGCCCGTTGGCGGAAAGGCTGCCATACGGCTCACGCAGTCGTCAACAGGACCTAGGCAACCCACCGGTCGGCGCGATGCAATCTATATCCAGATATCGTTCTCAGCCGTCCTTGCACCGCCTTCGCGACCGGTGTTCAAAGTGCCGCGCGGTTCGATCAGCATCATCCGGACTTCCTTCTCCGCGAAGGGCTTGTGCTCCATTCCCTTCGGAACGACGAACATTTCGCCAGGTCCGATATGGACGGCACCGTCACGAAAATCGATCCGCAACCGCCCCTCTATAACGATGAACGCCTCATCCGTTTCCGGATGATCATGCCAGATGAAATCCCCCTCGATGCGGACGAGCTTGAACTGATAGTCATTCATTTCAGCGATGACGCGAGGCTGCCAGAACCCCTCGATCCTTTCAAGCCTCTCCTGCAAATTGACGGCCTGCTTTCCCCGAGCCGCATTGACATCTGTCATGGTCTTCCCTTTCGGATATGAAAGGAATGATTGTCGGCCGCGGCGCCGGATTGATCTTGAACGTTTGTGCAAATGAGCGGCTTTCTTCGCGAAGCTGTCGAATCCGCCGAATCTTGAGAAAAATATTCGCAATTGCCCATTTATCTCGCAGTTTTCTACGCTTCCGCGCTGCGATTTTTCTGCGATGTATGCGACATTGAATGAAACCGCTCCAGAAACGGAAGAAAACGATGAACTGGTTGAAGACTGCCGCTGCTGCCGCGCTTGTACAGGCCGCGCTCCTCCTGCCGGCACATGCCGGCGACAACCTCAAGGCGATCCAGGCGGCCGGCGTGCTGAAAGTCGGCACGGAAGGCACCTATGCGCCGTTCACCTATCATGACGAGAACAACAAGCTCACCGGCTTCGATGTCGAGATCGCCGAGGCGATCGCCGCCAAGCTCGGCGTCAAGGCACAGTTCCTCGAAGGCAAATGGGACGGCCTGATCGCCGGCCTCGACGCCAACCGCTACGACACCGTCATCAACGAGGTCGGCATCACCGACGCCCGCAAGCAGAAGTATGATTTCTCCGATCCCTACATCGCCTCCAAGGCCGTGCTGATCGTCAAGGACAGCAACACCGACATCAAGGATTTCGCCGATCTCAAGGGCAAGAAGTCCGCGCAGTCGCTGACCAGCAACTTCGGCAAGCTCGCCACGGAGTCCGGCGCCGAGCTCGTCGGCACGGATGGTTTCGACCAGTCGATCCAGCTCGTGCTGACCGGCCGCGCCGATGCGACGATCAACGACAGCCTCTCCTTCCTCGACTTCAAGAAGCACAAGCCCGATGCGCCGGTGAAGATCGTCGCCCAGCAGGCCAATGCCGATTATTCCGCCGCCATCATCCGCAAGGGCGAACCGGAGCTGCAGGCCGCCATCAACAAGGCGCTGGCCGATATCAAGGCTGACGGCACCTATGCCAAGATTTCCCAGAAATACTTCGGACAGGACGTTTCGAAGTAAGAGGGAATAGCCAGAAAAACCAAATTGTGAAAAAAATGCGTCCGGGGTCATCTCCGGACGCATTCTCTTATCGAAAGGCTTCTCTGTGGGGCATTGGCTGCAACTGATGTGGGAATCACTGGGCACGCTGCTTTGGGCGGGGCTCGTCTTCACCATCCCGCTCACCCTGATCACCTTTGTTCTCGGCCTGCTGCTCGGCCTGCTCACGGCCGTCACAAGGCTGTTCGGCCCGCCGCCGCTGGCGGCCGTTGCGCGCTTCTATGTCTGGGTCATTCGCGGCACGCCGCTGCTGGTGCAGCTCTTCGTCATCTTCTACGGCCTGCCGAGCCTCGGCATCCTGCTCGATGCCTTTCCGGCCGCAGTGATCGGCTTCACGCTCAGCGTCGGCGCCTATACGTCGGAAATCATCCGCGCCGTCATTTCCTCCGTGCCGAAGGGGCAGTGGGAAGCCGCCTATTCGATCGGCATGAGCTGGCGCCAGGCCATGAGCCGCACCATCCTGCCGCAGGCAGCCCGCGTCGCCGTGCCGCCGCTGTCGAACACGTTCATCTCTCTGGTCAAGGACACCTCGCTTGCCGCCGCCATCACCGTGCCGGAACTGTTCCAGGCCGCGCAACGCATCGTGGCGACGACCTACGAGCCGCTGATCCTCTATATCGAGGCGGCGCTGATCTATCTCGTCCTCAGCACCTTTCTCTCGACGCTGCAGGGCTCCCTCGAACGCCGTTTCGCCCGCTATGGCGGCACGCTGGAGGCGCGGACATGATCGAGCTTTCGCATATCGAAAAGCGCTTCGGCGACAACGTCATCCTCAAGGACATCAACCTGGTGATCCCGGAGGGCACGGTGACGGCGCTTGTGGGCCCCTCCGGCGGCGGCAAGAGCACGCTGCTGCGCTGCATCAACCTTTTGGAAATCCCGACCGCCGGCACGATCCGCATCGGCGGGGAGGCGATCACCTTCGCGCCCGACAAGCGGGTCGCGTGGCAGGATATCCAGAAGATCCGCCGCCAGACCGGCATGGTCTTCCAGAATTTCCAGCTCTTCCCGCATCAGACCGCCATCGGCAACGTCATGGAGGGGCTGACGACCGTGCTGCGCTGGCCGCAGGACAAGGCCCGCGCCCGCGCCGTCGAGCTTTTGACCAAGGTCGGCATGGCGCACAAGATGGATGCCTGGCCCTCGACGCTATCAGGCGGCCAGCAGCAGCGCGTCGCCATCGCCCGGGCGCTCGCCCCTTCGCCGCGCGTCCTGCTCTGCGACGAGCCGACGTCCGCGCTCGATCCGGAACTGGCGGCCGAAGTGGTCGATGTCCTCGGCAAGCTCGCCAGCGAAGGCACGACCATGGTCATGGCGACGCACGACCTGCGCCTTGCCTCGAAGATCGCCAACAATGTGGTGTTCCTCGAAGCGGGCAACATCGTCGAAACCGGGTCTTCAAGCAGCATTTTCGGTGCCCCGTCGCAGGAGCGGACCCGGCAGTTCATCTCGACGCTGAATGCCGGTCACAGCTACGACATATAAGAGGCCCTGCGCCTAAAGCGCAGACAAGCCCGTTTGCCCTGCCGACGGCCGCGCATTGACGATGCGCGGCTTTCCGTTTAGCTCTTACGTCATGAACACGACTTTGGTTCTCGTTGTGGTAGGAAGGCGCATGGGCAGGATGGTGTAACCATCCGGCGAAAGCACCCATGCGCGGTAAGCAGGCTCCTGACGGGGCCTTTTTTATTGCCCTCATTCCGGGCGGCACCCGTCAGATCTCCCTCGACTTCCCACCCGCACGACGGACAAGGCCATGACGCGCACCGAAAACCGCATCCAACGTTCAGCCACGCAAGCCATCGAAGATCCGACCATTGGGAGAGCAGCCGTACAGCCGCGGCTGACGACCCTTATCCTGCTTTCCGCGCTTGCCGTGCTGCCGGTCAACATGATCCTGCCGTCGCTGCCGAAGATCGCTGCGGCATTTCACGCCGATTTCGCCCTTGTGAACCTGTCGGTCGCCGGTTTTTCCATCGTCACGGCAACCCTTGAGGCGATCGGCGGCGCGATATCGGACCGGTTCGGCCGCAGGTCGGTCGTCCTGACGGCACTTTCCATCTTCGTCGTCGCGTCGGTCGGCTGCGCTCTCGCCCCCGATATCGGCACCTTCCTCGTCTTCCGCTCGATGCAGGCCTGTATCGGACCGTGCTACTCCGTCGCCCTCGTCATCATCAAGGAAACCTCGGGCGAACGCGAAGCCGCCAGCAAATTCGGCTACCTCGCCATGGGATGGGCGCTGGCGCCCATGGTCGGTCCGCTGTTCGGCGGCTCGCTGGACGAAGTCTTCGGCTGGCAGGCGAGCTTCGTCGTCCTCGCGGTTCTCGGGGCGGCCGCATTCCTCCTGTCCATGCGCGAATTGAAGGGATCGAAAGCACCGTCGCCGGGATCGCGCAGGAACTACCTCGCCTCCTATGGGCTGCTCCTGTGCTCGGCGCGATTCTGGGCCTATACGCTCTGCATGTCCTGCTCGATGGGCGTGCTCTACATCTTCCTCGGCGGAGCGCCGCTTACCATTGGCGATGCGCTCGGCGGCTCGAGCGCCAGGCTCGGCTTCTACATGGGCCTAGTTCCCGCCGGCTTCATTCTCGGCAGCTATCTGGCCGGCCGCTATGGCGCGCGGATCCCGCTCGGCAGGATACTGGTCGTCGCGCGGCTTCTGACCTGCATCGGGCTCGCCTTCGGCCTCGCTCTGTCGCTATCAGGCATGACGCAGATACTGGCGCTGTTCGGCCCCTGCATCTTCATCGGTCTCGGCAACGGCCTGACCATGCCGGCCGCCAACAGCGGCGCGATGTCGGTTCGGTCGGATATGGTCGGCACGGCCGCGGGACTCGCCGCTGCCCTGCGGATCGCAGGCGGTGCGCTCATCGGCTCCATCGCAGGGCTGTTTCTTGAGCGGTCGGCAACGATCCACACGCTGTTCGTCCTGATGCTGGTATCCTCGATGCTCGCACTGCTGGCGGCGCTTTGGGCTGCCGTGATCGAGAGGCGGGCATGCTGAGGGGAAGCTTTCGCGCAGCTATTCGATACGCTTGCTCATGTGGACGAGAAAACCGTCCTTGAGTGGCTCTTCGCGATCGATCGCATAGCCACTCCTCAGATAAAGCTGCACATTCTCGGCAAAGCGCTTGTTCGTGTAGAGCCGAAGGTCCTTGACGCCGAGCGAGGCGGCGACCTGCTCGGCATGGGCAAGCAACCTCCTGCCGATGCCCTGACCCTGATGCCGAGGCGATACGGCAATATTCTCGATCAACAGGTGGTCCGCACCCGGCACCATCTCGATCAATGCCACAAGCTCGCCTTCGGCCTCCACGAGGTCGATGCGATGCTTGCGCACGGCCTCGGCATAGTCCGCCATCATCGGCAATGGTTCGCGACCGATAAGGGGCACCCATTTGCCGTAGGCCTCGCGCGTCAAGGCGCGAATGCCGTCGATATCGGCATTGGACGCCGCGCGCAGGGAAACCGCTCCCGTCACTCCTCCACCTCCATGGATCCGGCCTTGGCCGCGGCCCGACGTAAAAAGCGGAATATTTTCATTGGCGGCCAGCTTCGCCGGCCGCCTCTCGCATCTCAATTATGCGCCGTAGACGACCAGCAGGTCCTTGGCATCGATCTGGTCGCCGGCGCGCACGAGCACTTCGGAAATCGTGCCGTCCTTTTCGGCGTGCAGCGCCGTTTCCATCTTCATGGCCTCGATGGAAACCAGCACATCGCCGGCCTTGATCGCCTGGCCGGGCGCGACGAAGACCGTGGAGATGACGCCCGGCATCGGCGCGCCGACATGGGCGGCATTGCCGGTCTCGGCCTTGCGGCGTACCGCGCTGCCGGAAGCGCCGTGGGCGCGATCCGGCACCTTGATGCGGCGCGGCTGGCCGTTGAGCTCGAAGAACACCGTCACCATGCCCTTGTCGTCGGTCGCCGTCATCGCCTGGTTGACGATCACGAGCGTCTTGCCCTTCTCGATTTCGGCAAACAGCTCGTCGCCTTCCTTCAGGCCGTAGAAATAGGCTGGCGTCGGCAGCACCGAGACCGGGCCGTAGGTGTCGGCCGCCAATGCGTAATCGGTGAAGACCTTCGGATACATCAGGTAGGAGGCGAATTCGAAATCGTCGACCTTGCGCTCCAGCTTGGTCTCGATTGCCTTGCGCTCGGCATCGAGATCGGCTTCGGCAAGCAGCGAGCCGGGGCGGACGGTATAGGGTTTGTCGCCCTTCAGCGCCTTCTTCTGCAACGCTTCCGGCCATCCCGACGGCGGCTGGCCGAGATCGCCCTTCAGCATGGAGACGACCGAATCCGGGAAGGCGATGTCCTTGGCCGGGTTCTCGACATCGGCAACCGTCAGGTCCTGGCTGACCATCATCAGCGCCATGTCGCCGACCACCTTGGAGGACGGCGTCACCTTGACGATATCGCCGAACATCTGGTTGGCATCGGCATAGGCCTGCGCCACCTGATGCCAGCGGGTCTCAAGCCCGAGCGAGCGGGCCTGCTCCTTGAGATTGGTGAACTGGCCGCCCGGCATTTCGTGCAGATAGACCTCCGAAGCCGGTCCCTTGAGGTCGCTTTCGAAGGCGGCGTACTGGTGGCGCACGGCTTCCCAGTAGAAAGAAATGCGGCGAATCCACTCCGGATCGAGGCCCGGATCGCGCTCCGAGCCCTTGAGCGCCTCGACGATCGAGCCGAGGCACGGCTGCGAGGTATTGCCCGACAGCGCATCCATCGCCGCGTCCACGGCATCGACGCCGGCGTCGACCGCAGCCAGTACCGTCGCGGCCGCAATGCCCGAGGTGTCATGCGTGTGGAAGTGGATCGGCAGCCCGGTCGCCTCGCGCAGCGCCTTGAACAGCACCTTGGCGGCGGCCGGCTTCAGCAGGCCGGCCATGTCCTTCAGCGCGATGATGTGAGCGCCGGCCTTTTCCAGCTCGACGGCAAGATCGGTATAATATTTGAGATCGTATTTCGGGCGGGCGGAGTTGAGGATGTCGCCCGTGTAGCAGATCGCTGCCTCGCAGAGCTTGTTCTCCTCGGCGACGGCATCCATCGACACGCGCATGTTCTCGACCCAGTTCAGGCAGTCGAAGACGCGGAAGAGATCGACGCCGCCCTTGGCCGCCTGCCGGACGAAGTATTTCACGACATTGTCGGGATAGTTGGTGTAGCCAACGCCGTTGGCGCCGCGCAGCAGCATCTGCAGCAAAAGGTTCGGCGCGGCCTCGCGGATCAGCGACAGGCGCTCCCACGGATCTTCGGTGAGGAAGCGCATGGAAACGTCGAAAGTGGCGCCGCCCCAGCACTCCAGCGACAGAAGCTGCGGCAGTGCACGCGCATAGGTGCCGGCGATGCTGGCGATATCGTAGGTGCGCATGCGGGTGGCGAGCAGCGACTGATGCCCGTCGCGCATCGTCGTGTCGGTCATCAGAACGCGCTTCTCGCCGCGCATCCATTCGGCGAATTTCTGCGGACCGAGCTTGTCGAGCAGCTGCTTGGTGCCGTCGGGAACGTTACTGTCAATGTAGGGCAGCACCGGTTCGGCCACCTTGGGCGAAGGAGCCGGCCGGCCGCGCGTCTCGGGATGACCGTTGACGGTGACGTCGGCAAGGTAGGTGAGCAGCTTCGTGGCGCGATCCTGACGCTTGACCTGCTGGAACAGCTCGGGCGTCGAATCGATGAAGCGCGTCGTATAGCTGTTGTCGCGGAATTTCGGGTGCGTGATGATCGCTTCGAGGAAGGTGAGGTTCGTCGCCACGCCGCGGATGCGGAATTCGCGCAAGGCGCGATCCATGCGGGCGATCGCTTCCTGGGGGTTCGGCGCCCAGGCGGTCACCTTCACCAGCAGCGGATCGTAATAGCGGGTGATGATCGCGCCGGTATAGGAGGTGCCGCCATCGAGACGGATGCCGAAACCGGACGCCGAGCGATAGGCGGTGATGCGGCCGTAGTCCGGAATGAAGTTATGCTCCGGGTCCTCGGTGGTCACGCGGCACTGCAGCGCATGGCCGTTGAGGCGGATGTCTTCCTGGCGTGGAACGCCCGATTCCGGCGTGCCGATGGCAAAGCCGTCGAGGATGTGGATCTGCGCCTTGACGATATCGATGCCGGTGACGACTTCGGTGACGGTATGCTCCACCTGGATGCGCGGATTGACTTCGATGAAGTAGAATTTGCCGGTATCGGCATCCATCAGATATTCGACGGTGCCGGCGCCGATATAGTTCGTCGCCTTGGCGATCTTCAGCGAATAGGCGGCCAGCTCCTGGCGCTGCGCATCGCTGAGATAGGGCGCCGGCGCACGCTCGACGACCTTCTGGTTGCGGCGCTGCACTGAACAGTCGCGCTCGAAGAGATGCACGACATTGCCGTGCGTGTCGCCGAGGATCTGGCTTTCGACATGGCGGGCGCGCTCGACCAGCTTTTCGAGATAGACCTCGTCCTTGCCGAAGGCGGCCTTTGCCTCGCGCTTGGCTTCCGTCACTTCCTTGGCGAGATCGGCCTCGGAGCGGATGACGCGCATGCCGCGGCCACCGCCGCCCCAGGAAGCCTTGAGCATGACCGGATAGCCGATCTTCTCGGCCATGCGGGCCACTTCCGCCATATCGTCCGGCAGCGGCTCGGTGGCCGGCACGACGGGCACGCCGACCGAGATCGCGAGGTTGCGCGCTGCGACCTTGTTGCCGAGCTGGCGCATCGTATCGGCGCGCGGGCCGATGAAGATGATGCCGGCGGCATCGCAGGCATCGACGAATTCCGGGCTTTCCGACAGCAGGCCGTAGCCCGGATGGATGGCGTCGGCACCGGAAAGCTTGGCGACGCGGATGATCTCGTCGATGGACAGATAGCTTTCGATCGGCCCGAGATCGCGGGCAAGATGCGGGCCGCGGCCGACCTGATAGCTCTCGTCCGCCTTGAAGCGATGCAGCGCCAGTTTGTCTTCCTCGGCCCAGATGGCGACCGTTTTTATGCCAAGCTCGTTAGCGGCGCGGAACACGCGGATAGCGATTTCGGAACGGTTGGCGACCAGGATCTTGGAAATAGGCAATGCGCTCTCCTCACGGCATCGAAACGGGCAATGCTGCACCCGCGAAGAGAATTCTTAACTTCTTGTCACGGGAAGTTCAATTTCCCCATGGCCCCGAACGATAAAATAGTTTCCGCTAGGGAATAAGTCCGTTTCTGAAAGCGATGGCAACGATATGCTGCCGGTTCTTGGCCTTCAGCTTGTCCTGGATGCTGTTCATGTACCAGTCGACGGTATGATTGGAAATCGCCAGGAGCCGGCTGATCTCGATGGACGTCATGCCGTCCGCCAGATGGTTCAGCACCTCCATCTCGCGCTTGGTCAGCTTCAGGTCGGCCTTTCCGGGCTCTTCGAAGAACTGCGCCTCGTCGTTCAGCTCCAGGAGCCGCCAGAAGGCTTTTCTGGCGACCGCGTCGAACAGGGAGAGCTCCGTTGGGGAAAGATCGACCGCCTCGCCGCCGATCGTCATGCTTCCCAGCAGGCCGCTGCGCCCATGGATCGGGAAAATATAGCCGTCGACGAGGCCGTTGGCGCGGGCATCCGCCATCATCTGCTCCATGCGCCGCCGGAGCGGGTCCGTCTTCAGCGCGGCCACGGCATCCCTCCAGCGGAAGGGACGCTGCGCGCGGGTGGCATAACGCGCGACCGGATCCACCAGCATGTACCGCTTGCGAACGTAGGTCATCGGCCATTGATCGGGCCACCGGCCCGCCAGCATGAAGTTGGAAACGTCGACGTTCGGCCGCGTTTGCTTCAGCAGGCCGTAGAAATCGAACTTATAGGAGCGCAGCACGAGTTCGAGCTCGGTCACGACGTTCCTGGCAAGCTTGCATTCCTCGATGACCACAAGCAATTGCAATAGCGAATGGATATTCACATCTACCCCCGGCTTTTCAGCCCGAATTATTGGCGAACGAGCATTGCCAACCATTCCGCCAGGCCCCACAGCACGCTCGATCGCCGGCAACATACTCAGGTCGGCGCGAAAATGAACGCCTTTAGCGAATTTTTTACTATTCAACCTTGAATGGCGATCCATGCGTGACTTATTAGTAACGGATCATATCACGGCAGGGTCGTCCGCAAAGTGTCTCATTTCTGCTGCGGCCGATAGCGTCATCACCCTGCCATCGCCCGTGTCGCGCGAAAAATTCCCTTGAGAAAACAGCTGTAGATTCCGTTAATCGCCGGTTCAGGTAGCGATCTGTAGCATCCCAGCATTCCGAAGTTTTGCTGATGCACAGAGGGTGCCAGACGTGTCACTGTTCAAAGTCTATGCAAGAGCCCTGAAGTATCTTGGCGCGTATCGATACCGCGTTTGGATGGTCGTAATCGCAAACATCGCGCTTGCGATGACCACCATCTACGAGCCGGTTCTGTTCGGCCGCATCTTCGATGCCATTGCCAAGAAGGACGCGGTCGCTCCGACCATGATGCTGTGGGCCGGCTTCGCCGTCTTCAGCGCCGTCGCCTTCATCGTGGTGTCCCGCGAGGCCGACCGCCTCGCGCACGGCCGCCGCGCCTCCCTGCTTACCGAAGCATTCGGCCGCATCATTTCCATGCCGCTCTCCTGGCATAGCCAGCGCGGCACGGCGAGCGCGCTGAACACGCTGCTGCGCGCCTGCGAAGCACTGTTCGGCCTGTGGCTCGAATTCATGCGCAACCACCTGACGACCGCCGTCGCGCTCATCATCATGATCCCGACCGCCATTGCCATGGACCTGCGCCTGTCCGCAGTTCTCATCCTGCTCGGCGTCTTCTACTGGTTCATCGGCCGCCTGGTCATGAACCGTACGAAGGATGGCCAGACCTCGGTCGAAAGCCACTACAACACCGTCTTCTCGCATGTGAGCGACTCGATCAGCAACGTCTCGGTGCTGCACAGCTACAACCGCATCGAAGCTGAAACCAAGGCGCTGAGGTCGTTCACCGAACGGCTGCTCGCTGCCCAGTATCCGGTTCTCGACTGGTGGGCCCTGGCCGGCGCCCTGAACCGCACGGCATCGACCGTCGCCATGATGGCGATCCTGATGATCGGCACCGTTCTCGTTCAGGACGGCAGCCTGAGCCTCGGCGCGCTGATCACCTTCATCGCCTTTGCGAACGTGCTGATCGGCCGCCTGGAGCAGCTGCGCAACTTCGCCAACCAGATTTTCGAGGCTCGCGCCAAGCTCGAAGACTTCTACACGCTGGAAGATTCGGTTCGCGACCGTGAAGAGCCGGCTGGCCTTGCCGAAATGAAGGATGTCAAGGGCGAAGTGGAATTCCGCGACGTATCCTTCGGCTTCGCCAACTCCTCGCAGGGCCTGCACGACATTTCCTTCAAGGTGAAGGCGGGCCAGACCGTCGCCATCGTCGGCCCGACCGGCGCCGGCAAGACGACGCTCGTCAACCTGCTCCAGCGTGTCTTCGACTCGCAGAAGGGCCAGATCCTCGTCGACGGTCAGGACATCACCAAGGTCACGCGCAAGTCGCTGCGTCGCTTCATCGCCACCGTCTTCCAGGATGCCGGTCTGCTGAACCGCTCGATCAGCGACAACATCCGCCTCGGCCGCGAAGGCGCGACGCAGGAAGAAATGATCCGCGCGGCCCAGGCCGCCGCCGCCAACGACTTCATCGAAAACCGCGAAAGCGGCTACGACACCCGCGTCGGCGAGCGTGGCAACAAGCTCTCGGGCGGCGAGCGTCAGCGTATCGCGATTGCCCGGGCCATCCTGAAGGATGCGCCGATCCTCGTGCTCGACGAGGCAACCAGCGCGCTCGACGTGGAAACCGAAAACCGGGTCAAGTCGGCGATCGACAATCTTCGCCAGAACCGTACGACCTTCATCATTGCGCACCGCCTGTCGACGGTCCGCGAAGCCGATATGGTTCTCTTCCTCGATAATGGCCGCATCATCGAGAACGGCAGCTTCAGCGAGCTCAGCCAGAGCAACGGCCGCTTTGCCGCCCTGCTGCGCGCCAGCGGTATCCTGACGGACGAGGAAGTCCGCAAGGCTCACGCAACGGAAAACGAAGCCGCCTGACATTCGCAAGGGGCCCAGGATCGAAGCCGGGAGAGCGACACTCTCCCGGCTTTTTCTTTGTCGGCAGGCACGGATATCCTCGTTCCATCGATGTCGCTCCTGCGGCAAGTGCAGGGCTGCGCACTTCAGGACGAAAATGGAGCGCGCTGCGGACAGAACCATTCAAGACAAGCAGTCTTGCGAAGCACGCTCCCTGCATGGCTAGAATTATCGGAATGGAGCGGGCGGTGGGGGATATCCCCTCTTCTTCGGCAAGAAAGGGTACGCGGCAGCGATCTCATCTCATATGCGATGGCCCTCTGCCCGCATGATCAGGTGAGTGGATCATGCGACCGAATCCCGGATAGTGAACGACCGCAAGCCGCTCAAATCTCCGATCGGACTATCGCTCATGCGGTTCGAAGCATTGGTGCCGTATCCATCCGAGGTCTGGGGCAAGTCCGGCAAATTCGCCCTCGCCGCTGCCGTCGGCAAATGACCGTCATTCTCAACACCCGAATGCGGGGCCGCGACGCATCGCCGCCCGACCTGTGATGCCTCTCTGTCCCTTTTTTCAGACCATCCACTCAGCCGATGCCTCGACAAGCTCGAAAGACCCGAGGGCGACGAGGTAGGGATTTTGCGAAAACCCGCGAAGCCGGGCAAATCGGCGGCCGGCGACAGACAGGCACCGGGAATCCAGGAACTGCCCCGCGACAAAGCCGGGCCTTCCACGCCCTCCAATCGGAGACCATCCCGGCCCGGCGCCGCCATGCCGCAAGAGCACCGGGCCGGAGCTAGATCAGGACTTGCGCCCGAAGGAGACCCGGGCCTGGCGGTCATGACCGGCTGCCTGCCGCCGGTGCGGGAGGCTTTCAGCTCGACCGGCGGATTCCTGACCGGCTGCCCGGCAACATTGGCGGTGGGAAGCTCTTCAAGCCGGCGCAAGGTCAGCCTTGCAGCTCGGGATTCGGACGATGGCCGACATCCGCCGGGAAGGTTCCGTCATCCTTGCCGCCGGTCTGGCTGCAGGCGCGGCTATTGTTCGAAGAAGGGCCGCCGGATTGTTCGGCTCGCCGCCGCTCGTATTCCTGCCGCTGACGAAGAAGCTCCTAGGGTGGCAAAATCGGCCCAATAAGAACCTTCATTCACGCCTTGCTTCGCTAGGCGCGCGTGGTCGGTGGCCAAGGTACAGTCTCTCAAGGGAAAAAGCGGCAAGAGATCTCGTGAAAAACTGAGCCGCACCCTGCGGCGCGGCTCATGGAACGTTCAATGACCCTTCCCGATCCGAACGGGCAGAGCGATTGCCGCCGCCGGGGCCTTCGCCGCCCGCTGGCCGGCAAGCTGAAGCCGCTTGTGCTCCAGATGATAGGCATAGAGGAACTGCGCGGCGATGCCGATGACGACATAGATCGCCCCGACGACCGGGCTCTTGTTGGTCACGTAGAGAAGAACCTGGCCGGCCATGGCCAGGATCGTACCTGCGACGAAGATGCTCAGCGAATGCCGCCCGAGGATCGTCAGCGGGTGGTTTCCGGGGCGTCGCAGGACCGTCGAAACGGACGGTATGCTGATGATCAGATAAGCGAGCGCCAGCACATGCAGCAATCGCGGCAGCGACAGGAACGTCTTGTCGAAACCGGTAATGACGGTGGGCAGGCCGAGCGTGGCGAGATAGTCGCCGAGAATCCAGAGCTTGTCCGTTACCCAGATGAAGGACAGGAGCGCATAGGCGGAAGCCAGCGCGATCAGCACCGGATGGACGGGGATGCGGCCGCCGCGCTTGACATGCATCGTGCCGGCGAAGCCGATGACGAACAGGAGCTGCCACGACAGCGGATTGAGGAACCAGAAACCCTCCAGCAGCGTCGTATGCGGCGCGATGTAATAGATACCGGAGACAAGCCAGACGCTGGCTGAAATGAGCAACAGGAGCAGCGGATTCTTCGCCTCCAGCAGCATGATCAGCGGCAGCATCAGGAAAAGCGCGCCGTACATCGGCAGGATGTTGTTGTAGCCGATCTGGTGCCCGAGCGTCAGCAGCGCCGGAATGCCGCGCGCCGGGTCCATCAGCAGGGCGAGGATGTTCACTTCGCAGAGCAGGCCCTTCTGATGGAAAATCCACGCGCCGGAGATGAACAACACCAGCGTCACGAAGGTCGTGATCATATGCGCGGTGTAAAGCGTAAAGGCCCGCCTGACCGCCTTCAGCATGGTTGCAAGCCGATTGCCCGGAAGAAATTTCGTTCCATAGGCAAGGCCGACGGAGATGCCGGAAATCAGGACGAACGCCTCCGCGCCGTCGGAAAATCCGAAATTCTTCGAGGTAAACTGCTCGAAAATCTGGCCGGGCACATGATTGATGAAGATCATCAGCAAGGCCAAGGCCCTGAGGACATCCAACCGGGTATCCCGCTGCGTCACCGGCTTCGGCAAAACCACCTGCTTCACCGCTGCCGGCTCGATATTCGCCCTGGAATTCATGAACATCTCCTGTTCCGACAATCAAATGCAGCCAGGGCCAAAGAGTTCCCTCTCCGGCCCCGATCGCTGACGTAAAACAGTGCCGGAAACGCTACTGTCCGATCGGATGGCCCTCTTCAGGATGGGCGAGCGCCCCATCGTTGATCGCGACCGAGTATCCCGCTCCATCGGGCGCTTTTGAGACGGAAATGCGATAATTTCCGCTCGGCAGCTCAAGATCTGCCGCAAAGCATCCCAATTCGAAGGCAAAACCGGCTTGACGAAAAGTCGTCCGTTTTTCACGCGGATACCGAGAATGCCCACGACGGCGGCAAGATACAGCCAGCCGGCGAACTCCTATATCAGGTCCAGCCGCCACGGCCAGTCAATTGTCCTTCGTCGTAAATATCAGCAGCAGCCACATAGGGCTCCACACGATAAGTATCGGCCTGATCACGATCGCGTGCATGGTTAACCGGGTCGAACGTGTCGAAGCAACGCCAGATATCGTCGCCACGGCTCATCTCTGCCAGCCCCATGACGACAGGTCGCGGCATGGGGCATACCGACCGCCGTTTTCGCGCTCGCCCGGCGGACAGGACTCTTTCCCGGCAAAATTCTAACGAAGAAATGAAGGGGGGACGTTTCGAAGGAAATGCTGGTCCGCGAGAGACGAGCGGAGCGGATTGCCGACCGTTGAACCGGCCGGACCCGTCACTATTCGAATATCGGGACACGGGCCGCATCGGCCATGCGGTCAGCGGCGGCGAAAGCTGCTGCCGCCTCCAATCGCGTTCAGACAACGATACCGCAAACGATAGCCGCAACGAACAAAAACGCGGCGGAAAACAGAGCGACGTGAATCACCGTCTGTATCTTGTGCCGCGTCTTGGCGGCGCGCTTGGAACCATCGAACTGATTCACATGCGTATTCGAAATACCCAAATTCGCCATGTGTTGCCTCCGTTCGTTCTTATGTATCTCGCGGGCCAGGCCCAATGCGGATATTCATACATTTCCTATCAACTAGGTAGAGATGAATTTCCGTCCAGCGCGTGGCCCGAGAAAAATTAAACCATTGGATTTCGTGGGTCCGAAAGATCGGCAGTGCCATCAGCAAAGAATGCGGCGGGCCCAAATCAAGCTGCGCTCGATGGCGCTGGTATCGGCCGTCTGCTCTTCGGCAGGCCCGGCCTGGCGGCGGCGATTGTCTTCGGAAAGAGAGGCGGACCGTGTACCTTCCTGTTTCGCCGGGACCGGCGGATGAAGATAGCCCATGGTCATGCCACCCATGAAAAACATGCCTGCCTCCACTCGCGTATGACCCATGACCGGATCACGAAAGTTAACTGCCATTAACGAGATCATGACAGAATTGCGGCAGGTGTCAATAGTCTATACGATTGGTCGTGTTTAGGCCGCACGTTCGTTAACGCGCGAAGCGGCCGGAGGTCGTCCGCTCAGGCGCGGACGAACCCCTTGCTGGCAACCATCAGGTTGCGTGTGTAATCCTCCTTGACGTCGCCCGCCGCCAGCTCCCTTGCCGTCAGTCTCTCGACGACCGCGCCGTTGCGCATGACGGCCAGACGCTCGCACATATGGGTGATGACGCCGAGATCGTGGCTCACCATCACGAAGGTCAGGTTGCGGTGCTTGCGCACCTGTTCGAGCAGGTTGAGCACTTCTGCCTGCACCGAGGCATCGAGCGCCGACGTCGGCTCGTCAAGCAGCAGGATGGACGGCTCCACGATCAGCGCGCGGGCAATGGCGACGCGCTGGCGCTGGCCGCCGGAAAGCTGGTGCGGATAGCGGAAGCGGAAGCCCGAACCGAGGCCGACCTCGTCCAGCGCCCGGGCGATGCGGGTTTCGGTGTCGCCGAGCCCGTGGATCGCCAGCGGTTCCAGCAGCAGCCGGTCGATCGTCTGGCGCGGATGCAGGGAACCGTAAGGGTCCTGAAACACCATCTGCACCTGCCGATAGAAGGTCTTGCTGCGCCTTGCTCCCTTCAACTGCGCGCCATCGACGCGGATCGCGCCGTCGGTCACAGGCGCAAGACCCGCAACGGCACGCAGCAGCGTCGACTTGCCGGAGCCGGACTCGCCGACAAGGCCGAAGGATTCACCCTTGTTGACCTCTATGCCGACGGCATCGAGCGCATAATAGCCGTCATAGACGACGCTAAGGCCTTCAACTGCGAGTGCCGCCGTCATGCCGCCCACTCCGGCTTGCGGTCGAGCACCGGCAGCGGATGCCGGCTCTCGCCGATGACAGGCATGCAGTTCAGCAGGCCGCGCGTATAGGGATGCTGGGCGTTGTTCAATTCGGATGCCTTGATCTCTTCCACGACCTTGCCGGCGTACATGACGATCACCCGATCGCAGAAGGACGAAACCAGCCGCAGGTCGTGCGACACGAAAATCAGCCCCATGCCGCGCTCCGAAACGAGCTTGTCCATGATCTTGAGCACATCGAGCTGCACCGTGACGTCGAGTGCCGAGGTCGGCTCGTCGGCAATCAGAAGTTCCGGCCCCGCGATCAGCATCATCGCGATCATCACGCGCTGCCCCATGCCGCCCGACACTTCGTGCGGATGCAGGTCGTAGACACGGCCGGGATCGCGGATCTGCACGGCTTCCAGCATGGCAAGCGCCCGGTCCCTCGCCTCGGCCTTGCCGATCTTCTCGTGCGTGCGCAGCGTTTCGGTGATCTGCCGGCCGATGGGCATGACGGGATCGAGCGAGTATTTCGGATCCTGCAGCACCATGGCGATACGCTTGCCGCGCAGCGACCGACGCTGCTTTGCCGATGCCGACAGCAGGTCGATGCCGCTGAAGTTCAGCGTGTCGGCGCTGACGAGCGCGTGCGGCGGCGTCAGCCCCATGATGGCGCGTCCGGTCTGCGATTTGCCGGAGCCGCTCTCGCCGACGATGCCCAGCCGCTCGCGGCCGAGCGTGAACGAGACGCCGCGCACGGCGTCGATGACGCCCGTTCGGGTCGGATAGCGTACCCTGAGGTTCTCTACGGTCAAAAGTGTCGTCATTGCCCGCTCTCCTTCGGATCGAGCGCATCGCGCAGGCCGTCGCCGAGCAGGTTGAAGCCGAGGCTGACGACGAGGATCGCGATGCCGGGCATGGCCGCCACCCACCATTGATCGAGATAGTATTTGAAGCCGGTCGCGATCATCACGCCCCATTCCGGCAGCGGCGGCTGCGCGCCAAGGCCGAGGAAGCCGAGGCCCGCGGCCGTCAGGATGACGCCCGCCATGTCGAGCGTGACGCGGACGATCACCGAGGAGATGCACAGCGGCATGACGTGGCGGAAGATGATGCGCAAAGGCGAAGCGCCCATGAGCTGCACGGCGGCGATATAATCCGAGCGCCGCACCGTCATCGTCTCGGCCCGCGCCAGGCGCGCATAGGGCGGCCAGGAGGTGATGGCGATGGCGATGATGGCGTTTTCGATACCCGCGCCGAGCGCGCCTGCGAAGGCGAGCGCCAGCACCAGCTTGGGGAAGGCGAGGAAGATGTCGGTGATGCGCATCAGGATCGTATCGATCCAGCCGCCCATGTAGCCGGACACCATGCCGATGATCAGCCCGATCGGCGCCGAGATGATGGCGACCAGCACGACGATGTAGAGCGTCCAGCGCGAGCCGTAGATGAGGCGCGAGAGAATATCGCGCCCGAGGTCGTCGGTGCCGAGAAGATAGCCCGGCGTGCCGGGCGGCTTCAGATAGGCGTTGGTCAGGTCGCCGATGACGGGCGAATGCGGGGCGATGACATCCGCGAGCGCCGCCACGAGCACGAGCGCGACGATGATCAGCAGCCCGATGACGGCGAGGCGATTGGCGGAGAACTGCCGCCAGGTGACGTAGGCGCGCCCGAGTCTCGCCTGCCGGCGCGACTGCGGCCGATCGGAGAGCAGCCAGTCCCTCAGGCTCGGTTGGGTGGTCTCGACAGTCATTTACGTCGGGTCCTTGGGTCGAGCGTCCGATACAGTAGATCGGAAATCAGATTGATGCCGATGAAGACCGTGCCGACGACGATGGTGCCGCCGAGAACGGCGTTCATGTCGGCATTGCGCAGCGAACTGGTGATGTAGAAGCCGATGCCCGGCCAGGAGAACACGATCTCCGTCAGCACGGAGCCTTCGAGCAGCCCGGCATAGGAAAGCGCGATCACCGTGATCAGCGGCACGGCGGCGCTGCGCAAGGCGTGCCCCCAGATCACCCGCGTCTCCGAAAGCCCCTTGGCGCGGGCCGCGACGACATATTCCTGGCCCAGTTCGTTCAGCATGAAGCTGCGCGTCATGCGGCTGATATAGGCGAGCGAGAAATAGCCGAGAAGCGACGCCGGCAGGATGATGTGGCGGAAGACGTCCCAGAACACATCCCACTGGCCCTGTAGCATGCTATCGAGCAGGAAGAAGCCCGTGATCGGCGTGAAGGTATATTCGTACGCGATATCGATGCGGCCGGGATAGGCCACCCAGTTCAGCTTCGCATAAAAGATGACGAGCGAAACCATCGCCAGCCAGAAGACCGGAACGGAATAGCCGACAAGGCCGATGACGCGGACGATCTGGTCGACGATGCTGTTACGGCGCACGGCGGCCAGAACGCCGAAGGGAACGCCGAACACGGCGCCGATGATCGTGCCGACCGTGGCAAGCTCCATCGTCGCGGGAAAGACCCGCTTGATGTCGTCCATGACAGGATTGGTCGTCAGGACCGACGTGCCGAAATCGCCGCTCAGCGCGCTCACGAGATAATAGTAGAATTGCAGATAGAGCGGCTGGTCGAGATGCATCTCCCGCCGCAGGCGTTCCAGCACCTGCGCCGGCGCGTGATCGCCGGCGATCGCCAATGCCGGATCGATCGGAATGACGCGCCCGATGAAGAAGGTGACGGCCAGAAGGCCGAGATAGGTCGTAACCGCCACGACGAGGAATCGCAGCAGCCCCATAAAAAAGGGAGCGGCACGGCCCTTCTTGGGCCGCACCTGCATTTTCCGTTCAACAGTACTCAAAGGACCAATCCTGCCGGATCATCACTTCGAGATCGGCCAGACGAAGTTGTTGTCGAAGCTCGGGCCGAGCTTGAAGTCCTTCACATCCTTGCGATAGCCGGCGACTTCCGTCTGCTGATACAGGATGATGAACGGGCTCGCCTCCAGGAACTTCTTCTGGATGTCCTGATACATGGCGCCGCGCTTGGCCGCATCTCCCTCGAACAGAGCAGCCTTGGCTTCCTTCTCCAGCTCAGGCGTCGTCCAGGCGTTGCGCCAGGTCAGCGTCTTGTTGGTGCTGGTGTCGGAATTGTCGTCGTTGGTCGTGAACGTATCGGCGTTGGAATGGGGATCCCAGTAATCCGGGCCCCAGTTGCCGAAATAGATGTCGTGGTTGCGGGCGCGATACTTGGTCAGCTTCTGCTTGCCGTCGCCGGGGATGATTTCCACCTTGATGCCGGCCTGGCCGAGGGTCTGCTGGATGGCGGTCGCGATACCCGTGTCCGGCTCGATGCTGCGCACGTCCATCGTGATCGAGAAGCCGTTCGGCAGGCCTGCCTTGGCCAGCAGTTCCTTGGCCTTGGCGACGTCGAGCTTGAACGGATTCTCGTCCAGCGAACCGAGCATGCCCTTCGGCTCGAAGGTCTGATGGATCTCGCCGATGCCCTTGATCAGCGTCTTGCCGATGGCGTCGTAATCGACCAGCCATTTGAACGCCTGCTGCACTTCCGGCTTGGCCAGATTGGCGTTCTTCTGGTTGAGGCTCATGTAGTAGATCGTGCCCTTCGGCGCGCTGGTCGAAGCGAGCTTCGGGTTCTTTTCGACAGCCTCGAGATCGGTCGGCGAGAGATTGCGCGCGACGTCGATATCGCCGTTTTCAAGCGCCAGACGCTGTGCCGAGCTTTCCTTCATGAAGCGATAGATGACGCGGTTCAGCTTCGCCTTCTCGCCGTAATAATTGTCGTTGCGCTCCAGCACCACGGCCTCGTTGGCACGCCATTCGCGCAGCTTGAACGGGCCGGAGCCGGCAAAGCCGGTCTTCAGGTAGGCATTGCCGAAGTCGTTGTCGTATTTATAGTCGGCTGACGGCGTCACCGGCTTCACATGCTGCATGACGAGCTTCTTGTCGACCACTTCGGCGACGGTCGCCGTCAGGCAGTTCAGCACGAAGCTCGGCGCGTAGGGCTTGTCGACGGTGAAGGTGAATGTGTTCGGATCGGTCGCCTTGGCCTTTTCGGTCACGTTGTCGCCGGTGAGGCCGAACTGGGTGAGAATGAAGGCCGGGCTCTTGTCGAGCTTGACGACGCGCTCGAAGGACCAGGCAACGTCATCGGCGGTGATCGGATTACCGGACGCAAACTTCAGGCCGGGCTTCAGCTTGAACGTATAGGTCAGGTGATCGTCGGAAACGGACCAGCTCTCGGCGATGTCGCCCTTGATCTTGGACGTGTCGTCGATGTCGAGGCGGACGAGCAGGCTGTAGGTGTTGCCGGTGATTTCGGCGGCCGACAATTCATAGGCTTCGGCCGGGTCCATGCTCAGGATGTCGTCGAATGCAAAGCCTTCGACCAGCGTATCCTTGGGCGTCGCGGCATAGGCGTTCGGCGCCGCCATCAGCAGAAGCGAGAGAGCCGCGCCGGCAGACAGTGCGCGGAAACCGCGGTTCATCTTGGTGATCATCATTGTTTTCATTCCCCTCTTAATTAACTTTACGCAATATCAGGACGCACTTTACCGGCTGCCTTCCTTCCAAGCGGACGCCAAGACGCGAAGCCAGTTCTCCCTGCACAGCTTTACAAGATCGGCTTCACCATAACCAACGTTCCGAAGGGCGGCAATCAGGTTTTGATTGCCGGCCGCATCGCCGATTTCTTCGGGAATCGTCGCGCCGTCGAAGTCCGATCCGAGGCCGACACAGTCGATGCCGACGCGGCTGACCAGATGATCGACATGCCGCACCATCGCCTCGAGCGGCGTATCGGCATCCGAGCGGGCGTCTTCTCGCAGCATGGCCGTCGCATAGTTGAGGCCGACGATGCCGCCGCTCTCCTTGATGGCGTCGAGCTGTTTGTCGGTGAGGTTGCGCGCAACGGGCGTCAGCGCATGGGCGTTGGAATGGCTGGCCACCAGCGGCTGGTCCGAAGTCTTGGCCACGTCCCAGAAACCCTTTTCGGTAATGTGGGCGAGATCGACGAGAATTCCGAGCCGGTTGCACGCCCGCACCAGCGCGAAGCCGGCCTCCGTAAGGCCCGGGCCCGTATCCGGCGAGCTCGGATAGGCGAAGGGAACACCATGGGCGAAGACGTTGTTTCGGCTCCAGACGGGACCGAGCGAACGCAGCCCGGCGGCATAGAAGGTTTCGAGCGCGACCAGATCGGCGTCGATCGCTTCGCATCCTTCCATGTGCATCACCGCCGCGAAAACGCCCTTCTGCATGCAATCGCGGATGTCCGCCGTGGAGCGGCAGAGCTTCCAGGCGCCGGCGCGATCGAGCCGCAGGGCGATTGCCGCCATTTCGAGAGCGATATCGAGGGAAGGCGCCCGCTCCAGCGGAGCCGCCAGCGGCGTGGCATAGTGGCCGTTGCTGTCGGGATCGGCAAAGACGAGATCGCCCGATGGAATATAGATGGCGCAAAGACCGCCGGCCAGACCGCCGGCGCGCGCCCTGGGCGCATCGATATGGCCGCTGCTCGTCCCATCCCTGAATTCGGCGATCGGGTCGGCGCCGTCGCGCGCATGGTGCCAGAGTCGCAGGAGAACGTCATTGTGACCATCGAATACGGATTGCATCGTCTATCCCGGATGAAGCGCTTGGAGGAGCGGATGGAAAGCGGCCAGAATAGAAAAGCTGGCAGGATTCGCCATACCCAAATGAAAAAAATTTGCATTTGCATGGATTGGAATATTCCAACGCAAAAGGCGGGGTAAAACCCCGCCTCAAGAGCTGCCCGGCAAAGGTGCGCGGCCGAAGCCGCTCCGCATCGCCGGCGATGCGGCACGCGTTTCAGCGCTTGGCCCGCTTCTTCTGGCGATAGACGTCGATGGCGACGGCGGCGACGATGATGAAACCCTTGGCGATTTCCTGATAATAGGCATCGACGTTGAGGAAGGTGAAGCCGGAGATCATGACCCCGAGGATCACGGTGCCGATCACCGTGCCGGCAATGCGTCCGACGCCGCCGGTGAGCGAGGTGCCACCGATGACGGCCGCCGCGATCGCGTCCAGTTCGTAGTTCACGCCCATGCCGGCCTGCGCCGTCTGCACGCGGGCCGCCGTGATGATGCCGGCGAGACCGGCCAGAAGCCCCGCAATTGCATAGACCTTGACCAGATGCGCCTCGACATTGATGCCCGATACGCGTGCCGCCTGCACGTTGGCGCCGATCGCATAGGTGAACTTGCCGTAACGCGTGTATCGCAGCACGATATGGAAGATGACCGCGATGATGAGGAAGACGACGACGGGCCAGATTCCCGAACCGATGAAGTTGAACTGGTCGGTCAAGCCCGAGATCGGCTGGCCTTTGGTGTAGAGCTTCGACAGGCCGCGGGCGGAAACCATCATGCCGAGCGTTGCGATGAAGGGAGGGATCTTCGTCTTCGTGATGAGCTGGCCGTTGATGTAGCCGGCGGCCAGGCCGATGAGCAGGCCGACGCCGATCGGCACGAAGAAAGGCATGTCGGTCAGCGCCGGGTAGACGGCCCTCGCCCATGTCGAGGATTGAGCGAAGCTGGCGGCGACCATGGCCGTCAGGCCGACGACGGAACCCGAGGACAGGTCGATGCCGCCGGTGATGATGACCTGCGTCACGCCGACGGAGATGATGCCGATGACGGAAACCTGCAGGATCATGATCTTCAGGCGCTGCAGGTTCATCAGGAAGCTCTGTCCCACGAAGATCCAGCCGAGGATCTCGCAGAGGAGCGCGATGCCGATCAGCACCAGGAAGATGCCGAGTTCGGGCGGCACACGGCGGCGCCTCGGACGCGTCAGCGGCTGCACCGCCGTCTCTGCAACTTTGCTAACCATGGTTCAATCCTCCCTTGCGATGGTTGGCGGCGTCACTGCGCGGCCAGCTCCATCACCTTCACTTGAGTTGCTTCCGCACGATCCAGGAACCCCGTGACCCGTCCTTCATGCATCACCATGATACGGTCGCTCATGCCGAGCACCTCGGGCATTTCCGAGGAGATCATGATGACGGCGACGCCGTTGCGCGCCATCTCGGTGACGAGACGATGGATTTCCGCCTTGGCGCCGACGTCGATGCCGCGCGTCGGCTCGTCCAGAATCAGGATGCGCGGATTGGTGAGCATCCACCGGCCGATCAGCGCCTTCTGCTGGTTGCCGCCGGAGAGGTTTTCGATGCGTTCGTCGAGGTTCGGCGTCTTGACGCGCAACTTCCTCGCCATTTCCTCGCAGGCCTCTTCGATGGCGCCTTCCTGCACGAAGCCGCCGCGCACGAACCTGTCGTGCAGCACGGCAACCTGCATGTTTTCAAGGACGCTGAGGATGAGAAGACAGCCCGTATCCTTGCGGTCTTCGGTCAGGAAGGCCATGCCGTGACGGATCGCGGCAGCCGGCGAGGTGATTTCGGTCTTCTTGCCGAAAAGCTCGATCGTGCCGGACGACGCGGGCGTGACGCCGAAGATGGTCTCGGCGACATTGGAGCGGCCCGAGCCGACCAACCCGGCAACACCCAGAATTTCGCCGGCCCTCACGTCGAAGGAAACATCGGAGAAAACGCCGTCGAGGCTCAAATCCTTGACCGAAAGAACGGTCTCGCCGATCGGCACCTCTTCCTTCGGAAACATCTGCGTGATCTCGCGGCCGACCATCATGCGGATGATGTCGTCACGGGTCACGTCGGTGGACGCGTGCGTGCCGATATATTTGCCGTCGCGGAACACCGAGAATTCGTCGGCGATCTCGAACAGCTCGTTCATCTTGTGGGTGATGTAGACGATGCCGATGCCCTGGGTACGCAGGTCGCGGATGATCTGGAAGAGATGCGCCACCTCGCGCTCGGTGAGCGCCGAGGTCGGCTCGTCCATGATCAGCACGTCGGAATTATAGGAGACCGCCTTGGCGATTTCGACCATCTGCCGGCTGGCGACGGAAAGCTCGCGCACCTGGATTTCGGGATCGATGGAAATGTTCAGGCGGCGAAAGAGTTCTTCGGTCTTGCGGCTCATCTCCGCATGGTCGACGAGGCCGAGACGGTTCTTCGGCTCGCGCCGGATCCAGATATTCTCGGCAACCGTCATGAAAGGCATCAGGTTGAGCTCCTGATGGATCATCGCGATGCCGTTTTCCAGGGCATCGAGCGGCGACTTCAGCCGGATTTCGACGCCCTTGAGGCGCACTTCGCCCTGGTCGGGGATATAGATGCCGGCAAGGATCTTCATCAGCGTCGATTTGCCCGCGCCGTTCTCGCCCATCAGCGCATGCACCGTTCCGCGCTTCAGGCGGAAGGAAACGTCGTCGAGGGCCAGAACGCCGGGAAATTCCTTGCGGATGCCTTCCGCGCTCAGCAGATAGGCGGCATTGGGGACGACGCCGCTGGCGCGCACCGCCGCCATGGTGGATGGGCTCACAACCATTTTTCCCTCCCGGGCAGATCGGATTTCAAAGGATGCGGGCAAAGCCCGCACCCGTCGATCGTTGCGTCGTCAGTTCTTCTTGACGAAGTCCTTGACGTTGGCCGGCGTGACGAGCTGGAAGGGAATGTAGACCTTCTTCTCGATCTTATCGCCCTTGGCCAGCTTGAGCGCGGCATCGACCGCACCCTTGCCCTGGCCGGCAGCATCCTGGAACACGGTGACCTTCAGGTCGCCGGCCTGCATGGCGGCAAGCGCATCCTGCGTCGCATCGACGCCTCCAACGACAATCTTGTCGAGAGACTTGCCGGCTGCCTTCAGCGCCTGAATGGCGCCGATCGCCATTTCGTCGTTGTTGGAGATCACGGCATCGAATTCGAGGCCGCTGGAGAGCCAGTTGGTCATCAGGTCGGAGCCCTGCGTACGCTGCCAGTTTGCCGTCTGCTCCTGAACGATCTGAATGCCCTTGCACTCGTCGGTCGCAATCACGTCATGGACGTCCTTGGTGCGCATGCGGGCGGCCTGGTTGGACAGCTCGCCCATCATGATCACGGCCTTGCCCTTACCGCCCAAAAGCCGGCACACTTCCTTGGCTTCCAGCGTGCCGGATTCCTGCTCGTTGGAGGCGACGAACGCCTGGTTGTCGGGAAGGCTGTCGACGTTCGCCGGCTCGCGGTTGACGTAGACCAGCGGAATCTTGGCATCGGCGGCCAGCTTGGAAATGGCGGCCGTCGCATCGGTATCGACCGGGTTGACGATGATGGCATCGACCTTGGACGCAATGAAGTTCTGGATCTGGCTCTGCTGCTTGGCGATGTCGTTCTGCGCGTCCTCGACCTGCAGCGTCACGCCCTTGTCCTTGGCGTAGTCCTGCATGCCGTTGCGCAGTACGGTCAGAAAGTTGTCGTCGAAGAGCGCCATCGAAACGCCGATGGTCTGAGCGTGGGCGGCGGTCGACAGCAAAAGCGCCATTGCCGAGCCAAGAATAAATTTCTTCATGTTTTCCTCCCAGATACGGTGCCCGGCCACACCCCTCCTCAATGCCGGAGCCCCCGGTTCCGACCGCAGGGCCTTTATTCAATTCGGCTGCCACTCCCATGGCGGCCACATTGAAAAACGGAACAAACAAACCGTAAAATTCATTATGCGGAATATTCATTCCATTTTTCAATGCAAAGGTCAACAGCAAATTCTGGAGGCTTTACAGGGCGGCAAAGGGGATTTTGCGCGGCACCCGCTACAAGAGGCGCAGATCGAACCTACATACGGGCGCTCCTCCCGGCGGAACGGATATTCCATCGACCTGGGAACGGGGCTGGAATGCCAATGACCAATCGACCGCCCAGCGGCAAGCAACGGAGAATACGCATGCCCTCGATGTACAGTTTCTCGGTCCCCGTCTTTCAACGCGGTCTCCAAAGCCTTTCGGCCTATCTCGACCAGATCGAAGCCTATGCTGCGGAAAAGGGCATAGCGTCCGAGGAACTCGTTTCCGCGCGCCTGATCGACGACATGCTGCCGCTTTCCGGGCAGTTCCAGCGCGCCTCCGATACCGCAAAGCTTGCCATCGCCCGGCTTGCCGGTATCGATGCGCCACGCTTCGAGGATAACGAGACGACTGTCGCGGACTTGCGGGAGCGCCTGAAGAAAACACAGGATTTCCTGGCGACCGTCACGCCGGCCACCATGGAAGGCAGCGACACGCGGGAAGTGACGATATCGCCCGGAGGCAACAAGACCGTCATCAAGGGCGAGGACTATCTGGCGAAATTCGCGCTGCCGAATTTCTTCTTCCACGTCACCACGGCACACGACATCCTGCGCAGCCGCGGACTGCCGGTGGGCAAGATGACCTATCTCGGATCGTTCGGCTGAGGCAGGATCAGGGCCGGAGCGACACCGGCCCTTTTTCCGTCAGCTCCGTGTAGGCAAGCGTCTGGTCCAGATGCTGCGCGCGAAGCGAGAGCAGCTTTTCGGCATAGGCAAGTCTGGTCGCCGCATAGCTGCCGTCATCGGCCACATTGGAAAGCTCCGCAGGGTCCTTCGCCAGATCGAAAAGCAGCGGCGGAAGACCGGCGCAATGGACGTATTTGAAACGCTCGTCCCGCACGACGGCAAGATTGCAGGCGTTGGACCGCAAGCCGAAGTGCCGCTCCGGGTTGCCGCCGGCGATATCCCGGAAATCGTATTCCCAGAAGGCCGCGTCGCGCCAGCCTTCCGGTTCGGAACCGGAAAGAAACGGCAGAAGGCTCTCGCCATCGACATGGTTTGCCGGAGCCACGCCAAGCCGGTCGCACAAGCTTGGGAAAATATCCGCCGCGCTGGTGAAATGCTCCACCTGCCGGCCATGGAAGGCGGCCTGGCCGGGATCGCGAATGACAAGCGGCACATGATAGCTGCCGTCGAAGAAGCCGCCCTTGCCGAGCATCCAGTGATCGCCCATCATTTCGGCATGGTCAGAGGTGAAGACGATCACCGTATCGTCCCACACCCCGGCATCCTTCAATGCCTGCCAGATCCGGCCAAGCTGCGCATCGACTTCGGCGATCATGCCGTAATAGATCGCGCGGATCGCCGAAAAATCCTCGGGCGCCCACTCGTTGATCGGGCCTTTGCCGCCATACATGAAACCGCCCTTGCCGATCAGCGGCAGGCCGAAGGCAAGCAGCGGATGGGCGGCCATTTCCGCCTCGCGGTCGGCCGCGCGCGCGAAAGCCGGACCGTCGGCGGCCGAGAACATGCGGTTATAGGGCTCCGGCACCGAGAAGGGCGGATGCGGCCGCAGGAAGGACACATGCGCGAACCAGGGCGCATCCTGCTCGCCGAGCCAGCGGATGAATTCACCCGCCAGAAAGGCCGTCTGCGTCTCGTCCCTGGAATAAGCGGGCGCATAGCTGGAAATCTCGCCGGGCGCGGCGCCGACGGGAATGTGAATATCGCGGCTGACGGCATCGGCATGGCCGCGCGAGCGCAGCCAGGACAGCCATTGCTTTTCGTGCTCGGGCAGAAGCTGCCGCGCCGTAAAGCCGGGTAACACGCCCTCGTAGGTCGTCAGATGCGGGTCGTGCGGGTCCCGGCTTCGCGGGTCGGGCGCCGTATCCGTATAGCCGAACAGCGTCGGATCGTAGCCGGCCCGCCGCGCCGCAAGCGCGACATTGTCGAAACGCGCATCCAAAGGCGAGCCGTTGCGGCAAACCCGGTGGTTCATCTGGTAGAGGCCGGTATAGAGCGTCGCGCGAGCCGGCGAACAGGGCGCCGTGCCTGCATAATGCCGCCGAAACAGCACGCCTTCCCGGGCCAAAGCATCCACATTCGGCGTCTTCACGCAATCATGACCGACGGCGGAGAGACAATCTCCCCGCCATTGATCGGCCGAGATCAACAGGACGTTCGGGCGCTTGCCCCCGACGCCGGAGGCGCGCTCAGTGCTGGTTGGATTTGGCATGCCAGTTCCACGCGGATTCGATGATGCGGCTGAGATCATACTGCGGCGACCAGCCGAGAATATCGCGCGCCTTGTCGTTGTTGGCGACGAGCGTCGTCGAATCGCCCTCGCGCCGGCCGACATATTCGACCGGGAATGGCCGCTTGGACACGGTCTCGATCGTTCCGAGCAGTTCCTTGACCGTCGTGCCGGTTCCCGTGCCGAGATTAAGCGCGACGGATTCGCCGCCATCAAGCAGATATTCGACGGCGCGGACATGGGCGTCGGCCAGATCGAGCACATGGATGTAATCGCGCACGCAGGTGCCGTCGCGCGTATCATAATCGCTGCCGAACACCTTGAAGCCCTGGCGGCGGCCCAGCGCCGCCTCGATCGCCAGCGGAATGGCGTGGGTTTCCGGCGTATGCCACTCGCCGATGCGCCCCTCGAAATCGGCGCCGGCGGCATTGAAATAACGCAGCACCACGGAGCGTAGCCCCTTGTACTGGTCGTAATCGGCAAGCGCCTGCTCGACGATGTATTTCGTACGGCCGTAGGGGTTGATCGGCACCTGCCGATGGCTCTCGTCGAGCGGCACGCTCTGCGGCAGACCATAGGTCGCGCAGGTAGAGGAAAAGACGAAAGCCTTCACGCCCGCCGCCTGTGCCGCCGACAGCAACGTCAGCGTGCCGATGACGTTGTTTTCATAGAAGGACACGGGATCCTTGACCGACTCGCCGACCTCGATCAGCGCGGCGAAATGCAGGATGGCGGCAGGCTTGTATTTGGCCAGCACCTCGTCGAGGCGAGCCCTATCGCGGATATCGCCTTCCTCGGCCGGTCCCCATTTGACGAACTCGCGATGGCCGTTGGAGAAATTGTCATAGACGACGGGCTGAAACCCCTTGTTCGCCAGATCCAGACATGTGTGCGAACCGATATAGCCGGCTCCGCCTACCACAAGCACCGTTTCCCCTGCCATGACCACCCCTTTTCAACCCTCAAGTTCGACATGCGGACACCTCGGACCGGCCTCGATCCGACGCGTACAGTTAGAGAGCTGTAGCCGACTTGCAAGGCGGGAGAAAGAAGCAAGATCGGCAATATCAGCAATGGACGGAGACAAAACTAAGCCGGCTTCGGCTCCGTCTTGCCGGCATGCATCAGAATTCCGGCGAGCGCCAGAACCGGCGGCAGAAGAAAACAGGCCATGCCGAGAAACAGGAAAAGCGCCGCCGCCAGCGCGCAGCCCACGGCAAAGCCGCCGACGGCCGCGCCCATGCGGGCAAGCCGCGTCTTCGTGGCGGCTTTCTCCTCCGGCCTCGCGCCACGCAGCATGTCGGCGATATCGATCATGATCTGGGTCGTCGTTCCCGTCATCATCGTCGTCGGCGGCGCCGAGCCGAGATGGATGCGATGGGCGGTGGTCTGGATGGCCATCGCGGCGACCAGCGTCATCCCGGTCAGGATTGCCTGCCAGCCATCTCCGTCGCCGAACGGACCAAAGAGCATGGCCAGCAACGCGGCCAGCACGAGCAACAGGAATTTCAGCGTCAGGATGATCTGCAGCGTCGGCAGATTGCGCCGCGTCAGATCGCCGCCGAGAAGGCGGGCGAAAATGACGACGGCACAGAAAACCGGCAGCGCCAGAAGCTTGGCGACCGCGCCCGAGGTGCCCAGCGCCAGCGCGGCGCCGAGCGTCACGAAATTACCCGTGACATGCGCCGTGAACAGACCGTGGAGGGCGAGAAATCCGGCAGTATCCACATAGCCGCCGTTGATGCTCAAAAGGGTGGGCAGGCTCGGCTTCATCGGCTCCTCGCTCGGATCGATCGTCTCCGACCATATCGCGCCGAACGGCCGCCGATGTCGAGAGGCTTGCGTGACCGCCGAACGGAACACCGCCCTGAACATGCGCCGATGAGGGCGACACGCTGCAGATCACGGTTGCATCCCCTTGCCGAGCGCGGTTGTGTTTTGCTAGCTCTATCCAATAGGTGTTGGGGGGCATCGCTGCATGATTCTCGCAATCTTCTCGCATTTCAGCCACCGGATCATTCAGGGCTGTCGGCGCGGCGCCGCAGCAGGACTGGCGCTTCTTGCATCGGCGCCGTTGGCAGCAGCGCAGGTGCCGGGCGCCCCCATGCAATTCATGCTCGTTCATGCCGATCCCGGCTCCGGCGCCTGCAGGCCCGAGGGCTGCGTCGACTGGATTGCCGCCGAGGGCATGATCGATGCTAAATCTCCTGGCGATCTCAGAAAACTTCTTGCCAGCATCGGCAACAGGAAATTGCCCATAATCGTGAACTCGCCCGGCGGAAATGTAGCGGCTGCGATGGAGATGGGGGAGATCATCCGCAAGCGCGGTCTGTCCGTGGCCGTGGGCGGCACCAGGCTGCGGTCATGTCCGAGCGGCGAGCCGCTCTGCGGCGACGGATGGCGGGCCGGCGCGAAAGGCGTGGTCTATTCCGCCGGGAGCAGATGCCTTTCGGCGTGCCCTTTCGTGCTGGCATCTGGCGCCAGACGCATCATCAGCTCCTTCAGCATCGCGGGCGTCCATCAGGTCAAGACGACGTATGACCAGGAGCGGATAGTCTACCGGATGAGATATCGGATCGTTGACGGCAAGAAGCGCCTCGTCAGCCGTCAGGAAATCAGTCGCAAATTTATGGCACAGCGCGACAGCACGAAACTGTCGAAATCACTCCGAACAAAGATCCTCGCTTATTTCAAGGAGATGGGCATCGACTGGTCGATCCTGGACATGGCAATGAGCGCGGCTCCGAGTTCGATACGGCTCATTACGCCGGACGAAGCAATGAAAATCGGGCTGACGACCGATCAGGCCTCCGCCGAAGACCTGATAAAGGCCGGCGCTTGCCCGGCCGGCCAGACGCTTTCGTCCTGCCGGGCGCCCGTATCCGCGGATTCGTCGGCTCTCCTTGCCAATCCACCCTTTGCGGCCTGGCAGCTGAATCCCGTGCAGGATTTCCTTGCACCTTCCATCGCGCATAGTGCCAGCGGCAGTCCGCAAGGCAGCGACTGTGTTTCCCAGGCGTCCGACTATTCACCCCATTGGGTTTCAAGCTCGGTGATTTCATCGGACAGTTCCGCAATGCGCTGCCGGAGTTCTGCCTCGGTGCCGTCGTCCACCTCGCCGTCGCCGAAACAATAGCGGGCTATGTGCAGCTCGAGCTTGGCTTCGAGCTCCTCGCGCTGGGTGCGCAGATGTTTGAGATAGCTGTTTCGCATTGCGAACCACGCTTTCCGAGAAAATAGGTCTCAGCCTAATAGATAGGTTTGGAACCCGAAATTTCGATAGGCATCCTATGCATCGCCGCCAAGGCCGATGCGCAGCAGCCGGCAAGGCAGCTCTTCCGGACCATTGCAAAGCCTGCGGCCGCTCATCACATTCATGCGACCCGCACCTGAAATGATCCTGAAGACGAATATTAGGCGCTGACACGCGCTTGGGATTTGGGCTAATTCAGGCGGATTGTTCGAGGTATGTTGTGTTGAACGAAAAAATTGCCGTCATCGGCCTGGGCTATGTGGGCCTTCCCGTCGCCATCGCGCTCGCCGAAAAATTCCATGATGTGGTCGGTTTCGACATCAAGCCGTCCCGCATCGCCGCCCTGAAGGCGGGCGAGGACGATACCCGCGAAATTTCCGCCGGGCGCCTGGAATCGAGCGGGCTGCGCATCAGCGGCGAGATTGAAGACCTGCGGGACCGCGACATCTTCATCATCGCCGTACCGACGCCGATCGACCGGAACCGCCAGCCGGATCTCCGGCCGATGATTTCGGCCTCGCGCACGGTCGGCAAGGTTCTGCGCAAGGGCTCGATCGTCGTCTATGAATCGACCGTCTATCCCGGCGTCACCGAAGAGGTCTGCGGCCCTGTGCTCGCAGAAGTTTCCGGCCTGCGGCAAGGCGAGGACTTCCACGTCGGCTATTCGCCGGAGCGCATCAACCCCGGCGACAAGGAGCATACCTTCGAGCGCATCGTGAAGGTCGTCGCCGGCGACGACGAGGACACGCTGGAAAGGATCGCCGCCGTCTACGGCGCCGTGGTGCAGGCCGGCATCCATCGCGCCCCCAGCATCAAGGTCGCCGAAGCCGCGAAGGTCATCGAAAACACCCAGCGCGACGTCAATATCGCGCTGATGAACGAGCTTTCGATCATTTTCGAGAAAATGGACATCCGCACGGCCGATGTGCTGAAGGCGGCGCGGACGAAATGGAATTTCCTGCCCTTCACCCCCGGCCTCGTGGGCGGCCACTGCATCGGTGTCGATCCCTATTACCTGACCGCCAAGGCCGAAGAACTCGGCTACCACCCGGAAGTCATCCTTTCCGGCCGCCGCATCAACGACGGCATGGGCGCCTTCATCGCCCAGAAGCTCATCAAGATGCTGGTCTCGGCGAAGAAGCCGATCAATGGCGCCCGCATCGGCATCTTCGGCCTGACCTTCAAGGAAGACGTGCCAGACCTGCGCAACAGCCGCGTCCCCGATATCATCCGCGAGCTGCATCAGTTCGGCCTGGAGCCGCTGGTGCACGACCCGATGGCCAGCCATCAGGAAGCCGAAGAAGAATACCGCATCCGCCTGGTCGATCTGAAGGACTTCGGCAAGCTCGACGCACTCGTCCTCGCCGTTCCCCACAAATCCTATCTGGCCGGTGGTGCCGCCGAAGTGCTCGACCTGCTAAGCGCAAATGGCGTGGTCGTCGACGTGAAGGCTGCGCTCGATCGAACCAATCCCCGGCTGGAAGGCCATTCGGTCTGGAGCCTTTGAGGCAACAACGCCAAGTCAGCGAGCCGTCGCTCCGACATCGACAACCGTTTCCGCCAGCCCCTCGTCGACCGAATGGGGCGGCGACCAGCCGGTGATCGCTGCCGTCTCGCCGATATCGACCTGGAGCGAGCCAAGCAGCCGTTGCGCCGCGGCCCTCCGGCCGAAAAGTGCCGCGAACCCCTTCAGCAGAGCCGGCGGCACGGGCAGCATCAGAGCCTTTCGCCCTTCGGCCAGGGATAGTTTGGCAATCAGCTGGCCGACCGAAAGATCTTCACCGTCGCTGACCAGGAATACGCGATTGCCCACGGACGGGTGACGCGTGCAAAGCAGCATGAAATCGACGAGATTGCCGATGAAGACAAGAGACCGGCGATTGCGAACCGCACCGAACGGCCAGGGAAACGGCCGGCCGGCCCATTTCATCAGACTTGCGAAATTCGCCTTCACGCCGGGTCCATAGACGAGCGGCGGCCGGATGATGACGATTTCCATGCCCGTTTCCGCGCCTGTGGCAAGCAAAGCCTCCTCCGCCTCCAGCTTCGAGCGGCCATAGGCATCTTCGGGATGCGGCACATCCGAAGCCCTGAACGGCTTCCCCGCCACCGTCTGCTCGCCGTTGACCTTGATCGAGCTCAGGAAGATGAAGCGCCTGACACCGGCGCCGGCGGCCTGTCGCGCCAGATTGACCGTGGCGTTGACGTTGACGGCGCGAAAAGCGGCAAGCGGATCGGCGGCACTCTCGTTCATGACATGGACGCGTGCCGCCAGATGCATGACGACATCGACGCCGGCAAGCGCCTCTGACCAATCCGTATCGCCATCGATTGTCCCAATGGCGACGAAGCCCGGAGCGGGCGCGCGGCTGACCGGCCGATAGTTCATCTGCCGGCGGGAAAGCTCGGCACACAATGCCTGTCCGACAAAACCCGTCGCACCCGTCACCAGGATCATGCGCCACCCGCCTCCGCTTTTTTGCGTCATAACCGTCGCAGACATGCTTTGCACGGGATACCGGCCCGGAACAAGACCGGGAAATCTCGGCAAGGGCAGTTGTGCTTAAATTCGCGATATGAGATGCACTGGACAACGACGACCTTCATCGCCGCCCGAACCGGCGACGATGCAACTGCAAGAGACGATGTTCTATACGATCGCCAAGCGCCTTTTCGATTTTCTCGCCGCTCTTGCCGCGGCCATCGTCTTTTTCATTCCGTTCCTGATCGTCGCCATGGCCGTGCGGCTGACCTCGCGCGGCCCGATCCTCTACTGGTCCGATCGGGTCGGGCGGAAAAACAGGATCTTCCGCATGCCGAAATTTCGCAGCATGCGCACCGATACCCCCGCCGTCGCGACGCATCTGCTGAAGGACCCCAAGGTCTATCTGACGCCGATCGGCTCCTTCCTGCGCGAATCGAGTCTCGACGAGCTGCCGCAGCTCTGGTGCATCCTGAAGGGGGAGATGAGCATCGTCGGCCCGCGCCCCGCCCTCTTCAACCAGCACGACCTCATCGCCCTGCGCACGGAACGCGGCGTCGACGCGCTGTTGCCCGGCCTGACGGGCTGGGCGCAGGTCAACGGCCGCGACGAACTGCCGATTCCGCAGAAGGTTGCACTGGACGAAGACTATCTGCACCGGCGCTCCTTTCTCCTCGATCTCAAGATCATCCTGCTGACGGTCTTGAAAGTGGTTCGACGCGACGGAGTTGCCCATTAGCAAGCATGCGGCGAAATCGACATCGCCAGGCGCCTGCACGGGAAAAATGCCGCATTCCTGCCCTTTTACGACCATAGGGGCCAAATGCCGGAAATAAATCGACTATGAACGAAGGCGGACGACGACATTGGACGACTCGCGCATGAACACATCGCATGCTGATCTCGCGACCGAACCTGCCGGCATCGCCACGGCTGGCAGCAGCATGGCAAAGCCCGTGGCGATCGTCGGCAGCCTTCTCTGGCTGATCGTCGCCTCTCCGACCGTGCTCGAAAGCGATGCCTATCGCTATGCCACCGCGCTGCTGTCCCTGATCGCTCTCTTTTATTACATGAGGGCGCCGGTGCGGCCGCGCACGGACTGGATCGGCTGGCTCTGCATGGGCTGGGCCTTCTACGTCATGGTCCGCTTCGGCATCACGCTCTGGCTGACGCCGCAGCACGATATCGGCGCTTCGGACTGGCTCTATGCCTTTCCCTTCTTCTTTCCCATCATGGGCGTCGCCTTTCTGCTTCATGAGAAGCTGATGGAGAAGATCGTCGCGGCCTATTTCGCCATGGCGCTCGTCATGCTGGTCGCCACGCAGCATTTCCGCGAGGTCTTTGCCGGCGAAACCGTGCGCCCGCTGATCATGAACAACCAGATTCACGGCGCGGTCGCCTGCGGCATGATCGTGATCTTCACCATATTCTGGCTGCTGCATTACCTGACCGAAAAATCCGGCGACCGCCGCATCGCGCGCTATGCCTATGTGGTTTCGCCCTTCATCCTCGCGCTCTGTCTTATCGCCATCTACGGCGCCAAATCGAAAGGCGTCTGGCTGGCGCTCGGCATCACCCTGCCGCTCCTTGCCCTCATCGCCCTGACCTATCTGCGCATGAGAGCAGGCGTCATCGCCATTGTCGTGCTGGCGGCGCTTCTGGTCGCCGGCATCTATGGCGTGCGGCACAACCTCGACAAGACGGCCGGGCCGACCGTGTCGGCTGCCGTGTCCATGGTGGAGAACATGGCCGACGGCCATGAGGTGGGCGGTGTGGTTTCTAACGCGATCAGCTCGACCAACACGCCGGTGTCGATGGACGAGCGCCTGCAGCTCTGGTCCAACAGCTGGGAGGTCTTCTCCTCCGCGCCGCTCTTCGGCTGGGGCAACCGCTGGCTGGAGCGCTGGGCCGAGACGCGCTACTCGCATGTCCAGTACACATTGCTGCACAACGGCTATCTGGAGATCCTGGTACGATACGGCCTGTTCGGCGCGACCGTGATGGGCTTCATGCTCGGCGTCTTCATCCGGGCAGTGTGGCGCGCCCGCAAGGCAGGCGTCATTCCCCGCGCCGCATGGCATGCGTATATCGTCTGCCTGTTCTTCTTCTCTCTGACCCTGCTCAGCAACTCAAACAACCGCCTGGCCATCGGCGAAAGCCTCGCCATCGCCTCCTCCGCCTTCGCCTGCTGGTGCCACATGCGCACCAAGGGCGAGTATCTGGCGGCGAGGCCGGTGCAGCGGAAAGTCGCCGAAGGGGCTTGAATCCGGCATCGGTGGATGCGGCGGCGCTTCGCTATCGTCTTTTCGAACACGGTTTCCAGCTGACGCGCGTTTGCAGACCAATCGAAGCGAGCAGCATTCGGTCTTGCATGCCCCGAAAGACGAGCATGGAGCGTATCGTCAATTGCCAGGACTTCCAAACCTTCGCGAATGGACCGGATAGCGGTGGGATTGACAAGAATGCCAGCATTCCCGGCAACCTCGGGCATGGACGACACATTTGACGTCAACCCTCCAACCTTGACCTCCGGCCAATACGAGCAACAGCCGGTTGCGCATAGTCTCAGGCAGGACGCGTAAGCTTCCATCAAGCGCAAAAGATTCTTTCCGCTATAACTCCGGATGACAACGAGCCATAGCGATTTCCCTCATAGGTTCGTTCAGCAACCAGTGAAGGAGACAGACACAATGCGATTGCGCCATGCCGTATACGACAATGAATTTGGAGAACGTTGGGCGGCCGATAGTCAGTAATCTTATTGGACCCGGTCTTCCTCTTACCGAAAGCTAGAAGAACCTCGGCGCCGACGCCCGCCTCAAGTCGCTTTCCAACGAGCGATCATCTTTGCACCAGCTCGTCATAAAGGCGATGATAAGCCGCACACATTCTTTGCGCCGTGAAGTGCGCAAGATAGCGGTCACGGGCAGCAACGCCCATCGCCGCGGCTTTCTTCTCATCCTGCCACAGGCGCTTCATGGCATCCGACAGGGCATCGGCGTCGTTGGACGGGACGACCATGCCCGTTTTATCGTTCAGATTGACGAAGCTCGTTCCTGTGCCGATTTCGCATGAAATCATGGGTTTTCCGAACATTGCCGCCTCGACCAGCGACAATCCGAAAGCCTCCGAACGAAGTGGGGATGGGAAAACGAAAGCCTCGCAAAGCTCGAGGAGAGCGACCTTATCCTGGTCCGACACGGCGCCGACAAAATGGACGTTTTCGGCACCTTTCGCAGCTAACTGCTTCAGCTCCGCCTCCATCGGGCCGCTACCGACCACGACAACCTCCAGACCATTTCTCCTGGCAGCTTCCACCAGTATATGAATGCCCTTGTAGTATCTCAGGACGCCGACAAACAGGAAAAAGCGCCCTGGAAAACGGCTGCGCCAGCGCATGCGTACCGCGTCGTCGACACTCGGATAATCCGTCTCGTCTAAACCCAAAGGAATGACCGTCGTCTTCGCCCGGAACTTCCTCAACACATCGCTTGACTCAAGATAATTGGGCGAGGTCGCAACGATGCGATCGACATCGGCCAGAAAGCGCAACATCAGCGGTTTGTAGAACTGCAGCAGCACCTTCTGTTTCACGACATCGGAATGATAAGTTACAATGGAGGGCTTTCCGGTGCGCGAGGTAAGATGAACCACATCCATCACCGGCCAGGGGAAGTGATAGTGAATAACGTCGGCTTTCTTGCTCAGCTCCCGGAAGCGTCCGAAAGCCTCACGGGAAAAGCCCGTCGAAGCGAATTCGAAGTCGAGCTTCGCCTTATGAGCCATATGTCCGTCGAATGCGAGGCTGTTTTCGCCCGGCGCCCTGCTGAGCGAAAGCACATCGGACTCGATACCGTATTTGGCGACCCCTTTGGCAATCGCATGGATCGTCCGCTCCACACCACCGAATGTGTCAGGCCAATATGTTTTGAAAAAATGGAGAACGCGCATAATGCTCTGTAGCGAAAAGCATTGGCCCCGTCACCTGTGGCAATGCGTGTAAGCTTTGCTCAAGCGGGTCACACACAATTGCTCCACAAAGCATCACTCAGCGAAACCAACACGCGCATTCATGAATGAGAAATGGAGAATTGGCTGGGGAACCTGGACTCGAACCAAGATTAACGGAGTCAGAGTCCGTCGTTCTACCATTGAACTATTCCCCAACAGCCGCCAGGCGGTTAAGCGTTCGCGGCGACGATTGCGCCTCTATAATAGAATTTGCCGCGGATGCAAATACTTTAACGCGGACAAATGCAATTTTTTGAAAGCGGCAGCGCGACGTCCACGAAGGACGGTGGATGCTCATGCTTTTAGGGGGGCGTGCGAATGTCACGCCTGCTTCGCCTGAGCAGGGCAAGGGCATTCGGATGTCCCGTGCCTCTTCAGCTCCGCACTCGCCGTCGGCTTACCAGCGCAAGAGGCGCTTGCCGAGAACATATCCGACGGCCGTCACTATGGCGATCGCGATCGGATACCAGAACAATACGAAGAGCGGGCTGTCGTCCGTGCAGTTGGACGCGTAGAAGGTCGCGGCGATGCCGCTGGCGGCAAGGCCGGCGACGGCGCCGGCCGCACCCGGTTTTTCCGGCGCGCCATGGCGCAGCGCGAAAAGGAAGCAGGCAAGCGGGCCGATCGACAGCAACGGAATGAGCGTCAGGCAGAAGCGGGCATTGTGCCCGATCATCCGCGCCCCCCAGCTATCGGCCGGCATGACCGCCATTTCGACGGCAGCGGCCGCAAGCAGCAGCACCGGCGCCGCCAGAAGGGCCCAGCCCCATACGCGCAAAGACGCACCCGGACGGCCGATGCGGAAGACGACGGCGCATGCCGTCACGGCGAGCGCGATCGTCACGACGAACTTGAACAGGAAGCGGACGGTCTCCATCGCGCTGTCTATATCGGCGCGAAAACCGATGATTGAGAAGAAAATGCCGCCGCTGATCAGGATGCCCGCGACGACCGCCATGGTCAGGGCCCTGCCGATCCGCATGCGGACCGGCGCGTCCTGCGCCAGAAGATTGATGAGGTCATCGGTTTTCACTGGTCTCACTCCGATACAAGGCGGCAAGCGCCTTCAGCGCGCGGTGCAACGCCACCCGCACCGCCCCTTCCGTCATTTTCAGCCGGTCCGCCGTCTCCCGGACGCTGGTTCCCTCGACGGAAATCGAGCGCACGATCGTTTTCTGCGGATCCTTCAGTTGCTCCAGCATACGATCGACATCGAACCGATCCAAGGCGTCCGTATGGTCTTCCGCCTCCAGAAGATCGATCACGTCGTCGATCGGCACGCTCATATGCCGCCCGCGCCGCCGCAGGCTATCGATCAGCTTGTTGCGCACGATCGTTGACAGCCACGGCCCGATCGGGCGCGATGAATCCCATGTGCCGCGCTTCAGATGGATGGCCAGCAGCACTTCCTGAACCACGTCCTCGGCCTCGCTCGCCGGCGCGCCCAGCTGATCGCAGCGCCGCCGCGCCATGGCGCGCAGATGCGGCGTCACCGCGGACAGGAAACGGTGATAGGCCTGCGCATCGCCGCCGATGGCGGCGCGCATCCAGGCTGCCCATTCCTCTTCGCGCGCCGAATGATTCATCCGACATCTCCTTTACGCGGGACCGCAGGATTTCGTTACCGGCAACGGCACTTATTTTTCAAGCCTTTTCATTGCCGCCGGAAATCACCGAGCGCCGTGCCCGCCTGTACGCACGCACAGGCTCAGCGGATAAAACGCCATCGTCAAGCCGATAGCCGGCACAATAAGAAGAGTGCCACACGGAAAAAATTTCGAAGCGGCTGTAACATCCGGCAAGGACGCTCCGTAGACCTCGATGCAAGCCAATGACGGCTGGCATCCATCGAGGAGACAGATCCATGAAAAACAGCATCATTACCCTGGCTATCGCGGGCTCGATCGCATCGGCACTGGCATCCATCGCCGCCCCGGCATCGGCAGCCGACTCCAAGGAAAAATGCTACGGCGTTGCCCTCAAGGGCCAGAACGATTGCGCCGCCGGCAAGCATGATTGCGCCGGCAAGTCGACGATGAACTACGACAGGATGTCCTTCAAGCTCGTGCCCGCAGGCAGCTGCATTTCCATGAAAACCCCGAAGGGACATGGCTCGCTGACCCCGGCCTGATCCGATTTCGAATCCACGGTCCATCACCCGTCTTGAGGAATTTGTCATGAGCAAGATGTCCGCACTCGCCCTGGCTGCTTCGGTCGCAACCGCGGTGACGCTGGTTGCCGGCGCAACGGCCGCCTCGGCCGCAGACGCCAAGGAAAAATGCTACGGCGTCGCCCTCAAGGGCCAGAACGACTGCGCCGCCGGCCCCGGCACGACCTGCGCCGGCACATCGAAGGTCGACTACCAGCGCAACTCGTGGAAGCTGGTTCCCGCCGGAACCTGTGAAGCGATCAAGACGCCGAACGGCCACGGCACCCTGGCACAGGGTCCGGCACCGGTCTGACAAGGCAGCGCGAACGCGTGGGCGGCGCATCTTCCCGCAGGCGCCGCCCGCCTCCCGAACGGAATATTTTAACCCGGAGGCCCGCAATGAAACCGTCAGCACTTCCCCGCCGCGCCGGCGTCGGCTTCAAGCCGGAGCATTTCGCCGCGATCGATGCCACCCGCCAGCCTGTCGGCTTCTTCGAGGTCCACGCGGAGAACTATATGGGCGCGGGCGGTCCGCCGCATGCCCGGCTCGGCAAGCTGCGCCAGGATTATGCCCTGTCCATCCACGGCGTCGGCCTTTCCATCGGTTCGATGCAGCCGCTGGATGCGCAGCACCTTGCCCGCCTGAAGGTCGTCTGCGACCGCTATGAGCCCGAGAGCTTTTCGGAGCACTTGGCCTGGTCGAGCCACGACACGACCTTTCTCAACGATCTGCTGCCCCTGCCCTACACCGAGACGACCCTGGCGCAGGTCTGCGCCCATATCGATCAGGTTCAGACATTGCTTCGCCGCCAGATGCTGCTGGAGAATCCGGCTACCTATCTGCTCTTCGAGGAAAGCACGATAGAGGAAACGGATTTTCTGGCCGAAGTCGCCCGGCGCACCGGCTGCGGCCTGCTGCTTGACGTCAACAACGTCTTCGTTGCCGCCACCAACCACCATATGGATCCACGCGCCTATCTCCGGCGCTTCCCGGTGCAATGGGTGCGCGAAATCCATCTCGGCGGCCATTCGCAGACCGTGGATGACGCCGGCGCGCCATTGCTCATCGATAGCCACGATACGCCGGTCAAAGACCCCGTCTGGGCGCTTTACGAAGAGCTCATCGGCCGCACGGGACCGATCGCCAGCCTGGTCGAATGGGATAACGACGTGCCGGAATGGCCTGTTCTGAGGGCCGAGGCCGAAGCAGCCGAAGCCATCCTGAAACGCGCTGCCGCACGCCGGGCAGCCTGAGGAGGAGGCAATGTCTCTTGCCATTCAAAGCGAATTCGCCGCGGCGCTCGTCGATCCCGGCCTGGCCATGCCCGAAGGGCTGACGGCCTGGAACGGACGCCAGCCCGCGCGGCGCTTCGGCGTCTATCGCAACAATGTCGCCATCGGCCTGATCGGCGCGCTTGCCTCGCGCTTTCCGGCAGCGGAAAGGATCGTCGGCGAAGAGTTCTTCGCGGCCATGGCGCACGAATTCATCAGGCTGCATCCGCCGCGATCCCCTCTGCTGCTTGCCTACGGCGATGATTTCCCCGATTTCGTTGCGGCTTTCGAGCCGGCGAAGGAGATTCCCTATATGCCCGATGTCATGCGATTGGAGGTCGCCCGCGGCCGCGCTTATCACGCCGCCGACGCAATGCCGCTCGATGCCGCCCTGTTGGCAACCGTCGAGCTGGCCGGCCTGGCGGAGCTTGCGCTCGTGGCGCACCCCTCCGCCTCCGTCACGCGCTCCATCCATCCGGCCGTCACCATATGGGCGATGAACACAGGCGAAATCGAATTCGGGGATATTGCCGGCTGGACGGCAGAGGATGCCCTCGTCGTCCGCGCGCAGATGACCGTCGAGGTGCATCGCCTGCCGCAAGGCGGCGCAACCTTTCTGGAGCGGTTGTTTTCCGGCGCCGATCTTGGCCGTGCCTTCGAAGCGGCTCTTGCCGATGCCGCCGATTTCGATCTTTCCGCCAACCTCGCCGGTGCGTTCACGGCAGGCGCTTTCGTGGCCATCCGCTGAACGCCAAGGAGAACCGGCATGCACAAACAGATGATGACGGCCGCCCCGGCCGAGCGGCAAACCGTGCCGCAAAGGCTCCATAGTGCCATAAGGCTGCTCGACGGCGTTCCGCATGACCTGATCGCGCTCATCGCACGCCTGTCGATTGCCGCCGTCTTCTGGCAATCCGGGCAGACCAAGGTGGATGGCTGGCATGTCACCGACAATGCCGTCTATCTTTTCCAGACCGAATACAAACTGCCGCTGATCGATCCCTGGATCGCCGCCCATATCGCCGCCTTCAGCGAGCATTTCTTTCCGCTTTTGCTCGTCGTCGGTCTGGCAAGCCGGCTTTCGGCGCTGGCATTGCTCGGCATGACGCTGGTGATCGAGATCTTCGTCTATCCCGACGCCTGGCCGACGCACGGCACCTGGGCGACGTGCTTTCTGGTCATCATAGCCGGCGGACCCGGGCGGATCGCGCTCGACCATCTGATCGCCAGATGGTCTGTCCGCGCCTCGTGAGGTCGAAAGCGGGAGCGCCGATTGCAAACGGCGCTCCATGATATCCGGCCGGCACCGTCCTCAGGCCCTTCCGCTTCTCCTCGAACCGCGAAACCGCTCTGTTCTTTTGTTTCCGGGCACGTCCGGACGGAAAGCCGCCACCCCTATTTCCCGGAATCGCTTCAGCGCAGCACCGGTTCCCCATGGAAGCGGCGTCGCGACGGCTTCGAAACGCCGAAGCCGACCTCCATCATCAGGCGCGGTTTCCTCGTGGGTACGGTGCCCATGTGGAAGCCGAAAGGATCCTCGACGAAGCCGGACCCGGCCCTGCCGGTCAATGTCAGCGCATTCCCCTGCCCGTAATAATCGAGCACTTCGTTTGCCGGGTGCCCCACGAGCAGCGTCAGCTGATGCCGGACACGGCGCCGCCGATGGCTTCCCTTGACGAAGACGTGCGGGCCGGTGCCCTCGTCCACATCGACGAGGTTGAAGAAGAATTTCAGCATGCGCCAGTCATCGAGATCGAAGTGATATTTGTCGAGCGAGGCAAGGCTTCTGTCGGCCTCGGACGCCTGCGTCGGAAAGCTCCACCAGATGCGGGTGGTAATCACCTTGGCCTGCCCGCCGAGATATTGGCGGGCGACGTCGATCAGCAGCGGATCGCGCTGAACCGCCATGACGGCATCGCAGTCGAGCGAGCGCTCGAAAAGGTGCCCGCTCAGAATCGGGCGCCCGAAACGCGCTTCAGCCTCCGCATGCTCGCTCGCCACGAATTCCAGCTTCCTGTTGAAATTGCCGTAGCAGCCGGTATTGCAAGCGAATTCGGCAATCTCGCGCTGGATGCGGTCCGGCAGCATCAGGCCCGGATAGATCCCATCCGCCCGCAGCGCGTCGACGACGGTTCGGCGCTCGACACCCTCAAACATCGACGTACCGGAAACAGGGACCTCGACCGCCTGCCTGGTGGCAAACCAGTGCATCTGCCGAAACGGCAAGGTTCGCGCCAACAGGAACATGGGCAACCAGGCCGGATTCTCCTTAAGATCGGTCAGGTAAGTCGGTATCCTGACGGCCATACGCTTGAAGCGGCCGCCCTGCCGGGCGATGGACTCCAAGTCTTTTGCCGGGGGATTGTGCATAGCTATCCTTTCCGCACATTTGCAAAACCCGTGGCAACAGGGCCCAACATCCTGTTGATGCGATGTAATCCTTTGAAACTTACTATTTATTCGCAGCAGCGAATATCTGCTGCATCGCGGCAAATAGAGGTCGGCCGGCCTCGGTCAAGGGGCACAAAAGGCAAAACATGATTGAATCGGTAGAAATTCCCGCAATGACACGCTGCGCTTTCGGAAACGTTTACGAAATCGCGGAACGGTTGTTCCGTGCCTTGCGGCCGAAGCGCCACAGCCGGATACCGGAAGAGCGCATTTTTATTTGCCGTTGCTTAGGACAATGGCGCTAAGGTTGAACCGGCGCGGGTGAAGGGGAAGGATTGCGAAGGTGCGGCAGCGATTTCCGCAGGCTGCGGTTTCGACAGTCTTCCAACAGTCATATTCCTGTTCGCATTATTGGTTAGATGAGCGAAAACGTCAAAGAAGGCCCCCTATATGACAGAAGCGAAGACCTTTGATCCGGCGGAAGGCATCGTCGATTTCGACGCGGGCGAGGGCGAGACCCCGACCGTAGTGGAGATGAACGACTATACCAAGAGTCTCGCCCAGGCGAAAGCCAAGTCCGTCAAGCTTGTCGATGCCATCACCGGCCAGGTGCTGAAGAAAAAAGACGCGGTGCATGTCGACGATCTTCGCCCTTCGCTTGCTGATTTCATGCGGCTGAAGCATCCCGAACTTCGCGCCGACGATTATATCAGCCGCAAGGTCATGGACGACTATCGCGCCCAGTACATCGCCGAGCTTCTGACGGTGGAGCGCGGCGAGCTTTCCAACCTCGAGGACGAGGTCGTCGAAAGCCTGAAGACTCATGACACCCTGGCCGAGAACATCGAAGAGGACTACGAGGACCATCGCTCCATCGGCGACCGGATGGCAGATGGGGTTGCTACGTTCGGCGGCAGCTGGACCTTCATCATCTCCTTCTGTTTTTTCCTCGCCGTCTGGATGGGCATCAATCTGCTCATGGGCGAGAACAAGGCCTTCGACGCCTATCCGTTCATCCTGCTGAACCTCGTCCTGTCGACCATCGCGGCACTGCAGGCGCCGATCATCATGATGAGCCAGCGCCGTCAGGAAGAAAAGGATCGGCTGCGCGCCCTCAACGACTACAAGGTCAACCTGAAGGCCGAGCTGGAAATCCGCCACCTGCATGAAAAGGTCGACCATCTCCTCAATCGCCAGTGGGAGCGGCTGACCGAAATCCAGCAGATCCAGATCGAGATGATGCTGGAGCAGGCCAAGGCCGCCACGCGCGCCCTCAAGGCAAACAAGGCCACGAAAGCCAAGACCAGTGCGCTGAAGAGCCTCTTCAGCAAGGCCAAGGATTCCGATCAGGATACGGACGAATCCCTGAACTGATCCGCATCCAAGGCGCGACGATATTGTCGACGCGCCTTGTCTTTCGGGTCAATCTTGTCTTTCGGGTCAATCTGGCCCTCCGGGCCGCCTATGCGTCCGCCGCCCGCCGCCTGCTTGCGAACAGAACCGGCATGCACGCGAAAAGAAGCAGGGCGCCGAGAACCCAGACCAGACCGGGAAAGACGGACCTCGATGCGAAATAGATCTCGCTGATCGCCAGCGGCGCTATCATCGAGGCGAGGCTCGTCAGGCTGCCCAGCACGCCCTGCAGTCGTCCCTGCTCATCCGCCTCCACCCGTTTCGTCATCAGCGACAGGAGCGCAGGCTGGCCGATGCCGCCGAGGCAGAAGAGAGGAAACAGCAGGAAGGCGACGAAGCCGCGCGTGGCGAAAGCGATCGCGATATAGGCCGCGCAATCGCAGACGGCCGCGACGAGCAGCGCATGGCGCTCGCCCCAGCGCTCGCTCAGCGGACCGGCGACGAAAGCCTGCGCAAGCGCATGGAAGAAACCGAAACCGGCAAGAGACAGGCCGACTGTCGCCGTATCCCAGCCGAACTTGTCCTGACCGTAGAGCACCCAGACGGTGCCGCCGACTTCGCCGACCATGCTGAGGACGACGAAGATCGCCAGAAGCGGCAGCAGCGCCGGAAAGACACCGATCCAGCGCAACGGCGCCAGCGGGTGAAAGGCGGCGGCATCGATCCGCTCCGGCCTCGCCGACCGCGTCTCCGGCAGCACGAGCAGGGTAACGGTGAAATTCACCATCACCAGCAGCGCGGCGGCAACGAACGGCGCCCGCAGGGAAATCGTACCCAGCATGCCGCCGATGACCGGGCCGAGAATGAAGCCGACGCCGAAGCATGCGCTGAGCAGTCCGAAGGCGCGCGTGCGCCGCTCCGCGGGCGTGATGTCGGCGAGGCAGGCAGTCGCGACGGCTGCGTTCGCCGCCGTCAGGCCGGCGATACCCCGCCCGAGGAACAGCCACCAGAAGCCCGGCGCCCATGCCATGAAAGCATAGTCGATCATCCCGCCCGCCAGCGAAACGAGCAGCACCGGCCTGCGGCCGTAGCGATCGCTCAGCGTCCCGAGGACCGGCGAGGCCAGAAACTGCAAGGCGGCATAGAGCGACAGGAAGGCGCCGTAGCGCCAACTCAGATCCGGCGTATGCGCGACGCTGCGAAGAAGCTCCGGCAGGATCGGCATGACCAGGCCCGTGCCGGCGGCATCGAGAACGACGACAGCCAGGATTGTCCAAAGCATCTTGTTCATGGCGTAAAACTTATCGTTGATAAGGAACTTTATCGGCGATAAATTATCTGCGAAAAACTGTCAATCGGAGATGCCATGAAAATCGACAGGGCACAGATCGTCGACGCGGCGCTGACCATCTTGAACGAAGTCGGCACCGACGGATTGTCGACGCGGCTGATCGCGCAGCGCCTCGGAGTTCAGCAGCCGGCGCTCTATTGGCATTTCAAAGGCAAGCAGGCCTTGCTGGCGGCCATGAACGCCGAGATGCTGAAGCGAAACCACACTCGCAACACGCCTTTGCCCGGGGAGAGCTGGCAGGATTTTCTGCGCGCCAATGCCCGCAGCTTCCGCTCTGCCCTGCTGACATGGCGCGACGGCGCGCGCGTTCATGCGGGAACGGACGTCGATCCTTCGCATCTCGACGCCATCGAAGCCCAGCTGGAATACCTGCTCGCGGCCGGCTTCCATCCCGGAAAAGCCCTGGAAATTCAAATCTCGATCAGCCGGTATGTGGTGGGATGCGTGCTCGAAGAACAGGCGGATATCGCCGATCCTTCGGAGCGTGCGGCGCTCGACGCTGCAGCCGAGGGCCATCCCAACCTTGCCAGAGCCCTGACGTTCTACCGCGCCGGCGGGCACGAGGCCCTTTTCGAAGCCGGCCTGGATCTGCTGATTGCCGGCGCCGAACCCGCCGGATGAGGCCGCGCTCGCCGCAGCGGCATTGATCCGGATTGCATCATCTCTCGGCCTTGAAGGTACGGCCGAGATCGGGTCCCGTACCGAAATAATGGCGAAACACGTAAAGCAGCGGGCTCCAGCGGCTCGTGTCGATATGGTTGGTGCCGGCGATCACGATATTCCTGTGCGCGTGAACCCGAACGACCTTCGCCTCGACGATCCGGAATGCCTCCGGACGCTCCGGGGCCATTCCATAGCGGGAGAATGCGCGGCCACGACTTCTGCCTCGAATTGAATAGGGCATTCGGCGATCCGCGGCGGCCGCACGAGATCGGCCGCTTGAGGTGTCAGGCCCGCCACGTCAAATTTGTCGGCCTCGAAACGATAGCCGTTTTTCTCCTTGTGCGGAGGAACCGGGTCGCGACCGGTTGTCGGCGCGATCGCCTCGATTTTCGGCCATAAGTCCGGCGACGGAAAATTCAACACAAGCTGCCGCTCGCGCATGAGATTTTCCCGGCCCTTGCTCGTCAATGTCAAACCCAGAACGACACGATCGAAAAGGCTCCAGACGGAGGACATGGGAGAAATATTCGTCGTGCCGTCAGGATTGAGGCTCGTAATCAGCGCCACGGGCGTGCCGATATAGAGCACGCTGGGTTTGATCTCGATGTGTTCGTGGTCGCCTTCACCCGCGGTTAACGCGGTCTTGTTCGTCAACATCGCAAACTCTCCTGTGAGAGTTTCAGTGTAGCCGACCGGAACCCGCAACAGTTCGGCGGCGAACGAACTGTTGCTCCGGCGCTCGAAACAATCGGCGGCAACCGGCCGAAGGCCGCCGGGCATGGCGTCGAGCCTGGCGATGCCCCCGCATCTTCGTCAGGATTCCGGCGCCAGCGTCACCCTGTTCCGGCCGCGCTCCTTTGCCTCGTAGACGGCCTTGTCGGCGCGCGCCAGGATGCCCTCGTAATCGAGTTCGCCCTTGAAAGCGGCAACGCCGATGCTGACGGTGACGGCGAATTTACCGCCATCGGCAAGCGGAATCGAAAGTTTCGCTATTTCCGAGCGGATTTTCTCGGCAACCTGGAGACCCATGGCCTCGTCGCATTCGACAAGCACGATCAGCATCTCCTCGCCGCCATAGCGGAAGACGAAATCGGTCTGGCGAACGGCTTCGGTAATCGCGGCGGCGACGGACCTGAGCGCCAGATCGCCGACCTTGTGCCCGTGCGTATCGTTGATGTTCTTGAAGTGATCGATATCCAGCAGCAACGTGCAGAAGCCGGCGGAAGACGTCTTCTGCAATTGTATCTCGCGCATCATCACGGACGGCATGAACCGCCGGGTCAAAAGCTGGGTCAGGGGGTCCCGGCCGCTTTCGACCTCGATATGCGCTTCGAAGATGCTGTTCAGCAGGAACTTGATCGCAGACAGTTCCTCTTCGATCCTTCCCGCGGCATCGCTGATCTGCGACCTGTCGCCGAAGCTCACACGCTCCAGCGCGGGAACGAGCTTATTGTCGATGCGGTTGACGAGCTGCTTGATGAGTTCGAGTTTCGGCTGACGCTCGAACAGAATATGCGCTTTGTGGTTCAGCCACAGGCCGAACTCGCTTTTCCAGAGCCGAGGAAGCTCGCTGGAAGCGGCGTTCTGATAGAAGGCAGCCAGGATGCCGTGGCCCCATTCCATCAGCGCGGCCCTTTGCCGTTCCCGTTCCATCCCGAGATTCTGGCCCAGCAGATGCAGCCGATAGGCTTCGTTCACCCGCGCATTGGAAGCGATGCCCTTCTGATAGCTGGCTTCGCGAACCTCCAGCGCAATATCGAACAGGCCGATGACGAAGGTCATCGCATCGACAAGCTGCCGCCGGGAAACATCGGTTTCGGCCAGATGCCGCAAAAACCATAGCTTGATCTTGCGTATCGACCGCGAGACCGCATGCGGCGGAAAACCGATGCGCGCCATCATGTCGCCCAGACTATCCTGCTCGGAGAAAAATATCTCGCCCGAAGTGGCATCCGGATCGACGAGCTTCTTCATCCATTCCAGGAACCGGTCGGTGAATGCGGTGACGTTGGCGTCCTCCCCGACCAGGGATGCCAGGTCCGGATCTCCTTCCAGATAGGCTCTATAACGCTGCTTCAACTCGTCTTCATAATCATGGACGATCGAATAGACGATCCGGTGGGTTTCCGTCGACGTCTGCTCGACGAGACTCTTCCATTCCCGCGCGATACGTTCAGGCATTACGGTGCTTTCTCGGCTCAAAGATCGATCCCCCTGATGTTGCGCCATTCGATCGGCCCCTGCCCTTGAGACCGAATTTCGAAGCACACTCATCGCAACGAATTCCACCTCCGTCTCGTAGCCGCAAAGGAGTTCAAGAATCGACGAGCAAGAGCCCCTGCCGCCGGATTTCCGCCCAGCAATTCGATTGCAGATCGAAGCGAACTGGAATTGAACGGCTGGGTCTGGTGGCTCAATAACCTATTGAAGGGAAGAGTAAACCCCTTGAGTCATACTAAATAAGAATGGCTGTATTGCCGATCTAGTTTATCAAGATCCTCTTATTCTTAATATATCGGCCAGCGACGATCTCCATGGCCGGCGATCAACTTTCGCACGCTGCGGATGTATCTGCCCTTCTCTGCACGATGACTGTCATGCGCCGCTTCCACGAAGGTCGCAGCAAATTCGTCACACGATCGTCATGCGGCTGTCATGTGGCGCCTCTACTCAGGCTTGTAGCTTTTCGAAACGCCGATTTTTAGATGACAAGTAACGCGAATCGCATCCAGGCTGCCGTTTCGGCAACGGGATTGGAACTTCATTACGACAAGACCGTCGTTCTGGGCGGTATCGACCTCTCGCTTCCCGGAGGGCGGACGCTCGCGCTGCTCGGCCCGTCCGGCTGCGGCAAGACGACCCTTCTTCGCCTGGTTGCCGGCCTTCTCGCACCGACCAGAGGCAGGATCAGCATTTCCGGCCAGATCGTTGCCGACGCGGCATCGAAAATCTTCGTGCCGCCGGAAAAGCGCAATCTCGGCATGGTGTTTCAAGACTATGCGCTGTGGCCGCACCTGACGGTCGGCGGCAACGTCTCCTTTCCGCTCGAAATGCGCGGCGTCTCCAAGGCCGAGCGCGAACGGCGTACGATGCGGGCGCTGGAGCGCGTCGGACTGGCAAACCTTGCCCAGCGCCGCCCGAGCGACCTTTCCGGCGGCCAGCAGCAGCGCGTGGCCATCGCCCGCGCCATCGTTGCCGAACCGCAGCTCATATTGTTCGACGAGCCGCTTTCCAACCTCGACCGCGAGCTGCGTGAAAATATGGTCGGCGAGCTTGCCGAACTCATCGCCAGCCTTGGTTTGACGGCAATCTACGTCACGCACGACCACAGCGAAGCCCTGACGCTGGCCGACGAGGTCGCCATCATGCGCTCCGGAGAAATCGCCCAGCTCGCCTCGCCCGATATCCTGATCGAAAGCCCGGCCTCGCCCGAGGTCGCCGAATTCCTGCGGCTCGGCAGCACGGCCGAGCTGGAATGGCGCGACAATGGCTGGCGGCTGGCCGGAAGCCCGCATGTGCTGTCGGATACGGCGCGCCCGGGACAGGAAAAGGCCAAGATCCTCATTCCCACACGCGCGGTCTCGCTCGGCGAAGCCGCCTGGCCGAGCCTGCCGGCGACAGCCATACGCTCGCATTTCCGGGGAGACGGGCACCTCGTCACTGCCGCACCGCACGGCACGACGGGCATCGAGCTGCAAGTTCTAAGCCCGATCAAAATCCGGCCGGGGGAACAGATCGGCCTTTCGGTCGATGCCCGCAGCATCCTGTGGTTCCAGCAGGAACATTAGTTGAGCATAAAGAGGAAATCATGTTTAAAGCACTGAAATCAATTGCAATTTTTGCGCTTTCGACCGCCCTTCTGAGCGGTGTCGCCCATGCCGACATCACCGTCTACACCGCAGGCCCGCAGAACCTGATCGACAAGCTTTCCGCCGGCTTTACCGCCGAGACCGGCATCAAGGTCAATGTCTTCCAGGCAACGACCGGCAAGGTCATGGCCCGCATCGAAGCGGAAGCCGCCAATCCAGCCGTCGATGTGCTGATCTCCGCCTCCTGGGACACGGCCACCGATTTCGCCAAGCGCGGCTGGCTCGTTTCCTACACCAGCCCGAATGCGGAAAAGGTTCCCGCATTCCTGAAGTCGGACACCGCGGTCGCCCAGGGCGTTTCGGCGCTCGGCATCGCCTGGAACACCCAAAGCGGCACGCCGCGGCCGAAGGAATGGGCCGATCTCGCCAAGCCCGAGTTCAAGGACCTCGTCAATATTCCCGATCCCGCCCAGTCCGGCTCCTCCTTCGAACTGACCGCGGCGCTTGGCGCCAAGGACGACTACAAGCTCTTCAAGGATCTCAAGGACAACGGCGCCATCATCGCCGGCGCCAACGCCGAAGCGCTGAACCCGGTGCTGCAGGGCGCCAAGGCCGCCGTCTTCGGCGCGGTCGACTACATCACCTTCGCCGCCAAGGCCAAGGGCGAAAGCATCGACGTCATCTTCCCGCAGTCCGGCACCGTCATAGCGCCGCGCCCGGTCATGATCCTCAACTGGTCCAAGCACCAGGACGAAGCCAAGAAGTTCGTCGATTACATGCTGTCCGATGAAGGCCAGAAGCTCGTTGCCGGCACGTATCTGATGCCGGCCCGCTCCGACATCCCGGCCTCGCGTCCGCTGATGAGCGATCTGAAGCTGCTCGATTACGATGTCAACGCCGTCTACGGCAAGCGCAAGGAAATCCTGAAACAGATCGGCGATCTGTTCGGCGGCAAGTAAGGCTTCGTGAGAATGAGTGCGAAGGGAACAGGCGCTCCGGTGCCGGCAGCTTGGCTCGCAACCGTGGGGCTGATCGTCATCGTCGCCTTTCCCTTCGTCGCCGTCTTGCTGCAGGCGGTCTTTCCCTCGCTGGGGCAGGGCTCGTTCGCAGCACCCTTCTCGGCCATCGGCAAGACGCTGGCCGACGAAACGCTGATCGGCATGACCGCGAATACCATCCTTCTCGGCTGCGCCGTCGTTCTCGCCTCCGCACTCATCGCCGTTCCCCTCGGCGTGCTGCGGGCGCTTTACCGCATTCCCCTTGCGCCGATGTGGGACGTGCTGCTGCTGACGCCCTTCATGATCCCGCCCTATATCGCCACGCTCGGCTGGATCATGACGCTGCAGCCGCGTGGCTACCTCGAGCAGATTGCCGGCTTCAATCTCGCCCCGACCCTCTTCTCGCTGGCGGGCATGACCGTGGTCATGACGTTCAACACCTTTCCCGTCGTCTATTTCGCCGTTTCGCGCACGGTCGAAGCCGTCGGCGCCCGCTATGCCGATGTCGGCCGCGTCTTTGGTGCCTCGCCGGCCCGCGCCTTCTGGCGCATCACGCTGCCGCTCTCCGCTCCCGGCCTTGCCGCCAGCCTGCTGCTGGTCTTCGCCGCCGCGATCGAGGAATACGGCACGCCGGCGGCACTCGGCCGCCGCGCCGGTTTCCAGGTTCTCGTGACCGGCATCGACACGCGCATCGGCGACTGGCCGATCGACCTGCCGGGTGCCGCCGTCCTGTCGCTGACCCTCGTCATCATCTCGCTGATCGCATTCCTCATCCAGCGCCGCATCCTCTCGCGCCGCTCCTACCAGACGGTCAGCGGCAAGCCGCAGAACAAGGACAAGCGCCCGCTCGGAGCAATGACGGCACCGGTTCTCCTGGCCTTCGCCGTCGTCTCCTTCCTCGCGACCGGCGTGCCCATGCTTGCGATCCTTGCAACTGCCCTCTCGAAAACGATCTCGCGCGGCCTCGTCATCGACAATCTCGGCCTGGATAATTTCTCAGCCGTCTTCGGCAATAGCGCCGGTGCGCTCGCCGCCCTCGGCAACAGCCTGGCGCTCGGCATCGGCACCGCCGTCATCACCGGCCTGATCGGCGTCATGGCCGCCTATACCGTCGTGAAGACGAAAATGCGCGGCCGCATGCTGATCGACATCATGACCGTGCTGCCCAATGCCCTGCCCGGCATCGTCGTCGCCGTCGGACTGATCCTCGTCTGGAACATGCCGGGCCTGCCGTTTACCCCATACAATACGACCATCATCCTGCTGCTTGCCTATTGCTGCATCCTGCTGCCGCAGACGGCGCGCTATTCGTCGGCTGCCTTCCAGCAGATCGGTGACAATCTCGAGGCCGCCGCCCGCGTCGCCGGCGCCGGCACGCTGACCGTCTTCCACCGCATCCTGCTGCCGCTGGTGCTGCCGAGCCTGGCCTCGGCCATGCTGCTCGTCTTCGCGCTGGCATCGCGCGAGCTTGTGGCGTCGATCGTGCTGGCCCCTGTGGGCATGCAGACCATCGCCACCTTCATCTGGCGTCAGTTCGAACAGGGCTCGATCGGCCTCGGCATGGCAATGGCCTTCGTAACGATCGTCCTCACAACGCTGATCCCGCTCCTCTTCCTCGCGCTCCTGCGCCGGAGCGGTCTGGTCGCCGAATAGATCCGGCGCCACCACGGGCTGCTCTTCGCCGGCCGATCCACGATTCCCTCCTCGGCAAACCCACGATGGCAGCCGCGCGGCATAACCGGACCGCAAACGCGCGATACATCACACAACGGCTGCAGTAATCACCCGAAGAAGATGCAGATCGACGACACGATGAAGGATCGGCCTGAACGCGATCCGGAAACAAGCGCCGCGTTTTCGCCATGCCGGACACATGATTCGCCAGAGTATTCGCGCGGAAAGAGGTTCAGAAAAGGCGCGCCTCACCCAGATATCAACGGGTGAAAATGGCGGAGAGGGTGGGATTTGAACCCACGATACCCTTGCAGGTATGCCGCATTTCGAGTGCGGTGCATTCGACCACTCTGCCACCTCTCCGGTTATGCTGGTCGGCGCTGTCAGGCGCGGGGGGCTACATAGCGAGAGAAGAGAGGGATGGCAAATAGACCAACTTCAGCAGCCTACACGTGGCGGACGCGCCGAATATGTGGCGCTTTTATCAAGCAAAAGATCGCTTGTAGAACCCCTCCATACCTGGCGGTATGGGCAGTCCCATCACCAGTGGCGACAGAAACATCTCCTGTTGCTCAAAGTCTATGCTTTTAAGAACGAACAATCCGGCGAACCGCTCTCGTCCGCCTCGAAAAGAAGAAAATGCCGTTGACGTTGTTACCCACCTTGGATCGTAGGGCGAGATGACTTTGAAGCCACCCAATTTCAGATAGATGTGCGGCGATTTCTTCGGATCGAAATTCTCCACGATGTTTTTATGATCGTCCCTTCCCGGAAGAACGCCGTTTTTCGTGTAAAACATTTCATTTACCGACAGGACCGACCCTATGAAATCCTCGGACAGTGGGAACAAGTCCTGCAGGTCTACAGCTCCGACGTGCAAGTTTGCGACAATGTCTCCCAAATGAGCTAAATGCCAAATCATGTTTCCATCAGGGAAACCATTCTTTGTCTCAGCAAAAACGGGAGACTGCCTGTCCGCGTCGGTGACAAAAAACTGCAGCCTCGGTGTGTTGATGTAGTTTATATAGATGTAGTTTCGCAGAAATGCCGGGACGTGCAGCTCAATCTGCCCTGTCTGCAACTCTTTTGATGCACGAGCTTCAGCCTCAATTTTCCACTGCTTAAGTCTTTTAGGAGGGAACGATGCACCATTGTTTACATCAATCATCGTTGCGCAGTTACTGCAGAGCCAGAGCGCATTTGCAAGTGAGGCCCTTTCCGCCGGCGTCTGCGTCTTATTGAAACGCGGTCCTCCTGGGGAAGCTGCATGGATATGTGCAGCCTTACCGATGGAAACAGTCGCATCAGCTATGGATGCATCTGGTCCGAGCGTCACACGATCACAGGCAGGACTGGAACACCTATAGGCCACTCTTTGAGCCGCAACTCGTTTCACGGCAGCTGAAAAGTTGTCTCTATTCCTAGCTCTCATGACTTCAACCTCCCTCATAGGCTCGCCGCAGCAGCGGCTGGGCCTTTTCGAAATCCACCATCGATTTCAGCGACAACTCCAAGTCGCCGGTCCCGTGGTGGCCGATGTTCGTCACATCGCGTGAGAACCCGTCCTCGAGCTCGACAGTCAACGGATCCAGTTTGAGATAGGCGACAACGCTACGCGCCTGAGGATAGATTTGCAGGCAGATGAAGTTCTTGATCCTTTTGAATGCGGTATATTGCTTCAGCTCCTTGACCTGCACATCGTCGCCGAGCGCAGTAACGAACTGTTGTATAGCATCGTATATATCGCGTAGCTTCGTTGATGCTTGCGACAATCGATAGCTCATGCGGTTCGCCCAGTAGGGATCCGCATCGTCTGGCGACGCTTGTCCTGATGCCACCTCCTCGGTCACTCGCTTTTGAACGATCAACGGGCTGACCCGCGCAGTCTTCGGCGCATGCACAAGCTCCATCATCAATAGATCCTCACCGAAGCGGCGATAACGGATAAGCTCGATGTTGCGAGCAATCTGCTTTACAGCGTGCTCATCGTAGCGGGTGAAATCACCGGCGATGCACAGCAGTCGTGGGGCAGACCAATCCACGGTCTTCGCAACCTCTGACCCTAAACGCTCCATCACCAGCCATTGAAACTCCTTCCGATGATCGAGCAGCCAGTCGAGATAGAAAAGTCCTTGATTTATAACATTCTCGTTCACCGAACGCTTATATTCGATGATGACAGGCGAATTGTCCTCGTCCAAACCGAGGGTATCAATCCTGCCACCGTGCACAGCGCCCGTTGAATGCTCGCTGGCGAGAAAGCGGATGCCAAGCAGGGCATCCAGATTCGCCTCGAATAAGTGTTGAAGAGATTTTTCAACCTGAACGGCAGCTCCGGCAAGCTCCATCACTTGATCGCCGTTGAAATGAAACAGCTTTATATCGCTCAAAATGGACTCCGAATAAGCTCATAGATTGTAGAGAAAGTTCTATTCGCTCGTGCGGCGTTGTCCAGATAAATTGCCAGCGCGCTCGGATCTGGTAGGATCGATCGCAAATCAAGACGGGGATTGCATAAGTGACGACATTGACCTTATCGCAGCTGGAGAATCATCTCTGGCGAGCGGCAGACATCCTGCGTGGATCGATCGATTCCGGCGATTACAAACACTACATTTTCGGCCTTCTTTTCTTCAAACGCCTCTCAGATGTCTGGGAGGAGGAGTATGAGGAGCGCTTAGCGCGCTATCACGATGCCGATCTCGCCGCCGATCCGGACGAGCACCGCTTTGATATTCCGAAGGGACATTTCTGGAAGGATATCCGAAAGCATACGACCGATATCGGCACGCATCTGAATGCCGCTTTCCGGGCCATTGAAGACGCGAACATGAAGCTGCGCGGCGTTTTCCAGGATGTCGATTTCAACAACAAGGAGCGCTTTCCGGATGCCATGCTGGAAAAGCTGCTGCAGCATTTCGAGACTTATCGGCTGCGCAACAGCGATGTCGAGCCGGATGTGCTGGGTCAGGCCTATGAATACCTGATCGCGCAGTTTGCCGATGACGCCGGCAAGAAGGGTGGCGAGTTCTACACGCCGAAAATGGTGGTGCGGCTGATCGTCGAATGCCTGAAGCCGGAAGAAGGCATGTCGATCTATGACCCCACCTGCGGCTCGGGCGGCATGCTGCTAGAGGCGGTGCATCATCTGGAGCGTCAAGGTAAGAACCCTAGGAGCCTGTCGCTATTCGGCCAGGAGCGGAACCTCAATACCTGGGCCATCTGCCAGATGAACCTGTTCCTCCATGATATCGACGACGCCAATGTGGCGCGCGGCGACACGCTGTTGGAGCCGAAGCATCTAACGGGCGACAGCGTTAAGGCCATCCGCACCTTTGACCGGGTGCTGGCTAATCCGCCGTTCTCGCTGAAAAACTGGGGCCATGATGTCTGGTCGAAGGGCGATGCCTATGGTCGTGACCGCTATGGCTGCCCGCCGAAGTCTTACGGCGACCTAGCCTTCGTCCAGCATATGGTGGCAAGCCTGAAGGAAGATGGCGTCTGCGGCGTGGTGCTGCCGCATGGCGTGCTGTTTCGCGGCGGCGCCGAGGGTAAGATCCGCGAGGGACTGATAAAGGATGATCTGATCGAAGCCGTCATCGGCCTTGCGCCCAACCTGTTTTATGGCGCGGGCATTCCGGCCTGCATCCTGATCCTGCGCAAGAAGAAGCCGGAGGCGCGCAAGAGGCAGATCCTGATAGTCAACGGGGCCGAGCACGTCGTGGAAGGCAAAGCGCAGAACCATTTGTCAGAAGTCGATGTCACCACACTGGCGAAAGCCTACAGCGATTTTGCCGCTGTCGAGCGACTGGCGCAGGTGCTGCCGATCAGCGAGATCGAGGCAAATAACTTCAACCTCAATATCAGCCGCTATGTGCATCTGGGCGAGGAAGCCGAGGAAGTCGATGTCGCTGCGGACGTAGAGAAGCTTGTCGAGCTTCAAGCCAAGCGGGGTGCGGCGGAGGCGCGAATGATGAGTTTTTTGCGGGAGCTTGGCTATGTCGCTTGAGGTGCCCGATGGTTGGAAAGAGTCTCGGCTCGGGGACATCATCAAACTCGAATATGGCAAGGCCTTGGCAAGTGGGGAGCGCAGGATCGGGACAATTCCGGTCTTCGGCTCTAGTGGCATCGTTGGCTACCACGACGAGGCTGCAGCAGCCGGCCCTAGCATTGTCTTGTCACGCAAAGGTTCGCTCGGCGGGGTATTTTACGTAGAAAAGGGTTTCTGGCCCATTGATACCACCTACTTTGTTATTCAAAGACAAAACTGCGACTGGCGCTGGTTGACTTACCTTTTGCAGTTCGCGTCTTTGGAACGCCTAAACGAGGCAACCGGAGTTCCTGGTCTTAATCGGGATAAGGCGGCTAAGGAGCCGGTCTTAGTCCCTCCTCTCCACGAACAGTGCCGGATCGCCGAAATTCTGTCGAGTGTCGATGAGGCAATTGCGGCGACGCGGGCGGTGATTGAGCAGGCCAGAAAGGTCAAACAGGGCGCGCTGGAACGCGTGCTCACCAAGGGCATCGGCCATACACGCTTCAAGCAGACGGAGTTTGGGGAAATCCCGGAGGGATGGTCGCTAAAGATGATTCGTGATTTCGCGGATGTTAAAGCAGGCGCAACGCCGTTGAGAGCACGGCACGATAGATACTTTGTAGACGGCACGATCCCGTGGGTGAAAACAGGAGATCTGACAGATGGCTTAATCGCTGAGACGGAGGAAAGGATAACCCCAGCGGCAGTGGCGGAAAGCTCATGCGATGTTCATCCTACAGGAACTGTTCTGGTTGCTATGTATGGCGGTTTTCAGCAAATCGGGCGGTCGGGCATCCTCGCGCAACCATCGGCAACAAATCAAGCTATCTCGGCGCTACGCCTAAAAGATGATTCTATTCTTGGCTCGTTTCTGAACTTCGCATTGGTCGGTTTACGTGCAAGATGGCGTTCAGTTGCTGCAAGCAGTCGGAAAGACCCTAACATTACCAAGGATGACGTGCTTCGTTTTAATATTCCTGTTCCACCGGTGGCCGAGCAAGAGAAGATAATCGAGCTCATGACCGGGCTTTACGATACTCAGCGCGTCACGGAATGCGAAATCAATAAACTTCTAGATTGCAAATCCGCTCTCATGTCCGACCTTCTCACCGGACGCAAACGCGTCCTCGATGCCCTGCCCATGGCTGCGGAGTGAGCCCGAAATGAGCTACGGCCCGGAGTGGCATTTTGCCGAACAGCCCACCATCGAGCATTTGCAAGCCATGGGTTATGGCTTTATTGCACCCACGGAGCATGGCGCCTTGCGCGAGGGCGAGAACCAGGTGCTATTTCGCCCACACCTGATCGACGCGCTGATGCGCATCAACGGGATCGACCGCGTCTCAGCCGAGGCCGCTTATGGCGAGTTAGGCGCGATCAGCGACAACGAGGCTTGGCTAAAGGTGCTGCGCGGCGACTATGCGCGCAAGGTCAACGGTCAGGAGACGAGGCAGACGCTGCGGGTGATCGATTTCCTCAATTCAGGCAACAACCAGTTTTCTGTCACGCGTCAGTTGCGCGTGAAGGCGGAGAATACGCGCAAGCCGGATGTCGTCGTGTATGTCAACGGCATTCCGCTGGTGGTGATCGAGGCCAAAAGCCCGCTGAATGTGAAGGACAAGACGGGTGAGGCCTTCGAGCAGATTAGGCAATATGAGCGGGACATTCCGCGCCTTTTCTTCTCCAATATCTTCAACATCGTTACGGATGGCGCGTTGGTGCTCTACGGTGCGACCGGCTCCGGCTCCAAGTATTTCGCGGAATGGCGCGACCCCTGGCCGAAGACGGCTGCCGATTTTCCCGACACGCTCGCCAAGGGTCTCTGGTCATTGCTGGAGCCGAGCCGTCTGCTTGACCTGATCGCGCATTATGTCGTGTTCGAAAAGACTGAGGACGGCACGATCAAGAAGATGTGCCGCTATCAGCAATTCCGAGCTGTCAATCGCATCGTTGACCGCGTGGTCGAGAGCAAGCATCGCCAGGGATTGATTTGGCACACCCAGGGCAGCGGCAAATCGTTGACCATGGTATTTGCCGCGTTGAAACTGAAGACACACCGGACGATCCAATCCGAGGCGCTGACCAACCCAAACATTCTGGTGCTGACCGATCGCGTCGACCTGCACGACCAGATCAGCGGCACCTTTGTCGCCTGCAGTTTGCCGAACCCGACACCAGTCAAGAGCATCAAGGATCTGCACGATCTGATCCGCAGCGGCAAGGACGGACACACTGCTCTTTCCACCATCTTCAAGTTCCAGGGGTCGAAAGAGCCGATCGAAAATTCCGAGAACTGGATCGTGATGGTGGACGAGGCGCACCGCACCCAGGAAAAGGATCTCGGCGCCTTTTTACGCGCGACGCTGCCGAACGCCCGCTTCTTCGGCTTTACCGGCACGCCGGTGAAGAAGGACGACAAGAACACCTACGAGAATTTTGGTGTGCCGGGAGAAGGCTATCTCGACAGATACGGCATCGACGACGCCGTGGCCGATGGCGCAACCGTGCCGATCTATTATACCGGCCGCAAGACCGACTGGCATATCGACGAAGCGAAGATCGACATTCTGTTCGACACCTGGTTTGCCGAGCTGGACGACGACAAGCTCAACGAGATCAAGACGCGCGGGGTGCAGATCGAGGATCTGGTCAAGCATCCGCGCCGCATCGAATTGATCGCCTACGACATCTGGACCCACTTCAAGCAATATGCGCAGCCGGACGGCTTCAAGGCCCAGATCGTCTCCATCGATCGCGAGGCGGTTGTCCTCTACAAGCAGGCGCTGACCAAGGTGATATCAGAGGATCTGCAGGCCCAGGGTCTGGAGCCGGTCTATGCGCTGGCGCGGGCCAATACCATGTCAGCCTGCGTCTATTCCATCAACCAGGAAGACAGCAAGCCGAGCGAGGATCAACACAAGCAAGCAATCCGCAATGAGCTGAGGGCGCATTACCTAGATGCCGAGGCCGAGAAACAGGCGAAGAAAGCCTTTGGTCGTAAGGGCGAGGACCCGCAGTTCCTGATCGTCTGCGATAAGTTGCTGACCGGCTTCGACTGCCCGATCGAAAGTGTCATGTATCTTGACAAGCCACTGAAGGAGCACGGGTTGCTGCAGGCGATCGCCCGCACCAACCGCGTGTCTGACGCCAAGAAGCGTAATGGGTTGATTGTCGATTACATCGGCGTCTCCGGTCACCTGGAGGAGGCGCTTTCCTCCTACCGTGCGGATGACGTGAGGAACGCCATGCGCAATCTGGACGATCTTCGTAATGAGCTGCGGGCTGCCCATTCTGCCGTTGCCGCCCTCATGAAGCCGCTGAAGCGCAAGGCGAGCGACAAGGACGGACTGAAAGCAGAATATGATGCCTTCGTGAAGCTGCTGGGCACGGAGGACAAGTGGTTCGAGTTCAAGGCAAAAGCGCGGGACTTCATCGCGCTTTATGAGACACTGAGCCCGGACCCAAGCGTTCTGGACTTCACCACCGACCTAAAATGGGTCGCAAACTTCTTGCTCTACGGCACGCAGCATTTCGAGAAGCGCCAGGCTTTCGACCAGATGAATTACAGCGAGAAGATCCGCGAGATGCTGGAAAAGCATCTGGAGGCGACGGGTCTCAGCGTCACCGTCAAGCTGCGCCATATCACCGATCCGGAGTTCTGGGAGGATTTCTATCCGGCCGACAAGACCGAGGAAGACCTGATGACGGCTGCGATCCGCAAGACGACCGAGCTTCGCAAGACCGTGACGGAGCGGATCGACGACAGCCCCCATCAATATGGCAAATTCTCCGAGCGGCTGCTCCAGCTGCTGGAAAAGCTAGAAAGTGCGCAGCTCAGCTGGTCGGAGAAGCTGAAGGCAGCGGAAGAGCTGGCGAAGGACATCATTGCTGAGGATGCCGCGCATGTCGAGGCTGGGCTCTCACCCGGCGCCTACGGCATCCTGCAGATCCTGAACGGCTTCACCGCTGGGGCGGAAGGCGAGGATCTCGCGATCCGGCTGGAGGGCCTTTATACCGATCCCGTGACCGCACCCGCCGGCTGGTGGGAAAAGGACGGTTTGCGCAAGAGCCTGCGCCAGCAAGTCCGCTCCATGGCGCATCTCGCCGGCCTGACACGGCTCAAAGAGATCCCGGAAGAGGTCGAGGCTTACGCGCTCAAGCATTTCGCGGGGCAGTGATATGTCTATCTATCGCATCGGAGAGCGGGAAATCGAATATACCTTGCGGCGATCGCCAAGGGCCAAGAAGGCCAGCTTGAGCGTCACACCGCAATCCTTCGAACTGCTCGTGCCTGAGAGAGCGACCGAGGAGCAGATCAATGCCGTGCTGGAACGCCGGCGTAGCTGGATCATCGAGACCGTGCAGCACATGCGGGAGCGCGCCAGAGCGCAAACGCGAGTCTATCGATTCGTGACCGGGGCCAAAATCCCCTATCGCGGCCGGATGACTAGGCTCACCATAGAACCCTTTGACGGATCTCTGGCCGAGGTGAGCTTCCGCAATGGCTTCCAGATCCGCAAGCCGCAGCATCTATCGCCGGACTCCACCGACAGCATCATCGAGACCGCGCTAAGGCTTTGGCTGAAACGTCGGGTGCGCGACGACGCGCGCGATTTCATTCGCCGGCATGGCGAGCGACATGGGCTTAAGCCGCGCGGCGTGCAGATCAAGGACCAGAAGCACATGTGGGGCAGCTGCGGACAGGACCGGCAGATCAACCTCAACTGGCACCTGATCTTCGCACCGAAACCGGTTCTCGAATACGCCGTCGTCCACGAAATGTGCCACCTGAGGCATCGCAATCACGAACCCGAGTTCTGGGACCTCGTCGGACGCGTTCTGCCGGATTGGAAAGAGCGCAAGGCATGGCTCGACAAGAACGAGCATTTACTGGGATGGGAGAAGGTGGAGACATCGGTGTGACTAACGATGCATGCCAGTGTCTCCAGGAAGCTCACTGGCTGGCACGGCGCTTCCAGACGTTGCTTCGCAGCTCTCGACGTGCCAAACGCACCGGCGAGTCTCCCTGATCGATTGGGCGATGATGCTTGACCGGACATCGACATGGCTAAGAAGCAGAAGCGCGACAACGCGTATTATAAGGAACGCCTGGAGCGGGATTATCCAGCAATCTATGCGGATCTCAAAGCTGGAAAGCACGGCACCGTCGCGGATGCCGCGATAGCAGCTGGTCTGAAGAAAGTAAGAACGCGTTTACATGAATTGAAGAACGCTTGGACGAAGGCTAATGCCACAGAACAAAACGACTTCCTGCGATGGTTAGCAGGGGCAGGTGTGGTGCTGCCGTCGATCCCATCGCATGTTGCGGCTGCTCTTAGCTTCACCGTCGCCGTTGATCGACGGCTCGCGCCAGCCGCCATTCGACGCATTGAAGAAATTATGTTGAAGCGTCACCTCAAACCCGGAGATTTGATGGCCGAGCTGGGCTATTCTCGGCTCAACGCCTCCGTGGGAATGGCGTTAACGCGCGGAACGCAGCTCAAGCCCGACGTGATCCTCGCTTTGGAGAAGTGGCTGGTCGCCAACAGCAGCGTTTAGCCGCACATCAAGTAGATGTATCTACCGGGCAAGTATCTGGCAAAAGGCAGCCGCCTTAGCCATTTTTTCCTGGGCATCGGCACTTGGCACCGGGGCCGCCACAATGAAGCTGAGATCGTTTAGGCCATCGCCAGGATGAGCGGAAATTCGGACTGACATCCCGCTGCCCCAATGTCGAACGAAGTCGGATACCTTGCTTCCGAGATCGATATACATCACCCGCTCGCGGCTAACCTTCATCGACAGAAGATCCGTGCCAGAAATTTCGAGGCTACCGCCGAACGCGGCAACGTCAGCCTTTGTGCGGAGATCCTCATTCTGGGAAGGCCATACGTCGTTATCGAGCGGCACTGAGATCATAACGTATTGTTTTCCGTCATCACCGCAGCGGAGCATGAACGTGCCAGAACCTTTAATCGCTTTGTCGTTGACCTTCATGTTCTCAAGATTACTATACCACGTCACCTCCGAAGGCTTTGCCTTCACAGACATCTGGTTGGCACCGATAAACGCGTGGACCTGCGAACTTCCGGCCAACGCCGCGGAGGGGACAATGAAGGCGGCAAACAGGGCGGCGACAGTGAATTTCATGAGAACACCAACGGCATGAAGTTTCTGAACAACTTGGCGCACAAAAGGGAAGGGTTCCGTCATAACGAACCCGCGTTCTTTCGCCCCGCGCTAACGTGCTGATTTTCCAGAATACCGTTTCCGTGGTGCACAGAAATCCCACCGCGCACAAAAAGGTTCCTTTTATTCAATGGCTTGGCGAGTATTCTACTGGAAATTCCGAACGCCATCGAACGGCACCAGGCAGGATCAGGATGCGCAATTTTGGATACGCTCGTGTCAGCACCACCGAGCAGAACATGGATCTTCAACTTGCGGCACTGAAGGCAGCGGGCTGCGCAAAGATCTTGACCGATGAGGGCTTCTCCGGTGCAAACTTTTCGCGTCCAGGCTTGACCAAAATGCTGCGGGCACTACGACGTGGCGATACTCTGACTGTCTGGCGTCTGGATCGCCTCGGTCGGTCGCTGTTCGAGCTGTTAAACCTGGTCCGCGACCTCAACGAACGTGGTGTCGAATTTCGCTCGTTGAGCGAGAGCTTGGATACAAGCACCTCAGCCGGACGATTGCTTCTACACATCCTGGCGTCGATGGCCGAGTTCGAACGCTCGCTGATCAGCGAACGGACGCGCGCAGGCATGGCTGCTGCCCGCGCTCGTGGCAGTAGGATCGGCAGGCGACCGGCTATGACGTCGGAGCAGCTTGCGGACGCCAAATCCGCGATCGAAGGCAACCGACGCGCCGTTGCGGATATCGCGGACGAATACAAGATCCATCCGCGCACCCTCGGACGGCTGTTAAGAGAACAGCGAGCCACTAGATCCAATTAGACTGAAGGCTGCGTGGTGTTCGCCAAAACAGCATACACCCACCGTCCTCCGACGCGCGGCATGCTTCCATTTTCGCCCGCCAGCTTCCGGTTCAGCAGGCGAGCAACGTCGCCGTAAGTGCGCTCCTTGCGAAACCAAGTGAGGTATTCATGACCGCAGAGCTTGCGCATATCGCTATCGTAGCGGCGGGGGAAAGGCTCCATGTCAGATTCCAGGAGGTCGCAGACATCCTGCAGCGAAAGCTGGACTTCGTCGCGGACGCCCACGCCGGAAGCGTCCTTATTGTCGACGTAGTATTCGAAGCGGTTGCGGAAGAACCGGCGCATATCAATGAGATCCATTTGATTGTATCCTTACACTAAGTAGAAGAACGAGCGCGCCGACCGGCGCGCATCTATCGATCATGTCTGTTGCGGGCAACGGCTCGCCGGAGACCTCTGCATCTGGTGTAATCGACTTCTATGTTAAGTATCTTCTTTAAAAGAAGAACCCTATAGAAGCCGATTACATACTCCGGCTGGGGAAGCATCTATTCGGAACTGAGGAGAGGCTCCGGCGAGGGCTTTGCCTTCCTCCGGCAGGCCGCAGTGTTCAGCCGACTGCGCTTACGGTCCGCCTCCAAGACGGGTGATGCCGAGCCGGAAGTGCGGATGGTCATGCCGATTGCGTCAGCAGCTGCCTTCTTACAAAGCTCAGCGAGGGTGCAAGTGTCACAAGGAGCGCGCGTCTCGTCGATAGTTTCGGCGATCGCGAAGCAGCTAGGGAGCAAGTCGGCCCTATCAAGCTTAGTCACCTGCTCGGCTTCCAGAGCCCGATCTTCTGCCATACTCGTTGCCCGCTGCACGAGGTCGGCATGATCCACGTCGGCAGGTGCCAAAGAGAGAGCCTGGTCCAGCGTCAAATGGCGCTTGATAAGGACACGATCAGCAATCTGCTCAGCAAGCGCCCGGTTTTCGTGCCGCATCTCAGACAGCATCAAGCCGCGGAAATCCCTCTGAGGCGGCAAGTCGAGATTGTTCTCGATCCGATAGTGGGGCATCTCTGCGACCCTCTTCATCTGAAGCGGAAGAAGATCTTCCACCTTCTCGTTGAACACGGCCCACCAAGCCTCACTGTTCTTCTTCGACGCGTGTAACAGGTGCGGACGCATGTTCCAGAAACGCTTGCGACGCGATGAAAAATCGAACGCGAAATCGACCAGAAGATCATAAGGAACAAAAATAGCATCCGTGCGGGTCCGTGCCCGCCAGAGGGCCGTAAACCATGCAGCACGGGCAGCGGGTAGACCGTTCCTGACTCCCGATACCCTTTCAGCAAGCTCCACGTCGTTGTGCCTCCGAACGTGACGACGAAGCCCAGCGATGTAGTGGCGCCCGAAGAGCAGCGTCAACTCCAGAGGTGACGTAAAACGGTAGTCGAACCACCGCTGCATCATAAGCTGGCTCTCGTCCTTCCAGTCCTTCGGGTGGAGGATGGTCCGCATCCGCACGACATCTTCAATACGCTTATCAAGCTTTACCTGATCCATAGGCAGAGATTCTCCATCGGACGAAAATTCGTCCGTCAAAATACTGTTGGATATGGGCAAGCGCTTCCCTATCTCCTTTATAGCGAGATCAGGATTGGAGCGCATAAGATCGCGAAATAAACTTTCCGGCCTCCAACATCGCATCTTTTATTCGAGGATCCGCACTGGCTCGCTCGATCGACTTAAATGCAGAAATGTTATAGCCCGCTTCCTGACGCTCGCCTGTGCGCTTCCCTGTCGACTTGTGGCATGGGAGGTTCCTGACGCCGGATGCTTCCGGGCGCAGAGCCCATTCCCATCGCGTCTCGCGGATATTTCTAAGACTTCGATGTTTTCGGCACAGGAGAACCACAGGTGCCGTCATCCGACCTCCGAACGAATGAGGAGGTCAGGCGGCACCGGGTGAAGGCACACAAAAGAACGGCGCTCTCGGCTCCCCTATCCTTCACTCGCACCAGGCTATCGACATCGACCTGCACTGGGTCGCCGCGAGACCTCCTGCCACCAACATGCACGTGCCGGCATGGTGTGTAGATTGATCAACCGCCGAACTTGGTGAGGCTATCGCAGATATGTTTTCGGCGCTGGGGATGAAGGCGTCCCATGTTGAGACCGGACTATCTAGGCATCGGCTTGGATGATCAGGCGGCTTTTCGCACCTCATCGATTGCAATCAGTATCGACAAGGAACACACCCACAACCCAGGCGCGTCCGAATGCCTTTACATACGGGCAAAAAAGCGATTACCAGCCGTTTTTGTCAAGATAAGGTAAAGAAGACGCAAGGTTCGGGGCGATTTCCGCTCCAATTTCGGATATTATGCAAGGTAAAGCACAACCTGGAATACGTATTTTGAGGCGAATACGGCTCCCAACCTTGACAGATACAAGGCTATGCAAGGCTTCTGTCAAGGTTGCTCAGGTCGGATGTAAAGGTTTTGGTTAGGTTGATCGATCTACGCTAGACGGGAGACAAGGTCGTCCGCACTTAGATGAGTATAGCGCTTGAGCATCCTTAGTTCCTTATGACCGGAGATGCTGCTGACCTCGATCATGTTAAGTCCACGTTCGAACAGGCGGCTGACGCCCTCGTGGCGAAGATCATGAAAGCGAAGGTTCTTGATACCGGCGCGAACCAGAAGGCGACGCCAGGTTTGCTCCAAAGCTCCAGGGCTCATCGGGAAGACGGTAGATGCATCTACTTCGACTTGAGCTTTCCAGCTCATCAGCTCGGCAAATGCTCGCTGCGAAAGCGGCACCTCTCGCCCAGATCCATTTTTTGTCATCGTCAAAGTGATCACCCGGCGATTGTGCGAGATGTCTGTCCAATCCAATCCGAGGATCTCCCCACGGCGCATCCCGGTCTCGATCGCGACGATGATCAGCGTTCGAAGGAATGGGATCTTACCAGCATCACAGCCATCGAGAAGCCTTTGTTCTTCGTCACCAGCCAGGCGTCGGCTGCGCTCGTTTCGGATCACCGGGCGGCGAACCAGCTTAACGACGTTCTTCGCGAGCGGCATACCCCAATCTCGAATAGCAACCTCAAGCGTGTGGCTGAGGATCGCCATTTCGCGCACCGCCGTAGATGGAGCTACCAATTGAAGCCTCTCGTCACGAAAAGATGCGATGTCTTGCTGGCCGAGACCAATCAGCGTGCGGTGCGAGAGGTCGTGACGCCGGAGAACATCAATGCGTTGCGCTTCCTGAACCGCACCTCGCTTGAGTGGCGTAACCTCTTTCTGATAACGCTCTAGAAGCTCACCCAGCGTTGTGGTCTCGAGGATCTTCGTGTCCGGCGCCATACCAAAGCGATCGACCTGCGCCTCAAGGTCTCGCGCCCACTTCTCCGCCTCAGCTTTGCTGTCGAAGCTCTTCGCTCGCGGTTTCATTCCACGACGGCGGACCTGTGCCTGCCACCGTCCTCTAAGTTTTCTGATCGTTGCCATCTCAATCTCCGTTTGTGATCGAGATGATGCGTAGGATGCCCCGTTGAGGAGGCCAAGGATAATTCCGGCGCGCCAGCCTTGGCTCCGACAAGCCTCTGCGTTAGTCATAATTCGAAAGAGACGGTCGACGGAATATGGCAACCAAAACCACCCTCAACGCGAAGAACCTTGAAGCTCTCGGCGCACAGCGGCTAGCCGAACTCCTGATCGAAATCAGCACCGGCAGCGCCGCGCACAAGCGCCGTCTCCGCATGGAGCTTGCCGGGAACCACAGTAGTGCCGAGGTTGCCAGAGAGGTCCGTAAACGGCTTTCCAGCATCGCGCGCGCCAAGACCTTCATTGACTGGCGCAAGGTCAAGGCGACGAAGACCGACCTGGAGACACAGCGCAGGACAATCGTCGAAACCATCGCCCCCGACGATCCGGTGCAGGCTTTCGAACTGATTTGGCAGTTCCTGACGATCGCAGATCCCCTATTCGAGCGCTCCGACGACAGCAGCGGCTCATTGATCCAGAGCTTTCACCAAGCCGGCACCGACGCCGGGATCATTGCCAAGGCTGCAAAAATCGACGCAGATGTTCTTGCTGAAAAAGTGTTCAAAGCGTTCCAGGACAACGGTTACGGCCAATTTGACAGACTGATCACGGCGATGGCTCCAGCACTCGGCAACGAAGGTCTGGAACGTCTCAAGGCGCTCTTCGTCGCTTGGTCTAAAGAAGCAATGGAAAAGCCGGCTAAAAATGATCGGCGGGTCATGGGCTGGAGCAGCGCAGGTGCGATCTACGAGGACGAAGTCTACGGAAGTCGCAAGGATCTCACCGTGCGCATCGCGCTGCAGGAGATTGCTGACGCCCAGGGTGACGTGGATGCCTATATCGCTCAGCAGCCGGAGAAGACACGTGGCGCTCCGATGGTTGCCGCGGATATCGCCAACCGTCTTGTCTCAGCGGGACGAGCCGAAGAAGCACTCGCGGCGCTCGACAAGGTCGAGACCAAGGGACGGCAGGACGTTCCGTTCGAATGGCAGCTGGCACGCACCGAGGCACTGGAAGCGCTGGAGCGCAATGATGAAGCCCAGGCATTCCGGTGGGCATGCTTTGAACAGTCGCTGAATGACGAGCATCTCCGCGCCTACGTCCGTCGCCTGCCTGATTTCGACGACATCGAAGCCGAGGAACGAGGCTACGCATTCGCCCAAGCATTTCCGGATGCCAATCGCGCCCTCTACTTTTTCCTGCGCTGGCCTTCACCGGCAAAAGCAGCCAAGCTGGTGACGGAGCGCGCAACTGAGTTGGACGGTGATCTATACGAACTGATGACCCCGGCTGCTGAGGTGCTTTCGACGAGGCATCCACTGGCTGCAACCATTGTGCTGCGCTCCATGATCGACTTCACCCTGGAGAGTGGACGGTCGAGTAGATACAAGCACGCGGCACGACACCTTGCGGAATGCCGATCGTTGGCGAGCCAGATCGAAGATTTCGACAGCATCAAGCCCCACGACGCCTACGTGGCCGACCTGAAAAGGGAGCATGGACGGAAGTCCGGGTTTTGGAGCCTGGTCCTGTAATCGGCCAGATAGTCAATGTGGATAACCAAGACTTTAGAGTCACTTACATCAACACACCTGCTTGACCGAACTTTTGTTTTTACGGACGACGTGTTACCTATTGCGTAACGCAACCGATTCTATTACTTAATAGGTAACAGGCAAACGCTGATGAAATTCGATTTTGCAAATAGCAAACTTCGACGTCAGCTGGAGTCTGACAAGGAGTTGAGGAAGGCATACGGTGATCGCGCCGGTCGTCTTAAAATGCGGCTGGCGGTGTTGGAGCAAGCGAGCAATCTCAGCGAGGTCCCTACTGATCCGCCAGATCGATGCCATCAGCTTGATGGTGAATGGGCTGGCTGTTTCGCAGTAGCTATAACCGGGAACTGGCGGCTCATTTTCGAGCCTGATCACGACCCAGTCCCAATGCGCGATGACGGAGGCATAGACCGTGCCGCCGTTGTCGCGATTCGGATTCGCGCTGTTGTTGACTACCACTGAAACCACATGACCTTCCAAATAATGAGTGGCGATGGGATCGGGCGATGGTGGCTGTAGCAAAAAAGGATGACTGGTCGCCGGACTGGGCAACTCATCCTGGTGAGCATCTTGCGGAATATATAGAGGACCGAGGCTGGTCTCAGGCCGAATTTTCTAGGCTTGCGGACATGAGTCCGAAACACGTTAGCACAATTATCAACGGCACCAATCCGGTGACGGCAGAAACAGCACTTAAGCTTGAGCGTGTTTTAGGCCTGAAGGCCAGCATTTGGACAGGGCTACAGGCTAAGTGGGATCTTCACGAGGCAAAAGCCGCAAACCAACAGGCTTTGGCAGACGCAGATCAAATTCTTTCCAACTTCCCGATAAAGGATTTGAAAGATCGGGGTGCGTTACCCGCGACAAATGATAAGGCCCGACTTCTAAATTCTCTCCTTGAATTCTTCGCTGTCGGCAGTCCTCATGCTTTCGGTGCCAGATGGACAAACTTAGCCGTCCATCACAGGCAATCTAAGGCATTCGAGACCAGTCAGTATCACGTCGCAGCATGGCTGCTTTTAGGAGAGAAGAAAGCCCGCGGGCTGCACTTACCTAAATTCGACGCAGGTAAGTTTGCGGACGCGGTTATGGAAATTAGAAAGCTCACCACGACTGGACCGGAGGTTTTCTATCCTAGAATGTCGGAGCTATGCCGCAACGCGGGCGTCGCGTTTGTGCTTGAAAAGCCGATATCGAAAACTTGTTTATTCGGTTCCGCACGTTGGCTCGAAGGCGACCGAGCAATTATTCAGATGTCGTTGCGAATGAAGAGTAATGACCATTTCTGGTGGACTTTTTTCCACGAGGCCGCGCATATAACCTTGCACAAGGGTCGAGCTTTTGCCGACGATAAGGGTGGTGAGGGTGACGGAGTAGAGGACGAAGCAGACTCCTGGGCCGAAGAGACTCTGGTCGGGAGCGCTAGATTTGCGGCATTCAAAAGAACGAATCCGCGATCCGAGATCTCTGTGAAGGCATTCGCCCAGCAAATCGACATACACCCTGGTATTGTAGTGGGAATGCTTCAGCACTGCGGCGCTATACCCTATAAAAATCTGAACAGTTTGAAAGCCCGCTTCGAGTGGGCTGACTAACGCCCCTCGTTAATTCGAGCTACGAGATGAACCAATTCGATTACCTGGTAGGTCTCAGAAGAGAGCTTTTGAACCAAATCGGCGTCATAGAAAGCGCGAGATATTCGTTGTCGTGGGACGACACGATCTCAAACTACTCAACCCGGCGAGCTCTGGTCGACGTCTTGGAGCGCTACATAGGTGCCGGAGCAGATCTCGGATTACTAGTCGTCACTCGGCATAGCACTTGCCCAAACAAACGGCACCCCGAGTATCCGACGAGTAATAAATACGGTTACAATATCCCTTATCGATCAGATGAGTTCATCTGGGAGGGGGATCAACTTTATCAGGGAAAACGGATTTGCATTTGTCCGTGTTCCGTTCGGAATACTCCGTCCGAACATTGGGTAATCGACGACTTCGTATTCAAGCGAGACGCCGATCTAATTTTCTGCCGTCAGCTATCGAGTGTTCTCTCAGACGTGCACTGCGCGATCGAGAACTCAGGCGACAAGAAGCCCCGATCCGGGATTCGTGAGTATCTCCTCCGGGCAATATTGACACTGAACGATGCGATCCTGCCTCAAACCGTCGAAGAGTATATCGGCAGGCGGACGCGCGCTGATAGAACCAGCCAAGCCTAGCTTCGAGATTCATCTCGCTTGTGCCTTGAGTGTGGCCCTGGCCAACTCCGGCATCGGCTTCAAAGACCGAGCAAACTCAGAAAATCGCGGGAAAGCCTTACGGCCAAAGGCTCATGATGGCGGAGAGGGTGGGATTTGAACCCACGATACCCTTGCAGGTATGCCGCATTTCGAGTGCGGTGCATTCGACCACTCTGCCACCTCTCCGGATATGCTGGTCGGCGCTGTCAGGCGCGGGGGGCTACATAGCGAGAGAAGAGAGGGATGGCAAGGGCGAATGTGAAAGCTTTTCATCCTTTTGCCTTGACAGATCAGGGACGCTTATATATCCCGTGCGGCGCAATAGGTGTGGATAAGTCCGCGCCTTGCCTGTCCTGCTTCGCGCAGGGCTTCACCGGCAGATCTTTTTGAAGGCCCAAGCCTTTGGAATTCCTGCTAAATTCTGGACTGATAAAAAGACGGCCGCTTGCCTTGTGGCAAGAGAGCCGGAACGAACATGAAAGGATAAAAAATGTTCGCAGTCATCAAGACCGGCGGTAAGCAGTACCGTGTGGCAGCCGACGACGTGCTGACCATCGAGAAGCTCGAAGTCACCGCCGGCGACATCGTAGAATTCACCGAAGTCCTCGTTATCGGCGAAGGCGCCGACGCTGCGATTGGCGCTCCCTTCGTCAAGGGTGCCTCCGTCAAGGCCGAAGTGGTCGAGCACAACCGCGGCAAGAAGGTCATCGCCTTCAAGAAGCGCCGCCGTCAGAACTCGAAGCGTTCGCGCGGCCATCGCCAGCATCACACGGTCGTCCGCATCACGGACATCGTGGCTGCCAAGTAAGTAACGGGATCAAGGTTTAAAGGAGAACTCCAATGGCACACAAAAAAGCTGGCGGTTCCTCGCGCAACGGTCGCGATTCCGAATCCAAGCGCCTTGGCGTGAAGAAGTTCGGCGGCGAAACCGTCATCGCAGGCAACATTATCGTGCGTCAGCGCGGTACGCAGTGGCATCCGGGTTCCAACGTCGGCCTCGGCAAGGATCACACGATTTTTGCGCTTACGGCAGGCAACGTGAACTACCGTACGAAGGCCAATGGCCGCGTGTACGTGTCTGTAATGCCGAAAGCGGAAGCAGCGGAATAAGCCGGTAGCGCTCTAAAACAGCCGGCGTCTCATCGACCCGGCTGATGCTACAAGGTTCAGTCAAGAAAAAAGGGGAGATGGGGCGCCATCTCCCCTTTTTCTTTACCCTCAACCAAGGAGGACTGAACCATGCAAGGCGAATTGTTAAGGGAAGACCAATCAAGGTCTCCCGAAGAGCGGCTGAGGCCGGACAGGTTAAGGACCGATTGCCCCGTCTTACTGTCGGAAAGGCTCGTTCTGCGCGCGCCCCACGAAGAAGACATCGACGCCCTTGCCCATCTCGCCAACAACGCCAATGTCGCCACAATGGTATCGCGTATGCCGCACCCGTATACGAACGCCGATGCCGCCGATTTCGTGCGACGCACGAAGCTTGGCGAGATTGGCAAGTGCGTCTATGCCATTACCAAAGCCGACAACGGCGCCTTCCTCGGATGCTGCGGGGTCGAGCCCACCGGCGATCCGCGCACTGTCGAGATCGGCTACTGGCTGGGCGAGCCCTACTGGAACCAGGGCTACACGACGGAAGCCGCCCATGCGCTGATCGACATGGTCTTCCGCACCCGTGAGAACGTCGCCCAGATCGATGCCCGTTGCCGGGTCATGAACGTCGCATCCAGGCGCGTCATCCAGAAGTGCGGCTTCCAGTTCCAGGGCTCGGGCCTCGCCGCTTCGCTGGCGCTCGGCAGCACCGTGCCGGTCGAATGGTACAGGCTCGATCGCAAGACCTGGATGTCGTTGCGCAGCTGGGGAGGCCTGAGATGAACGCGCTCGCCCTCACCCGCCGCGATGCCGGAATCCTGATGCCGGGCCCGACGCCGGTTATCCAGACCGGACGGCTGACCCTGCGCCCGCACCGGCTCGGCGATGCCGATGCGATGGCGGAATCGCTCTCCGATTTCGCCGTCACCCGCATGCTGGCCCGCGTGCCTGCCCCCTACGACCGGCAGGATGCGCTGGACTGGCTGGTCGAGCACACGTCCGGCCTCGGCACCGATTGGGCGCTGGCCATCACGGAGCGGGACGATGTCCACATCGGTTGCGTCGGCATCGAGCTCCGCCGCGGCCACTGGCACCTCGGTTACTGGCTGAACCGCTTCTACTGGCGGCAAGGCATCATGACCGAAGCAGTCAAGGCCGCGCTGGAGCGTTTTGCCCGCCGCATGCCCGGCGTCGCCGTCCATTCCGGCGTCTTCGCCGACAATCCGGCCTCGTTGAAGCTGCAGCAGAAGCTCGGCTTCGAGATCACCGGTTGCTCGGAGATCTACAGCTTCGCCCGCAACACCATGGTTCCGCATATCGAAACCATGCTGAAGCCGGGCGCGTTGCGGCTCTCGCAAGCGGCGTGACGCCTTGAAAACCGGTCATCGCCGGCCCTCCCGGCGATGACCGTCGTGCCAATCACGCGGTTCTCTCTTTTTATGGCGCCGCGACCGCACGATATTCTTTGACCTCGGCCCGAAGCGCCTATATCGAAGGCGACATGACGGGCAAATGGCCGGCCGATAGATCCTTCGGGATGGATAAGGCGGCAGCAATTGAAAAGAGCGCATAGGCTTTTCCGAATCCCATTCGATCCGAAGGGATATGCGCCGACACCGGGTGACGGACGTAAGATGAAATTTCTCGATGAAGCAAAAGTCTATATTCGCTCGGGCGATGGCGGCGCAGGCAGCGTCTCCTTCCGGCGCGAAAAGTTCATCGAATTCGGCGGCCCGGATGGCGGTGACGGCGGCCGAGGCGGCGATGTCTGGGTCGAGGCCGTCAACGGCCTCAACACGCTGATCGATTTCCGCTACCAGCAGCATTTCAAGGCCAAGATCGGCATGCACGGCATGGGCAAGAACCGCGCCGGCGCCAAGGGCGACGACGTGACCCTGAAAGTCCCTGTCGGCACGCAGATCTTCGAGGAAGACGACGAAACGCTGATCTGCGACCTGACGGAGGAAGGCCAGCGCTTTCGGCTTGCCGCCGGCGGCAATGGCGGTTTCGGCAACGCCTATTTCAAATCCTCGGTCAACCAGGCGCCGGATTGGGCCAATCCCGGCCTGCCGGGTGAGGAAAAGACCATCTGGCTGCGGCTGAAGCTGATCGCCGATGCCGGGCTCGTCGGCCTGCCCAACGCCGGAAAATCGACCTTCCTCGCGTCCGTCAGCCGCGCGCGGCCGAAGATCGCCAATTATCCGTTCACGACGCTGCATCCCAATCTCGGCGTTGCCACCATCGACGGCCAGGAGTTCATTCTGGCCGACATTCCCGGCCTGATCGAAGGCGCCCATGAAGGTGTCGGCATCGGCGACCGCTTCCTCGGCCATGTCGAGCGCACCCGCGTGCTGCTGCATCTGGTCTCCGCCCAGGAAGAAAAGGTCGGCAAGGCCTACAAGACCGTCAAGCACGAGCTGGAAGCCTATGGCAACGAGATCACGGACAAGCCGGAGATCGTCGCCCTCTCGCAGATCGACGTGCTGGACGAGGAAACGCTGAAGAAGAAGACGCGCGAGCTTGCCCGCGCCTGCGGCAAGACGCCCTTCCAGATTTCCGCCGTCACCGGTCGTGGCATGACGGAAGTGCTGCGCGCGCTGCGCGACGTCATCGTCGAAGCCAATGCCGGCGAAGCGGACAAGCCGGCGAAGACACCGAAGCTGCGGCACCGCGATATGCAGCTCTCCGACGATGCGGGCGAAGACGAAGGCGACCACGAGGATCATCAGGGATGACAGCCCGCAAGCCGCTCGACCGCTACCGCCGCATCGTCATCAAGATCGGCTCTGCCCTTCTCGTCGATCGCAAGACCGGCTTGAAGAAATCCTGGCTCGACGGCATGTGTGCCGACATCGCAGCATTGAAGGCCAAGGGCATCGATGTCCTGGTCGTTTCCTCGGGCGCAATCGCGCTCGGCCGCTCCGTGCTCGACCTGCCCTCCGGCGCGCTGAAGCTGGAAGAAAGCCAGGCAGCGGCCGCTGTAGGCCAGATTTCTCTGGCCCGCGCCTGGTCAGAGAGCCTGTCGCATGACGATATCGTCGCCGGCCAGATCCTGCTGACGCTCGGCGACACCGAAGAACGCCGCCGTTACCTCAACGCCCGCGCCACCATCAACCAGCTTTTGAAGATCGGCGCCGTGCCGATCATCAACGAGAACGATACGGTCGCGACCAGCGAAATCCGCTATGGCGACAATGACCGCCTCGCCGCCCGCGTCGCCACCATGACCGGCGCCGATCTGCTGGTGCTGCTGTCTGACATCGACGGCCTTTATACCGCGCCGCCGCATCTCGACCCGCAGGCGAAATTCCTCGATACGATCGCGGATATCACGCCCGAAATCGAAGCCATGGCCGGCGGTGCCGCTTCGGAACTGTCGCGCGGCGGCATGCGCACCAAGATCGATGCCGGCAAGATCGCGACCAGCGCGGGCTGCGCCATGATTATTGCTTCCGGCAAGACCGACCGGCCGCTGAATGCCATCGAGAATGGTGCCCGCTCCTCCTGGTTCGCGCCGTCGGGCACGCCTGTCACCGCGCGCAAGACCTGGATTGCCGGCCAACTGCAGCCGGCTGGCGAGCTGCATGTCGACGACGGCGCCGTCACCGCGCTTGGCGCCGGCAAAAGCCTGCTGCCCGCCGGCGTGCGCAAGGTCGTCGGCCATTTCGGCCGTGGCGATACCGTCGCCGTCATCGGGCCTTCCGGCCGTGAGATCGCCCGTGGCCTTGCCGGTTACGATGCTGAAGAAGCCCGCCAGATCACCGGCCGCAAATCGGCGGAGATCGAGGCGATCCTCGGCTATGCAGGCCGCGCCGCCATGGTGCATCGCGACGACCTCGTCATGACCGCTTCCGTCAAGGCGAAGGCCGAGAAATTGAAGAGAGATGAAGCCCATGCTTGATGCTGTCGCACAAAGCCCCGACATCGATGCGCTGATGAACGATATCGGCCGCAAGGCCCGGGCTGCGTCGCGACCGTTGGCTTTCGCTTCGACCGCAAGCAAGAACAAGGCGCTTACCGCCATGGCGGATGCCATTCTGGCCCGCAAGGATCATATCCTTGCGGAAAACGCCAAAGACCTCAAAGACGTCGAGGGCACGGACATGCTCGCTTCCTTCGTCGATCGCCTGATACTGAACGACAAGCGCGTCGCCGAAATGGCAGAGGGCATTCGCGCCATCGCTGCCCTCGCCGATCCGGTCGGCGAAGTCATCGCGGCCTGGGATCGCCCGAACGGCCTGAAGATCGAGCGCGTCCGTACGCCGCTCGGCGTCATCGGCGTCATCTTCGAAAGCCGCCCGAATGTCACTGCCGATGCCGGCGCGCTGTGCCTGAAGGCCGGCAATGCCGTGATCCTGCGCTGCGGCAGCGATTCGCGGCGTTCCTCGCAGGCCATTCACGAATGCCTGGTCGAAGGGCTGAAGGTAGCCGGCCTGCCGGAACACTCCATTCAGCTCGTGCCGGTCAGCGACCGTGCTGCCGTCGGCGCCATGCTGCGTGGGCTGGAAGGCAATATCGACGTCATCGTGCCGCGCGGCGGCAAGAGCCTCGTCGCCCGCGTACAGGCCGAGGCGCGCGTGCCGGTCTTTGCCCATCTTGAGGGCCTTTGCCATATCTACATCGACGCCTCGGCCGATCTGGACATGGCGAAATCCGTCGTCGTCAACGCCAAGATGCGCCGCACCGGCATCTGCGGTGCCGCCGAAACGCTTCTGGTCGACAAGAAGGTCGCCTCCACCCATCTGAAGCCGCTGCTCGACGGGCTTGTCGAGGCCGGCTGCGAAATCCGCGGCTCGGCCGATGTGCTCAAGCTCGTTCCCGGCGTGAAAGCCGCAACCGAAGAGGATTGGACGACCGAATATCTGGCCGCGATCATTTCGGTCGCGCTGGTGGACGGCATTTCCGGCGCGATCGACCATATCGGCCAATATTCGTCGAACCATACCGAAGCCGTGATTGCCGAAGACCCGGCTGTTGTCGAGCGCTTCTTCACCGAAATCGATTCGGCGATCCTGCTGCACAATGCCTCGACGCAGTTTGCCGATGGCGGCGAATTCGGCATGGGCGCGGAAATCGGCATCGCCACCGGCAAGATGCATGCCCGCGGCCCGGTCGGCGTCGAACAGCTGACCTCCTTCAAATACCGCGTGCGCGGCAGCGGACAGATACGGCCCTGATGTGCTGAAGGAAGAGGTCGATCAACGCTATCTGCGCATGCCCCATGCCGAACGCGGCATGGTGGTCGGTCTTTTCGGCGGCTCGTTCAACCCGCCGCATCGCGGGCATGCGCTGGTGGCAGAGATCGCCATTCGCCGGCTTGGCCTCGATCAGCTCTGGTGGATGGTGACGCCGGGCAATCCGCTGAAGAGCCACAATCACCTTGCGCCGCTCGCCGAGCGCATCGCCCTCAGCGAACAGATCCTCCACGATCCCCGCATCAAGGTGACGGCATTCGAGCAGACGCTGGGCATGAGCTATACGGCCAATACGCTGGCGCAGGTGAAGGCGCGCAACAGCCATGTTCATTTCATCTGGATCATGGGCGCCGACAGCCTGAACACGTTCCACCGCTGGCAGAAATGGCAGGACATCGCCCGCACCTTCCCGATCGCCGTCATCGACCGGCCGGGATCGACGCTATCCTATCTCTCGGCCAAGATGGCAAAGACGTTTCACTATGCGCGCGTCGACGAGGATGACGCCCGCGTGCTGTGGAAGAAGCGCGCGCCCGCCTGGACCTTCATCCATGGGCCACGCTCGCCGCTCAGCTCGACTGCTTTGCGCGCTGCACAATAAACACATTGAATTTTGGGAAATCCGGAAAATAAAAAGCCCGACGGGGGAGGAGGATCCGTCGGGCTTTGAACCTGATCAGCAACTGGGAGGAGGAGAGTTGCTGATCCATATCGAACGGCATTGGGAGGAGGAGATCGCCGTTTCGATGATTGTGTTGTACCAGATTTTACCAGTTGATAAATGGCTGATTGCGCAATGCAGCAATGCATATTGCGCATAGCACGAGATATTTATTGCCCAAAAAACGCTTCTTTCGCGAAAAGACCGCCATATGCGTTTGAATGCAGTTCCGAACCTACGGCTGAAAAGCCCGCAATTCCACGGTTCGTAACGTTACGTCTCACTTCGTGAGCGTTCGCCAATCCGCTGGGCGAATCTAGTCATGCGTTTTTGTAAAGTTGCATGGCGTCTTATATGCGTCGCGATATTGAAAATCCATAGAATTCGTGGGGTTACACGACGATATCGCGATGTATTTTTCCGAACACATCCCTAGCCAAGCTTCGCGCATCGTTATATCTCTCGAAACATGTCGACATCTTTGGGGAGAAATAAGATGGCCACCAGCCGCCGCAGATGGATCAAGCTTGCAACCGCCGCACTGTCAGCCGCATGGCTTGGCCTCTCGGTCACGCCGACGCCGGCACTCGCCGCCGAAAAGATCGTCGTTTTCGCCGCCGCCAGCATGAAAAACGCGCTCGACAACGCCGATGCCGCCTTTACCAAGGAAACCGGCAAGGAAGTCACCGTCTCCTATGCGGCGAGCGGACCGCTGGCCAAGCAGCTTGAAAACGGCGCACCGGCCGATGTCTTCATCTCTGCCGACACCAACTGGATGGACTATGTCGCCCAGCGGAAGCTGATCAAGGACGACAGCCGCGTCAATCTCCTCGGCAACAAGCTGGTTCTCGTTGCCGCCAAGGACAAGGCCAAGCCGGTCGAAATCAAGCACGGCTTCGACCTCGCCGCCCTGCTTGGCGATGGCCGCCTGGCGATCGGCCAGCCGGAATCGGTGCCGGCAGGCAAATACGGCAAGACCGCGCTGGAAAAGCTCGGCATCTGGTCTTCGGTCGAAAAGAAGGTCGCCGGCGCCGAAAGCGTGCGCGCAGCCCTCGCGCTGGTTTCGCGCGGCGAGGCGCCCTACGGCATCGTCTATCAGACCGATGTCTCCGCCGATCCGGGCGTTGCCGTCGTCGGCACCTTCCCGGCGGATAGCCACCCGCCGATCGTCTACCCCTTCGCCATCACCAGCAGCAGCAAGAACCCCGATGTGCAAGCCTATTTCGACTATCTGAAATCGGCCAAGGCCGTTCCCTTCTTCGAGCATGAGGGCTTCACTGTCCTGAAGCGATAGATATCATCGCACGCATCCGGGACAGGGAAGACAACGACCCAGGCTCGCCGGCTCATGGCGGGCCTGAATTGTTTCAAGGGGCGGGATTTGGAAGCACTGGGTCTGAGCAGCGATGAGTGGACAGCCATCGAACTGAGCTTGCGCGTGTCCACCGTCGCCATGCTGGTGAGCCTGCCCTTCGGGATCGCGGTGGCCTATCTGCTTGCGCGCGGCCGCTTCTGGGGCAAGTCGATCCTCAACGGCGTCATTCACCTGCCGCTGATCCTGCCGCCGGTCGTCACCGGCTTCATCCTTCTCATCCTCTTCGGCCGCAAGGGGCCGATCGGCTCGCTGCTCGACCAGTATCTCGGCATCGTCCTCTCCTTCCGCTGGACGGGTGCGGCGCTCGCCTGCGGCGTCATGGGCTTTCCGCTGATGGTCAGGAGCATCCGCCTGTCGATCGAGGCGGTCGATCGCAAGCTGGAAGAAGCGGCTGGAACGCTCGGCGCCGGTCCGGCCTGGATCTTTCTGACCGTGACGCTGCCGCTGATCCTGCCCGGCGTGATCGCCGGCATGATTCTCTCCTTCGCCAAGGCCATGGGCGAATTCGGCGCCACCATCACCTTCGTCTCCAACATTCCCGGCGAGACGCAGACCTTGTCCGCGGCAATCTATACCTTTACGCAGGTTCCCGGCGGCGATGCCGGTGCATTGCGGCTCACCATCATCGCCATCGCCATCTCCATGGCAGCACTGCTCGCCTCGGAATTTCTCGCCTATCTTGCCGGCAGGAGGGTGGAACTCGAATGACCCTTTCCGTCGATATCCGCCACCGCCTGGGCGCCTTCTCGCTCGAGGCAACATTCACATCCGAAGGCGGCGTGACGGCTCTTTTCGGGCGTTCCGGCTCGGGCAAGACCTCGATCATCCGCATCATCGCCGGCCTTATCCGGCCGGATCACGGCCGCGTCAGCCTCGACGGCACAGTGCTTGCCGATAGCGACAGCGGCGTTTTCGTTCCACGCCACCGCCGGCGCTTCGGCTATGTCTTCCAGGAGGCGCGTCTGTTCCCGCACCTGTCCGTGCGGCAGAACCTCAATTACGGCCGGTGGTTCGCCCCCGCCGGCGAACGCAGCGAAAGCTTCGACGGCGTCGTCGATCTTCTCGGTATTGCGGCATTGCTCGACCGAAGGCCGGCCAAGCTCTCCGGCGGGGAAAAGCAGCGTGTCGCGATCGGCCGCGCCCTGCTTTCATCGCCACGCCTCCTGTTGATGGACGAGCCGCTGGCCGCCCTCGATGAAGCGCGCAAAGCGGAAATCCTTCCCTATATCGAGCGCCTGCGCGACGAGACCCGGATTCCCGTCATCTATGTCAGCCACTCCATCGCCGAGGTGGCGCGGCTCGCCAACCGCGTCGTCGTCATGCGCGACGGCAAGGTCGAGACCATCGGCGCAGCCGTCGATATCTTCAGCCAGCTCTCCGGCCCGCTGGCGGCCGACCGCCGCGAAGCCGGCGTGCTGCTTGAGGGCCGCGTCGAATCGATGGACGACCGGCATCGTCTGACCGTCGTCGCCGTGAAAACGGCAAGATTGTTCGTGCCGGGTCAGGTGGCCGCTGTCGGCAGGCCGGTCCGCGTCCATATTCCCGCCCGCGATGTCATGCTGGCGACGGCCCGGCCCGAAGGCCTCAGCGCCCTCAACATTCTCGATGGCGAGGTGCGCGACATCGGCGCAGCCGTCGACGGAGCCGTGGAGGTGAAGGTCGATTGCGGCGGCGATATCGTCACTGCCCGCATTACGCAATTCTCGGTCGAACGGCTCGGATTGCGGGTCGGCCTGCCCATCCACGCCATCATCAAGACCGTGGCGCTCGAACAATAAGACCCGATCAGGGCTTCTTGGCCGATACCCCCGCCGGGCTGCGATTGGCTTCGAGCCAGTTCAAATCGTCGGCAATGGCGGAGCGCAGCGTCGTTTCCATGCCGCGGAAGCGACGCAGCAATTCCTCGCCGAACGGAGTCAGGGCAGCCCCGCCACCCTTCTGGCCGCCGCGCTGCGATTCCACGACCGGTTCGCGGAACATGTGGTTCAGCTCGCTGATCAGCAGCCAGGCGCGACGGTAGGACATATCCATGGCGCGGCCGGCGGCCGAAATCGAGCCGGTTTCCTGAATATGTTCGAGCAACTCCATCTTGCCCCGCCCGAGCCTGTCCTGCCCTGAAAAGCTGATGCGGAGAATGGGCTTCAATGATGGTTGCGGAGCGTCTGTCATGGCATCTGGGAACGGATGAATCTGGCTTGTGTATACGCGGCCTTGCCCCGCCTGTACATGGCAGGAGGCCGTCGGCGGGCAGATGCCGGCGCTTTCCGGACCCGCCAGGCCATGCAGCGTTTGCCATAAGTTCGGTCCGGGAGGGCTGGTGTGAGAGTCTCGGGGCGGATATTTGCCCATATCTGGTGCGAAACTACCCTGTCCGGGCACAAATCCTTGACTTGTGAGCACTCGGAACGCTGCCGACGTCTTGAAACCTTGATGCTTTGATGCCTATCTTTATAACGTGATCGACTCAGATCGCGTATGTGCATGTTCTGTTACTCAAGGAAGGAAGAGCACTGACAACAGTACACGCCAAGGGAAGAACGTCCGTCGTTATCCCGAAGAGCCCGGAACGTGGCGCCGATGCCGCTGCCCGCGCCCTGCAAGCCGTCCTCGCAAGCCTCGAGGACTCCAAGGCCGAAAATATCGTTACCATCGACATTGCTGGCAAGTCCGCGCTTGGAGACTACATGGTCGTCGTCTCCGGCCGATCGAACCGCCATGTCCTGGCGATTGCCGACCACCTCATGACCGATCTCAAGGACGAGGGCTTCGGCAATGCCCGCGTCGAGGGTCTCGATGGCGGCGATTGGGTGTTGATCGACACCGGCGACATCATCGTTCATGTCTTCCGACCGGAGATCCGCGAGTTCTATAACATCGAGAAGATGTGGGCCGCACCCGATCTCGACGAAGGCACGCTGCACTAGCCGAGCGACAACATTCCAGGAAAAGCGCGCAGCGGTTTTCCGTCCCGGCTCCGGTTGGCAGCTTCGCATCGCCGGACATGGCCGTCCGGCAAGAGTTTTGTTTTGTGCCGTCATGACGGCGGATAGGCTTGGGAGCGGGGATGCGGATAGGTCTTTTTGCGGTGGGACGGCTGAAGGCCGGCCCTGAAAAGGATCTTGCGGCTCGCTATCTCGACCGCTTCGCCAAGGCCGGGCCCGCCATCGGCCTGGAAATGGCGCGCATGACCGAGGTCGCCGAAAGCCGTGCCTCCAACAGCGAGACCCGCAAGCGCGAAGAAGCGGGCCTCTTGCAAAAGGCGCATCCGGAGGGCGGCGTCCTCATCCTGCTCGACGAACGCGGCAAGGCGCTGGACAGCGAAGCCTTTGCCGCCATGCTCGGTACGTTCCGCGACCAGGGCAAGCGCGATCTGACGATTGCCATCGGCGGCGCCGACGGCCTGGATCCGTCGCTTTACGATAAGGCCGACATGACCATTTGCCTCGGCAAGCTGACCTGGCCGCACCAGCTCGTGCGCATCCTCATCGCCGAGCAGCTCTACCGTGCCGTTACCATCCTCTCCGGTCATCCCTACCATCGGGTGTGACCACCCCGCTCCTTTTCGAAAACAGTTTGGCTTTCGGTTTTTTTGCGTTAACGAAACGCTCACACAGGCGTGTTTTGATTCCCGCCTCAAAAATGACGATGCTTCCTAGCTGATCGCGGCAAATCGGCTTATTTTCGCGCGATCCGAAGGGACCAGGCCCGAACCGACTGGATGAGAAAAGCCCCGCCCATGCTTTCACGTCTCGTGCTGCCAGCTTTGGCGGCATGTCTCGGTGCGGGCGTCTACATGGCGGCCCCTTTCTCCGTGAAGGACATCGCGCTGGCGCAGGAGGCCGACGCCGCCGCGCCGCAAGCGCCGGACGATCGCTCCTCGACGCCGGCATCGACGCCGCCCGCGCAACAGGCGTCCGACCCGGCAGCGGATCTTGCCCGCAAGCGCGACGAGACCCGCATGCAGCTCGACGCGCTTTCGAAGACGATCAGCCTCTCCTCCGACAAGACGAAGGAGCTGGAAGACAGTATCGCCTCGCTCGACAAGAGCACGGCCAGCCTGCGCCAGGCGCTGATCGACAGCGCCGCCCGCCGCAAGGAGCTGGATCGCAAGATCCAGCAGAGCGAGAAGACGCTGACGGATCTCGCCGTCAAGGAAGACAAGATCCGCGCTTCCCTGCATGATCGCCGCGCCCTGCTGGCCGAAGTTCTGGGCGCGCTGGAGCGCATGGGGCGCAACCCGCCACCGGCGCTGCTGGTGACGCCGGACGATGCGCTCGCCTCGGTGCGAAGCGCCATTCTTCTCGGGGCCGTCGTCCCCGGAATGCGCAAGGAGACGGACAAGCTCATTGCCGATCTGACCGATCTCAGCAAGCTGCATGCCGCCGCCGCCGCCGAAAAGGCGAGCTTCACCGACACCATGACCAACAGTCTGGAGGAGGAACGGCGCATGGATCTGCTGATTGCCGAAAACGACAAGCACAGCAAGGAAAATGCGGTGCAGCTCGAGGCGGAGCGCAAGCGGGCCGAGGAGCTGGCGGGCCAGGCAACCAGCCTGGAGGGGCTGGTGGCCTCGCTGGAAAGCCAGATCGGCTCGGTGCGCGATGCCGCCGCCGCCGCCCGCGCGGAAGAGGCGCGGCGGGCGCAGATGACGGAGCAGCAGCGCGAGCAGGCGAAGGCCCTGGCCGAGAACGGCGTGCCCGATAAAAACCGCATTACGCCCGCATATGCCTTCTCGGACCTTAAACAGAAGTTGGAGCTGCCCGTGGCGGGCGATATTCTCCGCCAGTTCGGCGACGACGACGGCACGGGTCACACCGCGATGGGTTTGACCGTCGCGACCGGCCCGGATGCGCTCGTCACGGCTCCCGCCGACGGCACGGTCGTCTATGCCGGCGCGTTCCGCAGCTACGGCCAGATGATCATTCTGGACACCGGCGACGGTTATCACATGGTCCTGTCGGGCATGGATGCGATCAAGACGCGTCCGGGCAGATTCGTCTTCGCCGGCGAACCGCTCGCCACGATGGGCCAAAAAAGAGTCGCGAGCGCGACCGCATTGGCGCTGGAAACAGACCGGCCAACGCTTTACATTGAATTCCGAAAAGATGGGAAGCCGGTCGATTCTCGACCCTGGTGGACCTCCAAAGACACTGGAAAGGCACGCAATGATACGTAGGGCTTCTCTTGTTCTCGTCGGCGCATTGATGGGTGCGACCGCGATGGGCGTTATCTACTCGGCGGTAGCGCCGGCGGAAGCCGCTGGCACTTCCACCTACAAGGAATTGTCGATTTTCGGCGATGTCTTTGAGCGCGTCCGCGCGCAGTATGTGACGCCACCGCAGGAAGACAAGCTCATCGAAGCCGCCATCAACGGCATGCTGACCTCGTTGGACCCGCATTCGAGCTATATGAATGCCAAGGATGCGGAAGACATGCGCACCCAGACGAAGGGTGAGTTCGGCGGCCTCGGCATCGAGGTGACGATGGACAACGACCTCGTCAAGGTCATCACCCCGATCGACGATACCCCTGCCGCCAAGGCCGGCGTGCTCGCCGGCGACTATATCACCGCGATCGACGGCCAGTCCGTTCGCGGCCTGAAGCTGGAAGACGCCGTCGAGAAGATGCGCGGCCCGGTCAAGACGCCGATCAAGCTCACCCTCATGCGCAAGGGCGTCGACAAGCCGATCGAACTCACCGTCATCCGTGACGTGATCGCCGTTGCCGCCGTCAAGTCGCGCGAGGAAGGCGGCGATGTCGGCTATATCCGCATCATCTCCTTCACCGAAAAGACGACGCCGGACCTCGAAGCCGCGATCGCCAAGATCAAGAAGGATATTCCGGCCGACAAGCTGAAGGGCTATGTCCTCGACCTGCGCCTCAACCCGGGCGGCCTGCTCGATCAGGCGATCAATGTCGCCGACGACGTGCTGGAACGTGGCGAGATCGTTTCGACCCGCGGCCGCAATCCGGACGAAACCCGCCGCTTCAACGCCACGCCGGGCGACCTGACCGACGGCAAGCCGATCATCGTGCTCATCAACGGCGGCTCGGCTTCGGCTTCGGAGATCGTCGCCGGCGCCCTGCAGGATCTGCGTCGCGCCACCGTTCTCGGCACGCAGTCCTTCGGCAAGGGCTCCGTCCAGACGATCATCCCGCTGGGCGACGGCAACGGCGCGCTTCGCCTGACGACGGCGCTCTACTACACGCCGTCGGGCCGCTCGATCCAGGGCACGGGCATCACGCCGGACGTCAAGGTCGACCAGCCGTTGCCGGACGACCTGAAGGGCAAGCTGACCACGGAAGGCGAGTCCAGCCTGCCGGGCCACATCAAGGGCCAGAGCGAAACCGACAAGGGCTCCGGTTCCTCCGCCTACGTGCCGCCGGATCCGAAGGACGACATCCAGCTCAACTACGCGCTCGACCTGCTGCGCGGCGCCAAGACGGACCCGTCCTTCCCGCCGAACCCGGAAAAGGCAGTTTCCTCCAAGTAAGGAGATGGCGCCGGGCTGGAAACAGACCCGGCGCTTTCATAAAGGAGAGTGGATAGTGCGTACCGCTCTTTCCTCCCGGCCGAATGAATTCGGCCCTGTTCAAAACAGTTTCGTTCATGTTTTAGCACTTTGAGTGCTGCGCGCATTCTTCCCGCTTCGCCGAGAGGAGACTGCTCGAGGCCAACATAATTTTCCGCTTGGGGTGGATGGGAACTTTGGGAACGGATTTGCATGCACCGTTGGGACAGAACCGCGGCCCCGGCCGCCCGCGGCGCACGCTGCCGTTTGGGCGCATTCTCGGCGGCTTCTGTCTGATCGCGATCGCGGGTTTTTCCCTGTACTCGGCGCTTATGCGCGATGATCTCAAAAAGACCCAGCCGATCGAAACGGCAAAGAAAGAAGAGCCCGCACCGGCGGCCGAAGCAAAGCCCGCAGCGGACAACCAGGGGGGCCTGACGCAGGTCGATCCGCAGTCCGGCGCCAATACCACCCGCATCGTCACCGGCGACGGTTCGGTCGTCACCATGTTCAGCCCGAACAACCGCGATGGCAGCGGCCCGGTGCTGATCAATGCCAATCAGGTCGGGCAGGACCCGCGCATGGCGGCAACGCCGAACGACAGCCTGCTGGAAGACTCCCCCTTCGGCAGGCTGCCGATCATCTCGCCGAGCGGCTTGCGGCCGATGGATCAATATGCGCGGCCATGGTCCGGCGCGCGCGGCACGCGCGTCGCCATCGTCGTCAGCGGCCTCGGCCTCAGCCAGACGGGCACGCAGCGCGCCATCGAGAAGCTGCCGGAAGAGATCACGCTCGCCTTCGCCGCCAGCGGCAACAGCCTGCAGCGCTGGATGCAGGAGGCAAGGCGAGGCGGCCATGAGATCCTGATCCAGGTGCCCTTCGAGCCCTTCGACTATCCCGGCAACAATCCGGGGCCGGACACGCTGCTGACCTCGCTGCCAGCCGCGAAGAATGTCGAAAATCTGCATAAGGCCATGGGCAAGATCACCAACTATACCGGCGTGATGAACTATCTCGGCGGCCGCTTTCTCGCCAATCCCGGCGCTCTGGAACCGGTGCTGCGCGACATCGGCAAGCGCGGCCTGCTGTTCCTGGACGACGGGTCGTCCGCGCAATCGAAATCCGGAATGCTCGCCCGAACGCTGGACGTGCCGCATGCCTTTGCCGACATCCAGCTCGACGGAGAGTTGCAGCAGGACGCGATCCTCAAGAAGCTCGACGAACTGGAGCGCATCGCCCGCCGCAACGGTTCCGCCATCGGCGTTGCCTCCGCCTTCGACGAAAGCGTCGACGCCATCAGCAAATGGAGTGAGGAGGCAGCCATGCGCGGCATCGAAATCGTGGCGGTCTCGGCACTTGCCGAAGACCCGAAACATCCCTGATCGCTGGAGAGCTGGAGAGAAAGATGAGCAAGCCCCACGCGCCCGTAAGAGCCGAAGATCTGCCCTACCGCCCCTGTGTCGGCATCATGATCCTGAACCGGGATGGCATGGTCTGGGCCGGCCGCCGCATCCCGGACGGCAATTCCGAATATGACGGCTCGCCGCAACTCTGGCAGATGCCGCAAGGCGGCATAGACGAGGGCGAGGACCCTCTGAAGGCCGCCTACCGCGAGCTCTACGAGGAAACGGGCATGAAAACCGTGACCCTGTTGGCGGAAGCGGGGAACTGGATCAACTACGACCTGCCGCCGCAGCTGATCGGCATCGGCCTCAAGGGAAAGTTCCGCGGCCAGACGCAGCGCTGGTTCGCCTTCCGCTTCGATGGCGACGAGAACGAAATCGCCATCAATCCGCCCCCCGGCGGCCATGAGCCGGAATTCGATGCATGGGAATGGAAGCCGATGGAAACGCTGCCCGGCCTGATCGTCGCCTTCAAGCGATCGGTCTACGAACGGGTCGTTTCGGAGTTCAGCCATCTGGCCGGCCTGAAAGCCGAGGACTGAACGAAAAAGAACCGGCCGCTTTTGCGGCCGGTTGCGCGGCGGGAATTATTCCGCGGAGTCGGCGGAATCGGCGTTGAGCTGGCCGTACTTGGCTTCGCCGATCTTTCCGAGCAGCTCGAGCTGGGTTTCCAGGAAGTCGATATGACCTTCCTCGTCCGCCAGCAGCCCTTCGAACAGCTTCATCGAAACATAGTCGCCGGCGTCATGACAGATGTCGCGCGACTTCTTGTAGGCCGTGCGGGCGTCGTATTCGCCGGCAAGATCGGCCTCCAGCACTTCCTTGACGTTCTGGCCGATGCGCAGCGGCGCCAGCGTCTGGAGGTTGGGATGACCTTCAAGGAAAATGATGCGCGCGACGAGACGGTCGGCATGGTGCATCTCCTCAATGGATTCCGCACGCTCCTTCTTGGCGAGCTTGGTGTAGCCCCAGTCCTCGAGAAGCCGATAATGAACCCAATACTGATTGACTGCGCCAAGCTCGAGGAACAGTGCCTCGTTAAGCCGCTCGATGACTTTTTTGTCGCCTTTCAATGTCCGCTCTCCTGTTTTCTTCGTGGAATTTTTTCAGGCGGGACATGAAATCAAATATTTCGGCTTCCGTCGAGTGGCGACGGGCATGATAATCTTCGGTTGTCTGTATAATGATATCAACGACATTCGGGAAACAGCCGCAGCAGCGGCCGCGCTTCGCCATGGCGTGATACACTTTTGCCGGAACGATGAGCTGCCAACAGTCCTGATCGAGGAGGTCGTTGATGACGTCCCGGATTTCCTTGTCGGTAATGTAATTACAACTGCAAACCAGCATTCTTCGTTCAGCCCGTCAAACATGACATTTGCTGTCTTGTTATCTGCTAAAGAAGACGCCCTTTGTCAAGAAAGAAACGATTCGAAATCATACGCCTTTACGGCCGGCGCTGATCGCCGCCGGATAAAGGAGCCCCGGATCTCAATGGAAATTACGGCCCCGAGGCATGACTTTCGCCGTTTCTGCCCCGTTGCTGCGGCTTTCCGCCGCTGTGCCGGTGCCGGATCCACATGGCGGCAGAGCGGGCTTCCTCTTCTGCCGATGGTCCATGGTCGGCCGTAACGCCTCGTCCGCCCGGTCGCTGACGCCGAAGCGCCGCGCCTCGCGCTGCAGGATGCCAAGCGCCGGGGTCATGTCCTCGATGTGATCGACCACCACATGGATGACGCCGCTTTCGTTCTGCAGGCGGCCGCGAATCTTCACCAGCCGCGCGCCCATGACGATGGCGCGGTATTTCTCGAATTTTTTCGGCCAGACGATCGCATTGGCGACCCCGGTTTCGTCCTCCAGCGTCATGAAGATCACGCCCTTGGCCGAGCCCGGCCGCTGGCGCACCAGCACCAGTCCGGCGATCGTCACCATCCGGCCACTGGCGACATTGGACAGATCCCGGCTCCGCACGATGCCCATGCGGGCGAAATCATCGCGCAGGAAGGAAACCGGATGCGCCTTCAGCGACAGCGACAGATAGCGATAATCCTCGATGACCTGTTCGCCGGGCAGCATTTCAGGCAGCGAGACCGCCGGCTCGACCTGCAGCTCCATATGGTCGCCAAGATCGAAGAGGGGAAGCTTTTCGGCGGCGCTGCCGGCATCGAGTGCCCGCACCGCCCACAGCGCCTCCCGCCGGCCCAGGCCGATGGAACCGAACGCATCCGCATCCGCCAGACGTTCCACCTGCGCCGTGGCGAGGCCCGAGCGTAGCCAGAGATCGCGCACGGACCTATAACCATCGCCGCGGCGCTCGACGAGCTGTTTCATCTCATCCTTTGACAGACCCTTGACCTGCCTGAAACCGAGGCGAACAGCACATTGCGTCCTGATATCGTCGCGCATCGACGCATGACGCGGCTCGACCGAATTGCGGTCGAAAGACGCCTTTTCCAGCAGGCAATCCCAGCTGGAACGATTGACATCCACGGGCAGCACCTCGACGCCATGCTCGCGCGCATCGCGCACCAGCTGCGCCGGCGCATAAAAGCCCATCGGCTGGGCATTGAGAATCGCCGCGCAGAAGACATCGGGATAATAGGCCTTGAGCCAGGACGAAGCATAGACGAGCAGCGCGAAGGACGCCGCATGGCTTTCGGGGAAACCATATTCGCCGAAGCCTTCGATCTGGCTGAAACAGCGCTCGGCAAAATCTTGAGGGTAGCCGTTCGCGACCATGCCCGAAACCATGTCCTGCTTGAATTCGTCCACCTTTCCCGTTCGCTTGAACGTCGCCATGGACCGGCGCAGCCGATCGGCCTTGGCGGGCGAAAATCCGGCAGCCGTAATGGCGATCTGCATCGCCTGTTCCTGAAACAGGGGAACCCCCAGGGTTCTCTCCAGCACCGCCTTCAATTCCGGACGGTGGTAATCAATGGGTCGATTATGAAGAACGTCATCCCGACGTTTAAGGTAGGGATGCACCATATCGCCCTGGATCGGGCCAGGCCGGACGATCGCCACCTCGATGACCAGATCGTAGAATCTGCGGGGGCGAAGGCGCGGCAGCATGCTCATCTGCGCCCGGCTTTCGATCTGGAAGACGCCGATCGTGTCGGCGCGGCAGATCATGTCATAGACCGGCACGCCATCGGGATATTCCTTACTTCCAAGATCGGCGAGCTCTTTCTTCACGTCGTAATGCAGCAGCAGCAGGTCGAAGGCCTTGGCAAGGCAGGTCAGCATGCCGAGCGCGAGCACGTCGATCTTCAAGATGTTGAGATTGTCGAGATCGTCCTTGTTCCATTCGATCATGTAGCGATCGTCCATCGCCGTGTGCATGATCGGCACGACCTCGTCCAGCCGGTCGCGGGTGATGACGAAGCCGCCGACATGCTGGGTCAGATGTCGGGGAAACCCCATCAGCGTCGAGGCATAGGAAAGAACGTTCCGCGTCGTCTTGTCCTTGAGATCGAGACCGGCAATCTTCGCCTCGCGCTCGGACAGCTCTTCCGTCGACCAGCCCCAGACGCCGCTCGCCAGAGCCGACTGCACGTCCTCCGACAGGCCGAAGGCCTTCGCCACTTCGCGGCCGGCCGAGCGCGCCCGATAGCTGGTGACCGCCGCCGTCAGCCCGGCATGCTCCTTTTTGTAATGCCTGTAGATAAACTGGATGACCTCCTCGCGCTTCTCGTGCTCGAAATCGACGTCGATGTCAGGCGGCTCCTCGCGCTCCGTCGAGATGAAACGCTCGAAAAGCAGGCTTGTTATTTCGGGATTGACCTCGGTAATCCGGAGGCAATAGCAGACCGTCGAATTGGCGGCCGATCCGCGTCCCTGGCAGAGAATATTCGCACTGCGGGCAAACTCCATGATGCGATGCACCGTCAGAAAGTAGGGCTCATATTGCCGCTCGCGAATGAGCTTGAGCTCATGCTCGATCTGCATCGAGACCTTTGGCGGGATCTCATCAGGAAAGCGCGAGTTGGCCCCCTCCCACGTCAGCCGTCTCAACGTCTCTGCAACGGTCTCGCCGGGAACGCTTTCGTCGGGATAATTATGCTTCAGCTCATCCAACGAAAAAGACAGCCGGCTAAAGAACTTCTGCGTACTGACGATCGCTTTCGGATAGTCTCTGAAAAGACGTGCCATTTCGGCGGCGTCTTTCAGATAACGTTCGGCATTGGCCGCCAGCCTGAAGCCGGCCTCGGCGATCGGCACATGCTCGCGGATCGAGATCACGATATCGGCAAGCGGCTTGCGCTCGGTCGCGTGATAGAGTGGCTGATTGCTGGCGACCAGCCGGACGCCGTTGCGCTGCGCCAGAATGGAAAGCGTGGCAAAGGCCAGCCGATCCCGCCCGTCATAGGCGGGCGACAGGACCATATGGAACTTCCGGCCGAAGCGCATCCATAGCCGCTTCAGGTACTCTTCCAGCTTGGCCTGCCCCTCCGGCGTTTCGACGCTTGTCGCATCGGGGACCAACGCCAGCATCATTTCGTCGCCCCATTCCGCGAGATCGCTTTCGTTGAGGATGCACACACCTTTCTCGCCGCGCAGATTGCCCGCACTCAGCAGCCGGCAGAGATGCGCCCAACCCTTGCGGTTTTCCGGGTAGGCAAGAATATCGGGCGTGCCGTCCGAAAAGACCAGGCGCGCGCCGGGCTGGAACCGGACCGGCTTCAGAAGCGGCTCTTCCGGCTCACCCTTGGCGCGCAGCTCCAGATTCTTTTTGAGGCCTTCTTTGTATTTTTCCTCGAGAAGCTTGGTATGCGCATGCGCCTTGACCACGCCGGCAACCGAATTGCGATCGGCAATTCCAAATCCCGACAGTTTCAGGATGGCCGCCTGCGCCACCATCTCCTCCGGATGCGAGGCCCCCTCGAGAAAGGAGAAGTTCGTTCTGACCCCGATCTCGAAGAAGGGCATGGTTTCGTGAAAGCTAGGGCGCGCGTTCATGCGAAAACCCCATGCATGTACCAGTCCGGCGCTGTCCCATCCCGTCCGTAAAGCCCCTTGCGGAACAGCCAGAAGCGGTGGCCCTCTTCATCCTCGATCCGGAAATAATCGCGGGCAGGCTCTTCCTTTTCCTCGATCCACCATTCCGCCGAAAGCCGCTCCGGCCCTTCGGCCCGGCTGACCCGGTGCATGACACGCCGCCAGCGGAACTGCCGGGGAGGGCCGTCGGGCACTTCGGCGGCAATAGTTTCGATTGGCTCCGGCATGCGGAAAAGGCGCAGCGGCCGCTCGCCGCGGAAGAAGCCATGCCCGGCAGCCTCCCGGCCGGTCCGGCGTCTGGAAGCGAGGGTAGCCATGGCCGGCAGCGGCCGCACGGCCCGCTCGGGGATATGGCTCTGCCGCAATTCGAGCCCTTGCAGGCAATCCGGCCCCAGCCGCGCGGCCACCCGGTCGACAAAGGCTGAAAGCGAGCCATCCTGGCGGTTTTCTCCGGCGAAATCGCCCTGCATCGCATCGAAGGGTGCATGCTGAAGGACATTCAAACGAACGATCTCGAAGCCGTAGCCGACATCGAGATCGTCATGAATAGCGCCGAAGCGCTCCGTGAACAGGCTTGCGATCCGGCCCGGCTCCCGCAACGGCTGCGATGCGCCGGCAGCGATGCGGAAAACCGCTCCATCCACCCGGAAAAGCAGAAGCTCAAAGGAGCGGCCGCCGATACCGCGTGCCTCCAGCCCCGTCTTCAGGGTTTCGGCAAGCTGGCGGGCAAGCTTGAGAATATCGTCTTCCGTCTGCACCGGCTCGGCAAGCCGGCGCTCGGCCGACAATTGCGCGACCGGCCGGCGCGGCGAGATCGGTTCCTCGACGAGGCCGACGGCCTGATCGAGGCGCAAAAGCACCTGTGCACCGAAACGGCGGGCAAGCGGCGCACGCGGCGCAGCCAGAAGATCGCCCGTCCGTTTCAGGCCCATCTTCTGCAAGGCAGCGACGGTTTCCTCACCGAGCCGCAGGGACGCCACAGGCAGCGGCGCCAGGGCTTCCTCCATCGCTTCCGGAGGAACGACGCGGCTGTCGTCGAAGCGGGCCACGGCCCAGGATAGGCCCGGCGCGGAGGAAATGGCGCCGCGCACATCGAAGCCCAGCCGGGAAATCCGGATCAATATATCCTCAAGCAACGCCTCTTCGCCGCCGAAGAGATGGGCGCAGCCGGTAATATCGAGAAACAGGCCATCCCTGCCGTCGATCGCCACCAGCGGCGTATAGCGGTCGCACCAGTCGGCGATCGCCTCCAGCAGCTTGCGATCTGCAGCAGGGTCCTCCTCGACGACATCCAGATCGGGGCAGATCGCCTTCGCCTCGGCCACGCCCTGTCCCTGCTTCAAGCCGATCGTCTCCGCCCGCTCGTTCAGCGCGGTCAGGCGCATGGCGTTGTTGAGCTTGCCGGCACAGGCCAGCGGCGGCGCTTCAAGCCTGCCTGCCGAACGCCAGGACAGACCCCAGCGCTTGCGCGCGATCCGGTCGGTCGGCAGGTGCGGAAAGGTCAGCGCCAGAATGCGCTGCGTGTTCGCCGGGAAAGGCAGGGCATTGCGTGTCGAGGATAGGGGCAAAGCGGCGGTCATGGGCATTCCACTCCAGGGTTATGGAAAGAGGCGCCGGGTTTCGGCTCTTTTCCAAGGTCAGACGAAAGGCCGGATGACCGATGCTGCCGCCAAGCATCGATCCATCCGGCAGGGGCCGCGCCGAGGCCGGCGCGGGTTCGACGGAAAAGCGAAAGAAGGCGCTGCTCGCCTCCTCCTCGCCGCCCTGCCGTAACAGAAACAAGGGCCGCCCCGCCGCCTTGGCCCTCAAAGCCAGCCGCCGGCTTTCGGTCAGGCCGAAACGGGCCGGATTGCCGCGCACTTCCAGAATGACGGCAGCAAAGGCAGCGCTCCCAAGCGCTGCTTCCGCCACCCAGAGCGCATCTTCCAGCTTGCGCGGCGATGCCTGCAGGAAAGCCGCAGGCTCCAGCCCGAAATCCCTGATGCCGATGGCATAGGGCAGGCCCGCCTCCATCGTGGCGACCGTATCGCCGATCCACAGGATCGGAGACGTGGCCATACCCGAAGCCTGCGCATGCAGCCGCGCGGCAAGCGCAAGAGCAAAACCGCTCGCCGCTCCCGCATCGCGCAGACCGAGCGATCGGATCTCCGTCAGCGCATCGAGCGGCAGGCCGCCTTGCAGCGCCGCATCGAGATCGCCGACGCCGGTGGCAAGAAGCCTCGGCTCAGGCAAAGACCGACCAGACAAGGCCTGACCAGACGAAACCTGATCAGGCAGAGGCTTCGCAATGCCTGCCGATCCTATGGCCAGCCCGGTCGCCAGCACCTCATGCGCCGCCGCGGCCAGTGCCGGCATCGGCCTGCCTTCCAGTCGGGCAATGGTTTCACGCAGGGCAAAAAGCGTTTCCCGCGCCACGGCGGCCTCAGCCATGACGTTAGCTCCAGATCGATAATGTTCTCGTTATGTTCTTATGGATTCCAGAGGCCGGAAAAAGAGTCAACACCATTTTATGAGAAAATATTCCTCTGCCCATGCCCGGGCAATCTGAGGCCTGTTCAGGCTGGAATCCGAATCCGCTCCAAAATCAAGCAGATAGAGCCTGATGCCGTCCGAAAACCGCTCAAATACTTTTCGGCGCCATGCGCTAATCCGCTCTCGTAAAAGCAGCGCAAAGCCTCTATATGACCAGCCAAGGAAGGAAGCATTCATGGCTCGCGTTGACCAGAGCGAGGATTGGCGGGACCGCCACTCGCCCTCCATCAGCACATTCGAATCTCTGGCAATGGAGGCTTACAGCCATCTGCCGGAAGAGTTCCGTTCGCTCACCGGCAACCTCATCATCCTCATCGAGGATTTCCCGGATGACGACGTATTCGAGGATATGGCGCTGGAAACCCCCTTCGACCTGCTCGGCCTTTTCGAGGGCCGCGGCATATCGGAGCGCTTTACCGCCCAGACCGGCGATATGCCGAACAAGATCCGCATCTACCGCCGGCCGATCATCGATTACTGGGCGGAAAACGACGAAACCCTCGGCGACATCATCACCCATGTCATGATCCACGAGATCGGCCACCATTTCGGCCTGAGCGACGAGGACATGGAGCGCATCGAGGAAAGCGCCGAAGAAGCGACGGATCGGTGATATCCTTCGTCAATAAAGTTTACTATTATCCGATGTATTGTAGGCTCAAGCGCAAGAAATAGGATAAAGTGACTTTAAGGATAAGTCTCTTATTTAGCGCTTCATTCCTTCTTCTATTGATAATAGGAGATTAATTTAAACTTGACGTACCGGATCTTAACGAAAATCCTGTCACAAACTTCGTCAAGTTCATATATTTTATTGGCATCTTCAGCTCCTCCATCTTTGGCTTAGGGAGCAGCATTCTGAGCATGTCTTTACGCGCACACCTTAGAAAGGGTGAGGACATCACGTATGTAGAAGAAAATCCGATAATCTGGCTTTTGACATGGCGTGAAGTAAAAGACGAGATCAAACGCATTTAGGGCGATTTAAGCCCCAATAGCAGCCACCCTCTCGCTCACCCAGCTGATTACTGTTCCGAAAGCTTCATATCCGGATCGTAATCCTTGCCGGCGACGTCCTTGACGACGGCCTGGCCGCACTGCATCTGACCGCTCGCAGCATTGAAGGCATAGGTCGGCGAGCCCGACAGCTCCCAGCCTTTGTTCAACGCCGCGGATACCTTATGGCAGAAGGATGCGTCGTCGGGGCCGGTGAGGAAGCGGTAGAGTTTCATCAAGACATCTTTCTTGCTGGGTTGGCCCGTCAGGCCTCGGTGCGGGATGCTGCGGCTACGCCCGAAGCGCGATGCGCGATCAGACGAGCTTTATGAACCAGTCTTTCCGCCTGGACAAGGTGCAGCCGCTCCACCATCCGCCCGCCGAGATTGACGACATTGAGAGCGTCGGCACCCGGCTCGGCAAAGGCTGATATGATGGCTTCGGCCTCGGCAATAGCTGTCGCATCCGGGCCGAAATGCCGGTTGGCGGCCTCGATCTGGCTCGGATGGATCAGCATCTTGCCGGCAAAGCCCATGCTGCGGCCCTGACCGCATTCCGCTTCGAACGCCTCCGCATCCTTGAAATCGTTGAAGACGCTGTCGATGGCTTCGAGCCCATAGGCACTGACGGCCAGTATCGCCTGCATCAGCCAGGGCACCAGATAGGCGCGGCCCGGCTGCGGCAGGACACCCGTTTCCTTTCTGAGATCGTTGAGGCCGACGACGAGGCAATCAAGCCGGCTGCCAGACGTGCGCCCGGCCTCGGCGATCGAAGCCGCATTCAGGATGCCGCGCGGCGTCTCGATCATCGCCCAGATGCGCAGGTTTTCCGGCGCATCTGCTTCGGCAAGACGGTCGCTGACAACGGTCACGTCCTGCGGCTCGTCCACCTTTGGCAGCAGCATCGCATCCGGTTCCAGCTCCGCGACCAGCGCCAGGTCGTCGGCGCCGAAATTGGAGGAAAGCGCGTTGATGCGGATGATCCGCTCCTTGCCGGGAAGGGGCGAACCGGCAAAGAAGGCCCGTAAATTCTCCCGCGCCTCGGCCTTCTTCTCCGGCGAAACGGAATCTTCGAGATCGAAGATGACGGCATCGCAATCGAGGCTCGAAAGCTTGTCCAGCGCGCGGCGGTTGATGGCGGGAACGCTCAAGACCGAACGGCGCAGGCGGGCGGGGCGGGAAGCGGAGGTTTGGCTCGCAGATTGGCTCATTGTGCCGTTTTGCCGCGCTTTTAATCGCCAGGCAAGTCAACAAAAAGCCATGCTCCTCTTGCAGAGGGGAAGAGAGAGGACCACATTGCCATGAGTAGAGAGGTCTCGACCATGCAGAATATCCGTTCCCTGTTCATCGCGCTTGCCGGCATCACCGTGTTTGCCGCCATGGCGTTGTTTACAGTTTCGATCACGCTTGCCGTCGGCGCTATCCTGACCGTGCTCATGGCAGCCCGCGCGATTTCCCTGCGCATGAAGCCGGCACCGGTGCATGCCAAGACGAAGACGAACGGCCAGCGCGAAATGCGCATCTGGAACGACGGTCGCGGCACGATCATCGACCTCTGAGGTCGAACACAGGCAAGGGCAGCCTGTTGTCGGCTGCCGAACGCATTTGCCCGGGGACTGACTTGTTCCCGGAGGCAGGCTACGGCCAAAGCGCCGTGTTTTAGAGCATTTCCAAGATTCTCCTTCATTTCGGGCCGGATTTGCTCTATTGGCAGGATAATTCGTGCTTTAGACGAGAATGAAGGCAGGACCCCATGGACAAGTTCGTGAAGTTGACCGGTGTCGCGGCACCCCTCCCGGTCGTCAATGTCGATACCGACATGATTATCCCGAAGGATTATCTGAAGACCATCAAGCGCACAGGTCTCGGCAAAGGGCTCTTCGCTGAAGCCCGCTACAACGAAGACGGCACGCCGAACGAAGAGTTCGTGCTGAACAAGCCGGCCTATCAGAACGCCAAGATCCTCGTCGCCGGCGACAATTTCGGCTGCGGCTCCTCGCGCGAACACGCTCCCTGGGCGCTGCTCGACTTCGGCATCCGCTGCGTCATATCCACAAGCTTCGCCGACATCTTTTACAACAACTGCTTCAAGAACGGCATCCTGCCGATCAAGGTCAGCCAGGAAGATCTCGACAAGCTGATGGACGACGCCTCGCGCGGCTCCAACGCCATCCTGACGATCGATCTGGAAAACCTCGAAATCACCGGACCGGACGGCGGCTCGCTGAAATTCGAACTCGACGAGTTCAAACGTCACTGCCTGCTGAACGGCCTTGACGATATCGGCCTGACGCTGGAAAAATCCTCCGCGATCGACACTTTCGAAAAGTCGAACGCCGCGTCGCGTCCCTGGGCCGCCTGACCGGCTTCATCCTTATTCTGCATTTCGAAGCCGGGCCTTACAGCCCGGCTTTTTTCATGCCGAAAAGGAGTCCCTCTCCCCGCAAACGGTAGGGGAATCGCATATGGGCTGGATGGGCATCGGAAGCTCCTTCTCCCCAACGGGGAGAAGGTGGCCCGAAGGGTCGGATGAGGGGGTTTTCCGATTTGAATGCGTTGATTTTCGTACTCTTGGCAGGCGCCCCCTCATCCGCCTGACGGCACCTTCTCCCCGCTGGGGAGAAGGGGGCGGCTGCGATTTCAGCCCATATGCGTTTCCCCTGCCTTGCGGGGAGAGGGGACTATTCCGTGGAAACAGCTCACACACCATCTTTTCCCGCACGCTGTAATATGATCGACAAGAAGCGGGTCCATATAAGCCTGCCGAGGCCCTTCGGACCTCTCTCCCGCCCTTGATCCTCTCCACGCAATGGAGCTTCTCCATGACCTCTCTTCCTATTGTCGGCGCCGCCATGACGCTTGACGACGTCGAAACCCATCGCAACTGGCTGCTCGAAAAGCCGCGCGATCTGGAACTCCAGAGCTTCGTCGAAGCCGATGTTCTGAACGGTGATTGGGCTCCGCTTGCCGAGCGCGCCCGCAAGCTGCTCGACGGCCATCAGGGCCGCCTCGGCATCCATGGCCCGTTCTGGGGCTTCGTCATCGCCTCGCAGGATCCCGAAATCCGCGCCGTCGTCTCCAGGCGTCTGCTGCAGGCCCTCGACGTCTGCGCCAATATCGGCGCCACGCAGATGGTCATCCATAGCCCCTATACGTCGTGGTCCTACAACAACCTCGACAACAACAGGGGCGAGCGCGAAAAGATCATCGACTACACGCATCTGACGCTGAAGGATGCCGTCAAGCGCGCCGAGGATATCGGGCTCACCATGGTCATCGAGAACATCGAGGACAAGGACCCCCATATCCGCGTCGGTCTCGCCGACAGCTTCAACTCCCCCGCCGTCGCCGTCTCGATCGACACCGGCCATGCCCATTATGCCCACGGCTACACCGGCGCGCCGCCGGTCGACTACTACGTCCACGCCGCCGGCAACCGCCTGCAGCATATCCACCTGCAGGATGCGGACGGCTATGCCGACCGTCACTGGAGCCTCGGCGAAGGCAATATCCACTGGCGCGCCGTCTTTGCCGCCCTTGCCAGGCTCGACAGCAATCCGCGCCTGATCATCGAGATCAAGGACAAATCGAAGATCCCGGCATCGGCCGCCTACCTCGCTTCGCTCGGGCTGGCCGAGTAAAGGTAAGACGACGCAAACCATCCGCCCTCGTGGTTCGAGACGGCCCTTCGGGCCTCCTCACCATGAGGGCTAATCCCCACATCAGGCTTTCAATTCACCTCGTCCTCAATCCTGAGTTTGCCCAAGGGTGAGTTGATTGGATGCATTGAGTGATCAATTCTTTTCCACCGCTTCCAAATCGGCGCCACCCTCGTCCTTCGAGGCTCCGCCTTCGGGATGAGGGTGGAATTGACTCCGGCGAGCGCAAAAAGATCAGCCCTCACCCTGAGGTGGCCCGCAGGCCCTCGAAGGGCGAGGGCGGGTGAGGCTCTCAAAAGCCCGAAAACCGTACCGTTTCGGCCTCTTCCTCGCTTGAAAAGCCGCATTTGCAGGTCTAAAAACCCCGCAACTTTTTCTTTCGCGGAGGCTTTCCCATGACAGTGCGCAATCTCTTCCTCCTGCCGGGCGACGGCATCGGCCCCGAGGCCATGGGCGAAGTCCGCAAGATCATCGCTTATATGAACGAGACGAAGAACGCCGGCTTCGTGACGGACGAAGGCCTCGTCGGCGGCTGCGCCTATGATGCGCATGGCGCCGCCATCTCCGAAGAAGACATGGGCAAGGCGCTTGCCGCCGATGCCGTGCTCTTCGGCGCCGTCGGCGGCCCGAAGTGGGATGCGGTTCCTTATGAAGTGCGCCCGGAAGCCGGCCTGCTGCGCCTGCGCAAGGATCTGCAGCTGTTCGCCAACCTGCGCCCGGCCATCTGCTATCCGGCGCTCGCATCGGCCTCCTCGCTGAAGCCGGAGCTGGTCGACGGGCTCGACATCCTCATCATCCGCGAGCTCACCGGCGGCGTCTATTTCGGCGAGCCGAAGGAAATCATCGACCTCGGCAACGGTCAGAAGCGCGGCATCGACACGCAGGTCTACGACACCTACGAAATCGAGCGCATTGCCGGCGTCGCCTTCGAACTGGCGCGCACCCGCAACAACCGCGTCTGCTCGATGGAAAAGCGCAACGTCATGAAGTCGGGCGTGCTCTGGAACCAGGTCGTCACCGCGACGCATAAGGAAAAATATGCCGACGTGCAGCTCGAGCACATGCTGGCGGATGCCGGCGGCATGCAGCTCGTGCGCCAGCCGAAGCAGTTCGACGTTATCGTCACCGACAACCTGTTCGGCGACATGCTCTCCGACGTCGCCGCCATGCTGACCGGCTCGCTCGGCATGCTGCCGTCGGCTTCGCTCGGCGCGCCCGATGCCAAGACCGGCAAGCGCAAGGCGCTCTACGAGCCCGTGCACGGCTCCGCACCCGATATCGCCGGCAAGGGCATTGCCAACCCGATCGCCATGATCGCCTCCTTCGCCATGTGCCTGCGCTACTCCTTCGGCCTGATCGCCGATGCCGATGCACTGGAAAAGGCGATCGCCAACGTCCTCGACAGCGGCATCCGCACCGGCGACATCATGTCGGCCGGCAGCCGCCAGGTCGGCACTGCCGAAATGGGCGATACCATCCTCGCCGAGTTCAAGGCTCTCTCGGCATAAGGCCTCCGCGCCAGGCGCCTGATATATTTCACGTGAAACACAAGACCCCGTCCTGCGATGCAGTGCGGGGTTTTTCGTTGTTTGCGTCGGGATGCGCCGAAAAGATTCGACGCGGCGGATCGATGACCACCGTCTTAAAAATACTGTTACAGGAGCCTGCTAGTCCTCCATTCGATTGGAAATCGACAATGGGCGGCGGTTATGCAGGCGATCTTGACGTCTCTCGACAGACGTTGGCGGCGAAGCGATGCGACACTTGCCCCATGTCATTGGAAGATCTGCCTTTTCCTCACAGCCAATGTCGTGCTTCTCTCGGCCCTCCTGTTCGATTGGCCGGTTGGTGCAACCCTTAAAAGCCTCTCGCCATCCATCCGCTTCGTCGGCGAAATGCTGACCGGTTTCGGCGATTCCGAGTGGATCATCATCGTCAGCGCCTTCCTCTTTTTCGAAGGCTGGGCCGGCAGCAGGCTTCTCCACTCGCAGCGCTGTCGCTGCCAGGCGCTGCGTGTCTGCCAGACCGGCGGCTATCTGCTGACGACCATCGTGTTTTCGGGTCTCCTCGCCAATATGCTGAAGCGCGCCATCGGTCGCGCCCGGCCGGCGCATTTTGCGGATTGGGGACCTTTCGGCTTTTCGCCCTTTAACGGCCGCGCCAGCTTCGAAAGCTTCCCTTCGGGCCACGCAACCACCATCGGCGCGCTGTTTGTCGCCCTTGCCATAATGTTCCCCCGCTATCGCTACATCTTCGCGGCATGCGCCCTCTGGCTGGCGATCACGCGCGTCATGATCGGCGCCCATTATCCGAGCGACGTGATGGCCGGTCTGGCGCTCGGCGGCTGGTTCTCTTTCATGACGGCCATCGTCTATTCCCGCTACGGCCTGCTGTTCCGCATCAGCGCTGCCGGCTGGCCGATACCCAGATGGCCGCTGTTGAAAGGCAACAAGCCTTGATCTGACCCGCGGCCGCCGCATCTTCCCCCATCGCAGAACGAAGGCGCCCGCATGAAGGCAAGAAGAAAGCTCTTCATGCGCCCGATCGCGCTCTTCGGGGCAGGACGGATCGCAACGGTTGCCAAGTTCCCCGTGCATTCATATATCTGGAAGCAGAGCGGCTGCCGAAGGCGGTCAACCCGATTTCGTTTCCGTTTGCGATGAAAACCATGGATGCCGGGCCAATACGTTTGAGCGATAGGCAGATGGGGCTGATCTCCCGGGCCCTTGCCGAGCCACGGCGCGTGCAGATCCTGAAGGAAATCGGCGCGCGAACCGAACCCATGCCCTGCAGCACTCTGAACGAATGCCACGCCGTCAGTGCCGCGACGATATCCCATCATATCAAGGAACTTGAGAACGCCGGTCTCATCGAGATCCAGCGCGAAGGCAAGTTCGCAAATCTCGTGCTGCGGCGCGATACGCTGAACGCCTATATGGCGGAACTTTCCAAGATCTGACGATTCCGCTCGGTCCCGGCGCTTCCGCCTCTTGTAACAATTAGATGATTATCTAAATATCAAACTGATGCTGCGGATCGGTTTTCGGGTCGCAGGCGTCAAATGATTTGATGATTATAAAACTGTCGAACAATTTCCGAAGGAAAATGACATGAGCAAACTGGCAGGCAAGGTCGCGATCGTGACCGGAGCATCCAAGGGAATCGGTGCAGGGATCGCCAAGGCGATGGGCGAGGCGGGCGCCGCCGTCGTCGTCAACTATGCCTCGAGCCGCGAAGGCGCCGACAGGGTCGTGGCGGACATCACCGCCAGGGGCGGCAAGGCGCTGGCCATACAGGGTGACGTTTCCAGATCCGAAGACGTCAGCCGCCTCTTTGCCGAAGCGAAACAGGCCTTCGGCCGCGTCGATATCCTCGTCAACAATGCCGGCGTCTATCAATTCGCGTCGATAGAGGAGTTCACCGAGGAAGAATTCCATCGTGAGTTCAACATCAACGTCCTGGGTACGTTGCTGACCACGCGGGAAGCCGTCAAGTATTTCGGCCCGGAAGGCGGCAATGTGATCAACATCGGCTCCAACGCCGTCAGCATGAACCTGCCGACAGCCTCGGTCTATACGGCAACCAAGGCTGCCGTGAGTTCCATCACCCAGATTCTCGCCAAGGAGCTCGGACCGCGCAATATCCGGGTCAACAACCTGGCGCCGGGCGGCGTCGAGACCGAGGGCGTCGTTGCGGCAGGCGTCATCGGCAGCGATTTTGAGAAGCATCTCGTCTCGCAGACACCGCTCGGCCGCCTCGGCCAGCCGACCGATATCGCCCCGATCGCCGTCTTCCTCGCATCGCAGGAAGCCGCCTGGCTGACGGGCGAAACCATCTACGCCGGAGGCGGCCTCAAGTAACGTCCCGCCAGCAAAGCCGCCCTCCTACAAAGAGAGGGCGGCTTATTCGGCGACCGTGGCGACAAGCCGGATCGACGCGTCAGCAAGCAATTGCCAAACCGCCACATTTTCCTATTTAGTAGAGACGTTCGGGTTTTCCGCATAGCATCGCCGGCGGCATGTCCGGAAACGGCATCCCGACCGTGCAATTTCAGAATGCATTCTTTTCCATGCGATCCCACGCAACAGCGAATGTCATCGAACTCCCATAAGATCCGCCGGCCATCGCTGTCGTGAACAACAAACGGAGGACGTCTTTATGAGTAGCGCCAACACCAAATCGAAACTGGGAACTCGCACCAATCTCAGCGAGGAGGCGACACGCGATATTTCCGCAGCATTGAGCGCGCTGCTGGCGGATGTCTTTGCTCTTTACCTGAAGACCAAGAATTTTCACTGGCACATGAGCGGACCGCATTTCCGCGACTATCACCTGCTTCTCGACGAACAGGGCGAGCAGATCTTCGCGATGACCGACCCCATGGCCGAGCGCGCACGGAAAATCGGCGGCACGACCCTGCGGTCGATCGGCCAGATCGCCAAGCTGCAGCGCATCCCGGACAATGATGCCGAATATGTCGATCCGCAGGACATGCTTGCCGAACTGGCGGACAACAACCTCAAGCTCGCGGCGGAAATCCGCGCCGTCCACGATGTCTGCGACGAATACGGCGACATCGCCACCGCCAGCCTGCTTGAAAACTGGCTGGACGAAACCGAGCGCCGCACCTGGTTCCTGTTCGAATCCACCCGCAAGTCCAATCGCTGACACCCGGCACGGCCCGCCGTCGAACACAACAGGCGGAAGGCAGGTTTCGGCGGTCCCGATTTCCTCGCTCCCCGCATCGATGCGAGCGAGGAAATTCTTGACTCCTGTGGAAAACGTCTTAGAACCGGCGGCGGAAAAGGAAGACTTCCATGGTTCGCTTCGAACAGATCGATAGCCTCAGTCACCCGGCAGACGATGCCGGGCGGGATGTCTATTTTCCGGTTTCTTCCAAAACCAAGGCCAAATCGACGACGAAAACCGTCTGACGTCTCTGGCCTGCCGCTCTCTCCCCGGCTCGGTCGGGGACAGGAACCGGTCGTCATGGCCGCGGTTCCCCCCTCGCCAAAGAGGAGAGAAGAGAAAGAGAGCTTGAGAAATGGGTTTCAAAGTTGCAGTAGCGGGCGCGACCGGAAATGTCGGTCGTGAAATGCTCAATATCCTGGCCGAGCGCGGCTTCCCGGCCGATGAGGTCGTGGCGCTCGCATCGGCCCGTTCGCAGGGAACCGAAGTGTCCTTCGGGGACCGGACGCTGAAGGTTTCCAACCTGGAGAACTACGATTTCTCCGACACCGACATATGCCTGATGTCGGCCGGCGGCGACGTCTCGAAGAAGTTCTCGCCGAAGATCGGCGCCCAGGGCTGCGTCGTCATCGACAACTCCTCCGCATGGCGCTACGACGCCGATGTGCCGCTGATCGTCCCGGAAGTAAACCCGGATGCCGTCGCGCAGTTCACCAAGCGCAACATCATCGCCAACCCGAATTGCTCGACCGCGCAGCTCGTTGTCGCGCTGAAGCCGCTGCACGACTTCGCCAAGATCAAGCGCGTCGTCATTTCGACCTACCAGTCGGTCTCGGGCGCCGGCAAGGACGGCATGGACGAGCTGTTCAACCAGACGCGCGCCGTCTTCGTCGCCGATCCGATCGAGGCGAAGAAGTTCACCAAGCGCATCGCCTTCAACGTCATTCCGCACATCGATGTCTTCATGGAAGACGGCTACACCAAGGAAGAATGGAAGGTGCTTGCCGAAACCAAGAAGATGCTCGATCCGAAGATCAAGGTGACCTGCACGGCTGTCCGCGTGCCGGTCTTCATCGGGCATTCCGAATCGGTCAACATCGAGTTCGAAAACGAGATCACCGCCGATCAGGCCCGCGATATCCTGCGCGAGGCACCGGGCTGCCTCGTCATCGACAAGCGGGAAAACGGCGGCTACATCACGCCTTACGAATCCGCCGGCGAGGACGCGACCTATATTTCGCGCATCCGTGAAGACGCGACCGTCGAAAACGGCCTCAACATATGGGTCGTCTCCGACAACCTGCGCAAGGGTGCCGCGCTCAACGCCATCCAGATCGCCGAACTGCTCGTCAACCGTGGCCTGATCAAGCCGCGCAAGCAGGCTGCATAAGGATTCGTAAACCAATTTACGGTTTATAAATCTTCGCCAGCTAGGCAGGATTGAATGGAAGCCTCGCCATTTCGAACGAAAGGCGAGGCTTTTGCGAATGTTTCGGCGGCGATGTTTCACATGAAACGAAAACACCGACCGCTAAAATGTGATAATGACAGAACCGTCGGATGCTGGCATGGTCCGGTAGCGACGAACAACGCGTGAATCCCTGGCTTGAAAGGATTTATGCGCCATTGAAAACGGTTACCGCGTTCGCAGCGCGGTAAGAATTCGGGGACACTGAATGCGCTTCACAATGTCTGGAATGGCAGCTCTCGTGGCGGGCGGGTTGCTGCTGGCGATGCCGCTTGCGGCAAATGCCGCGTCCTGCGGCAACACTTCCGCCGGTTTCGAGAACTGGGTGCAGGAATTCAAGCGTGAAGCGCAGGGACAGGGTGTCAGCCCTTCCGTCCTCGACAGGGCCTTCGCGAACGTCCATTACAACCAGCCCACCATCCGCGCCGACCGCGGCCAGAAGAGCTTCAAGCTTTCCTTCGAGGAATTCATGAAGAAGCGCGGCGGCCAGACGATCATCAACCGCGGCCGGAGCATGAAGCAGGCCAATGCGGCGCTGTTTGCCAAGATCCAGAAGCGCTTCGGCGTTCCGCCAGGCCCGATCATCGCGATCTGGGGCATGGAAACGGGATTCGGCAGCTATATGGGCGACCAGCATACGCTTTCGGCGGTTTCGACGCTCGCCTATGACTGCCGCCGTTCCGCATTCTTCACCGAGCAGCTCTATTCCGCCCTCAAGCTCGTCGGCGAAGGCTATCTGAGCCCGGCGGCGCGCGGCGCAGCCCACGGCGAAATCGGCCAGACGCAATTCATGCCCAAGAACGTGGTTGCCTTCGGCGTCGACGAGGATGGCGACGGCCGGGTCGATCTCGTGGGATCGCGCGCCGATGCGCTTGCGTCGACCGCCAACTTCCTGCGCGGTCACGGCTGGCAGCCTGGCGCCGGCTATCAGCCCGGCGAGCCGAATTTTGCCGCCATCGCCGGCTGGAACGACGCAAAGGTCTACCAGCAGGCAATCGCCTATATCGGCCAGCAGATCGACGGCAAGTAAGCGGATTCCGAATCAAAAAAGGCGCTGCAATCCACCCGGTTGCAGCGCCTTTTCATTGTGATCTGCCTTCCGCCAATCAGACATCCGGGCGAATGAAATCTCGCGTCGCCGGGTCCATGACCCATAGTTCGCCGGTCGAAATATCGAACCAGGCGCCGTGCAGGTGCAGCTTGCCCTCTTCCTCGCGCGTCTTGATTTCCGGGAAGCTGCGCAGATTGTCCAGCGAATTGCGGATCGAAATGCGCTCCAGGGCCGTCTGGCGCTCAGTCTGCGTCATGATATCGTTGCTCTGGATCTGTTCGGCCGCCGGCTTCAGCAGCGCCATCCACCGGCCGATGAAGTCGCCCGGCGACAGCGGCTCCGCATTGGGATCGAGCGCGGCGCGGATGCCGCCGCAGCGACCATGACCCATGACGACGATATCGGACACTTTCAGCGACAGAACCGCGAATTCGAGCGCGGCCGACGTCGCATGGAAATTGCTGTCCGGCTCATAAGGCGGCACCATGTTGGCGACATTGCGGATGACGAATAGCTCTCCCGGCCCTGCGTCGAAGATGATCTCCGGCGCCGAACGGGAGTCACTACAGGCAATAACGAGGGTCGATGGATTCTGGCCGAGCTCCGCCAGAGTGCGATAGCGTTCGCGCTCATCGACGTAACGCCCGCTCATGAAATTGCGATAGCCGTTCAGAAGGGTGTCGGGAAAGCTTTGCATGCTACTGGATTACAGCGCGCTATGGCCGATGGCAACTGCTGCGTTGCAAAAAGCGTTAACGGCCGCGAGCCGCTATTTTTTCCGTCGCTGCGCCGGGTGAACGAGACGCCGCAGCTGCACCATCGCCATCGGCGTCGACAGGCTTGCCGAATCCGCGGCGAGCGTCAGCTCGTCGCTGCCGCGCTTGACGGCGCGCGCCAGTACCTCGTAGACGCTGGCCGTCGCCAGCTGCAAGGCGCGCTCCTCATCCATGCCGGAGAGCAGGCGCGACAGGAATACGGCAGACAGCAGATCGCCAAGCCCGTTCGGCGCGCCTTCTATGCTGCGATGCTCGGCGAGCAACGCGTTTCGGCCGCTGAGATAGAGATTTCCGATGCCGCCGGCCATCATCGGCACCGCCGATGTCACCAGCATGCGTGACGGCCCGAGGGCGAGGGCCGCTTCCATGACGGCATTGTTGTCCTCGAGCGGCGCACCGGCGAGCCAGGCAAGCTCATAGCGGTTCGGCGTCGCGAGCGATGCCAGCGGGATCAGGTGGTCGCGGATCGCTTCCGCCGTCGCTTCCGGCACGTAGAGGCCGCCGGCATCGCCGATCACCGGATCGCAGGCATAGAGGAGATCGGGGTTCTTTTCCCGCAGGGCCGTTACCAGCCGGGCAACGGAATGCGCCTGCGCCGCGTTGCCGAAATAACCCGACAGCACCGCCTTGACTTCGGAAAGCCACGGTGCGGCGATGAGATCGTCGATAGCGTGGTTGAAATCCGCCTCGTTGAAGGTCAGCCGCGTCGAGCGGCCATGCCCCGGATGCCAGGGCAAAACGATGGTCGGCAGCGCCCAGACGGGGTGGCCGAGCGTTTCCAGCGCGAAGACGGCGGCACGATTGCCGACGGCCCCTCTGACGACATGGCTGGAAATGACGATAACGGCGCCGGCCGACATTTGCGACATGATGCTTGCTTTCAAATTCAGGGCTTCAGACAGCAATGGCGCTGTTGATGGTCCCTTTTGCGCCACTCTGTCAACCGCACTTCACAGAGTCATGAAAACCTCTGTTGATGGGCTGATTCCACCCGTTTCACATCACCAATATGTGCTTTGCGCCAAGATCGCGCATTCCGGCAAGATTTCTAGGAAAACGAGGCAAAATCAGTCCGAAAGCAATCAAATTCGCATTCTTTTTGCCAGTTTTTTCGCTAAACCTTCTGCTACTGTGGTCAAAATTCGAAAATCCGGAGGAATTCCATGGCGCCCAAAACCAATCCGAAACGGGAAAAACAGATCGAAGCGGCACGCAAGATCGCCGCGGCGACGGGCGAGGCATACCTCGAGCCCGAAATCCTGTTCGGCCGGGCCAGCAACGACGATATGGAGCTTTACACCCCCGAAATGCTGGCGCTTGCCGCCGTGCATGCTGGCAGGGAGCTGGCGGCCTGGAGCGGCACGTCTCCGCGTGTCAGCATCGAGCAGGTTGCCAACATCGAGCCCGATGGCGTCGCCGTGTCGATCCTCTCGATCACCGACCACAACATGCCCTTTCTCTATGAATCGGTCATGGGCGAGGTGACGAGCAGCTACCGCGACCTCTACATGGCCGTGCACCCGATCCTGGTCGTCGAAAGCGGCAGGCAGCCGATCCTTTATTCCGCCGACCACCTCAGCGACCCTGCCCATCGTGTCAGCCATATCCAGCTTCACCTTTCGCCTTTGACGGCGGCGCAGGCGGCGGACCTGACCAAGCGGGTCCAGGCCGTGCTCGATCAGACGCATCTCGCCGTTTCCGACTGGAAGCCGATGCTCGCGCGCCTCGATACCGTCATTTCCGAGCTTTCCACCTATGAGGCGGCCGGCCGCCGCAGGAACGATCGCGACGAAGCGCTCGCTTTCCTTGCCTGGCTACGGGACGGCAATTTCACCTTCCTCGGCATGCGCGAATATGTCTACTCCGGCAAGGGCGCCAACGCCAAGGTCGAGCGTGATCGCGGCACCGGCCTCGGCATCCTTTCCAATCCCGATGTCCGCGTGTTGCGACAGGGCCGGGATGCCGTCACCACGACGCCGGAAATCCTCGCCTTCCTCGACGGGCCGGATTTCCTGATCGTCACCAAGGCGAACGTCAAATCGATCGTCCATCGCCGCGCCTATATGGATTATGTCGGCGTCAAGCGCTTCGACGCGGACGGCAACGTGACGGGCGAATTGCGCATCGTCGGCCTCTTTACCTCCACCGCCTATACCAGCGCTGCCGCCGAGGTGCCGCTGCTGCGCTCGAAGGTACAGAAGGTCAAGGATCACTTCGGCTTCGATCCCACCAGCCATTCCGGCCGCATGCTCGACAACACGCTGGAATCCTATCCCCGCGACGACCTCTTCCAGATCGATACGTCCCTGCTGGCAAGCTTTGCCGAGCAGATCAACGACCTGACGGACCGGCCGCGCGTGCGTGCGCTGCCGCGCATCGATCATTTCGACCGCTTCGTCTCGGTGATCATTTACGTTCCGCGCGAGGAATATGATTCCGTCGTCCGCGAGAAGATCGGCAACTACCTGAAGACCGTCTATGACGGCCGCGTCTCCGCCTATTACCCGGCTTTCCCCGAAGGCGGCGTGGCGCGCGTGCACTTCATCATCGGCCGCAGCGCCGGCAAGACGCCGCATGTTCCCCAGGCCAGGCTGGAAGAGGCGATCCGCGCCATTACCGCCCGCTGGGACGAACGTTTCGTCATGCTGGCCGGCCCGAAGGCGCCCGGCATCTCCGTCAGCCAGGCTTTCCAGGAAGCCTTCTCGCCCGAAGACGCCTTTGCGGATCTGCCCGATATCATCGCAACGGCCGGCGCCGAACCGATCCGCATCGGCTTCTACATGCGCAAGGACGAGGCAGGTGACATCCTCTCGCTCAAGATCTTCCACGGACAGGGCAATCTGGCGCTGTCGCGCCGCGTGCCGCTGCTCGAAAATCTCGGCTTCAACGTCATCAGCGAGCGTACCTTCGATATCTACGTGACGGCAAAGGACGGCTCGACCGGCCATGTCGTGCTGCACGACATGGAGCTCGAGGCCCGCAACGGCCTGACGATCGACCTCGAGCGTCATGGCGCCGCGCTGGAGGAAGCCTTCCTCGCCGCCTTTGGCGACACGATCGACAACGACGCCTTCAACAGGCTGATCGTCTCCGCCGATCTTTCTGCCCGCGAAACCAACGTGCTGCGCGCCTATTCGCGCTATCTGCGCCAGGCCGGCATCGCCTATTCGCAGGATTACATCGCCGCGACGCTGGACAAGTATCCGCGCATCGCCGCATCGCTCTTTCGCCTTTTCCGCGACACGCTCGATCCGAAGCTCAGCGACAAGAACCGCACCAAGAAGCTCTCCGAGCTGCATGCCGCCATCGAAACAGAGCTGGCCGACGTTCCGAGCCTCGACGACGACCGCATCCTGCGACGCTATGTCAACGCCATCGACGCGACGCTGCGCACCAACTATTTCCAGAGGAATGCCGATGGCACGCCAAAGGCGATGCTCGCCTTCAAGCTCGATCCGAAGCTGCTGGATGGCCTCCCCGAACCCCGGCCGTTCCGCGAGATCTTCGTTTACGGCGTCGAAGTGGAAGGCGTGCACCTGCGTTTCGGCAAGGTGGCGCGCGGCGGCCTGCGCTGGTCCGACCGCGCCGAGGATTATCGGACCGAAGTGCTCGGCCTCGTAAAGGCGCAGCAGGTCAAGAACGCGGTCATCGTACCCGTCGGCGCCAAGGGCGGCTTCTATCCGAAGAAGCTTCCGGCCGGCGGCAGCCGCGACGAAATCTTCAATGCCGGCCGTGAGGCCTACAAGACCTATATCCGCACGCTGCTGTCGATCACCGACAACATCTCCGGCGCCGATATCATTCCGCCCGCCGATACCGTGCGGCTCGACGGCGACGACCCCTATTTCGTCGTCGCTGCCGACAAGGGCACCGCCACCTTCTCCGACACCGCCAATGCGCTGGCGCAGGAAGCCGGCTTCTGGCTGGACGACGCTTTCGCTTCCGGCGGCTCGGCCGGCTACGACCACAAGAAAATGGGCATCACCGCCCGCGGCGCCTGGGAAACCGTGAAACGGCATTTCCGCGAGATGGACGTCGATATCCAGACGACGCCCTTCAGCGTCGTCGGCGTCGGCGACATGTCGGGCGACGTCTTCGGCAACGGCATGCTGCTGTCGCCGAAGATCCGCCTGCTGGCCGCCTTCGACCATCGCGACATCGTCATCGATCCGGATCCGGACATGGAAAAGACGCTGGCCGAACGGCAGCGCCTCTTCAACCTGCCGCGCTCCAGCTGGCAGGATTTCGACAAGTCCGTCCTGTCGAAGGGTGCGATGATCATTTCCCGCTCGGCGAAATCCGTGACGCTGACGCCGGAGGCCGTCGCCGCCATCGGCATCGACAAATCGGTCGCAACACCGTTCGAGATCATGACGGCGATCCTGAAAGCTCCGGTCGACCTGCTGTGGTTCGGTGGCATCGGCACCTATGTCAAGGCGCCGGCCGAAACGGATTCGGAAGTCGGCGACCGTGCCAACGATCCGATCCGCATCGCTGCGGACGAGGTGCGCGCCAAGGTGATCGGCGAGGGCGCCAATCTCGGCGTCACGCAGAAGGGCCGCATCGCCTATGGCCTCAAGGGCGGGCGCTGCAACTCCGACGCCATCGACAATTCCGCGGGCGTCAACACCTCCGACGTCGAGGTCAACATCAAGATCGCCCTTGCCTCCGCCATGTTCGACGACCGGCTGACGCGCGCCAAGCGCGACACGCTGCTCGCCTCCATGACGGACGAAGTGGCGGCGCTGGTCTTGCGCAACAACTACCTGCAATCCCTGGCAATCTCGCTGACGGAGCGCAAGGGTACCGGCAACGGCCTGGAACTCAGCCGCTTCATGAGCGTGCTGGAAGGCGCCAAGCAGCTCAACCGCAAGGTCGAGACCCTGCCTGACGACCAGACTTTCGCCGAGCGCTACGCCAACGGACGCCCGCTGACGCGCCCCGAAATCGGCGTGCTGCTTTCCTATGCCAAGATCGTCCTCTTCGACGCGCTTGTTGCGAGCGATCTTCCCGACGACCCTTACTTCGCCGCTACCCTCAGCCGCTATTTTCCGGCCAGGATGCAGCGTTCCAACGCCAGCGATATCGAAAACCATCGTCTGCGCCGTGAAATCATCGGCACGGCGCTCGCCAACGAAGCGATCAACCGCGGCGGGCCGGGCTTTGCAGTCAGCATGATGGACGCGACGGCCGCGTCCGCCGCCGAGGTCGTCAAGGCGGCGGTGATCGCCCGCGACGGCTTCGATCTCGACCGGCTCTGGAACGAGACGGACGCGCTGGACGGCAAGGTCGGCGGCCAGATGCAGAACCGCGTCTATGGCGAGATCACCGAGGTCTATACCGCGCTGACGCGCCTCCTGCTGAAAACCGGAGCCGCCAAGGGCGACATAGAGGAAACCGTTAGCCGGCTTCGCGCAGCGGTCAAGAAGCTGCGGCCCGTCTTCCTCAGCCATATCCCGGCGGATTTCGCGGCGGAGATCGCTGCCCGCGAGGCGGAATATCAGGCGGCTGGGCTGCCGGAAAAACTCGCTTCGGAGATCGCCACCATCTACGCGCTCGTCCTCGTGCCGGAGATCATGCAGATCGCCGAGCGCACCGGCGATACGCTGAACCGGGCGGCGGAAAGCTATTTCACGGTCTCGCAGACCTTCCGCATCGGCCGCCTGCTGCTCGCCGGCAGCCGGATCGTCACCGGCGATCACTATGAGAGCCTCGCCTTGGCGCGCAGCCTCGACCAGATCGCCGGCGCGCGTCGCGATATCGTTATCTCCGCGCTGTCGAACCATCCGAAGGACAAACAGCCGGTTCAGGCGTGGCATGCGGAGGATCGCATCCGCATCAACCGTATCGCCGAGGAACTCGGCGGCCTCAGTGAAAGCGGCGATCCGAACCTCGCCCGCATCACCGTCGCCGCCGGTCTGCTCAGCGATCTTGCGAACGGCCGGGCAAGGTGACACAGTTCGCCCCGACCCGTCAGGCGGGTGAGGGAATCAGGGGCTCGATCTGGTGGTGACTGAAATTAACAACGACGTGCCGGCAAAAGTGCCGGCACGCGGCATCTGGGGCTGGATGTTCTTCGATTGGGCGGCCCAGCCGTTCTTCACCGTCGTCACCACCTTCATCTTCGGCCCCTATTTCGTCGCGCGGCTGACGTCCGATCCTGTCTCCGCCCAGACGACATGGAGCAACATGGCGACGATCTCCTCGGTGATCATTGCCATCCTGTCGCCGGTGCTTGGCTCGATCGCCGACCAATCCGGCGCCCGCAAGCCATGGATCGCCTTCTTCGCCATCATCAAGATCGGCAGTCTCTTCTGCCTCTGGGGGGCAGCGCCGGGATCGCCGGTCATCTATCCGGCGGTCTTCATGATCCTCGCCTCGATCTCGGCCGAATTCTCGATCGTCTTCAACGATTCGATGATGCCCCGGCTGGTCGGCAAGGACGATGTCGGCAGGCTGTCGAACACCGCCTGGGGCCTTGGCTATCTCGGCGGCATGATCGTCCTCATCACCGTCGTGGCACTGCTCGCCGGCAATCCGCAGACCGGCAGGACCATCCTCGGCCTGACGCCGCTTTTCGGCCTCGACGCGACGCTCGGCGAGGATGCCCGCATCACCGGGCCGATCTCCGCAGTCTGGTACTTCCTCTTCATTCTGCCGATGTTCCTCTTCACGCCGGATGCCGCCCGCGGCCTGCCGCTTCTCGCCGCAGTCCGCTCGGGCCTGCGCGAACTCTCGGCGACCCTTGGCGAGCTGAAGCGCCGGCGCGGCATCAGTCTCTTCCTCATCGCCCGCATGATCTACCAGGATGGCGTCAACGGCCTGCTGATCCTCGGCGGCACCTTCGCGGCCGGCATGTTCGGCTGGGCGACGATCGAGATCGGCATCTACGGTATCATTCTCAACGTCATCGCCATTTTCGGCTGCTTTGCCGCCGGCTATGTCGACCGCTGGCTGGGTTCGAAGACAACCGTCGTCATCAGCCTGACGCTGCTGCTCGTCGCCACCTTCGGCATCATCTCGACAGGTCCCGGCTTCACGCTGTTCGGCCTCGTCCCGCTCTCGACCGTCAGCACCGGCAGCCTGTTCGGCACGGCAGCGGAAAAAGCCTATATCGGCTACGGATTGCTGATCGGCATCGCCTTCGGCCCCGTACAAGCCTCCTCGCGTTCCTTTCTCGCCCGCAGCGTCAGCCTTGCGGAGGCTGGACGCTATTTCGGCATCTACGCCCTCTCGGGCCGCGCCACCAGCTTCATGGCGACGCTGTTCTTCTCGCTGGTGACGTATTGGAGCGGCTCAGCCCGGCTCGGCATGGCGACGCTCGTCATCTTCCTCGCCGGCGGCTTGCTTCTTCTGCTGTCGACACCCTATCCGGCTGACAAGACGAAGTAGGGATATCTCCTTATCGATTCAGGGATATACCCCTCCTTCTCCCCATCGGGGAGAAGGTGCCCGAAGGGCGGACGAGGGGGTTTCTCGGCGTCTTCGAAACCAGCCGATATCATTGCGAACAACATATGCCGTCCGGGTAACGCCCCCTCACCCGGCGCTATCGCGCCACCCTCTCCCCGATGGGGCGAGGGCAAAGTCGTCAATGGCGGAAATGGCGGATGCCGGTGAAGACCATCGCGACATTATGCTCGTTGGCTGCGTCGATGACCTCCTGGTCGCGCATCGAGCCGCCGGGCTGGATGACCGCGGTGGCGCCGGCGGCAATCGCCGAAAGCAGACCATCGGCAAACGGCAGGAAGGCTTCGGAGGCCACGGCGGAGCCGCGGGTCAGCGGCTCGGCAAGCCCCATGGCCTTGGCGGCTTCTTCGGCCTTGATGGCGGCGATGCGGGCAGAATCGACACGGCTCATCTGTCCCGCGCCGATGCCGGCCGTCTGGCCGTCCTTGGCGTAGACGACGGCATTCGATTTCACATGCTTGGCGACACGGAAGGCGAACTTCATGTCCTCTAGCTCCTGCACCGTCGGCGCGCGCCTGGTGACGACCTTCAGCTCCATGTCCTCGACCAGCGCATTGTCACGGTTCTGGACCAGCAGGCCGCCGGAGACGGTCTTGGCGGTCAGGCCGGGCGCGCGCGGATCGGGCAGGGCGCCGACCGAGAGCAGGCGAAGGTTCGGCTTGCGGGCGATGATCGCCTTGGCTTCCTCGCTGACCTCAGGCGCGATGATGACCTCGGTGAAGAGCTTGACGATCTCTTCGGCCGTTTCCGCGTCGAGCAGGCTGTTGAGCGCGATGATGCCACCGAAGGCCGAGACGGAATCGCAGGCGAGAGCCCGCTTGTAGGCCTCCACGAGGCTTGGGCCGGTGGCGACGCCGCAGGGGTTGGCATGCTTGATGATCGCGCAGGCCGGGCCGTTTTCCGGCAGGAATTCGGCAACGAGCTCATAGGCCGCGTCGGTGTCGTTGATGTTGTTGTAGGAGAGCTGCTTGCCCTGGAGGAGCGTCGCCGTCGAAACGCCGGGGCGGTTTTCGCCTGTCACGTAGAAAGCCGCCTTCTGGTGCGGATTTTCGCCGTAGCGCATTTCCTCGCGCAAAACGCCGCCGATGACGCGATGGCGCGGCGTGGCGATATCGAGCGCTTCGGCAAACCAGTTGGAGATCATGGCGTCATAGGCCGCGGTGCGGGCGAAGGCCTTGGCGGCCATGCGCTGACGGAAGGCATAAGCCGTCTGGCCGGCATCGCCGAAAAGCTGCTCCAGCAGCTCCGGATAGTCGGCCGGATCGGTCAGGATCGTCACGTAGGCGTGATTCTTCGCCGAGGCGCGGATCATTGCCGGGCCGCCGATATCGATGTTTTCGACGGTCGTCGGATAGTCGCCGCCCGCCTTGCGGACATCCTCGAAGGGATAGAGGTTGACGACGACGAGATCGATGCCTTCGATCCCATGCTCATTCATCGCAGCCTGATGTTCTGCGTCGTCTCGGATGGCGAGCAGGCCGCCATGCACCTTTGGATGCAGCGTCTTGACGCGGCCGTCCATGATCTCCGGAAAATCCGTCACTTCCGACACGTCGGTCACGGCAAGACCGGCTGCGGCGATCGCCTTGTGCGTGCCGCCGGTCGACAGGAGGCGCACGCCTTGCCCGCTGAGGGCACGCGCCAGCTCGACGATACCGGTCTTGTCCGAGACGGACAGAAGCGCGGTCTTCACCTTCACCTTGTCGGGAGCGGGAATTTTCTTGGAAACGACGGCCATGGGCTTTCTCCGATCTAGAGCAACTCCAGGAAAAGCATGCAGCGGTTTCCGTCCGGAATTGCGAGATAACAAAAAGCAGAGCGAAATCGCTCTGGTATGAGGAGACGAGATTGTCCGGCGGAGATGGCGCGGGACGATAATGCCGCCCCGTTAGCATAGCTGACGCGGTTAGCCTATGGCCGATGGGATAAAAACCAGCGGATTTCCGGCTTTTCAGTAACCCGGAAAACGATCTCGAGCTGATCGGAAGCACGCATGCCCGAGGGATCGGCAAAGAAGATGTCCTCCGCCACCAGCACCTCGTTGCCGGGCGAGGAGAAGACCCAGGTCTCTCCATCCGGCGCGATCAGCAGCGCGGTATCCGTTTCGGTCTGCAACAGGCTGATGGAGGGGTGGATATGGAAGCGGGCGGACGCGATGCCCTCGCCCTTCGGCTGCTGTTTCTTGCCCTCCGGCACGAAAAACCGGTCGCGGCCGGCAACGATCGTGCCGCTGGCATTGAGGCTCAGCTCGCGCTCGTGCACATAGCCGAAGGCGGAGAGATAGCCGTCATGCGCCGCCCGGACGTAGTCTCGCCCGTCTTCGGTCTCGGCGCGCTCGACGATGACCTTCTTCACACCGCCGACCATGATCGGTCCGAGCGACTTCGATTTTGAAAACTGGCACGAGGACGTGTCGTTGAGCGTCACGGTCGAATGTGCCGCGGTCGCCCGCGCCGCCTGAAGGTAACGCTCGCCGGCGAACTCGGGCGAACCGGAATTGATGATGAAGCGGGTTTTGCCGGACGACATCTCGAAGGAAAGGCAGCCCGCATGCGCCGTGCGGCTGAGATCGACCGAGGCGGGGCTGCCGACATCCATGATGACGACGGCCTGACCGGCCGCCAGCCGGTGATATCTGGTGTGCGGCAGTGCCTTGAAAGCCTGTCCCGCCGTCTCGTCATAGCGCAGCACCGACATCAGCTCGTTGGCGAGCGTCGACGTCGCGCCGTTGAACAATGCCAGATCGCCATCCTGATGGCGGAAGAAGCGCAGTGCCGGATACATGCGGTCGATGCCGGGGATGAGCCGCACCGGCACGTCGTGGCCAAGATTGACATAGGTCTGGCGCAGCGGCAGCAAATCGAGCAGCAGTTCCAATGACGCGCGCGGATTGCGGGAGATATGCCCGCCATCCTGCAGGATCTGCCGGTCGATCTCGCGGTCGAGCGCCTGGCCGGCCCGCTTCAGCGTCAGCGCGCTGCTCGGCATGGCGACCGAAGACATGGCGAGCGCGATGCGCACGCGGAACCGCGTGATGCCATCGGGCGCCGAGGCTGCCATTCGCCGCAGAAAACGCACATGGAAGACGAGCATCCGCATGAAACGGCGGTAGAAGCCGCTATCGGTGCCGTGCAGAAGCACAGGCGAATGCGACAGAAGCGCGATCAGCCGTTGCGCCGCTATATCCGGCGACCAGGCAAGGCCGTGCAGCCGGCGTCCGTGAACGGCAATCCAGTCGGTGAGGATCGCGCGCGCCATGGCCGATGCCTGATCGCTCTTTTCCGCCCGCAAATGCCGCAGCCAGCGAAAGTTATGCAGCTTGGCGGCAAAGGCCAAAGACGGCAATTCGAGAGAGAAGGGCGACGCCCCTTGCGTTTCCAGAACACGCCCGGCAAGCAGGATGCGCCCGTTCAGAAGCTCTTCGACGAAAAAGGGATCGACACTGCGCAGGTCGGTCGGCGCCACGATCAGCCGTTCCGGCACACGCATCGTGTGGCGGGTGAGACGCAATCGCGTCAACGCCGCGCGGCGCGACATCCGCCGCCATGCTTCCCGCATGTATGAACTCACTAAACCCTGCCGCAGATCTGCATATTTGCTTCTGCATACTCTCATTACCCGTGGTTAAAAAGAGGTTACGAATATACCAACTAAGGACATCTTCGCCGATTTTTTAACCGTTCGATGACTGACGGCCCAAACCGCAGGCTAGCGCATGCGGCGCAGCGCGACTGCGAAGAAGCCATCCAGGCCCGAGGCAAAACCATCGGTCTGCGGCAGCATGTCCGGCGTGGTGCGGAACGCTCCGAGCGGCGAGATCGCCGCTTCCAGACCGGGCCAATCGCCCGCCGCGATCGGGACGCGCTCGACATTGCCGCTTTCGGCCAGCAGACGCGCAACCAGATCCTCGCCTTCTTCGGGATCGAGCGAGCAATTGGAAAACACCACCAGACCGCCCGGCTTGACCAGCGTCAGAGCATGGCGAAGCAGGCGTTCCTGCAGGCCGGCAAGCTTGGCGATATCCTCCGGTCCCTTGGTCCACAGCACATCGGGATGGCGGCGCGTCGTTCCCGTCGAAGAGCAGGGAGCATCGAGGAGTGCGGCGTCGAAAAGTTCGTCGGGCCGATATTTGCTCATGTCGGCAACGACCGTCTCGGCTTCGAGGCCGAGGCGCGCAAGGTTGGCGGATAGTCTCTTCAGGCGATTGGCGGATTGATCGAGAGCCGTGACCTTGGCCCCGGCGAGGATCAGCTGGGCGGTCTTTCCGCCGGGCGCCGCACAGAGATCCACCACCCGCTTGCCGGCAAGAGGGCCGAACAGCTTTGCCGGAATGCTGGCCGCGGCGTCCTGAACCCACCATTCGCCTTGCTCGAAGCCATCCAGCGAGGGAATGGACCCTTCGAAGGCGGCAAGCCGCACGCCGCCGGTCGGCAAGACGACGCCGTTCAGCCGCTTCGCCCAACCTTCGGCATCGGATTTCACGGTGAGATCGATGGCCGCCGGCTCAAGCTGTGTGTCCGAAATCCTGCGCGCGGCAGGGGCGCCATAGGCGGCTTCCAGGCGGGACAGGAACCAGCCCGGCATGGCGGGCACGCTCGCAACGCGCTCAAGGATGTCCTGTTTTTCGCGGCCGATGCGCCGCAGGATGGCGTTGACCAGCTTGGCGAAGCGGCGGTTGCGGGGATCGCGGTTGGCCTGCTCGACGGCAAGATCGACGGCGGAGTGATCCGGCACGTCGAGATAAAGGATCTGCGTCGCACCGACGACAAGGACGTGATGCAACGCGCGGGCACCCTCCGGCAGCGGGGAATCGAGCAGCGACGAAATCGCCGCCTCGATGCGCGGCAGGTGCCGCAGCGCGCTGTTCAAGATGGCACGCACCAGCGCACGGTCGCTGTCGCCGAGCGTCGTATAGGCGGCACTTCCGCCTTCGGCGTCGAGCATGCCGTCGAGCGGCGTCTTGCGGTCGAGCACGGCTCCCAGAATCTTCGCCGCCGCTGCGCGAGCCGCAAAACCCGGCTTGGGAGGAGCCCCATCGAGCGGCCGGGAATGCCCCTGCTGCTTGCCTGATCGTTTTCCGTCTCTGTTGGAAGCTTTGTTTTTCTTGTCTGAACTCAAGACCAGGGACCCTTCGGCGGTTGCGAGCCACCGCGACCCGTATTGGGCACGGAGCGCGATTTGCGCCCCGGATTAGCAGTCAGAACCGGTCCCGTCGAGCCAAAGCCCGAAGATGGGCCTGAGGACGGCGCCATCGTCGAGGAGCTGCCGCCGCCGTAACGCGCCATTTCCTGCAGGGCGGCGATGCGGTTTTCCGTGTTCGGATGCGTGGAAAACAGATTGTCCATGCGCTCGCCGGAAAGTGGATTGATGATGAACATATGCGCCGTTGCGGGATGGCCTTCGGCCTCTTCATTCGGGATATGCGCCGCGCCGCGGGCGATCTTGCCGAGCGCTGAGGCGAGCCAAAGCGGGTTGCCGCAGATTTCCGCGCCGCGCCGGTCGGCGGAATATTCGCGCGTCCGGCTGATCGCCATCTGCACCAGCATCGCCGCCAGAGGAGCGACGATCATCGCGACGAGAACGCCGACCATGCCGAGCGGATTGTTGTTGTCACGGCGGCCGCCGAAGAAGAAGGCGAAGTTGCCGAGCATGGAAATGGCGCCGGCAAGCGTCGCCGTGATCGTCATGGTGAGCGTGTCGCGGTTCTGCACATGCGCAAGCTCATGCGCCATCACGCCGGCCACTTCCTCCGGCGTCAGCGCGTGCAGCAGGCCAGTTGAGGCGGCAACGGCGGCATTTTCCGGATTGCGCCCGGTGGCGAAGGCGTTCGGCTGCGGGCTGTCGTAGAGATAGACCTTCGGCATCGGCAAGCCCGCATTGCGGGCGAGATCGCGGACGATCCGGTAGAATTCCGGCGCGCTGCGCTCGTCCACCTCCTGCGCGCCATAGGTGGAGAGCACCATGCGATCGGAATTCCAGTAGGAAAAGAAATTCATGCCGGCGGCGGCGACAAACGCGATCAGCATGCCCGATTGACCGCCGATCAGATAGCCGACGCCCATGAACAAAGCGGTCATGAAGGCAAGCAGCATGGCAGTACGCATGAGATTCATCGACGGGTCTCCAACTCATCTGTCGTCCAAACCTTTTTCTTTGCGGCCGGACGCACTATGATTTGGCTATTCCTCCCTCCATTTCAATATTTCGGAGGTCGCACGAGACCATGCAGACCGCAGATAACGACAATAATATCGATACCGAAGTGGGCGAAGCCCCCCGCAAGCCGCTCTCTCCCGCAGCAAAGCGCGCGTTGGCCGAAGCAGAGGAGCGCCGCCAGGCGCAGGCTCAAGCCGACCTGCCCCCCGAAATCGGCGGCCGTGGCGGCGCCGATCCCGCCCGTTTCGGCGACTGGGAGATCAATGGGCGGGCGATCGATTTTTGATCCCGCTTTAAAGTTGTTGTCGCCCGATATGGTGCGGCGACCGCGGAATCCATCTCGCCCTTCGTAGGCGAGAAATCAATTACGAAATCCGTCACTTAGCTTTGCCGCTAAATGCTGATTATCTATCCCGCCCGCCAAGGGCGGGATAGAGCGAACGCTCGGCTTACGCCGCGTCAGCCTTGTTCTGCCTGTTGGCGATCAGATCATCCACCACAGCCGGATCGGCGAGGGTGGAGGTATCGCCGAGCGCGCCGAAATCGTCCTCGGCGATCTTGCGCAGGATGCGGCGCATGATCTTGCCGGAGCGGGTTTTCGGCAGGCCGGGGGTGAACTGGATCTTGTCCGGCGAGGCGATCGGGCCGATTTCGGCGCGGACGTGTTTCACCAGTTCCTGCCGCAGCGCGTCCGAGCCTTCCAGGCCGACCATCAGCGTCACGTAGCAATAGATGCCCTGGCCCTTGATGGAATGCGGATAGCCGACCACGGCCGCTTCCGAGACGTGCTTGTGCGACACCAGCGCCGATTCCACTTCCGCCGTGCCCAGACGATGGCCCGAGACGTTGAGCACGTCGTCGACGCGGCCGGTGATCCAGTAATAGCCGTCCTCGTCGCGGCGGCAGCCGTCGCCGGTGAAATACTTGCCCTTGTAGGTGGAGAAGTAGGTCTGGATGAAGCGCTCGTGGTCGCCATAAACCGTGCGCATCTGGCCAGGCCAGCTGTCGGCGATGACGAGATTGCCGTCGGCAGCACCCTCCAGCACATTGCCCTCGTTGTCGACCAGCTGCGGCTGCACGCCGAAGAAGGGCAGGGTGGCGGAGCCGGGCTTCAGATCGGTTGCGCCGGGAAGCGGCGTGATCATGTGGCCGCCGGTTTCCGTCTGCCACCAGGTATCGACGATCGGGCAGCGGCTGTCGCCGACCACCTTGTAATACCACTCCCAGGCTTCCGGATTGATGGGCTCGCCGACCGTACCGAGCAGGCGCAGGCTGGAGCGCGAGGCGCGCGTGACGAAATGGTCGCCGGCGCCCATCAGCGAGCGGATCGCCGTCGGTGCGGTATAGAAGATGTTGACCTTGTGCTTGTCGATGACATCCCAGAAGCGGCCCTGGTCCGGATAGTTCGGCACGCCTTCGAACATCAGCGAGGTCGCGGCATTGGCGAGCGGCCCGTAGACGATGTAGGAATGGCCCGTCACCCAGCCGACATCGGCCGTGCACCAGTAGATATCGCCGGGATGATAATCGAACGTGTATTCGTGCGTCATCGCCGCATAGACGAGATAGCCGCCCGTCGTGTGCAGCACGCCCTTCGGCTTGCCGGTGGAGCCGGACGTATAGAGAATGAAAAGCGGATCTTCCGCCTTCATCTTCGCCGGCGGACAATCACCCTTCACCTTGGCGATTTCCTCGTGATACCAGACATCGCGGCCGGGCTCCCAGCCGGTCTTGCCGCCGGTGCGGCGCACGGCGATGACGGTCTTGACCGCGACCTTCTGCTTGGCGGCGATCCTGATCGCGGTGTCGGTGTTTTCCTTCAACGGAATGGACTTGCCGCCGCGAATGCCTTCGTCGCAGGTGATGACGACCGTCGATTCGCAGTCGACGATGCGGCCGGCAAGCGCTTCCGGCGAGAAGCCGCCGAAGACGACCGAATGCACCGCGCCGATGCGGGCGCAGGCGAGCATCGCATAGGCTGCCTCGGGGATCATCGGCATGTAGATGGTGACGCGGTCGCCCTTCTTGACACCGTGCTTCTTCAAGACGTTCGCCAGCCGGCAGACCTGATCGTAAAGCTCGTTATAGGTGATCTTCTTGTCTATATAGGGATTGTCGCCTTCCCAGATGAAGGCAACGCGATCGCCGTGCTTCTTCAGATGCCGGTCGATGCAGTTGTAGGAGACGTTGGTGACGCCGTCCTCGAACCACTTGATCGAGACCTTGCCGGTAAACGACGTGTTCTTCACCTTCGTATAGGGCTTGAACCAGTCGATCCGCTTGCCGTGCTTGCCCCAGAACTTGTCGGGGTCCTCGACGCTCTGCTCATACCATTTCTGATACTTCGCCTTGTCGATCAAGGCGCGCGCCTTGACCGGCTTCGTCACCGGATGAATCTTTTCCGACATTGTCTCCTCCTCGAATCCTCACACCCTCTCTCGCAATTGCGGGTGCTCTTTCAGCGCAATAAATAGCAGGTCAAACCACGACAGCAATTGGACAAAGTGCATTTCATGCGCAAAGAATTGCAATTCCGCGACACTATCGTTATATAGAGCCGTATTTCCCGGACAATGTGGTGTTACACCCCGGACCGCGACACCGGCGCGGACTGACAGAAGGACTATATCCATGGCTCAACAATTGCTCATGCCGAAGGCAACCGCCATTTGGCTTGTCGACAATACAGCCTTGTCATTCGACCAGATCGCGCAGTTCTGCAAGCTGCATCCGCTCGAAGTGAAGGCCATTGCCGATGGTGAAGCAGCACAGGGCATCAAGGGCCTCGACCCGATCTCGACCGGCCAGCTGACGCGCGACGAAATCGCCCGCGCGGAAGGCAATCCGAACCACAAGCTCAAGCTTTCCGAGCCGAAGGTTCGCGTGCCTGAATCCAAGCGTCGCGGCCCGCGCTACACGCCGGTTTCCAAGCGCCAGGATCGCCCGAACGCCATCCTCTGGCTGGTGCGCAACCATCCGGAACTGAAGGATGCGCAGATTTCCCGCCTCGTCGGCACCACCAAGTCGACCATCGAACAGATCCGTGACCGCACGCACTGGAACTCGGCCAACCTGGCGCCGATGGATCCGGTCACGCTCGGCCTCTGCAGCCAGATCGATCTCGACATGGAAGTCGAAAAGGCCGCCAAGGGCCGGCCGCTGCCGACCGCCGCCGAACTCGGCGCGACGCTGCAGCCCGCTCAGGAAACCGAGAAGCTCGGCTTCACCTACGAGCGCGAAGAGAAGGAAAAGGAAATCGACGCCGACGCCGTTTTCGCCAAGCTGAAGTCGCTGAAGTCGCTGAAGTCGACCAGCCGCGACGACGAGGACGACGACCAGTTCTAAGATCCGATCTTATCGAAGATTTGCGAAGCCCCGGTGAAAACCGGGGCTTTTTTGTCGGGAGACACAGGGCCATCCTCACCCTTCGAGGCTTCGGCTTACAGCCTCCGCCCCTCAGGGTGAGGATGGAGTAAGCACCGCCGCGTAGAGCCCCTTCCCACCACATCAGGCACAGTTCAGTGTGCCGTCCTGCGCAGACGGTTAGCCCTCATGGTGAGGTGCGCAGGCTCCCGAGCTTGCCGAAGGGGCCGGAGCCTCGAACTACGAGGGCGGATGATGGATGATGGATGATGGATGATGGATGATGGATGATCACACATCTCAGCCTGACTCGTACGGCAATGCTTTTGTTTTTGATTTAGTTTAACGCGCGCCGAAAATCGCCGAGCCGACGCGGACGCTTGTCGCGCCAAAGGCGATGGCGGTTTCATAGTCGCTCGACATGCCCATGGAGAGCTTTTCGACACCCGCCTCTCCGGCAAGCTTGGCGAGCAGCGCGAAATGCGGCCCCGGATTTTCCTCGGCCGGCGGAATGCACATCAGGCCCTCGATCGAAAGCCCAAGCTCCTTCCGGCACAGCTCGACGAAAGCGACGGTATCGTCCGGCGCGATCCCGGCCTTTTGCGGCTCCAGCCCGGTATTGACCTGCACGTAGAGCTGCAACCTCTTGCCCTGCCGCTTCATTTCATCGGCGACGGCGCGCGCGATCTTTTCCCGGTCGATGGTTTCGATGACGTCGAACAAGGCCACGGCATCCGCCGCCTTGTTCGATTGCAGCGGCCCGATCAGGTGCAGCTCGATTCCGGGCGTTTCAGCCTTCAGCTCCGGCCACTTGCCCTGGCTTTCCTGCACGCGGTTTTCGCCGAACACCCGCTGGCCGGCCGAAATCGCCGGGCGGATCTGATCGGCGTCGAAGGTCTTGGAAACGGCAACGAGCCGCACGGCTCCATCAGGCCGGCCGGCCTGGCGCTCGGCCGTCGCGATATGGGAACGGACTTCGTTCAGGCGCTCTTGAAGTTCCATCTTTTCGCCTCGATATGTTCGCTTGCTCTCAACCCCTTGCAGTAATGAGGCGGGCAGGCTTTGCCAAGGGCGAAATGCGCCAGAATCCGGCTTTGCTTTGCAAGATAAAGCACTTGCTGCAACCGCCAAACTTGACGCTTGGGTGGTTTCATGATGAAGGTCACGCCTGACTCCCCATGATTTTCCGGAATACAAGATCAGATGACGACCGAACGTTATAACCCGCGCGATGCCGAGCCCCGCTGGCAGGAAAAATGGAACGAAGAAAAGGTCTTCGTGACAGACAACGCGGATCCGCGTGAGAAATATTACGTTCTGGAGATGTTTCCCTATCCGTCGGGCCGCATCCATATGGGCCATGTGCGCAACTACGCCATGGGCGATGTCGTTGCCCGCTACAAGCGCGCCCGCGGCTATAACGTGTTGCATCCGATGGGCTGGGACGCCTTCGGCATGCCGGCGGAAAACGCCGCGCGCGACAACAAGGTGCATCCGAAGGAATGGACCTACCAGAACATCGCCTCGATGCGCACGCAGCTGAAGGCCATGGGCCTGTCGCTCGACTGGAGCCGCGAATTCGCAACCTGCGACGTCGATTACTATCACCGCCAGCAGATGCTCTTCATCGACATGATGGAAAAGGGCCTGGTCTATCGCAAGAAATCCAAGGTCAACTGGGACCCGGTCGACAACACCGTTCTCGCCAACGAGCAGGTCATCGACGGCCGCGGCTGGCGCTCCGGCGCGCTCGTGGAACAGCGCGAGCTGACGCAATGGTTCTTCAAGATCACCGAATTCAGCCAGGAACTGCTGGACGCCCTGGACACGCTCGATCATTGGCCGGAAAAAGTGCGGCTGATGCAGAAGAACTGGATCGGCCGCTCCGAAGGCCTGACCGTCCGCTGGGAAATCGTCGCCGAAACCGCGCCGAACAGCGATCGTGAAATCAGCGTCTATACGACACGGCCCGACACGCTGTTCGGCGCCTCTTTCCTGGCGATCTCGGCCGACCATCCGCTGGCCAAGGAAGCAGCCGCCAAAGACCCGGCCATCGAAGCCTTCTGCGAGGAGTGCCGCCGCGCCGGCACCTCGCTCGCCGCGCTCGAAACCGCCGAGAAGAAGGGCATGGATACCGGCATCCGGGTCCGCCATCCCTTCGATCCGTCCTGGGAACTGCCGGTCTACATCGCCAATTTCGTGTTGATGGACTATGGCACGGGCGCCATCTTCGGTTGCCCGTCCGGCGACCAGCGCGACCTGGATTTCGCCCGCAAATACGAACTGCCGGTCGTGCCGGTCGTCATGCCGAAAGATGCCGATGCCGCGAGCTTCGCCGTCGGCGACGTCGCCTATGATGGCGATGGCGTGATGATCAACTCGCGCTTCCTCGACGGCATGAGCACCGAGGAAGCCTTCGAGACGGTCGCAACGAAGCTTTCCGCCACCAGCCTCGGCAATGTGCCGCAGGCCGAGCGCAAGGTGAATTTCCGCCTGCGCGACTGGGGTATTTCCCGTCAGCGCTATTGGGGCTGCCCGATCCCGGTCATCCATTGCGACGATTGCGGCGTGCTGCCGGTGCCGAAAAAGGATCTGCCGGTCAGGCTGCCCGACGATGTCACTTTCGACCAGCCCGGCAATCCGCTCGATCGGCACGCCACATGGCGGCATGTCGCCTGCCCGCAATGCGGCAAGGATGCGCGCCGCGAGACGGATACGATGGATACATTCGTCGATTCCAGCTGGTATTTCGCCCGCTTCACCGCACCGTGGGAAAACCAGCCGACGGACAAGGCAGCCGCCAACCACTGGCTGCCGGTCGACCAGTATATCGGCGGCATCGAGCATGCGATCCTGCATCTGCTCTATTCTCGCTTCTTTACCCGCGCCATGCGCGAAACCGGCCATCTCGACGTGAAGGAGCCCTTCAAGGGCCTGTTCACGCAGGGCATGGTGGTGCACGAGACCTATAGCCGCGGCAATGGCCTGACGCGCGAATGGGTGTCGCCCGCCGATATCAAGATCGAGGAAGTGGACGGTCAGCGCCGTGCCACCCTGCTGTCGAATGGCGAGGACATCACCATCGGCTCGATCGAAAAGATGTCGAAATCGAAGAAAAACGTCGTCGATCCCGATGACATCATCGCCTCCTACGGCGCCGATACGGCCCGCTTCTTCGTTCTCTCCGATTCGCCGCCCGATCGCGACGTCATCTGGTCGGAGGCCGGTGTCGAAGGCGCGCATCGTTTCACCCAACGCATGTGGCGCCTCGTCTCCGAAGCCGCCGAGGCCCTGAAGTCGGTCGAATCGACTCCGGCTAAGGAAGGTGAGGCGCTGGCGATTTCGCAGATCGCGCATCGCACGCTGAAAGCGGTGCAGGGTGACTACGACAAGCTCGCCTTCAACAAGGCGGTGGCCCGCATCTATGAATTCGTGAACGCACTGGCGGCGCCGCTTGCCAAGGTGGCCGCTGGTCAGGCCGAAGCCGTCTATCGCTCGGCCGTTCGCGAAGCGGTGGAAATTCTGATTGCCCTGGTCGCGCCGATCACGCCGCATCTGGCCGAAGAATGCTCGGCCGCGCTCGGCAACACCCATATGATTGCCACCAGCCGGTGGCCAGCCTATGACGAGGCGCTCGTTGTCGAGAACGAGATCGTCTACCCCGTCCAGATCAACGGCAAGAAGCGCGCCGAATTGACAATCGCGCGCGATGCAGACCAGAATGCCGTGCAGCAGGCTGTGCTCGCCCTGGATGCCGTCAACAGCGCATTGAATGGTCAGGCGCCAAAGAAGATCATCGTCGTTCCACAGAGGATCGTAAACATTGTCGTCTGATAATCTTTTCAAGTTCGCCCGCATTGCCGGTCTTGCGTCTCTTGTGGCCGTTGCAGGGCTTCTGTCCGCTTGCCAGGTTCGGCCGCTCTATGCCCTCAGCACGGGCGTAACGCAGAAGTTGTCGGAAGTTTCCTTCTCCGACGCCGGCTCGCGCGTCAGCCAGGAGGTCCGCAACCAGCTGATCTTCATCGCCGGGCGCGGGGCGGGTGAAACGAAGACGCCGAAGTACAATGTCGACCTGAGCGTTACCTCCGGCACCGGCGGCGTACTCTATCTCCCATCTTCGGATACGTCCGGGGCGGGCCGTACGACCGTAACGGCCTCCTTCACGCTAAAGGAAATCGGTACGGGCAAGGTCATCAAGTCCGGCAGCCGCGCAGTCACCTCGCTCGTCGACTTCCCGACCCAGGAATTCGCCAAGCAGCGCGCGATCCGCGATTCCGAAGACCGTGCAGCCCGCGAAGTCGCCGAGATGATCGCTGCCGATATCGCAGCGGCGCTCAGCCGCTGAGCACGAGTGCGGCATGGCGGAAATCAAGTCCCACGAATTCGACGGATTCCTCCAAAATGCCGCGCGAAACTATCGGATCTTCGTGATCTATGGCCCTGATCGCGGCCTTGTTTCCGAGCGCGCCGCGCAAATCGCCGCGAAAACCGGAGTTGACCTTACCGACGCCTTTTCCCTCATCAAACTTGATGTTGCGGACTTGCAGAACGATGCTGGTCGCCTGCTCGACGAGGTGAATGCCATCGGTCTGTTCGGCGGCGAAAAGCTCGTCTGGATTCGCGGCGCCGCCAACGAAAAAGCGCTGATCGATTCGCTGCAGATCATTGCCGGCAATCCCCCGGATGCCAGCTTCGTCATTATCGAAGCCGGCGATCTCAAGAAAGGCTCCGGCTTGCGCAAGGCCGCGGAGCCGGCCCGCTCCGTGGCAACCATTCCCTGCTATGCCGACGATGTCAGGGCTCTCAACAGCCTGATAGATACCGAGCTGGCAAATGAAGGACTGCGAATTGCCCCCGCCGCCCGCCAGGCATTGCTGGAGCTTCTTGGCGGGGATCGCATCGCATCGCGCAACGAAATACGCAAGCTGGCACTTTACTGCCGCGGCCAGGACACGATCGAGGAACAGCACGTTCTGGAAATCATCGGCGATGCCAGCGCCATTTCCTCGGATGACGCCGTCGATGCGATCCTGAGAGGCGATTCCGAAGCCTTCCTTCATGCGATGCAAAAGATCGCCGCGTCGAAGACGCCGATGTTTCTCGTTCTGCAGGGTTGCCTGAGGCAATTTCAGATGCTCGATACCATGCGGGCGGAGATGGATGAAAAACGGCTGACGCCGGCTCAGGTCATGCAGACACTCGGGCGTCACCTGCATTTCCGGCGCAAGCCCGTCATCGAGCAGGCACTGAGAAGCTGGACAGCACCTGCGATTGCTCGCGAGATGAACAGGCTGCAAGCTGCCATTCTTCAGACCCGCCAGCGCGCCAGCCTTGAGGACACCATCGCGACGCAGACCTTGCTGTCCACCACATTGCAGTCAGCCCGCAAGGGCTGAGTTTCACGAAAAACAGGCCGCCGGCGATTGACACCGCGCCGGATCCAGCACCTCGCGCGACGAAATCAACGCGAAGCGTCCTAGACTAAATGCGGAAATCTTACGACGGTTTTTTCGCCCGGAATTGTTTAAAAAACAAAGAGATAGAGCGATTCCGTGAAATGCGGACCTGCCCTAGCGCCGTTCCAGCAGCCGGCAAATCTCCTCCAGCTGCTCAAGCGTCTTATAGCTTATCTTCACCTGGCCGCCATTGCCGCGATGATTGATCGAGACGTCGAGCCCGAGTGTATCCGACAGGGTGCGTTCAAGCGCCAGCGTATCGGAATCCTTTTCATCCCTGCGAATGCCGGCCGGGCGAGGATCGTTCTGGGCCTTGATATCGTTCTGCGCCAGCCGCTCGGCATCGCGGACGGACATTCCCTTGGAAACGACCGTACGCGCCAGCGTCGTCGGATCCGACGTCGAAACCAGAGCGCGCGCATGGCCGGCGGAAAGGCTGCCGGCGGCAAGCATATCGCGAACCGGATCGGGAAGCTTTAACAAACGCAAGGAGTTGGCGACATGGCTACGGCTTTTCCCGATAATCTCGCCAAGGTCGTTCTGGGTGTAACCGTGCTCGGCAATCAGCTGTTCGTAACCGAGCGCCTCTTCCAATGGATTGAGATCGGCGCGCTGCACGTTTTCGACGATGGCAATTTCGAGCGCCGTCTTGTCATCGACATCGCGAACGATGACGGGAATCTCGATCAGACCGGCAAGTTGTGCCGCACGCCAGCGTCGTTCGCCGGCTATGATTTCATATCGATCGCTCGCGATCGTGCGGACGACGACCGGTTGTACGATCCCGTGCTGGCGAATGGAGCTGGCCAGATCATGCAGCTCCGTCTCATCGAAATAGCGGCGCGGGTTTCGTGGATTACGGCTGATGAACTCGATCGGCACGAGACGGTCGGGATTGACGGCAGGTCGTCCCGTATCCACTGGCGTCGGCTGATCCATCTCTCCGATGAGTGCCGCCAATCCGCGTCCGAGACGCCGCTTCGAAAGATCATCATTCATCGCCGATACTCACTCTGGAACAAATATACTGTCATGCCGCAGCTTTTCGCTGCCGCTCTCGCTGGATCACTTCCGAAGCCAGCTGCAGATAGGCCTGGCTGCCCGCACACTTCAAATCGTAAAGAATGGCCGGCTTGCCGTAGGAGGGCGCTTCGGACACGCGAACATTTCGCGGAATCAACGTATGGTAGACCTTCTCGCCCAAATGTGTGCGGACGTCGCTGACGACCTGCTGTGCCAGATTGTTGCGGGAATCGAACATGGTCAGAACGATGCCCTGGATATCGAGCGACGGGTTAACCGTACGGCGAACCTGATCGACAGTTTCCAGCAATTGGCTAAGGCCTTCCAGAGCGAAAAACTCGCATTGCAGCGGCACCAGCACGGAATGCGCTGCCGCCATGGCATTCATGGTCAAAAGGTTGAACGATGGCGGGCAATCGACAAGAATATAGGAAAATGCGAGAGCTTCGGGAGCATTCAGCGCGCGCCGGAGCTTGAAGACGCGATCCGGCTGCTGCGCGATTTCCATCTCGACACCGAGCAAATCCATCGTCGACGGCACGATATAGAGGTTCGGGACAGCCGTTTCCTGAACCGTATCCATAATCGAATGACTGCCGACCAGCAGATCATAGGAGGATAGCTTGCGATCCCGCCGTTCGATGCCCAGCCCCGTGCTGGCATTACCCTGCGGGTCGAGATCGACGATCAGCACGCGTTCGCCGATGGCCGCAAGGGCCGTCGCCAGGTTGATCGCCGTCGTCGTCTTGCCGACGCCGCCTTTTTGATTTGCGATGGTAATAATCCGGTTTCGCTCGCCGATCATCTGCCCCATATCCAACTATGGTTAAATCAGGCGTCGAAGGCCGCTCAGCTCCAGAATAACAGAATCTCGCTCGACGACGCTCTGATGTTTTACCAGATCGAATTCCCAACGACCACGGGCTTTCTCCAGCTCGCGTTCATAATCCCGGCCTTTATGCAGCAGAAGGCGCAGATTTTCATTGCGCTCGCGCCAAGGCGCTGCGTAATCCAGCAGCACTTCGAGTTCAGCCAGAGCACGAGCTGAAATCACGTCACAATTCTGGATGATTGCAGGTGCATCTTCGATTCGAACAGCGTGGACCGCGCCACGAGCCTCGCATTCTCGCAGGCAGACACGCAGAAACGCCGCCTTTTTCTGATTGCTTTCCACCAAATCGACATGGCCGGCCCCGCGTTCCGCCAACAGAATTGCCGTTATAACGCCTGGAAACCCGCCGCCACTACCGAGATCGACCCAATGATTCGTCAAAGGGCGGAGCTGAAAAATCTGGGCGCTATCGGCAATATGGCGACGCCAGAGATCATCGATGGTGGAAGGCGCGACCAGATTGATCGTCTTCGCCCATTTCTGGAAGAGCCGTGCGAAATGTTCCAGCCGCCCCTGTGTTTCACGTGAAACACGCACACCGTTCAATTCCATAGCCTGGACTCTCAAACCTTGTGCCGTCACGAAACCAATCTCTGCTCATCCTGGTTGTCTCCCATCTTCCTGAGATGGGCCAGCAATAAGGAGATCGCCGCCGGCGTCATTCCATCGATGCGCGATGCCTGCGCAATATTCTTCGGCTTCGCCGCACTCAGCTTCTGTTTCAGCTCGTTCGACAAGCCAGAAAGAGTGGTGAAGTCAAAACTGGCCGGAATGGTGCGCTCTTCCTCTCTCCGAACCCGAACGATATCCGACGTCTGCCGATCCATATAGACTGCATACGCGGCTTCGATTTCGACGGCCTCGACGACTCCGCGCTCAATAGACCTCAGCTCCGGCCAAAGCCGTGACAGGCTCTCGACGGACTGATCCGGATGAGACAGAAGCTCGTAAGCGGAGCGTCGCTGGCCGTCCTTGTTCAAATGTATTCCAGCCTTATCCGCCTCATTCGGCGTGATGCTCAAGCCCTTCAGGCGAGCCCGCGCCTCGTCGAGCTTCGTCAGATAACGTGCGAAGCGCGCGGCCCGATCGACGTTCACGCAACCGATGGCGAGACCAACCGGCGTCAAACGCACATCCGCATTGTCGGCGCGCAACGACAGACGATATTCCGCACGCGAGGTAAACATGCGGTAGGGCTCCGCCACTCCACGCGAGGTTAGATCATCGATCATCACACCGATATAGGATTCCGTACGACTGAACTCAACAGCATCGCCGCCCGCAGCAAGGCGAGCCGCGTTCAGCCCCGCAACTAGCCCCTGCGCGCCAGCTTCCTCGTATCCGGTCGTACCGTTGATCTGGCCAGCCAGGAAGAGACCAGGAATCTTTTCCACCTCCAGCGAAAGCTTCAGCTCGCGTGGATCGACATGATCGTATTCGATAGCATAGGCATGCTGAAGAATGCGGACTCGTTCCAGGCCCGGAATAGTTTTGATGAATTCCTCCTGCACGTCCTCGGGAAGCGAGGTCGATATGCCATTCGGATAGACAGTCGTATCGTCGAGGCCTTCCGGTTCCAGGAATATCTGATGCCCATCCCGCTCGCCAAATTTGACGATCTTGTCCTCGATCGAAGGGCAATAACGCGGACCGACACCTTCAATCTGGCCGGAATACATCGCTGAACGCTTCAGATTTTCGGCGATGATCTTGTGTGTTTCCGGCGTCGTTCGCGTCACGCCGCATTCGATCTGCGGATTCACGATCACGTCGGTCATGAAGGAAAACGGCGTCGGATCCTCATCCGCGCCCTGCCGGCCCACCGAGGTCCAATCGATCGTCGTGCCGTCGAGCCGGGCAGGGGTTCCGGTCTTTAAACGTCCAAGGGCGAGACCATGCCGGAGCAGGGTAGCCGACAAGCCGACCGATGGTTCTTCACCAACCCGGCCCGCGGGAATCTTCTTGTCGCCGATATGGATCAAGCCGCGGAGGAAGGTGCCGGTTGTGATAACGGCTGCTCCGCATCGGATCGTCCGTCCGTCCTTCAAGATAACAGCAGACACACGGCCATGTTCGAAAGCAAGATCGAACGCATCGCCCTCGATAATGTCCAGATTATCGATAGCGGCAATTTCAGCCTGCATAGCCATGCGGTAGAGCTTGCGATCCGCCTGCGTACGCGGACCGCGCACTGCAGGGCCCTTTTTCCGGTTGAGCATACGGAACTGAATACCGGCGGCATCCGCGACACGCCCCATAAGGCCATCGAGCGCATCGATCTCCCGCACCAGATGCCCTTTGCCGAGGCCGCCGATTGCCGGATTGCAAGACATAACTCCGATGGTATCGCGCTTATGCGTTACCAGCGCCGTCCGTGCACCCAACCGCGCGGCCGCCGCTGCGGCTTCGCTGCCCGCATGGCCACCACCCACGACGATCACATCATATGTCTTGTCGAACATCATCAAGTCCTCGGTCATGCCGCTTGTTTGGCATACCAATTTCAGGAGTCAAGAAGGTTTCACGTGAAACATCCGTGCCTATTCCAGTGAGGCGCTGTTTCACGTGAATCATTTGCCGATACAAAATTCCGAGAAGATAACATCCAGCAGATCCTCGACATCGACGCGCCCGGTTATACGTCCAAGGCTGGTTGCTGCCTGACGCAAATGTTCTGCCCTGATATCCAGACCCATATCCACAGTAGCAAGTGCAAGCGAGACCGCATCAAGACTTTCCTTTAGCAAGGTGCGATGCCGCACCCGGCTCGGCAGAGCCAGAGATAGCGACCCGGAGCGATCCTGCAGGTCCTGTCGAAGAAGGTGATGCAATTCGGTGAGGCCGGCACCCGTGGTCGACGAGATACGCACGTCATAGATGCCGTTATCCGCATCACGGTGAAGATCCGCTTTCGTTCCGACGGTAGCAACCTTGCCGCTAAAGCCGGGAAAATTCAGTTGCGGGCTGCCTCCGATTTCGGCAAGAGACAAAACGAGATCGGCGTCGGCAACAGTCCTGAGCGCACGCCTTATTCCCTCCCGTTCGACGACTTCATCCGTTTCCCGCAAACCTGCCGTGTCATAGAGCTTGACGGCAAATCCCTCGATATTCAGATCGACATGCAGAACGTCCCGCGTCGTTCCGGCGATATCCGTCACGATTGCCACTTCGCGCTTCGCCAAGGCATTCATGAGGCTGGACTTGCCGGCGTTTGGCGGTCCGGCGATCACCACTTTCAAACCGTCCCGGATGATCTCGCCAAGGTCCGCGCCGGTGAGATGATCGGACAACTCGGCCGCCAGCTTTTTCATATCAGCCCAGACCAGCTCCGATACCGAACCGGGAACGTCATCCTCGTCGGCAAAATCCAGCTCTGCCTCGATCAGGGCGCGCGCCCGGGTCAATCTGTCGGCCCAGGCATTATATCGCCCTGATAGACCGCCCGCCGCATGCTCGAGAGCGAGCCGCCGCTGCATCTCGGTTTCCGCGCTGATGAGATCAGCCAGCCCTTCCACCTCGACAAGATCCATTTTTCCGTTCTCGAGCGCACGGCGCGAAAATTCCCCATGCTCGGCAAGACGGCACTGATCGAACGAAGAAAGCTCATCCAACAGGGCATTTACCACGGCCTTGCCGCCATGAACCTGTATCTCCGCACAATCTTCTCCGGTGAAAGAGGCCGGAGCCGGAAAAATCAGGAGGAGGCCGCGATCGATCGCCAATCCGTTACGAGTCCGAATCGTTTTGAGTGCGGCCTGGCGGGGAGCGGGGAGCGATCCGGCAAGACATTCGGCTATCGGCAATGCCAGACTTCCGCTGATTCGGACCACCGCAACGCCGGCGGGCAAGCCGCCGCTGGAAAGTGCGTAGATTGTCTCGTTCACGATCGCCATGAAATTGATCCGCATCCGAATCGATTGGACTGCAGGCCTCGACCAACCGCAATCAGCCCTTCAAACAAAAATCGGGCCGCAAACAGGCGACCCGATCATACCAATTTATTCGCATCGCCATACGGCGTTCTACCGAATCCGGCTAAGGATCATGTATTCATCGAATCGAAGAAATCCGGGTTGTTCTTCGTCTGCTTCAGCTTGTCGATCAGGAACTCGATTGCGTCGGTCGTGCCCATCGGCGCAAGGATACGGCGAAGCACGAAGATCTTCTGCAGATCCTGGCGCGGCACCAGCAGGTCTTCCTTACGCGTACCGGACTTCAGAATATCCATGGCCGGGAAGATGCGCTTGTCGGCAACCTTACGGTCAAGGACGATTTCCGAGTTGCCGGTACCCTTGAATTCTTCGAAGATCACTTCATCCATGCGGCTGCCGGTATCGATCAGCGCCGTCGCGATAATCGTCAGCGAACCGCCTTCCTCGATGTTGCGGGCCGCACCGAAGAAACGCTTCGGACGCTGCAGGGCGTTGGCATCGACACCGCCGGTCAGGACCTTGCCGGAAGAGGGGACGACCGTGTTGTAGGCGCGGCCGAGGCGCGTGATCGAATCGAGCAGGATGACGACGTCGCGACCATGCTCGACAAGACGCTTGGCTTTTTCGATCACCATTTCGGCGACCTGGACGTGACGCACCGCCGGCTCGTCGAACGTGGACGAGATGACCTCGCCGCGAACGGAACGCTGCATGTCGGTCACTTCTTCCGGACGCTCGTCGATCAAGAGAACGATCAGGTAGCAATCCGGATGATTGGCGGTGATGGAATGGGCGATGTTCTGAAGAAGAACGGTCTTGCCGGTACGCGGCGGCGCGACGATCAAGCCACGCTGGCCCTTGCCGAGCGGAGCCACGAGATCGATGACGCGCGGCGAAAGATCCTTAGACGTGGGAACGTCCAGTTCCATGCGGAAACGCTCGTTCGGATAGAGCGGCGTCAGGTTGTCGAAGTGAACCTTGTGACGGATCTTTTCGGGATCGTCAAAATTGATGGTGTTGACTTTCAGCAGAGCAAAATAGCGCTCGCCTTCCTTCGGTCCGCGGATCGGCCCCTCGACCGTGTCGCCCGTCTTCAGCGAGAAGCGGCGGATCTGGGAGGGAGAGATATAAATATCGTCCGGGCCGGGAAGATAGTTGGCGTTGGCGGAACGCAAGAAACCGAAGCCGTCCTGCAAAACCTCGACGACGCCCTCGCCGATGATTTCCACGTCCTGGCTCGCCAGCACCTTGAGAATTGCAAACATCAATTCCTGTTTGCGCATCGTGCTGGCGTTTTCCACCTCGAGCGATTCGGCAAAGGCCAGGAGATCGGTCGGGGATTTATTTTTCAGTTCCTGAAGCTTCATTTCAGCCATGAAGGGAATTACTCATTTTTCTGGATGGGAAAGGCAATGTTGCTCGTATTCAGAACCGCGACAGGGGCGTTCGCGGGCGACAGAATGGATACATGCCACGAAGAGAAGATGGCCGGAAAATAGCGACTCACTTTCTGAACCGCAAGGGGGGCGGGCAAAATGAAGGAAATTTAACTTCGCCCCTGATACAGCGTCGCCTCACGCAAAGGGTTTCACGACCACCAGGATGACGATTGCGATCATCAGAAGCGTCGGCGCCTCATTCATCATGCGCCAGTAACGTGCCGAATGCTTGTTCTCGTCGCGGGCGAAGGCGCGCGCCGCACTGCTGAAATGACCGTGAACAGCGGATAGCACTACAACGAGCCCGATCTTGGCGTGCAGCCAGCCACCCTGGAAATCATAGACGGACCAGGCGAGATAAAGCCCGAAGATCCAGGTCAGGATCATCGCCGGGTTGATGATGTAGCGCAGCAGCCGCTGCTCCATCACCTTGAACGTCTCGGATTGCTGCGAGCCCGGCTCGGCATCGGTGTGATAGACGAACAGCCGCGGCAGATAGAACATGCCGGCCATCCATGAAATGACGGCAATGATGTGCAGCGCCTTGATCCAGAGATAGAGATCGGCCGGATGCCAGGCAAAAAGCCCGATCGCCAGAACGGCAAAGACCAGGATCATGACATAGGCGCGCCGTCCCGCCCTTTGGCCAGGAGCGGAATCCGTCTGCTTTTCCATCGCCATCATTTCCTCCATCCGCGCACGCGTTCGACAAGCCTCGCAACATTGGCGGGGTCCGCCTGCGGCGTGATGCCGTGCCCGAGATTGAAGATCAGCGGACCGTTCCCGAGCTGCTGCAAGATATCGTCAATCCCATCTTCCAGAGCCTTGCCGCCGGCAACGACCCGCATCGGATCGAGATTGCCCTGCACCGGCCCGTCCTTCTGAAGCTCCACGGCGAAAGCCAGCGGCACCGACCAGTCGAGACCGATCGCATCGGCACCCGTCTTCTGCCGGTAATTCTTCAAAAGATAACCCGCTCCCTTGGCGAAGGCGATGATCCGTGCATGAGGCCGCCGGGCCTTGACCGAAGCGATCATTCTGGCGACCGGCGCCACGGCAAACGCATCGAATTCCCGCTCGCCGAGAACGCCTGCCCAGGAGTCGAAAATCTGCACGGCGTCGGCGCCGGCATCGATCTGCGCCACCAGGTAATCGGCGGAGATATCGGCAAGCAGCATCAGCAGGTGCTCGAACGCCTTAGGATGCCGATAGGCAAACAGCCGGGCAGGAGCCTGATCCGGCGTGCCGTGGCCGGCGATCATATAGGTCGCAACGGTCCAGGGAGCGCCACAGAAGCCGAGAAGCGTCGTCTCGTCCGGCAGATCCCGCCGCAGCCGCCGCACCGTTTCCATGACCGGTCCCAGATATGCTGTCACGCCGTCAGGCTTCAATGTCAGGATGCCGGCCTCATCGATCGGATCCATCTGCGGCCCATGCCCTTCCGTGAAGCGAACGTTTCGTTTGAGCGCATCGGGAATGACGAGGATATCGGAAAAAAGAATGGCAGCGTCGAAGCCATAACGGCGGATCGGCTGCATCGTCACCTCGACGGCATGGTCGGGGGTATAACAGAGATCAAGGAAGCTTCCGGCCTTGGCGCGCGTCTCGCGATATTCGGGCAGATAGCGGCCTGCCTGCCTCATCAGCCAGAGAGGGGGAGGCGTGAGCGTTTCTCCGCTCAATACCCGCATGATCTTCCGGCGCTCATCGCTCACAGAGGTCGTCCTATATAAAACCAAACATATTTTAAAAGGTTTCTATTTCTTAGAGTCGGTGAGTAGCAAGGATTAAAGTTCATCCCTTGCCTGTCCAATTTGTCGCGCCTCGCGCCATGGTTTGCAAAGATTCCGAAGCGTTTAGCCGATATGTGGAAAAGGAACAGGATTTTTCAATCTTTTGAGCAGGTTGCACGGGAATCTGTTTTGTCCTGCTCTGGGGACAAGCCGGGGACGAACGTGGCGCTTTCCATCTTGTCCACATTGCCCACAGCCGCCACGAAATCCTTTTTGCGAAAACGCCGAATGTGGAAAACTCGGCTGTTTTCCACTTGCCCTGGATGGCCGCCTTCTCGTACCTCTCTTTTCTCCCGAGATATCAACAGGCGATGGAAAGTAGCGTGGAAAACCGGACAAGCTTCTTTCATCTGCACCTGATTTCTGACTCAACGGGCGAGACTCTCATCTCCGCCGGCCGCGCTGCATCCGTTCAATTCCAGGGAAGTCAGCCGATCGAGCACGTCTATCCGCTGATTCGGAATCGCAAGCAGCTGCTGCCGGTTCTCGAAGCGATCGATCACAGTCCCGGCATCGTGCTTTATACGATCGTCGATCGCGAGCTTGCCGATTTCATCGCCGAACGCTGTGGAGAAATGGGCGTGCCGAGCGTCAACGTCCTGGAGCCGGTCATGAATGTCTTCCAGACCTACCTCGGGGCAACGTCGCGTCGGCGCGTCGGCGCGCAGCATGTGATGAATGCGGATTACTTCAACCGCATCGAAGCGCTGAACTTCACCATGGATCATGACGACGGCCAGATGCCGGATGACTACGACGATGCCGACGTCGTCATCATCGGCATCAGCCGTACCTCGAAAACGCCGACCAGCATCTATCTCGCAAATCGCGGCATCAAGACGGCGAACATTCCGATCGTGCATGGCGTGCCATTGCCGGAAAGTCTCGTCAAGGCGACCAAGCCGTTGATCGTCGGACTGGTCGCGACCACCGACCGGGTCTCGCAGGTTCGCGAAAATCGCATCCTCGGCGCGACGCCCGGCTTCGACCGCGGCGACTACACGGATCGAGCCGCGATCTCCGAAGAACTGAAATATGCCCGTTCCCTCTGCGCGCGTCACAACTGGCCTGTCATCGACGTCACACGCCGATCGATCGAAGAGACCGCGGCTGCCATTGTTGCCCTGCGGCCCAAGCTGCGCTAAGCGCTGCACACGATTCTCTCGGAGGCAATCGTCATGACCATGCCCCTTATTCTCGCGTCGTCCAGCCCGTTCCGGCGGATGCTGATGGAAAATGCCGGGCTGCATTTCCAGGCCATAGCTGCCGATATCGATGAGCGGGCGGTCGAAGCGCCGCTGGAGCGGGATGGAGCGAGCCCGGATGCCGTAGCGCTGGTATTGGCAAAAGCGAAGGCAAAGGATGTGAGCGATCGCTTCCCCGATGCGCTGGTCATAGGCTCGGATCAAACGATGTCGCTCGGCTCACAGGTCTTTCACAAGCCGAAGTCGATGGCCGATGCGGAAAACCATCTGCAGACTTTGTCGGGAAAGACGCATCGGCTGAACAGCGCCATCGCGCTCGCACGCAATGGCGACATTGTCTGGGAGCATGTGTCCCACGCCGATCTGACCATGCGGGAGCTGCCGGCCGATTTCATTCCGCGGCACCTGAGCCGCGTCGGAGAAAAGGCAATGTCGAGCGTCGGCGCCTATCAGCTCGAAGGTGAAGGCATCCAGCTGTTCTCGAAAATCGATGGCGATTATTTCACGATCGTCGGATTGCCGATGCTGCCGCTCCTTGAAAAACTGCGCGAACTGGGAGCAATCGATGGATGATTCACGTGAAACACAGAGCGTAAACGCTTTCGTAACGGGTTATCCGGTCAAGCATTCACGCTCGCCGCTGATCCATGGCTACTGGTTGCGGCAGCTTGATCTCTCCGGCAGCTATCGCGCGCACGAAGTCTCTCCTGAGGATTTCGCCGGCTTCATCACTTCTCTGAAAGACGGCTCCAGCGAGTTCGCCGGCGGCAATGTGACGATCCCCCACAAGGAAGCGGCCTTCAAACTGGCAGACAGGCCGGATGCGCTTTCGGAAGAGCTTGGCGCTTCCAATACCCTGTGGCTTCAGGACGGGTTGCTGCATGCGACCAACACAGACGGCCGCGGCTTCACGGCAAATCTCGATGAGCGCCGTCCGGGTTGGGACCGCAGCGATCGAGCCGTGATCCTCGGGGCAGGGGGCGCCAGCCGCGCCGTTATCCAGGCCGTGCGCGATCGCGGCTTCAAGGAAATTCACGTCGTCAACCGCACGGTCGAGCGGGCGCAGGAGCTTGCGGATCGTTTCGGCGAACGCGTTCATGCCCATCCGATGGCCGCGCTCGGCGAGGTGATGCGTGGCGCCGGCCTGTTCATCAACACGACCTCGCTCGGCATGGACGGCGAAGCGGCGCCGCAGATCGATTTCTCGCCTCTTGCGCAAGGCGCCGTCGTCACCGACATTGTCTATGTGCCGTTGAAGACACCGCTTCTGGCGCAGGCCGAGCAACAGGGTTTTGCCATCGTCGATGGTCTCGGCATGCTGTTGCACCAGGCGGTTCCGGGTTTCGAAAAATGGTTCGGAAAGCGGCCGGCGGTCGATGAGGCTTTGAGGGCTTTGATCATTGCCGATATGGACAGACACTGATGATCAGGATCGGACTGACCGGATCGATCGGCATGGGAAAGTCGACCTCGGCGAAACTCTTTGCCGAGGCCGGAATTCCGGTGAACGATTCCGATGCGGTCGTGCATGATCTGTATAACGGCGAAGCTGTTCCTCTGGTCGAAGCGGCTTTCCCCGGCTCGACCGGCGACGGCAAGGTGGACCGGCAGAAACTCAGCCTGAAGCTTGCGGACGATCCCTCCGGTTTCAAACGTCTCGAAGCCATTGTCCATCCGCTCGTTCATAAGCGCGAGCGCCAGTTCCTGGAGCGTCAACGGCAGGCCGGCGCCGATATGGTGGTGCTGGATATTCCGCTGCTGTTCGAGACCGGCGCGGACAAGAGGGTGGACAAGATCGTCGTCGTCAGCTGCGATCCACAGATTCAGATAGAAAGGGTACTTGCCCGGCCGGGCATGACGGAGGAGAAATTCAATATGATTCTCTCCCGCCAGACGCCGGATGCGGAAAAGCGGGCGCGTGCCGATTACGTCATCGATACCGGTCGAAGCATCGATGCGGCCCGCGCGCAGGTAACGGAGATCATAGCCGACCTTCGGCGCAAGCCGCAGATCGAGGAATAGGAAAGCGGAGCCCCGACATGCGCGAAATCATTTTCGATACGGAAACCACCGGCCTCGACAACAGGGCAGACCGCATCATCGAAATCGGCGGCATCGAACTCTTCAATCACTTCCCGACCGGCAAGACGCTGCATCTCTACATCAATCCCGGCGACCGCAAGGTGCATCCGGATGCGCTTGCCGTGCACGGCATTACCGACGAATCGCTGAAGGACAAGCCGCCCTTCGAAGAGCTTGCCGATCGGATCCTCGAATTCTTCGGCGATGCCAAATGGATCGCGCACAACGCCACCTTCGACATGGGTTTCGTCAACGCCGAATTCGCACGGCTTGGCCGGCCGCCGATCCTGCCCGACATGGTGATCGATACGCTGGCCATGGCCCGCCGCAAGCATCCCATGGGCCCGAATTCGCTGGACGCGCTCTGCCGTCGCTACGGCATCGACAATTCCCACCGCACGAAACACGGGGCGCTGCTCGACTCCGAACTACTGGCCGAAGTCTATATCGAGATGATCGGCGGCCGGCAGACCGCGCTCGGCCTCGGCAGTGGCATCGGCTCGTCGGCCCGCTCGAACCGGAATGACGATGCGCAGGATATCGTCGCCGATGTCCTCGTGCGGCCCGCGCCGCTGGCGAACCGCTTGAGCGAGGAAGAGCTGGCCGCCCACGCCGCGCTGGTCGCCAAGCTCGGTGCGAAGGGAATCTGGTCCAAATACAGCCCTTCCGAATAGAAGGCGCTTTCTCCGGCAGATAAAGAAAATGCCCGGATTGCGGTCCGGGCATTTCTGTTTCCAGCGATGGAAAAGGTGAGGCTTAGTTCGGAACGGCCGAAACCTGGGCGCGGGCCTGTTCTTCGGCCATGCGCTGCGTGAACATCTGCGCGAAATCGATCGGGTCGATCATCAGCGGCGGGAAGCCGCCATTGCGCGTGACGTCGGCGATGATCTGGCGCGCGAAGGGGAACAGCAGGCGCGGGCACTCGATGAAGAGCAGCGGCAGCATGTGTTCCTGCGGGAAGCCAGTGACGCGGAAGACGCCGCCATAGACCAGCTCGGTATGGAAAAGAACGCGCTCGCCGTCCTTGGCTTCGGCGTTCAGCGTCAGCACGACGTCGAAATCCGATTCCGACAGCGGGTTGGCGTTGACGTTGACGTTGATATTGATGTCGGGCGCGTTTTCCCGGGCCTGAAGCGAGCGCGGAGCACCCGGATTTTCGAAGGAAAGATCCTTGGTGTACTGAGCAAGGATGCTGAGGCTCGGGCTGTCTGCACCGTTGCCGTTGGTCTCGTTGGCCATGGGGGTGTCCTCTCACGTCTCGATGGGTGTCGCCATCTAGCATTTCGAATAGGGGCTTACAACCCTTATGGCTCCGGCGATTCCGGGGCCGCTTCTCTAGTCTTTCAGTCGTTTTTGATCGGACCAGGGCGAGTTCCTGTCCGGCTCGCGATGGAAATCGCCTTCATCCAGATCGACAACCGTTCCGGGGCTTTTCGGCCTGGCCTGCGGTCCGGCTCCCGGTCCCGGACCGCGCCGGAAGGGCCGCGAGTTGCCGACGACGACGATGCGCCTGCGCAGCATCTTCCAGGCAAGATCGCGCACGGCCGGAATGAAAAGCAGCAGGCCGATGATATCGGATATGAAACCCGGCAGCATCAGGAAAAAGGCGGCAACGACGATCATGGCGCCATGCACCATTTCGCGCCCGGGGTCGCCCCCGTTGCGGCTCTCGGCTGAAATCCGCTGAAGAATGCCGATACCCTGAATTCTCAGGAGAGCGGCGCCGAGCAGCACGCCGAGGATGACAAGTCCCAGTGTCGCCCAGACACCGATCATCTTTCCGACGACGATGAATCCGGCGATCTCGGCCAGCGGCATCAGAAAAACGAAGATAGGAAGAAGCGATAGGCGCATGTTACGGTGGTCCTGAGAGCGGGTTTGTTCGCGTAGACGTTGGTCTGTGGCTTATAATAAAGAAACTGGTCCGCCATTTGAATGATAGATGGATGCGGACTATATGGGGATTGAACTTTTAATTTTAACGGTGGTTCCGATACGAGATGGGTGCAAACGACTTTGTGACGATCTTTTTCCTGGTGGCGGCGGTGCTGATCTTCTTTCAGCTGCGCAGTGTCCTTGGCCGCCGCACGGGGAATGAGAAGCCGCCGCGCGATCTCTACGGTTCCGCGGATCCGGCAAATGGCCCGACGCCGCCGGACGCCGGCAAGGTCGTGACCCTGCCGCGGCGCGACGCCACCGAGGAGGAAGATCGTTTTGCCGCCATCGATGCCTTCACGCCGGCCGGCACGCCGCTGAATGATTCGCTGCGCGAGCTGAACAAGTCCGATCCGTCCTTCAATCCGAAGGAATTCGTCAACGGCGCCCGCATGGCCTATGAAATGATCGTGATGGCCTTCGCCGAGGGTGACCGCAAATCGCTGAAGGACTTGCTGTCGCGCGAAGTCTATGACGGCTTCGATGCCGCGATTGCCGATCGCGAGGCCAGGGGCGAGAAGGTCAAGTCCACCTTCGTCGGCATCGACAAGGCCGATATCCTCAGCACCGAGGTGAAGGGAACCGAAGCCCTCATCACCATGCGCATCGTCAGCCAGATGATCTCCGCCACCTATGACAAGGCGGGAACCCTGATCGATGGCGATGCCGAAGCCGTGGCCGAGGTCAGCGATCTCTGGACCTTCGCCCGCGACACGCGCTCGCGCGACCCGAACTGGAAACTGGTGGCGACCGAATCCGAACAATGACGAGCTCATCGCAGGAATTCAGGCTGGAGCCGGCAACCTTCGCCGATCTGAAGGGCTGGGAGGAGGACGATCCTTCCAGCCTTTTTCGCGCAATGAAGGACTGTCGGACCCATATCCGCTCGGTAAAGCCCTATCGCACCGGCGCCGCCGGACTGACCGCCGACGATCTGCTGACGCTTCTTGACGCCGCAGAGGGAAGAGAGCCGCACTCCGCGACCGAAGCCCGGGCGTTCTTCGAAGAGCATTGCCAGCCCTTCTTCATCCGCCGCGATGGTGGCGCGACCGGTTTCGTGACGGCATTCTTCGAGCCGGAGATCGAGGTTTCGGCCACACAGGACGAAACCTATCGTTATCCCTTCTATCGCCGCCCCGATGATCTGGTCGATCTGGACGACAGCAACCGGCCTGGCGAGCTTGATCCCTCCTACATGTTCGGCCGTCTTCGTGATGGCGTGATCGCCGCCTATCCCGATCGCGGCGAAATCGATCGCGGCTATCTCGATGGCAGGGGGCTGGAAATCGCCTGGGCAAAATCCAGGGTCGATATCTTCTTCGTGCATGTTCAGGGCGCGGCTCGCCTGCGCTATCCGGATGGACGCATGGGCCGCATCACCTATGCCGCCAAGGCCGGGCATCCGTTTTCGGCGGTCGGACGCCTGCTGATCGAGCGCGGCGAGCTCGACCGCGCGACGATTTCCATGCAGACGATCCGCGACTGGCTTTATGCCCATCCCGGGCAGGTCGACGAGGTTCTCTCGCACAATCGATCCTATATCTTCTTCCGCGAGGCGGATGTCGGCGATCCGGCCCTCGGCCCGATCGCGGCGGCCAAGGTGCCGCTGGTCGCCGGCCGGTCGCTTGCTGTCGATCGGCTGATCCATACCTTCGGCTTTCCCTTCTTCATCCGCTCGGAAAGCCTGACGCATCTCGACGGCGGCAAGCCTTTCGCGCGACTGATGCTGGCGCTCGATACCGGCTCGGCGATTGTCGGGCCGGCGCGCGGGGATATCTTTACCGGTTCGGGCTACGATGCCGGGGAGCTGGCCGGCACCGTGCGCAATGACGCCGATTTTTATATACTCATTCCAAAGGCGGCGGCGCAGAGGTTCGGCTGATGGCCCCGGAACGGCAGAACAAGGAACGCAAGCTCAGCACGGAGGACCGTATCCTTTGGGGTAAGGTCGCCAAGAGCACGCGTCCCATGCCGGGCAGGATGACCGATATCGAGGCGTTCGAAGCGGCGCTGCAGGCCGAAGCCGAAAGCGAGGAGAACATCCGTGCCGCAAAGGCAAAGGCGGCGCCTGTGACTGCGCAAGCGCAGGAAGTCCCGGCGACGGCGAAACAGCCCGCCGGCCGCCATCATCCGCTGGAACGCCCGGTCAAGCGCAAGATCGCCAAGGGCCGGCTGGCGCTCGAGGCCCGCATCGATCTTCACGGCCTCATCCAGAGCGAAGCGCATGGCATGCTGCTGGATTTCCTTCTGCGCGCCCATGGCCGCGGCCTTCGCCATGTCCTCGTCATAACGGGCAAGGGCAGCTCCATGGGCAGCGAAGGCGCGTTGAAGCGCGCCGTACCGCTCTGGTTTTCCAAGCCGGAGTTCCGGTTTCTCATCTCCTCCTATGAAACGGCAGCGCAGCATCATGGCGGCGAGGGCGCGCTCTACATCCGCCTGTCGCGTGCGAAGGGGGACAAGCTTTGACCCCGTTCGGCGAAGCGGTGCGGAAATTGAGATTGCGCAAGGGCGTCTCGCAGAAGCAGATGGCCGCGGCGCTCAATGTGACTCCGGCTTATTTATCCGCCCTGGAGCACGGAAAGCGCGGCTTGCCGAGCTTCGACCTGCTGCAGCGCATTGCCGGATATTTCAACATCATCTGGGACGAGGCCGAGGAATTGTTCCTGCTGGCGCGATTTTCCGATCCGCGCGTCGTCGTCGATACGTCGGGGCTCGCGCCCGAATATACCGCCTTCGTCAATCATTTGGCCGGGAAGATCCGCAACCTTGACGCGGCAACGATCCGCGAGCTATCCCGAGTTCTGGAAAATGCCGGAAAAACCGGCTGAAAACCGCCTTAATCCCCTGTTTTATACCTGATTTAGGGGCCTTCCGTTTGGAACTTCAGGGTGAAACATCCTATATTCAAGGCAGGGAAAACCGCTGATTCGCCAGGGATCGGCCGGGTTATCTAAAACACTGGAAAGACTTCAATATATGACCGACACATCCGTAACCGATAACGGCGGCAGCGCCGAATATGGCGCAGATTCCATCAAGGTTCTCAAGGGCCTTGATGCCGTGCGCAAGCGTCCCGGCATGTATATCGGCGACACGGATGACGGCTCGGGCCTGCATCACATGGTCTATGAGGTCGTCGACAACGCCATTGACGAGGCCTTGGCCGGTCATGCGGATATCGTCACGGTGACGCTCAATCCAGACGGTTCGGTCACGGTGACGGACAACGGCCGCGGCATCCCCACGGACATTCACAGCGGCGAAGGCGTTTCGGCGGCCGAGGTCATCATGACCCAGCTTCACGCGGGCGGCAAGTTCGACCAGAACTCCTACAAGGTGTCCGGCGGATTGCACGGCGTCGGCGTCTCGGTGGTCAATGCGCTCTCCGTCTGGCTGCGCCTGAAGATCCGCCGCCAGGGCAAGATCCATGAGATGAGCTTCACCCATGGCGTGGCCGATGCGCCGCTGAAGCAAACGGGTGACGCGGGCGATGCGACCGGCACCGAGGTCAGCTTCATGCCGAGCTCCGACACCTTCACCATGATTGAGTTCGACTACGGCACGCTGGAACATCGCCTGCGCGAACTCGCTTTCCTGAATTCCGGCGTCCGCATCCTCTTGACCGACAAGCGCCATTCCGACGTCAGGCAGGAAGAGCTGCTGTACGACGGCGGCCTGGAAGCCTTCGTTTCCTATCTCGATCGCGCCAAGAAGCCACTCGTTCAGAAGCCGGTGTCGATTCGCAGCGAGAAGGATGGAATTACGGTCGAAGTGGCGATGTGGTGGAACGACAGCTACCACGAAAACGTGCTCTGCTTCACCAACAACATCCCGCAGCGCGACGGCGGCACGCATATGGCCGGCTTCCGTGCGGCTCTGACGCGCCAGATCACCTCCTATGCCGATACCTCCGGGATCACCAAGCGGGAAAAGGTGACGCTGACCGGCGACGACTGCCGCGAAGGCCTGACGGCCGTGCTGTCGGTCAAGGTCCCCGATCCGAAATTCTCGTCGCAGACCAAGGACAAGCTGGTTTCCTCCGAAGTTCGCCCGGTCGTCGAAAGCCTGGTCAACGAAGCGCTGAGCACCTGGCTCGAGGAGCATCCCTCGGAAGCGAAGGTGCTGGTCGGCAAGGTCGTCGAGGCTGCGGCTGCCCGCGAAGCGGCCCGCAAGGCGCGCGAACTGACGCGCCGCAAGGGCGCGCTGGATATCGCGTCGCTGCCCGGCAAGCTTGCCGATTGCTCCGAGCGCGATCCTGCCAAGTCGGAAGTCTTCCTTGTCGAGGGCGATTCGGCGGGCGGTTCGGCCAAGCAGGGCCGTTCGCGCGAAAACCAGGCCATCCTGCCGCTCCGGGGCAAGATCCTGAATGTCGAGCGCGCCCGTTTCGACAAGATGCTGTCGAGCCAGGAAATCGGCACGCTGATCACGGCGCTTGGCACCGGCATCGGCAAGGATGAGTTCAACGCCGAAAAGCTGCGCTATCACAAGATCATCATCATGACGGATGCAGACGTCGACGGCGCACATATTCGCACGCTGCTGCTGACCTTCTTCTTCCGGCAGATGCCCGATCTCATCGAGCGTGGCCATCTCTACATCGCCCAGCCGCCGCTCTATAAGGTGACGCGCGGCAAGTCGGTGCAGTACGTCAAGGACGAGAAGGCGCTGGAAGAATATCTCATCGGCCAGGGCATCGAGGATGCGAGCCTGCATCTCGGCAACGGCGAAGTGCGGGCCGGTCAGGATCTGCGCGAGGCCATCTACGATGCGCTTCGCCTGCGCACGCTGATCGACAATCTGCATTCCCGTTATAACCGCACCGTCGTCGAGCAGGCGGCGATCGCCGGCGCGCTCAACGCCGAAATGGTCAGCGATCCCGCGCGGGCGGAAGCGCTTGCGAGCGACGTTGCCAAGCGGCTCGATGTCATCGCCGAGGAAACCGAGCGCGGCTGGAGCGGCGCCGTGACGGGCGAAGGCGGCTTGCGCTTCGAGCGTACGGTACGCGGCGTCAAGGAAGTCGTCTTCCTCGACATGGCGCTTATCGGCTCGCAGGATGCCCGCCTCATCGACCAGATCGGCACGCGGCTGAAGGAAGTCTACGGTACGCCGCCGAAGCTCATTCGCCGCGACGGCGAGACGGAAATTTCGGGACCCCGCAAGCTGCTGGATATGATCTTCGCCGGCGGCCGCAAGGGCTTGACGCTGCAGCGCTACAAAGGTCTGGGCGAGATGAATGCCGAGCAGCTCTGGGAGACGACGCTCGACCCGAACGTCCGGTCGCTGCTGCAGGTGAAGGTTACGGATGCGACCGATGCCGACGGCCTGTTTGCCCGGCTCATGGGTGACGAAGTCGAGCCTCGCCGCGAGTTCATTCAGGAAAACGCGCTGAGCGTTGCCAATCTCGATATCTGATTGCCGGTTTTCGGAAGAAAAAAAGCCCCGCGATGATCTCGCGGGGCTTTTTCTTTTCCATCAATTACTTGGCGACGAATGTGCCGTTGAAGGCAAGTTCGGAGAGCGGCTTGCGTTGGCTCGGCACCTCGCGTTCGCGCAGCTTTTCCGGAAGCTGGTTCTTGTCGCCGACCTTACCGATCGCGACAGCGGCCTCGACGCGGAATCCTTCCGGTATGCCCAGAACTTCATAGGCTTTTTCGACGTGGAAGCCGGTCATGCCGTGTGCTTCGTAGCCGGCTAGATGAGCCTGGATCGCCAGGAAGCCCCAGGCGGCACCCGCGTCGAAGGAATGGCTGTAGCTGGGTTTCTGTTCGGCGGAGCCAAGCTCGCCGTTATGGGTGCGCGAAATGACGAAGAGCAGCGCGGATGCCGATTTCACCCAGCCCTGGTTGAACTCGACCAGCACGCTGAGGAACTTCTCCCAGTGTTCGGAGCCGCGCAGGGCATAGAGGAAGCGCCAGGGCTGAAGGTTGGAAGCGGACGGTGCCCAGTGCGCCGCTTCCAGAATGGTCAGCAGTTCGGTTTCCGGAATGGCCTTGTTGGAATAGGCGCGCGGCGACCAGCGATCGAGAAAAAGCTTGTCGATCGGATATTGGGATTCGCGGCTGTTGCTTGATGTCATAGGGCTTCTTTCGTCAGAGAGGGCCTGCGGCGGTCGGTGAAAACCGCTCGTTGGCTGGCTATGGAGAGGGAACCTATATTCCGGCGGCGCCGGCAATCCAGGCTATATCGAGCTCTTCGCGGAAGGCGAAACGCTTGAGGTGATCGGCGACGACATTCTGCATGCGCTCGACATCTTCCGGTTTCTCGACCGTCAGCGTCATGACCAGGACGCCGGGCTCGGCGACAAGGTCGAGGGAATTTTCGGGGCTGAACGGCACCTTGCCGGCCGTCGCATCGAATTCCACGCTGAACCGATGGCTCCAGTGCTTGCAGAGCTGCTGGAGGTATCGGCTGGCGTGGTCGGTCTTAACGGTGGAAACGGATGTTGCCATGAGTTGCTCCAATAAGCCTCGAGCGCAAAACGCAGTTTTCCATACATAGAAGTATCCGCATCCGCGAGGTAGACAGTCTGTTTCAAGTTTACGTTATTCCCGTGAAATTCTGTTCCGCTATGCTGCGCCCATGAAAAACGTGCGAGTGGAGACGGAGCCTTGCTGGTAGACGGGAAATGGACTGAAGACTGGCAGCCGGTGCAGGCCAAGGACGAGAAGGGCGGTTTCGTTCGCCAGACTTCCAGTTTCCGCAATTGGGTAACGCCGGATGGCGCGGCAGGGCCGACAGGCGAGGGCGGCTTCAAGGCGGAGGCCGGCCGCTATCATCTTTACGTCGCGCTGATCTGCCCCTGGGCATCGCGCACCTTGATCGGCCGCAAGCTGAAGGGCCTGGAAGAGGTCATCTCCATTTCCATCGTCGAACCGGTGCTCTCAAGGCAGGGTTGGCGGTTCGGTGATTATCCGGGCGCCACCAGGGACGCCGTCAACGGCGTCGCTTATATGCACGAGATTTACACCAGGGCCGATCCGCATTTCACCGGTCGCGCCACCGTCCCGGTCCTCTGGGACAAACAGGCCGGCACGATCGTCAACAATGAATCTGCCGATATCCTGCGCATGCTGAATGGCGGCTTCGGCGACCTCGCCCGCAACGACATCGATCTCTATCCGGCCGGCAAGCGCGAAGAGATCGATGGTTTCAACGCCCGGATCTATCCCGCTCTCAATAACGGCGTCTACCGCGCCGGCTTCGCCACCACGCAGATCGCCTATGAGGAAGCCTTCAACGAGGCGTTCGCCTGCCTCGATCAGGTCGAAGCGGAGCTGGAGGGCAGGGATTTCCTCTTTGCCGATCATCCGACGGAGAGCGATATCAGGCTGTTCGTCACCCTTGTCCGTTTCGACGTCGCCTATCACGGCCTGTTCAAGTGCAATCTCCGCCGGCTGTCCGACTATGCCAATCTCCAGTCCTTCTGCCGGCGCATGCTCGATTGGCCGGGGATTGCGGAGACGGTCAGCTTCGATCATATCAAGCGTGGCTATTACTCGATAACCACGCTTAATCCGGCCGGCATCGTGCCGCTTGGGCCGGCGCTGGACGAGCTGTTCTGATACTCGACCATATACCAAAACCGGTCTAAGGTCCGCCTCGTTCGACAGAGCGGGGAGGACCGTCATGGATTGGGAGGAGTTCCGGCAGTGGTCGGAGAAAGCGGCAAATTGGGGCGCGGATTATCGCGCGTCGCTTCGTGACAGGCCGGTACGGGCGAAGATGGCGCCGGGCGAAATATCGGCCCATATCGCAGATTCCCCGCCACTAAAAGGCGAAGCCATGGGGGATATCTTCAAGGATTTTGAGGATATCCTCGTTCCCGGCATGACGCACTGGCAGCATCCCCGCTTCTTCGCCTATTTCCCGGCCAATGCCGCCCCCGTCTCGGTGGTCGCCGAATATCTGGTCAGCGCCATCGCCGCCCAATGCATGCTCTGGCAGACATCGCCTTCCGCAACCGAGCTGGAAACGAAGGTGGTCGATTGGCTGCGTCAGGCGCTTGGCCTGCCGGAAACATTCACCGGCGTCATTCAGGATTCCGCCTCGACAGCGACCCTTGCCGCCGTTCTGGTCATGCGCGAAAGGGCGCTCGACTGGCAGGGCAACAAAAGCGGGCTCGCGGCCAGCAAGGCGGTGCGCGTCTATTCCACCGATCAGGTCCACACCTCCATCGACCGCGCGATCTGGATTGCCGGCATCGGTGACGAAAATCTGGTACGCATCCCCTCTGGCGGTCCCAGCAAGGCGATGGATGCGAAGGCGCTTGCCGCCGCGATCGAGCGGGATCGCGCCGCCGGATTGCTGCCGGCGGGTGTCATCGCCTGCGTCGGCGGCACCAGCGTCGGCGCCTGTGACGATATCGCCGCCGTCGTTGAGGTCGCGCATGCACATGGGCTTTATGTGCATGTCGACGCCGCCTGGGCGGGCTCGGCAATGATCTGCCCGGAATTCCGCGCACTCTGGCAGGGCGTCGAGCAGGCCGACTCGATCGTCTTCAATCCGCATAAATGGCTCGGTGCGCAGTTCGATTGCTCGGTCCAGTTCGTGCGCGAGCCGGAGGCGCTGGTGCGTACGCTGGCGATCCAGCCGGAATATCTGCGCACCCACGGTCATGACGGCATCATCAACTATTCGGAATGGTCCGTGCCGCTCGGCCGCCGCTTCCGCGCCCTGAAACTCTGGTTCCTGCTGCGCTATCATGGGCTTGAAGGCTTGCGGACGATGATCCGTAACCATGTTTCCTGGTCGCGGAATCTGGCTAAGCTTCTTGCCGCCGAGCCTGATTTCGAAATCGTCACCGAGCCCTTCCTGTCGCTGTTTTCTTTCGATCACAAGGCGCCGGCAGGCGTCGGGCAGGAAGAGCATACGCAGCGCCTGCTCAATGCGATCAACAATGACGGCCGCATCTACCTGACGCAGACCCGCGTTTCCGGGCGTCTGGTCATCCGCTTCCAGGCAGGTCAGTTCGAGGCGACGGAGGCGGATGTCGATACGGCTTTTGACGTGATCGTCGAGATCGCCAGATCGTTGTCTGGAGCTTAGGGGGCGCTATTTTTCGCTACGGAGAGCCGGGTCATGTTAGGCTCCACGAAATCGATTGGTGACACTGGTGAATAATTCGTTCATATATGATGGCATCAATCTCGTCTTTGAAAATGCAGGGAAGGAAAATCCATGAAACTGTTGCGTGTTGGCGAAGTCGGCAAGGAAAAGCCGGCGCTTCTGGATAGCGACGGCAAGATCCGCGATCTCTCCGCCCATGTCGCCGATATCGGCGGCGAAGCCATTTCGCCCGCGGGTCTGGCGAAGATCGCCGCCCTCGATCCCAAAAGCTTGCCCGAATTGCCGGAAGGCCGTCTCGGCGCCTGCGTTGCCGGCACGGGCAAGTTCATCTGCATCGGTCTCAATTTCTCCGATCATGCCGCCGAAACCGGCGCCACCGTACCGCCTGAGCCGATCATCTTCATGAAGGCCAGCTCGGCCATCGTCGGCCCGAACGATAACGTGCTGATCCCGCGCGGCTCGGAAAAGACCGACTGGGAGGTCGAGCTCGGCGTCGTCATCGGCAAGACCGCGAAATATGTCAGCGAAGCCGATGCGCTTGATTACGTCGCCGGCTACTGCGTCTCGCATGACGTTTCCGAACGCGCTTTCCAGACGGAGCGCTCGGGACAGTGGACCAAGGGCAAGTCCTGCGACACCTTCGGTCCGATCGGCCCCTGGCTCGTCACCAGGGACGAGATTGCCGATCCGCAGAATCTCGGCATGTGGCTCAAGGTCAATGGCAAGATGATGCAGAACGGCTCGACCAAGACCATGGTCTATGGCGTTGCTTATCTCGTTTCCTATCTCAGCCAGTTCATGTCGCTGCATCCGGGCGACGTCATCTCCACAGGCACGCCTCCCGGCGTCGGCATGGGCATGAAGCCGCCGCAATACCTGAAGCCGGGCGATGTGGTCGAACTCGGCATGGAAGGCCTCGGCACGCAGCGCCAGACCTTCCTCGCCGACGCCTGAGCCACCGAGACTCAGGAACTTTAACTTTTTGAGATCATTGTTGATGCCGGAGAAGCGATTCTCCGGCATTTTTATGGAAACAACCGCCGCTTTTTATGTTGCCCTGCAGCAAAAGCTGCTAGGCTGATAGTAAGAGCTTAAAGGATGAGGATCGCGCCCGAGGAGCCGTGATCATCCTGCTGCGAGTGCGACCGGAGGAGCGCCGCGGTGAAGGCAGCGACACGCAAGGCGCGTGCGTTTCAATGATCCAGGTGATTTGCGGGGTCGAGATACCCGCATCACGAAAGGTAAAGCCCCCATGTTTTATCAGTTTTACGAACTCAATCACGCCGCTCTCGCCCCTTTCCGCGCGGCAGCCGACATGATGCGCCTGGCCTATGCCAATCCCCTTAATCCCCTTTCGCATACGGTGTTCGGCCGCACCTTGACGGCGAGCCTTGAGGTTTTCGAGCGCACGACCAGACGCTATGGCAAGCCGGAATTCGGGCTGCACGCGACGCAGATCGCGGGCAAGCAGGTCTCGGTGCATGAAAAGATCGTCTGGAAGAAACCTTTCTGCAACCTCATCCATTTCGAGCGCAGCCTGCCCGCCGGCCATAGCGCCGATCCGCGTATCCTGATCGTCGCGCCAATGTCCGGCCACTATGCGACGCTGCTGCGCGGCACGGTGGAGGCCCTGCTGCCGGGCGCCGATGTCTACATTACCGACTGGATCGATGCCCGCATGGTGCCGATGACGGAAGGCACCTTCGATCTGGAGGACTATATCGACTACGTCATTGGGATGCTGCATCACCTTGGCCCCGATACGCATGTCGTCGCCGTCTGTCAGCCCTCCGTGCCGGTGCTTGCCGCCGCTGCCGTGATGGAAGCGGCGGGCGACCGTCTGGCGCCCTCTTCGATGACGCTGATGGGCGGACCGATCGACACCCGCATCAACCCGACCGCCGTCAACCAGCTCGCCAAGGAAAAGCCGCTGGAATGGTTTGCCGACAATGTCATCATGAACGTGCCGTGGCCGCAGCCGGGCTTCATGCGGCCGGTCTATCCCGGTTTCCTGCAGCTGTCCGGCTTCATGTCGATGAACCTCGACCGCCACATGATCGCCCACAAGGATTTCTTCGTGCATCTCGTCAAGAACGATGGCGAGCCGGCCGAAAAGCACCGCGATTTCTACGACGAATATCTGGCCGTCATGGATCTGACCGCGGAATTCTATCTGCAGACGGTCGATCAGGTATTCATCAGGCACGCCTTGCCCAAGGGCGAACTCATGCACCGCGGCGAACGCGTCGATCCCTCGGCCATCCGTAATGTCGCGCTTTTGACCGTCGAAGGCGAAAACGACGATATCTCCGGCGTCGGCCAGACGCATGCGGCGCAAACCATCTGCACCAATATCCCCGACCATATGCGCATGCATTATCTGCAGCCGGATGTCGGCCATTACGGCGTCTTCAACGGCTCGCGCTTCCGCCGCGAGATTGCGCCGCGCATTCTGGCCTTTACGCGCGAGCATGCCCGCACCGGCAGGCCGGTCGTCAAGCGGGTCATCAAGGGCGGCAAATCGGCCTGAAGACGTTCAAGAAATGAAGGATAAGGCATGATGGCGTTCGAAAGACGCCATCATGACCGGGAAAGCCCGAATTCCCGTCGGTGCAAAATATTAGCTTTTGTTGAATTATCCGGGCAAATTCAATCACTTGTCTGAAACCGTCCGGCAGTCCCATTGAACCCTCACGAAGTGGTTACCATCTCGATTCCAGCGGTACCGTAGAGATCGGGCCGTTTGCCGCGCCGCGCGTCCTTGGAACGCGCTGAGATGCAGGTAGAGCTTTAAAAACCGCGCAGGAGCCTTTCCGTCGATCGGTATCGGTCGGGGGGCGATGCGCCGTGCGAGGATACCTGAAAATGAACCAATCTGCATTGCTTCGCCCGGATTGGACTCCGGCTACTATTGCCCTCATGGTGCTTGGCTTCGTGGTCTTCTGGCCGCTCGGCTTTGCCATGCTCGCCTATATTCTCTTCGGGGAACGTTTGCGGGACTTCAAGCGGGATGTGAACGAGAGGGCCGACGGCATGTTTGCCGGCTGCGGCCGCCATCGCAACCGTCATCGCCATTCCTACTCCGCGACCGGCAACGTCGCTTTCGACGACTGGCGCAAGGCCGAGCTTGAGCGCCTCGAAGAGGAGCGCCGCAAGCTGGACGAAATGCGCGCCGAGTTCGACACCTATGCCCGCGAGTTGCGCCGCGCCAAGGACCAGGAGGAGTTCGACCGTTTCATGCGCGAACGCAACAGCGTCAAGCGCAACGACAATAGCGGGCCGACTGCGGAGTTCCAGACTCCTTGACGGCCGCCGTGACGGTCGCCATCGCATATAATCGAAACCGGCATCGACCGATGCCGGTTTTTCTTTGCCAGAATCGACCGCGAATCATATAAAACTGCCGTCATGTTTCCGCTGCTCTCCAGATCCCGTAAACCGCAAGCCAAGCCGCTTGCGCCGGAAACGCGCACCCTCGATGTCGCTGGCCGGTTGATGCCGCTGACGATTCGCCAGCACGAGCGGGCGACGCGGATCACGCTCCGGATCGAGCCTGGCGGAAGGGCGCTGAAGATGACCATACCGCGCGGCCTGGCCGCCCGCGAGATCAATGCCTTTCTCGACCGGCATCAGGGCTGGCTGCTGACGAAGCTCGCGAAATTCGCGACCGATAGCAGCCTCCGGAGCGGTGCCGAAATTCTGCTGCGCGGTGTGCGTCACCGCATCGAGCATACCGGCAGCCTGCGCGGTCTCACCGAAGCCATTGTCGTCGAAGGCGTTCCGGTGCTGCGCGTCAGCGGCATGCCGGAACATGCCGGCCGCCGCATCGCGACTTTCCTGAAGAAGGAAGCCCGCGCCGATCTCGAAAAACTCGTTGCTGTCCATGCCAAGACGATCCGCGCCACGGTCGCTTCCATCACCATGAAGGATACCCGCAGCCGCTGGGGCTCCTGCTCCTCGCAGGGGAACCTCAGCTTTTCCTGGCGTATCGTCATGGCGCCGCCGCTGGTCATCGACTACCTCGCCGCCCACGAAGTCGCGCATCTCAAGGAAATGAACCACGGCCCGCGCTTCTGGGCGCTCTGCCGCAAGCTCTGCCCCGATATGGACGAGGCCAAGGCCTGGTTGAAGCGCCACGGCAGCCATCTGCACGCAATCGACTTCGATTGAGTGGCGTGCCCCGATAGACGAAATAAGAGGATATGCCATCATCCCCCCTCGTGGTTCGAGGCTTCGGCTCCTTCGAGGAGCCTGCGCACCTTACCATGAGGGCTAATCTTCCACGCAAAATAGCATTTTGACCGGAAACCGGCTTCATGCAGCCGGAGCCGACTTAGTGCGACATTGCTTATTCCATCCTCATCCTGAGGTGCGAGCCTGTAGGGCGAAGCCTCGAAGGACGAGGATGGCCCCGGGGCAATGGAGCTTGGCGCTGTCGCTCGCTATCCCCGTCAAAACGGGGAGAGGGCTGGGATGAGGGGCACTCCTTATTTCATGCGCGGTGGTTCTGAAGCCACGCAAAAATCCCGCCAGCGTCGCCTTTAGGCTCGACTCTTTCGAAATTTCGTGTCACTCCGCTGCCATGAACCCCGATGTCAAAATTTGCGGTCTGAAGACGCCGGAAGCGGTGGATCGCGCTCTTGAGCGCGGCGCTACCCATATCGGCTTCATCTTCTTTGAAAAGAGCCCGCGCTATATCGAGCCGGATCTTGCCGGCCAGCTGGCGGAGCGCGTGCGCGGCAAGGCGAAGATCGTTGCGGTAACGGTCAATCCCAGCAATGACGATCTCGACGAGATCATGTCGCTGGTGAAGCCGGATATGTTGCAGCTCCACGGCAATGAAAGCCCGGAGCGTGTGCTGACCATCAAGGCGGTGCATAATGTGCCTGTCATGAAAGCCATGTCCGTGCGCGAGGCCGACGATCTGAAGCGGGTGGAATCCTATATCGGCATTGCCGACCGCTTCCTGTTCGATGCCAAGCCGCCGGCGGGCTCCGAGCTGCCGGGCGGAAACGGCGTGTCCTTCGACTGGAGCCTGATGAGCTGGGTAGACGATCGGGTCGACTACATGCTGTCGGGCGGTGTCAACAAGGACAATGTCGCCGAGGCGCTGGCCTCCACCAAGGCCAGCGGCATCGATCTTTCCTCCGCCATCGAAAGTGCGCCGGGCGTGAAGGATCTAGGCAAGATCGACCAGTTTTTCGACGCTTTTGCAGAAGCATGTCTGCCGGAACCGGCAGCAGGGAGTAGAAAGTGAACCAGACGCCCAAACCCAATTCCTTCCGCTCCGGCCCCGATGAGGATGGTCGTTTCGGCATTTATGGCGGTCGTTTCGTAGCCGAAACGCTTATGCCGCTGATCCTGGACCTGCAGGAGGAATGGGCGAAGGCGAAGGACGATCCGGCCTTTCAGGCGGAGCTGAAGGCTCTCGGCACGCATTATATCGGCCGTCCGAGCCCGCTTTATTTTGCCGAGCGCCTGACGGCAGAGCTTGGCGGCGCGAAGATCTATTTCAAGCGCGAAGAGCTGAACCACACCGGCTCGCACAAGATCAACAATTGCATCGGCCAGATCCTGCTTGCCAAGCGCATGGGCAAGACCCGCATCATCGCCGAAACCGGCGCCGGCCAGCATGGCGTTGCCTCGGCGACGGTTGCTGCCCGCTTCGGCCTTCCCTGCGTCGTCTACATGGGCGCGACCGATGTCGAGCGCCAGGCGCCGAACGTCTTCCGCATGAAGCTGCTGGGCGCCGAGGTCATTCCGGTGACGGCCGGCAGCGGTACGCTAAAGGACGCGATGAACGAAGCGCTCCGCGACTGGGTCACTAATGTCGAAGACACCTATTACCTGATCGGCACGGCCGCCGGCCCGCATCCCTATCCGGAAATGGTTCGCGATTTCCAGGCGGTGATCGGCACCGAAGCCCGCGCCCAGATCCTGGAGGCCGAAGGCCGCCTGCCGGATCTCGTCGTTGCGGCCGTCGGCGGCGGTTCGAACGCCATCGGCATCTTCCATCCCTTCCTCGATGACGAGAGCGTCAAGATCGTCGGCGTCGAAGCCGGCGGCAAGGGTCTTGAAGGCGACGAGCATTGCGCCTCCATCACCGCCGGTTCGCCCGGCGTGCTGCATGGCAACCGCACCTATCTGCTGCAGGACGGCGACGGCCAGATCAAGGAAGGCCACTCGATTTCGGCCGGCCTCGATTACCCCGGCATCGGCCCGGAACACTCCTGGCTGAACGATATCGGCCGCGCCGAATACGTACCGATCATGGACCATGAGGCCCTGGAAGCCTTCCAGACGTTGACGCGCCTCGAAGGCATCATTCCGGCGCTCGAGCCGAGCCATGCGCTCGCCGAAGTGATCAAGCGCGCCCCGAAGATGGGCAAGGACGAGATCATCCTGATGAACCTCTCCGGCCGCGGCGACAAGGATATCTTCACCGTCGGCAAGATTCTGGGAATGTGAGTTAGACGCCATGACCGCACGTATGGACAAACGCTTCGCCGCTTTGAAGGCTGAAGGCCGCCCGGCACTCGTCACCTATTTCATGGGCGGCGATCCCGATTACGAGACCTCGCTCGGTATCATGAAGGCGCTGCCGGAAGCCGGCGCCGACGTCATCGAGCTCGGCATGCCCTTTTCCGATCCCATGGCCGACGGCCCGGCGATCCAGCTTGCCGGCCAGCGCGCCTTGAAGGCCGGCCAGACGCTGAAGAAGACGTTGCAGCTCGCAGCCGATTTCCGCAAAACGGATGCCGATACGCCGATCGTGATGATGGGCTACTACAATCCGATCTACATCTACGGCGTCGAAGAGTTCCTGGACGATGCGCTTGCCGCCGGCATCGATGGCCTGATCGTCGTCGACCTGCCGCCGGAAATGGATGACGAACTTTGTATTCCGGCCATCCGCAAGGGCATCAACTTCATCCGCCTGGCGACGCCGACCACCGACGACAAGCGCCTGCCGACGGTTCTCAAGAACACGACCGGCTTCGTCTATTATGTCTCGATGAACGGCATCACCGGTTCGGCCTTGCCGGATCCATCGCTGGTTTCGGGCGCGGTCAAGCGCATCAAGCAGCACACCGACCTGCCCGTTTGCGTCGGCTTCGGCGTCAAGACGGCCGAGCATGCCAAGCTGATCGGCGCGTCTGCCGATGGCGTGGTCGTCGGAACCGCGATCGTCAACCAGATCGCGACCAGCCTCACCAAGGATGGCAAGGCGACTGCCGACACCATCCAGGCCGTGGCGACGCTGGTGCGCGGCCTTTCGACAGGCACCCGTTCCGCCCGCCTTGTTGCCGCCGAATAGTTTCCCCATATAGGTCCTTCAGCAATCCCTTGCGGATTGAGGAAAAGGCCTATGGGCATTTGGTGACGACTGGGATATCGATTAATTCGGTCGATTAGGAGTTTCGAATTGAACTGGATCACGAACTACGTCCGCCCGCGGATCAATTCCATGCTGGGCCGTCGCGAGGTTCCGGAGAATCTCTGGATCAAGTGCCCGGAAACGGGCGAAATGGTCTTCCATAAGGATCTGGAAGAGAACAAGTGGGTCATCCCCGCATCCGGCTTTCACATGAAGATGCCGGCCAAGGCCCGTCTTGCCGATCTCTTCGACAACGGCGAATACGAAGCACTGCCGCAGCCGAAGGTGGCGCAGGACCCGCTGAAATTCCGTGACTCGAAGAAATATACCGATCGCCTGAAGGACAGCCGCATCAAGACCGAGCAGGAGGATACGATCCTTGCCGGTCTCGGCAAGGTGCGTGGTCTGAAGCTCGTGGCCGTCGTGCATGAGTTCAACTTCATCGGCGGCTCGCTCGGCATGGCCGCAGGCGAAGCCATCGTGAAGGCTTTCGAGCGTGCCATCGCCGAAAAATGCCCGCTGGTCATGTTCCCGGCTTCGGGCGGCGCACGCATGCAGGAAGGTATCCTGTCGCTGATGCAGCTGCCGCGCACCACCGTTGCCGTCGACATGCTGAAGGAAGCGGGCCAGCCTTATGTCGTGGTTCTGACCAACCCGACGACCGGCGGCGTCACGGCTTCCTACGCCATGCTGGGCGATATCCATCTTGCCGAACCCGGCGCCGAAATCGGCTTTGCCGGCAAGCGCGTCATCGAGCAGACGCTGCGCGAAAAGCTGCCGGAGGGCTTCCAGACGTCGGAATACCTGCTGGAGCACGGCATGGTGGACATGGTCGTCAAGCGTCACGACATTCCGGATACCCTGGCGACGCTTCTGAAAATCCTGACCAAGGCTCCCGCGAACGACGTATCCATCAAGAACAAGAATGGTGCGGCGCTGCCGGTGGCTGCAAGCGCCTGACCTTATCGTTTGCCGACTGGCGGAGGTGCGGGATGACATCTATGGATCAATCCGCAATGAGCGAGGCAGCACGGGAAATCGAGAAGCTCATGGGGCTGCACCCCAAGGGCTTCGATCTCTCCTTGGAGAGAATAACCCGGCTGCTCGACACCCTCGGCAATCCGCACACTAAATTGCCGCCGGTGATCCATGTCGCCGGCACCAATGGCAAGGGCTCGGTCACGGCGTTCTGCCGCGCCCTGCTCGAAGCCGGCGGTCATAGCGTGCATGTCCATACCTCGCCGCACCTCGTCAATTGGCACGAGCGCTATCGGCTCGGCGTCGAGGGCAGCCGCGGCAAGCTTGTCGACGATGCCGTATTCGCCGATGTGCTGAGGCGCATCGCCAAGGCCAATGACGGGCAGAAGATCACCGTCTTCGAAATCCTGACGGCCGCGACTTTCCTTCTCTTTGCCGAGCATCCGGCCGATGTCGCCGTCATCGAGGTCGGCCTCGGCGGCCGTTTCGACGCCACCAACGTCATTACCGACCCCGCCGTCTCGGTCATCATGCCGATTTCGCTCGATCACCAGCCCTATCTCGGCGATCGCGTCGAACTGATCGCCGCCGAAAAGGCGGGCATCATGAAATCAGGCCATCCGGTCGTCATCGGCCATCAGGACTACGATGCCGCGCTCGATGTGCTGATATCGACGGCCGAGCGGCTGCGCTGCCCGACCGCGGTTTTCGGGCAGGATTTTTCCGCCCATGAGGAATATGGCAAACTGGTTTACCAGGACGAATTCGGCCTGGCGGACTTGCCGCTGCCGCGCCTGCCCGGCCGCCATCAATATGGCAATGCCGCTGCTGCCATCCGTGCGGTCAAGGCTGCCGGTTTTGTCGTTACCGAGGCGATGATGGAAAAGGCGATGACCTCGGTCGAATGGCCGGGACGCCTGCAGCGGCTGACGGAAGGCGAGCTGGTGGCGCGGGCACCCGAGCGCGCCGAGATCTGGATCGATGGCGGCCATAATCCCGGTGCCGGCGAGGTCATCGCCGAGGCTATGGCGAACTTCGAGGAGCGCCGGCCGCGGCCGCTGTTCCTGATCACCGGCATGATCAATACGAAGGATCCGGTCGGCTATTTCCAGGCCTTCGCCGGCCTTGCGGAAAAGGTTTACTGCGTGCCGATCCGTGGCAGTGAAGCGATGATCGATCCGGTCATCCTGGCGAATGCCGCCTATGATGCCGGCCTTATCGCCGAGCCGATGTCGAGTGTCGGCGAGGCGCTGGACACGATCAACGCGCTCGCCACGCCGGGCTTGCCCGCTCCGCGTATTCTGATCGGCGGATCCCTCTATCTGGTCGGCGACGTGCTTGCCGACAACGGTACGCCGCCACGGTAGTCGCGGTAAGTCGCTATTCGCCCTCGTGATTCGAGACGGCCCTGCAGGCCTCCTCACCAAGAGGGCTGTTCCCCTTATCTGGCTCGCAACTTGTTCCGCCCTCATCCTGAGCCCGTCGAAGGATCGGGCGGCCATGTGGCGAGCGCAAACACGACACGGTTGCTGAGGTGCGAAGTCTCGAAGGGCGAGGATGGCCCGCGTTCTCGGACCAACAAAAAAGCCCCGCCGAAGCGGGGCCATTTTTTCATTCAGTCGATACCGATCAGGATGCGCTGGAGATCCAGTTCTGAAGGGCCGTCTTGGGAGCGGCGCCGACCTTGATATCGGCGACTTCGCCGGCCTTGAACATGGCGAGCGTCGGGATCGAGCGAACGCCGAACTGGGCGGCCAGTTCCGGGTTTTCGTCGATGTTGAGCTTGGCAACCTTGACCTTGCCTTCGAACTGCACGGCAAGCTCTTCGAGAGCCGGAGCGATCATCTTGCACGGGCCGCACCATTCGGCCCAGAAATCAACGACGACAGGCTCTGCGGACTGCAGCACTTCGGTAGCGAAGTTGGAGGTATCGACTTTAACGGTAGCCATAGGCTGCTCCTTACCAGAATTTACGGTTGCTAGATATGTGATGGTGCGGTGCCCGGATTTCAATATTTGGTATTTCACTTTGTCTTGAGCTCCGCAAGCGCCAATGCAAGCGCCTGCTCGGACAGCGTGTAGATCGAGGCGTTTTCGGTATAGACCAGCATGCAGTCGATGCATTTTCCGGGGTAGAGCGGCGAAAGGATCTCGCGGTAGATCGCGAGCTGGGCCTTGTGGGCGAACGGAATGGCGCTCTCCTCGCCGGGCGGCACGCGATTCGTCTTGTAGTCGAGAATGACGACGCGGTCCTCCAGCACGGCCAGGCGATCGATGCGGCCCGATACGGCGTAGGATTGGCTGTCTAGCTTCAGCGTGCCCATGAGCGAGACCTCGGCCTGCGCATGGGCGCTGAAGGTGCCCTGCAGATCCGGATGCGCCAGCAGCGCCATGACCGAATTGATCAGCGCCTCCCGCTCGGCCGGCGGCCAGAAGCGCGCCGCGCGCTCGGCATAGCGCCTTGCCGCGTCGGCACGCTCCGCCGGCGCGATCTCCGGCAAGGTCTGCAGCATGCGGTGTATGAAGCGGCCCTTTTGCAGGGCGCGGTCCGATTTCGTCTTTTCGCCGAAGAGCGCCGACGTCACGAGCAGATCGTCGGCTTCCTCATCGATGACGGTGCCGACGCCGGATGGGCTCAGCGGTCGCGGCAGGTTTCTTTGCGGTGGCAATGGCCGGCTGAGACCCGCCGGCAGTTCCAGCCGCTCTGAACGCTTCTCATGCTCTCTGGCGGTTTCGAAATCGAGCTGGACCTGGGCGATACGCCAGCTCAAGCCCTCCCAGTCGCCATCGGGTCCGGAGAAGGTCTTCTGCGTGCAATGCACCTCGTCCCCGCGCAGGGCGGCGGAAATCATGGCGTGCCAGGTATCGGCATTTTCGCGGATGCCGCGGTAGCCGCAGATGATCAGCCGGTCGGCCGCGCGCGTCATGCCGACGTAGAGCAGGCGGCGATACTCCTCTTCCGCCAGCGCCTGCAGCCGCGCCGTATCGGCCTGCGTCAGCGAATTGGCAAGCGCCGAAAGCGGGACCCAGACAGGCAGCGGGATCTCGTCCCTGCCGGTTTCGATCAGCCGCAGCTTCGGCAGGTGCGTATGGGTAAAGGCCTTGCCGCCGCCATCGACGAGGAAGACGATCGGCGCTTCCAGCCCCTTCGAGGCATGCACCGTCATGATCCGCACTTCGTTGCGGCCCTTGTCCTGCTCGCGCTTGACGGTCGGCGCTTCCAGTTCCAGCGTCGAGATGAAGGATTGCAGGCCGGGCAGGCCGCTCGTCTCGTGGTCAAGCGTGAAGGTCAGGAATTCATCGAGAATGTCGCTGACCTCGGTGCCGAGCCGCGCCAGAAACTTTCGCCGGCCGCCGAAGCTGCCGAGCACGCGCGCATAGAAATCATGCACGGGAAGGCTTTTCGACAGGGCAAGGAAGGTTCTCAGGCGTTCGACCGCGTGGCTGAAGCGCTCATGGCCGTCCGTTGCAAAGGTCTGTAGATGGCTCCAGACGCTTTCCGCGTCGTCGCGGTAGGCGGCAACCGCGAAGACATCCTCTTCGCTGAGGTCGAACAACGGGCTCTTCAGCAGGGCGCAGAGCGAAAGATCGTCTTCCGGCAGCAGCAGGAAGCGGCCGAGTGCCAGAAGATCCTGAATGGCGATATGGCTGGTCAGGACCAGCCGGTCGGCGCCCGCGACGGGAATATTGCCGCGTCGTTTCAGGGCGCGGGTCAGCGCGTTGACGAAGCTGTCGCGCTTGCGCACCAGCACGAGAATGTCGCCGGCCTCGATGAAACGCGCTTTGCCTTTCTCGATGATCTTTTCCCGGCCGACGAGATTGCCGATCGTGTGCGCCATCCGTCGCGCAAGGATAGCGGCAGGGGCACTCTCAGGCGTCGAATCGAAGGGCGCCGTCCAGTCCTCTTCCCTGGCGGCCGGTTCCGGCGCGATCATTTCCCAGAGGTCGACGGCGCCGGGGTGGCCGATGCGGCTGGAGCGATGCACCACCGGCTCGTTGACGGCGCTGAGGCCTCGGGCATTCTCCGGGCTGGTAAAGACGTGGTCGACGGCGCCGAGCACATCGGCCGTCGAGCGGAAGGAGAGGGGCAGGCGGATCGACGAGAATTGCCGGCCGCTCGCTGCCACCCGCCGCCGCGTGCGGTCGCTTTCCTCGGAAAAGCGCTCGGGACGGGCGCCCTGGAACGAGTAGATCGATTGCTTCTCGTCGCCGACGGCAAAGATGGTCCGCATCGTCGGTCTTGCACTGTCGCCGGAGAAGAAATCCTCCGCCAGCGACTGGATGACGCTCCACTGGATCGGGCTCGTATCCTGGGCCTCGTCCACCAGGATGTGATCGATGCCCTGATCCAGCTTGTAGTGAATCCACGGTCCGACATCCTTCTTGGTCAGAAGATCGGCCGTGCGGGTGATGAGGTCTTCGAAATCGAGCTGGCTGCGCCGCTTCTTCAGTTCTTCATAGTCGCGGTTCAGCCGGTCGGCGAGAACGAGAGCGGCGCTGGTGGCCCGATACATACGCATCAGCTTAAGCCGGTCACGGCAGGCAACGACATGGGTGCGTGCCTCAGCCACCGCCTCGGCCAGCGCCGGAGCGTCGGCGAGCATCGCCTTGACGAAGAACTGGCTGTCCGACTTTGGCTCGCCTTTCGCGGTGAGTACGGCCTTTTCGAGAATCTCGGCGCGCGCGAGCGGATCTGCCTCGCGCTTGGCAAGGCGCAGCGCATAAGCGACTTCCTGCGCCTTGGCGCCACCCTTCTGGTCGGCGAGCGTGAGATAAAGTTCCAGTGCAGCGCCGGAAAGGCCGGGAAGCGGCCAATATTGCTCCGCTATGCTCGTTTCCGTCTCGCCGGGGGAAAGGCCGAGCCGGGCTAGCAGCGCATTTTCGAGACCGCCCTGGCGTTCGGCCGCCTCGGTGAAGCGACGGATGGCATTGCGGTTGGCGACGATATCGCCGAGCAGCGTCTCAAGCCCCGATTCGTCGCCGAGGTCGAGCACATAATCGAAGGCGCGCGCCAGTTCGGCATCGCCCTGCGGCGTCGTCGAGGTCAGGAGTGCGCGGCGCGCATCGTCGAGCAGAACTTCGGCGGCCCGGTCGTCGAGCACGGAGAAATGCCCGGCGACGTTGGCCTCGAGCGGGAATTGGTGCAGCAGGGCCTCGCAAAAGGCATGGATGGTCTGGATCTTCAACCCACCCGGCGTTTCGAGCGCCTTGGCGAAAAGCCGGCGCGCCTCGGCAAGCTTGAAGAGATCCGGTTGCCTGCCCTCGATGTCGGCAATACGTGTCTTCAGCTCCTCGTCCGGCATCGTCGCCCAGGCCGCCAGCCGGTCGAAGACGCGGTTCGACATCTCGGACGCGGCGGCCTTGGTATAGGTCAGGCAGAGAATGGCCGAAGGGCGGGCGCCAGCCAGAAGCAGGCGAATGACGCGCTGCGTCAGCACATGCGTCTTGCCGGAGCCGGCATTGGCCGAGACCCAGGCCGAACGCTCGGGATCGGAGGCGATGGATTGCTGGATGGTCGTCCAGCTGATCCAGACGCCGGGGTCGTCGCTTTCCGGCAGTGTGGCGATATCGTCGGCGGAAAACTCACTCATCGCCGCCGCCCTCCTGTTCGTTCTCGGCCGTCGACCATTCCGACACGCGGGCAAGGTGATCGTAGTCGCCGCCATACTCGAACTGCTGCGCCGGGATCAGCCGCGAGGAAAAGCCCTTTTCGCCCGATTGCAGCAGCGAGACGAATTTGACGAGCTGGTCCATCGATTCCTGCGCCAGATCCATAGCCGACTTCGTTTCCGTCTTGCCGCCGCGGGTGGAATGTTCGTTGTTGACTTGATCGACCTTGAAGCGGTCGCCGGGCCGGAGACGAACGTAAAGCAGGTTCTCGGGGAGCAGCGCGCCGATGTTGCGGAACGCGCCCGCCTTCAGCGCATAGGCTTCCAGTGCCAGCTGCGGGTCGAGCAACGCGCGGGCCTGCGGTGGCGACGGGTTGGAGCCGGTCTTGTAGTCGATGAGATCGGCGCCCTTGTCGCTCTTGATGTCGATGCGGTCGGCAACGCCTGTCAGCCGAATGCCGATCGGTTCGATCTCGACACCGGCCGGCACTTCCGTCGCCGTTTGGCGAAGCTGAGGCCGCCGTTCCGCTTCCCATTCAAGGAAAGCCCGCGCCACTTCGCGGAACCGTGGCCGCCAGACGCTGTCGATGTGAACGGGCAGCCGCTCGGCATCGAAGAGATCGACGATGATGCGATCCATGGCCAGCGCCGCGTCCGGCGTGCCGGCGATATGCCCCTCGCGGACGAAGCGGTCGATGATCTTGTGGTAGAGCGTGCCGCGCTCGGCCGGGCCGGGATCGCGGTTGAACGGATCGACCGGATCGAGCCGCAGCACGCGCCGGGCATAGATCGAATAGGGGTCGCGCCGCAGTCGCCCGACTTCGCTGAAGGAATAGCTCTTGGGCTGCAACTCCACGGGCGGTTTTGGTGCCGGTCGCAGGGCCGGTGCCTGATTTTCGCCCTCGTCGATCATCGCGGCCCAGTGGCGATACTGGTCGCCGCGGGCCTTCATGTCTTCTTCCAGCTGCTTGCCGCCGAGCGCGATCAGCCGCTGTAGCCAGCGCGAGGCCACCGTCGGCGTCGAGCCCTGGCGCAGCGCACGGGAATAGATCAGGTCGCGGGTGCCGTTCGCCATTTCGAAGTCGTGCGCAAGCTGGCCGATGCGCCGCTCCGGCGGCTCCAGGCCGATCTCCGTCTTCATGCTGCGGGAAATGAAGGGATTGTTCGCCGTCTGCCCCGGCCATGACCCTTCGTTCAATCCGCCGAGGATCAGCGTATCGACGCTCTGCAGGCGTGCTTCCAGCGTGCCGAAGATGAAGAGGCGGGGATGGCTGAGTGCGCGCGGTTTCACCGCCTGACCGACGCAGAGCGCTGCCATGATATCGATCCATTGTGGCCCATCGGCTTCCAGCTGCCCATCGGTCTCGATAACGTCTCTCAACAGGCTTGCAAGCGTGTCCCCGGCTTCGCCCGACCAGAGCCCGGTAAGGTCGCCGCGTTCGTCCGTTGCTACGGCTTCCAAGGCCCGGCCGGTGCGTTCGGCCCAATCCGAAAGGGTAAGGAGACCCTGCCCGCTGAGCGCGGAAAGCGCCGATATCAGCGGTTCGCACGCGGCAGTCACCCGCTGCGCCAGGGCGCATGCGCGTTCGCCGGATTCCGCCGGCAACGATTTGCGCCATTGCGGCGGGTGACGATCGTTGACCTGCCCCGCCACCCGCTCGTCGAGCAGCGCTTCCAGCCTGCCGATGTCGACATTGGCGACGCCGCCGCGGAGCGCCAGGATTTCCAGCGCGTCGACGCCCGGCTGGCGTATCTCCGCCGGCAGGCCGAACAAGGCGAGGGGATGCTTGAACAACGCGACGACTGCGACGGGATCGCCGGGGCGAAGCGCGGCCTCCAGCAGCAATTGCAGCAACGTGCCCTGCGGCGTGGCGTTCAGCGGTGTGCCTGCCGAATCGTCGGCGGTGATGCCGAAGCGGGCCAGCTCTGCGGTCACGCGCCGGGCGAGATTGCGGTCGGGCGTGATCAGCGCCGCCTGGCTCTCGCCGCCGTGGCGTCCGGGTTTTTCCAGCGCCAGCCGCAAGGCGATGGCGATCGCGGTCGCTTCCTCGCGCTCGTTGGCGGCCTCGATGAGGGCCACATCGGCAAATGCGTCCGCCATCGCATGGGGAGCGAGCGTCTTGCGCCAGCTTCCCCAACCGCTCGTCGCCTTGGCCGGCGCCAGCGCGCGCGACAGGACCTGGGCGCGCATCTGCATGGTTTCCGCCGTGTCCGCGATGGTTTCGACATCGCGCCGCGTGACGCGTAGTCGCTTCAGCAGCAGCGAAAGACCGTATTGCGGATGGCTGCGCGTGGTCGGGTCGGCTCTCTCGCCGATCCCTGTCTCCGGCGCAACGAGCTGCCAATCCTCTTCGGGCATCGTCAGATCGAGGCCGGGAAGCACGATCACGCCTTGCGGCAGGTCGGCGACCGCGGCAATCAGCTCCGCCGTCGCGGGGACCGAGCCGGTCGAGCCGGCAATGATGACAGGCCCCGGATGCCGCATGGTGGCGATCCGCTGCGCTTCGGCCCGCAGAATGGCATTGCGGTTGCGGGCAGGGGAAGACTTGCCGAGTTCCTCGAGCCGGGCCGGCCAGAAGGCGCTGGCGATCGCCAGGAATTCGGCCGTCAGCTGCCACCAGAGCGCATGGTCCTCGGCGCTGAGATTGGCAAGCTCGCCCCAGTCGCGATCTTCCGTCTCAAGCGAATCGATGAGTTCGGCCAGATTGCGCGCCAGCCAGATGGCATCGGCCGGGCTCGCGGGCGCCACCAGCGGCGAGTCGGAGTGAATGTCGCGCACGATCTGCGGCAGTTTGTTGCGCCAGGCAAGGATCAGCCGTGCCAGTTCCAGCAGCCGTGCCGTATTGGCAAGCGGCTGCGCCAGATCGGCCGTCTCCGGCAGGGCTTCCTCGAAATAGCCGCTGTCGTCGTCGGTCTCGCCGAGCGGGCGAATGACGGGCAGGATGGCCGAGCGGCCGCCGAGCAGATCGACGAATTCCGAGCGCAGCACGCGCGCCGCACGCCGTGTCGGCAGGAAGATGCTGACCTTGGCAAGCGACAGCGGGTCGTCCGGATCATGGCGGAAGTGTTCGGTCAGCCGGCCGTCGCACAGAGCCGTCGCAAGGGTCTTCAGGAAGGGCAGACCCGCCGGAATCGTCAGGATGCGCTGCCGGTGTCCGCCCGTCATCGGCTCACGCGAACGCCCGGTAGGTCCGGATCGCTTCCTCCGCCTCGCCGACCGCCTCCGGCGTTCCCACCGTCAGCCAATGGCCGGCGAGCATGGTGCCGTAGAGCCTGCCGCAGGCAATGGCTTTGTCGAAGTAGATGTTGAGGTTGAAGGCGTCATTCGGCGCGTCGTCAAAAAAGGCTGGGCTCATGGCAATAGCACCGGCATAGACGACCCCGTCGCGTCCGACATCACGGAAGCGGGCGAGCCCTCCGTCTTGTGCCATGGCGAAATCATTCTTGCCATTATGGCCCGTGGTGCGTTCGAGGTCGACGCAGAGCATCGCCATATCCATGCGCTCGCTGTCGTAGAATCCGGCTAAGCGTTCGAGATTTGTTGGGTGACCGGGCTGCTCGCCGATCCAGAACAGGTCGGCATTCATGACGAAGACCGGATCGCGACTCAACAGCTTCAGGCCTTTGACGAGGCCGCCGCCGTTGTTCATCAGCGCGTCTCGCTCATCCGAGATCAGGATATCGAGACCGCGATAGCCGCGCAGATGCGCCTCCATCTGGTCGGCGTGGTGGTGGACGTTCACGACGGCCCGCTCGACGCCGGCCTCGACCAGCGCATCCAGCGTATAATCGATCATCGGCTTGCCGGCGATCTTCACCAGCGGTTTCGGGATGGTGTCGGTGATCGGCCGCATGCGGGTTCCGAGCCCCGCGGCCAATACCATGGCTTGCTTGATGGTCATCTCGTCTCGAACTCGTGATTCGCTCTTTGCTCTCCTTTAGCACAAGGCAGGAAAGCCGTCGCCGGGTCTTCGGTCGCTATGCGCGGCCGATACCCGCCTTCTCGCACCATTCGCGTAAAGGGGTGAGCGCTTCGTGCTCGAAGGCGATGGCGAGGTAAGTGAGTGTGCGCGGCATGTGCTTCAGGTATCCAGGCTTGCCGTCGCGCTGCAAGAGCCGTACCCAGAGGCCGGCCAGCTTGCAGTTGCGCTGCGCCGACATGATCGCCCAGCTCTTCAGGAATTTCGCCTCGTCGAAGCCGCCCTGGGCATGCCGGAGCGCGAGATAATCGGCCATCAGCTGGTCGTGCAGATCGCGCTCGATCGTCACCCGCGCATCCTGCACCAGCGAAGCCACGTCATAGGAGGTCGGCCCGATCATCGCATCCTGGAAATCGATGAGGCCGACCCGCTGGATACCCTTTTCCTTCGCCCGCCAGATGATATTGGGCGAATGCATGTCGCGCAGCAGCAGGTTCTTTTCGGCATCCTCGAGCTGATCGATCAGCCCGTCCCAGATCGCCAGATAATCCGCCCGTTCCTCGTCGCTGGCCGGCGTGCCGCGTTTCCAGGGCAGGTGCCAGTCGAGAAGGAGGCGCGCTTCCATCTTCATCGCCGTCCGGTCGAAGTCCGGAATGTGGTGGGTGTGGTCCGGCGTTACCGGAATATCGTGGGGAATGGAAAGCCCGTGCAGATGCGCGAGGCACGCGACGCCGGCGCGGTAACGCTCGGCAATCGGCTTGCCTTGTGCATCGAGCACGCCTTCCGTGCCGAGATCCTCGATGAGAAGGATACCCTGGTCATAGTCGGCGGCATAGATTTCCGGAGCGGCAAAGCCGTTCTCGCTGAGGACATTGGCGATTGCCACGAAGGGATAGGCATCCCAGGCAAGATGCGCGACCTTCGGATAGGGCTTGCCGTCGAGCACGGCCGGCCCTTCCGGCAGACGCGGCCAGTCCATCAGGATCACACGGCTGCCGCCATCCTTCGGATAGATCGATTCATAGGCGCGCAGCGAGGCATCGCCGGTCAGGAAGCGCCGATGCGCGCCGCCATAGCCGTGCTGATCGAGAAAGGCGCGGATGGCCAGGACGCGCTCGATGCGCGCCGTCTGCCGGTCCGGCGCCGTGATCGTGGCCCGCCGCCCCTCGCCCTCGTGCGTGAGCCTGAGGTCGATGCGCTCGGCTGGCAGCTCGCCTTCGGCCATTTCGGGCCATTCGACAAGGCAAATCCCGGACTGCAGGGCCTCGTCGAAACCAAGCTCCGTCAACTCGCTGGGGTCGCCGAGGCGATAGAGATCGAAATGCGAGACCGGAATACGCAGCTCATAGGATTGTACGAGCGTAAAGGTCGGGCTCGGCACGTCCAGTTCGGCATCGTCGGCCATGGCGCGCAGCAGCGCGCGGGCGAGCGAGGATTTGCCGGCACCGAGATCGCCCGATAGCGCCAGACAGTCGCCGACCTTCAATGCCAGCGCCAGATCCTCTCCGAGCTGGGCCGTGGCCGTATCATCTGCGAGGAAAAGGGAAATGCTGCTGTCGGAAGCTGTCATTCTGCTGCGACGGAGTGAGGCAGTTCGGCAGAGGGAATCCGGCAGGTGACTATCGTTCCCTTGCCCGGCTGGCTTTCGATCGAGACTTCGCCGTCATGCAGGCTGACGAAACTTTCGACGATGGAAAGGCCGAGACCCGCGCCGCTGCGCTTGCTGCCCTTGCCGCCGGAGGCGAAGCGGTGGAAGACGCTGTGGAGCAGATCTTCCGGTATGCCCGGGCCTTTGTCGGAAACGGAGAAGACGAAATCCGTGCCTTCGCGTCCGCATTTCAGCGAGATCGTCGAGCCTTCGGGCGCGAAATTGGCGGCATTGGTCAGGAGCTTGAGCAGGATCTGCTTCAGCCGCTGCTGATCGGCAACGATGGAGCCGAGGTGGGACGGCACTGTGATTTCGAGCGTCACGCCGCTTTCCTGCAGCCGGTCGGCGATCTGCATCGACACCTCGTCGAGCAGGTCGTTGAGCACGATCTCGGAATAGTTCAGCCGCATGATGCCGGCATCGACCGTCGCGAGATCGAGAATGTCGTTGACCAGCGTCAGAAGCACGGAGGAAGAGGTGGAGATATGGTCGATATATTCGGCCTGCCGCTCGTTCAGCGAGCCGATGCCGGGCGTCTTCAAGAGGTCGGTGAAGCCGATGATGTTGGTCAGCGGCGAGCGCAGCTCGTAGGAAACATGCTGGACGAAATCGTTCTTCAGCTCGTCCGCCTTCAGCAGCGCTTCGTTCTTCTCGGTCAGGGCCCGTTCGGCGCGCACGCTGTCGGTCTTGTTGACGAAGGTCAGCATGGTCTGCGCGTTCGGCAGCGGAATGACGGCGTAGTCGAGCACCAGGTTGGAATAGAGCTCCAGCGTGCCCTGCGAGGAGGGCCGCTCGTCGTCGAAGCTGGTAATCTGTTCGGCAAACCGCTTCCAGCCGTCAGGCCGGTCGTAGGAGGGCGCGCACGCTTCGGCCAGCGCCTGAATATGCGTGCCCGGCTTGGCCTGCGCTTCGGTAATGTTCCACAGGATGCGGAAGGCCGGGTTGGACAGGCGGATGCGGCCATCGGGACCGAAAACGGCGACACCTTCGGAAAGGTGGTCGATGGTTTCGCCCTGCACCTTGACCAGCGTGTTGTAACGGGTTTCGAGATCGACCTGTTCGGTCAGGTTCTCGAAGACCCAGGTGGCGCCACCCTGCGGATGCGCCGTGGCGAAAACCCTCAAGATCTGGCCGTTGGGCAGGTGCCATAGATCGGTCTGCGTATCGAGCGCGCGATAGACCGAAAGGACGCCGTCCTTCCATGTCTTCCAGTTGAGCTGTTCGGGCAGCTTCTTGGCGCTGCGCAGCCTGTCCAGCAGCTCGCTGTTGTCGGGGCGCTTTTCCAGAAACGCGATGTCGAGCTCCCAGAGCTGGACGAAAGCCTGATTGTAGAACTGCAGACGCCGCTCGCCGTCGAAGATCGCAACCGGAGTGGCCAGATGATCGAGCGTCTCGGCATGGCTTTTCAGCGTGCGCGCAAGCTCGGCCCGCACCGATTCCGCCTCGGAAACGTCGACGGCGATGCCGGCGGAGCCATTCGGCGCCTTCGCGTCCACCACGTCGAAGAAGGTGCGGTTGCCGTGCACGACCGTGGAAATCTTGTCGTGAAAAGGCGATTCCGGAGTGGCTGCCGCGCGTATGCGCTCGCGCGCCACGGTCGTCAGGAATTCGCGGCCCTCGCGGATGGCCTCCTCGGCCGAAACCGCTTCCACGGCCTCGCTGTAGGCCTGGTTGACCCAGGTGAGCTTGCCCTCCGCGTCGCGCTGCCAAACCGGCAGGTCGATGGCATCGAGCAGGTTCTGGAAGGTGGAGATCGAGGTCATCAGCCGGTCGCGCTCGATCTTCAGCTCGGCCAGCTCGGCGCGCAGATTGTTGAGCGCGATGAAGCGGACGAAGGCCCGTCCGCCGGAAATGCGCCCTTGCGCTTCCAGGATTTCGTCGCGGTTGGTCTCGACCACCATGTCGAAGCTCTGGCCGCTGCCGCGCAACTTGTCGATCGCCTTGTCGAGCTCGCCGGCCGACCATGATTTCAGCCAGCGGCCGAAGGCGAGGAATTCGCTGTCCTGGGGCGCGCCGGTCTCGACCGGGAGCTGTCCGAGCAGTTCGGGACGCGCATTCTGGCCATCCCAGATGACGATGCGGCGGTTCTTGTCGGCAATCAGCGCCTGGTATTGCGAAATGCGCTGGTTGGCGTCGGAAAGCGCCGTGCGGATCTCGCGGCTTTCGCTTTCCATGTTGCCGCGTTGCCGGACCATCCACATGGTCGACAGAAGCGCGGCGGAGATGACGCCGATGATGACGGAGAAGAGGGCCATTTCCGACGAAGTGAAAAGACGCATGCTCGTCTGCGCCGCGGCATTGCCCTGTGCGAGGACGGGTCCTGCCAGACCGGTCGCGAGGCCGCCGAAAACGCTGAGCCGCAGCAGGCGGCTGAAGCGAGCCAGCCGGCCCTTGCCCTGCTTCGCGCTTGCCGAAAGCCGATATGCACCGCCCTGCTGCAACCGCGCCGCCGCTCGGCGTAACGCTGGTCGATGCAGGTTGTCTTCCCCTTCAATCATAAGAGGTCTGTCTCCGTCCTATAATGTGCCGCATCCTGACAAGACATCCCATTTTCATGGCTCCGGGCGTGCCCGGTTCGTCACGAATCAAGTGTAAAAACAATACTGCCTAAGGGAATCTGCGGGAAGGGAGCTGGCTAAAAAATAAGCCTCGGCATTTGTCAATGCCGAGGCCACAAGATGTTGTGGATATTGATTCGGTAATCAGTATCTGTAGTGGTCGGACTTGAACGGACCCTTTGGCGTCACGCCGATATACGAAGCCTGCTCTTCGGAAAGCTCCGTCAGCTTCACGCCGAGCTTGGCGAGATGCAGGCGGGCGACCTTCTCGTCGAGGTGCTTCGGCAGCACGTAGACCTGGTTCTTGTACTCGCCGGGCTTGGTGAAAAGCTCGATCTGCGCCAGCGTCTGGTTGGTGAAGGAAGCCGACATCACGAAGGACGGATGGCCGGTGGCGTTGCCGAGGTTCAAGAGGCGGCCTTCCGAGAGCAGGATGATGCGGTTGCCCTTGGAGAACTCGACCATGTCGACCTGCGGCTTGATGTTCGTCCACTTCTGGTTCCGCAGCGCGGCGACCTGGATTTCGTTGTCGAAGTGACCGATGTTGCCGACGATCGCCATGTCCTTCATCGCGCGCATATGGTCGATGCGGATGACGTCCTTGTTGCCCGTCGTGGTGATGAAGATATCGGCGCTCGAAACGACATCCTCGAGCTGAACGACTTCATAACCGTCCATGGCGGCCTGCAGGGCGCAGATCGGATCGACTTCAGTGACCTTGACGCGGGCGCCGGCGCCGGAAAGCGAGGCGGCAGACCCCTTGCCGACGTCGCCATAACCGCAGACGACGGCAACCTTGCCGGCCATCATGACGTCGGTGGCGCGGCGGATGCCGTCGACCAGCGATTCCTTGCAGCCGTACTTGTTGTCGAACTTCGACTTGGTGACGCTATCGTTGACGTTGATGGCCGGGAAAGGCAGCAGGCCCTTCTGGCTGAGCTGGTAGAGGCGGTTGACGCCGGTGGTGGTCTCTTCGGTCACGCCCTTGATGGCGTCGCGCTGCTTGGTGAACCAGCCAGGCGTTGCCTGCAGGCGCTTCTTGATCTGCGCGAAGAGGATTTCCTCTTCTTCCGAATGCGGATGGGAAAGCACGTCCTCGCCGGCTTCGGCGCGGGCGCCGAGCAGGATGTACATCGTGGCGTCGCCGCCATCGTCGAGGATCATGTTGGAAAGGCCGCCGTCGGTCCACTGGAAGATCTTGTCCGTATAGGTCCAGTAGTCCTCGAGGCTCTCGCCCTTGACCGCGAAGACCGGAACGCCGGAGGCGGCGATCGCGGCGGCGGCATGGTCCTGCGTCGAGAAGATGTTGCACGATGCCCAGCGCACCTGGGCGCCGAGCGCCACCAGCGTCTCGATGAGAACGGCGGTCTGGATCGTCATGTGCAGCGAGCCGGTGATGCGCGCGCCCTTGAGCGGCTGCGCTTCGCCGAATTCGGCGCGGCACGCCATCAGGCCCGGCATTTCGGTTTCGGCGATCGAGATTTCCTTGCGGCCGAAATCGGCAAGGCCGATATCCGCGACGACGTAGTCCTTTTCAGTGCTCATGAAGGTCTCCAGCCTGAACGATGCAGTCGCGCCGCAGGCGGACGCCTGGCCGAATGCAACAAGAATTGCACGCTGTCAGCGTGTGGAATGATGCCGTGTAGCAGGCTTCAGGGTGGAAATCAATGATGACATAAAGAAGTCTTTATGTCTTTATATCTCAGCGGCAAGCTGGAGGAAGGCTTACATTTCCTCGCCGAACTTGTTGGCGACCAGCTGGTCGAGCGCTTCGAGCGCTTCTGCGGCCTGATTGCCGCTGGCCGTCACCAGCACGCTGCAGCCGGGGCTGGCGGCCAGCATCATCAGTCCCATGATCGAATTGCCGCCGACCGTGGTCCCGTCTTTCGAAACGGTGATCGCGGCGTCGTATGCTTCGACGGTCTGTACGAATTTTGCCGAGGCGCGGGCGTGCAGGCCTCGTTTGTTGATGATCAGAAGTTCCCGGGAAAGCTCGGTCATGTGGGCGGTGTTTGTCTCGTCATTTGCCGCTGAGCACGCGGCTGGCCACGTTGATGTATTTGCGTCCGGCTTCCGAAGCCTCCACCAGGGCCCGCTCCATGTTGTTGTCGCCGCGAACGCCTGCGAGCTTGATGAGCATCGGCAGATTGACGCCGGCAATGACCTCGGTGTGACCGCTGTTCATGACGGAGATGGCGAGATTGGAGGGGGTGCCGCCGAACATGTCGGTCAGGATGATGACGCCGTGCCCGTCATCGGCGCCGGCTACGGCCTGCAGAATGTCCTGCCGGCGCTTGTCCATGTCGTCTTCGGGACCAATGCATACCGTCTCAATGAACTTCTGCGGACCAACGACATGCTCGACAGCATGCCGAAACTCTTCAGCCAGCTTGCCATGAGTGACAAGCACAAGTCCAATCATGATATTACTGCTCCCATCGCATACGCAGACAGGTGGCCCATACCGCAATGCAGCAATGTCGTCCACCGTGGGGGGACATCTTGGCGATGAAAAGACGAAGTGCAAGCTTAAAATATGGGATTTGGGCGCCTGTGCGAGCCTAAATGGCCGATTAACCCAAACTTGTGCCGATTTTCGCCATGATTACGGCCAGCGGATTCGCACAGGTTGCAGCCAGGCGGATCAGCGGCAACCGCACGGTGGCGGTAATCTCCATCTGTTCGTCCTCGGGTGGCAGCCTGTCGGCCGTCGCCGGGTCGACCGGCCGGACGGCGACATGCATGTCGCCCTCGGACAGGTAAGGCAGGCGAACAATCCCTGTATGGCGGATTTCCATCAGCCCGGCGATGGAGGGCGGGCATGTCGCGATCACACGCGCATCGTCATTCGAGATCAGCACACGATCGTCGGCGATCAGGAAGGCGGCAAGTCCGAGCGGCTTGGCTGCCGCAAGGCAGGAAAAGGCGAGCGAGGATTTGCCGCTGCCGGAAGGACCGAGAAACAGCAGCCCGGTCTTGGCGACGACGATCGCCGTGGCGTGGATATTGGTCGCTTCGCCGGTCATGCGGCTCTCACGCCGTCGTCTTGGCGGGCAGCGAGAGGATGAAGCGTGCGCCGAGCAGGGTCGCGCCATCGCTGTCGACGATATTCTCGGCGCGCAGCGAACCGCCATGGGCTTCGGCGATCTGCCGGCTGATCGACAGGCCGAGGCCGGAATTCTGCCCGAAGCCCTCGGATTCGGGCCGGTCGGTATAGAAACGCTCGAAGATGCGGTCGATATCCTCGGCCTGGATGCCCGGGCCGTTGTCTTCGATATAGATGACGCAGCGCATCCGCGTGCGCGTCAGCCGAACGGTGATCTTGCCGGTATCGATCGGAACGAAGGACCGGGCGTTTTCGATGAGGTTGGTGATGATCTGGCCGATACGAAGATCGTGACCATCGACGATGAACTTCGCCTTGTTGGCCGGTTTGCGGTCGACGATATATTCGATCTCGACCGCTTTCTTGCTGTGTCCGACCTGCCTCGAAATCTCGATCATGTCACGCAGCAGCACTTCCAGATCGAGCGATTTCGCATCCGAGCGGGCAAGTTCCGCATCGAGCCGCGATGCGTCGGAAATGTCGCTGATCAGGCGGTCGAGGCGGCGAACGTCGTGCTGGATCACGTCCATCAGCCGCTTCTTGGAATCGTCGCTTTTGGCGAGCGGCAGCGTTTCAACGGCACTGCGCAGCGATGTCAGCGGATTCTTGAGCTCGTGGCTGACATCGGCCGCGAAGCTTTCGATCGCATCGATGCGGTCGTAGAGCGCCGAGGTCATGTCGCGCAGCGCGATCGAGAGATTGCCGATCTCGTCCTGACGAGCGGAAAAGTCGGGGATTTCCTCGCGCTCCTTCGCCCCGCCGCGGCGCACGCGGATGGCGGCGGCCGAAAGCCGGCGCAGCGGATTGGCGATGGTGGAGGACAGAAGCAGCGACAGCACGACGTTGACCAGCGTCGCGACGCCGAAGACGCGCATGATCGCCAGCCGCTCGGCATGGACGATCTTGTCGATATCGCCGGCCTGGGTCGACAGCAGCAACACGCCGAGAACGGCCCGGAAACGCTGGATCGGCACGGCGACCGAGACGATCAGCTCGCCCTTCTCCGTGGTGCGGACCACGGCGCCGCGCACGCCGGTCAGGGCGTTCATGACTTCCGGGTAAATCGATCCGTCGCCGCCGGGCGCTTCCTTATAGACCGGCAGGTTGCCCGGCTGCAGCATCTTGTTGAGCAGGCCGCTAAACCAGTCCGACCAGCTTTGCTTCTCGTCGTCGACCGGCGGCAGATCGTAGCGCAGCACCTGGCCGCGGGAGTAAAGATGGCGGCTGTCGAGCAGCAGGTTCGCATCGGCATCGAAAATGCGGGCTCGGGTGCGCGTCGGCGAAATCAGCCGTGTCAGCACCGGAGCCACCTTTTCCGGATCGATCGGGAACTCCAGGTCCTCGTCGTTCGGAACCGGCGTGATGCTTTGGCCGGCTTGCAGTTCCAGCAGTTTCTGCGGATCGATGGTGATGGAGTTCGTGTCGACCGATGCCGAGGCGGAAACGGCGCCGGCGATGATCTCGCCCTGCGTCAGCAGGCTTTCGACGCGCGCGTCGATCAGGCCTTCGCGGAACTGGTTGAGGTAGAGAATGCCGCCGACGAGAACGACCAGTGCGGCAAGGTTGAAGAACAGGATGCGCCGCGTCAGGCTCGAAAAGACGGCATTGCCGAAGATGCGGCGGATCAGAACGAACGGATGAGTCCAGCGACGGCGCGCGATTCGTGCGCCGCTCGGGCTTTCCGAGTCGTCTATGTCTCTGTCCTGCACCAGCTGTGCCAAGCCAACGGCCCTTTCGAAGAACGGGATCCGCGATCCCGTCCGCATGCTTTATTCCATTGTCCGCCGCATGGTCCAGTTAACTATTCGGGCATGATACCGAAAGTGTGAGGGGTCTTCGGACGACATCATGCTCCATGTTTGCTTCAGGAGCGGATACGGATTTCAGGCCCGTTCGACCCGAAACCATCCGGCTCTAGGCAGCCTCGCGGAAGCGATAGCCCACGCCATACAGCGTCTCGATCATATCAAATTCGAGGTCGACCATCTTGAATTTCTTGCGCAAGCGTTTGATGTGGCTGTCGATCGTGCGGTCGTCGACATAGACCTGCTCGTCGTAGGCCGCGTCCATCAGCGCATCGCGGCTCTTGACCACGCCGGGGCGCTGCGCCAGCGAATGCAGGATGAGGAATTCGGTAACGGTCAGCGTCACCGGCTCGCCCTTCCAGGTGCAGGTATGGCGTTCCTGATCCATGACGAGCTGGCCGCGTTCCAGCGAGCGGGCCTGTTGTGCCGCGCCCGGCTTCGAGGCTGCGTTGCCGCCTGCCGCGTTCGCCGCTTCGCGGGCCGAAGCGCGGCGCAGCACCGCCTTGACGCGCTCGACCAGCAGACGCTGGGAGAACGGCTTGGTGATGAAGTCGTCGGCGCCCATCTTCAGGCCGAAGAGCTCGTCGATCTCTTCGTCCTTCGACGTCAGGAAGATCACGGGCAGATCCGATTTCTGGCGCAGGCGGCGCAGAAGCTCCATCCCGTCCATGCGCGGCATCTTGATATCGAAGATCGCCAGTTGCGGCGGCCGGGCAAGCAGGCCGTCCAGCGCCGAGGCTCCGTCCGTATAGGTCTCTACCTTATATCCCTCCGCCTCCAGGGCAATCGATACGGAAGTCAGGATATTGCGGTCGTCGTCAACGAGCGCGATTGTCAACATGGTGTTCGTCTCCGTCATCAGTGCGCGTCTCCCGGATTTGGAATCCAGCCCAGGCGGTCTGCCAGTTCGGTCGGCGGTAACCTGGCGCGCTTATGGGGATAAAGGTGGAACAAATTGTGGCAAAGATAAAGGGGAGGATTGCCGAGGCGAAACGCCTGTGATCGGAGGTTGTGCGACGAAACGTCCCGTCCCCCGTCATTCAAACGATTTAAAATTGGCGCGATTTATTTAAATCGATTAAATATATGATATCATTAAATATTTTTTGTTTTCGGCTCTTGTGCTTTTAAAAAGACGTCTCTACGCTTTAAGCAATTCTAACGGTCATGCCCCTTGTAGAGGAAAAAGTGATGGAGCAAATCGGCGTCCGCAATCCCGCAACTGAACTGGGATCGATCGGCCTGGGAGCCGCCGCCAGTGTGCGCTATAACCTCATGGAAGCTCATCTTTATGAGGAAGCGATTCGCCGCCGCGAAGCCGATCTGACCGCCGACGGCGCTCTCAGGGCTTTGACCGGACAGCACACCGGCCGTTCCCCGAAGGACAAGTTCGTCGTGCGCGACGCCGCCACCGAGGACCAGATCTGGTGGGACAACAACAAGCCGATGTCGCCGGAGCATTTCGCGCTGCTGCATGAGGACATGCTGGCGCATGCACGCGGCAGGGACCTGTTCGTGCAGGACCTGATCGGCGGCGCCGACGCCGAATATGCCCTGCCGACGCGTGTCGTCACCGAATTTGCCTGGCACTCGCTGTTCATCCGCAATCTGCTGATCCGCCCCGAGCGCTCGGCGCTCGAAAGCTTCGTCCCGAAGCTGACGATCATCGACCTGCCGAGCTTCCGCGCCGATCCGGAGCGGCATGGCTGCCGCACGGAAACGGTGATCGCCTGCGACTTCGTCAACGGCATCGTCCTGATCGGCGGCACGTCCTATGCCGGCGAGATGAAGAAATCGGTCTTCACGGCACTGAACTACATGCTGCCGGAGCGCGGCGTCATGCCGATGCACTGCTCGGCCAATGTCGGGCCCGAGGGCGATGCCGCGATCTTCTTCGGCCTGTCCGGCACGGGCAAGACGACGCTGTCGGCCGACCCGACCCGCACGCTCATCGGCGATGACGAGCATGGCTGGGGCGAAAACGGCATCTTCAACTTCGAAGGCGGCTGCTACGCCAAGACCATTCGTCTTTCGGCCGAGGCCGAGCCGGAAATCTATGCAACGACGCGCCGCTTCGGCACCGTGCTCGAAAATGTCGTGCTCGACGAGCACGGCCAGCCGGATCTCGACGACGGTTCGCTGACGGAAAATACCCGCAGCGCCTACCCGCTGCATTTCATCCCGAACGCCTCGGAATCCGGCATGACGGGCCATCCCGAGACGATCATCATGCTGACGGCCGACGCATTCGGCGTCATGCCGCCGATCGCCAGGCTGACGCCGGATCAGGCGATGTACCATTTCCTCTCCGGCTACACCGCCAAGGTCGCCGGCACGGAGAAGGGCGTCGTGGAGCCGGAAGCCACTTTCTCGACCTGCTTCGGCGCTCCCTTCATGCCGCGCCATCCGGCCGAATACGGCAACTTGCTCAAGGAGCTGATCGCCCGCCACGGCGCCCGTTGCTGGCTGGTCAACACCGGCTGGACCGGCGGCGCCTACGGCAAGGGAAGCCGCATGCCGATCAAGGCGACGCGTGCGCTGCTAGCCTCGGCGCTGAAGGGTGATCTCGACAATGTCGAGTTCCGCGTCGATCCGAATTTCGGCTTTGCGGTTCCGGTCGCGGTCGAAGGCGTCGACAGCGCCATCCTCGACCCGCGTTCCACCTGGGCCGATGGCGATGCCTATGATGCGCAGGCCGCCAAGCTGGTGCAGATGTTCGTTACCAACTTCGCGAAGTTCGAAGATCACGTCGACGGCAATGTCCGCGATGCGGCGCCGGGACTGCGGGTCGCTGCGGAATAATCATCCAGAGCGGGAATGACTCACGTGAAACCCCGGCGGCCAGTTCGCCGGGTTTCATTTTATCCGGCAGCAGTTTTCAACCGCGCTTCGATGTGGGATAGACAGGCGCGGAGAAAACTATGGCCAGCGAAGCGCTTTACATCAACGACCGGATCACCATTGCCGGCTGGGAACTGACGGAACAATTCGTTCTGGCGGGAGGTCCCGGCGGTCAGAACGTCAACAAGGTCGCAACGGCGGTCCAGCTTTTCTTCAACGTCCAGAATTCCCCCTCGCTCAGTGACCGCGTCAAGGCGAATGCGATGAGGCTCGCCGGCCGGCGCGTTTCCAAGGAAGGCGTGTTGCTGATCGAGGCCAGCCGTTTCCGCAGCCAGGACCGCAACCGCGAGGACGCGCGCGAGCGGCTGAAGGAGCTGATCCTCGAAGCGGCAGCCCCACCGCCGCCGCCGCGCAGGAAGACCAAGCCGACAAAGGGCTCCATAGAGCGGCGGCTGAAGGAAAAATCCGGGCGCTCCGAGGTCAAGAAGATGCGCGGCAAGGTCGGCGGCGACTAGGCTCGCTTTTCGGGCTGCGGTTTCGATTTGATTGGGCCAAGATGATGATAGTCAGGCGAGTTCGATTTCGCGCGGATGCTATCTGCCTGGCCCCTCATCCTAGCCTTCTCCCCGCAGGCGAGGAGAAGGGACGACAGCGTGATACGGTGGGTGGACGGTTAATTTGAGGCAGGGAGACACCCTCTCCCCGCAAGCGGGGAGAGGGTTGGGGTGAGGGGCCATGCACAGCGATGCCGCGCTCACTTAGCCAGCAGTGCCCAAAGGAAAGATCGATGCAGCTCCCAAACGGAATTCGCCATCTGCCCGGCTACCTTGATCGCCCCGCCCAGGAAGCGCTGGTCGAGGCGATCCGCGCCGTCGTGGCCGACGCGCCGCTCTTCACGCCGGTCATGCCGGGCACCGGCAAGGAAATGTCGGTGCGCATGACCAATTGCGGTTCGCTCGGTTGGGTGACGGACAAGCAGCGCGGCTATCGCTACCAGCCGACGCATCCTGTCACCGGCCGCCCCTGGCCGGCCATACCGTCGCAGCTGCTGGATTTCTGGCGGGACGTGGCTGGCTATGAAAAGCCGCCCGAAGCCTGCCTCGTCAATTTCTACAGCGACGACGCGCGCATGGGCCTGCATCAGGATCGCGATGAGCAGGATCTCAAGGCGCCCGTGCTGTCGGTCTCGCTCGGCAATACCTGCCTCTTTCGGGTCGGCGGTCTCAGCCGCAATGATCGCACGCTGTCCTTCAAACTTTCGAGCGGCGATATCGTCGTTCTCGGCGGCGAGGGGAGGCTGTGCTTCCACGGCGTCGACCGGATCTATCCGGCCACATCGACCTTGCTGAAGAGCGGCGGGCGGATCAACCTCACCCTTCGGCGCGTGCAGCCCTGATTCTCAGAGCTTCCTCAGCGCCACCTGTTCGATCAGATGGTTCTTGCCCTTTTGCAGGATGAGGTCGGCGCGCGGCCGCGTCGGCAGGATGTTCTGGCGCAGGTTCTTCAGGTTGATGTTCTTCCAGAGCCCCTCGGCGATCGCCAGCGCCTCTTCCTCGCTGATCGAGGCATAGCGGTGGAAGAAGGAGTTGGGGTCGCGGAAGGCGGTCTCGCGCAGCCGCATGAAGCGGGCGACATACCAGTTATGGATGAGTGGTTCGTCCGCATCGATATAGATCGAGAAATCGAAGAAATCCGAGACCATCGGCACGATCTTGCCGTCGGCCGGCAGATGCCGCGACTGCAGCACGTTGATGCCTTCGAAGATCAGGATATCCGGCCGGTCGACCGTCTTGAACTCGTTCGGCAGCACGTCATAGACGAGGTGCGAATAGGAGGGCGCCTGCACGTTCGGCTGGCCGGCCTTGATCGCCGAGAGAAAGCGCAGCAACGCCGCCGTATCGTAGCTTTCCGGAAAGCCCTTGCGCTGCATCAGGTTTCGGCGCTGCAATTCGGCGTTCGGGTAGAGAAAGCCGTCCGTGGTGACGAGGTCGACCTTCGGGCTCGACGGCCAGCGGCGCAGCAATTCCTTCAGGATGCGGGCCGTGGTGGATTTGCCGACGGCCACCGAGCCGGCAATGCCGATGACGAAGGGCGTCTTGGCGACGTTGGAAAGGCTCAGGAAGCGGTTGCGCTGCTCGAACAGGATCTGCGAGGATTCCACATGCGAGGACAAAAGACGCGACAGCGACAGATAGATGCGCCGGACCTCGTTCAGATCGATCGGATCGCCCATCGAGCGCAGCCGCGTCACTTCGTCTGATGTCAGCGTCAACGGCGTGTCGGCGCGGAATTTCGCCCATTCTTCCGAGGAGAAGAAATAATAGGGCGAATAGGCTTTCGCCTCAAAAATATCGAGTGTTTCAGGCGCGGGCGGGGTCTTGGTCGCTATCGTCATCGCGTTCTTACCGGCTGGCCTTCTCTTGAAGGCCGGATTGGGCGGTGCGCCTTTCGAGCTCACCCATGACATTCTGCAACGGAATGCCGGCAATCTTCAATACGACCAAAAGATGATATAGCAGATCGGCGGCCTCATAGGTGAGGTTGTCGCGATCGTTTGCAACCGCGGCCATGACGGCCTCGATCGCTTCCTCGCCCAGTTTCTTGGCCGCTTTCGGCTGGCCGGCGGCAAAAAGCTTGGCGGTCCAGGATTCCTCCGGCGAAGCCTTGGAGCGCTCCTCGACGATTCGTTCGAGGTCGGAAAGGGTAAATCCGCTCATCGGTATGCTGCCTCCTAATCCAGCCGCATCGGAATGCCGCGCTCTGCCATGTAGCGCTTCGCTTCGCCCACCGAATAGGTGCCGAAGTGGAAGATCGAGGCCGCAAGCACGGCGGTCGCATGACCGTCCTTGACGCCGGCGACGAGGTCGTCGAGATCGCCGACGCCGCCGGAGGCGATGACCGGAACGCGCACCGCATCGGCAATCGCCCGCGTCAGCTCCAGATCGTAGCCGACCTTGGTGCCGTCGCGGTCCATGGAGGTGACGAGCAGTTCGCCGGCGCCGCGCTCGACCATCTTGCGGGCAAAATCGACGGCGTCGATGCCGGTCGCGTTGCGGCCGCCATGGGTGTAGATTTCCCAGGCGCTCATATTGTCGCCGCCGAGCGCTTCCGTGCGCCGCCGCTTGGCGTCGATGGAAACGACGATGCACTGGTTGCCGAACTTGTCGGCTGCCTCGGCCACGAAATCGGGATTGTTGACTGCCGCCGAGTTGATCGAAACCTTGTCTGCCCCGCAGAGCAGCAGCTTGCGGATATCGGCGATGGTACGTACGCCGCCGCCGACGGTGACAGGCATGAAGCACTGCTCGGCGGTGCGCGCCACTACGTCGAAGATGGTATCGCGATTGTCCGAGGAGGCGGTAATGTCGAGGAAGCAGAGTTCGTCGGCACCAGCGGCGTCATAGGCCTTGGCGGCTTCGACCGGATCGCCGGCATCGACGAGATTGACGAAGTTGACGCCCTTGACGACGCGGCCGTCCTTGACGTCGAGGCAGGGGATGACGCGGGCTTTCAGGGTCATTGCGCTGCCTCCTTGGCCTGCTTGATCAGGGCCAGAGCTTCCTTCGGGTCGATCCGGCCATCATAAAGCGCGCGGCCGGAGATCGCACCTTCCAGTTTGCGGGCATCCGGCTGGACCATGCGGCGGATATCGTCGAGCGAGGCAAGGCCGCCGGAAGCGATGACCGGAATGGAAACGGCATCGGCCAGTTCCAGCGTCGAGTCCCAGTTGATGCCTGTGAGAATGCCGTCCCGGTCGATATCGGTATAGATGATGGCGGCGACGCCGGCGCCCTCGAATTTCTGGGCGAGTTCGATGACGCCGAGCTCGGAAGCCTCGGCCCAGCCCTCGACCGCCACCTTGCCGCCCTTGGCATCGATGCCGACGGCGATATGGCCCGGAAACTTCCTGCAGGCTTCGATGACGAGGGCCGGATCGCGCACGGCCACCGTGCCGAGGATGACGCGCGCAAGCCCGCGCGACAGCCAGTTTTCGATATGATCGAGCGTGCGGATGCCGCCGCCGAGTTGTACCGGATTTTTCGTCGCCCTGAGGATGGCGTCGACGGCGGCGCCGTTGACGGTCTCGCCGGCAAAGGCGCCGTTGAGATCGACCACATGCAGCCACTCGAAGCCCTGGTCTTCAAAGGCCTTCGCCTGCGCGGCGGGGTCTGGGTTGTAAACGGTCGCCTGCTCCATGTCGCCGAGCTTGAGGCGCACGCATTGGCCGTCTTTCAGGTCGATAGCGGGGAAGAGAATCATGATTTCTGTCCTTGGAGCGCGAGCCTTACGGCTTCCAGCGCAGGAAATTGGCGATCAGGGCGAGACCGAGCTTCTGGCTCTTTTCCGGGTGGAACTGCGCGCCGGCGATATTGTCGCGGCCGACGAAGGCGGTCATCGGCCCGCCATAGTTCGTCGTCGCGATGACGTCATCGCTGTGGTCGGCCGCCAGATGATAGGAATGGACGAAATAGGCGTGCAGGCCGTCCGGCCCGGTCGCGATCCCGTCGAACAGCGCATGCGGGTGGCGCAGATCCAGCGTATTCCAGCCGATCTGCGGGATTTTCAGGCTGGGGTCGTTTGGCGTCATTTCCTTGACGTCGCCCTTGATCCAGCCGAAGCCCTGCGTGATCGTCTTTTCCAGACCGCGCGACGACATCAGCTGCATGCCGACGCAGATGCCGAGGAAAGGGCGGCCCTTGTGTTCCACGACATCGACGATTGCTTCCGACATGCCGGGCACGGCATCGAGGCCGCGGCGGCAGTCCGCATAGGCGCCGACGCCGGGAAGCACGATGCGGTCCGCGGTGGCCACGCGCTCGGCATCATCGGTCAGGTCGATCTCCGCGTCGATGCCGGCTTCGCGAGCGGCGCGCTCGAAAGCCTTGGTGGCCGAGCGCAGATTGCCGGAACCATAGTCGATAATCGCGACGCGCATGGTCAGCGTCCTCCATCATAGCCGGGAAGGCCGAAGCTCGGGCCTGGGCGGCCGGTATTCTTACTGGTGGCAGGGATATCCCAATTTTTCGGATGGATATCCGGATTTGGTTCCTGCTCCAGCTCGGAAAAGTGGATTTCCTCCGCCGTCGCCAGATCGTGCGCCGAGACGAGATTGCGTACGTTCCAGCCGCGCCCGACAAGGCGATCGCCGAGCGTATGCGGGCCTTCGAGGGCGGCGAGAACATGCACCCCGAGCAGCAGTGCCGCGCCGGCGGCAAGGAAGCCCGGCTGCCGCATCAGCTCCAGCGCAATGCCCTGCAGCAGGAAGGCAGCAATCGCATGCAGCCAAAGCCGATGGAAAAGCATCCAGACCGTCGGAAACAGGAACGCCTTCCATGAAAAACCGTCACGGATGAACCGCGTCCCGTCGCGATACCGGTCCGATGTTTCGGATCGGTTCGGCGCTCCGGGCGGAGTCAAAATCAGATAGCTTGCCATTCTTCACTTCCCCAGGTTGGGGCTTAGAGTATGATGCCGAAAAGTGTACGCGGTTTTCGGACGGCATCATGCTCTATTTCTTTGATTTTAAAGCCGGATGATTTTCGGTCGAAGCGACCGAAAATCATCCGGCTTTAGGCGAGCGTGCCTTTGGTCGAGGGCACCCGTCCTGCCTGCCGCGGATCGATCTCGGTTGCGGTGCGCAGCGCACGCGCAACGGCCTTGAAGCATGTCTCGGCTATATGGTGATTGTTGGCGCCATAATGATTGAGGATATGTAGCGTGATGCCGGCGTTTTGCGCCAGCGCCTGGAAGAATTCGCGCACCAGTTCGGTATCGAAGGTGCCGATCTTCGGGGCGCTGAACGAAACGTTCCAGACGAGGAACGGCCGGCCGGAAAGATCGACGGCCGCCTTCGTCATCGTCTCGTCCATGGCAAGGTCGATGGAGGCGTAGCGGGTGATGCCGCGCCGGTCGCCCAGCGCCTTGGCAATCGCCTGGCCGATCGCGATGCCGGTATCCTCGACGGCATGATGATCGTCGACATGCAAGTCGCCCTTAGTGTCGATCTCCATGTCGATCAGCGAATGTCGCGACAGCTGCTCCAGCATATGGTCGAAGAAGCCGACTCCCGTCGAAATCGTCGATTTGCCGCTGCCGTCGATATTGACGGAAACGGAGACCGAGGTCTCGTTGGTCTTGCGGGAAACGCTTGCCGTGCGGCTCGCTGCGGTCTCTGCCATGGGCTGCTCCATCGGAATGACGGCCGTTCCTTATCAGGCGCATCGGGAAATATCCAGAAGTTACGCGCGGGCCTGGCGCGTTTAGCCGGCGTGCCGCCATCATTCGGCCGTGACTGCCATTTGCAATCGCGCAAACCCCTCTTACATAGGGTGCTGACGGGGCTGATGCGCGGCCCGGCAGAACGCCCGCCGGAACGGGGGCAAACAGGTGTTAAATGACGACAATCGTGACTATTCGCAAGAACGGCAAGGTCGTGATGGCTGGTGATGGCCAGGTGAGCCTTGGCCAGACGGTAATGAAGGGCAATGCGCGCAAGGTTCGCCGCATCGGCAAGGGCGATGTCATCGCCGGTTTCGCCGGCGCGACCGCCGATGCCTTCACCCTGCTCGAGCGCCTTGAAAAGAAGCTCGAACAATATCCCGGCCAGTTGATGCGCGCCGCCGTCGAGCTCGCCAAGGATTGGCGCACCGACAAATATCTGCGCAACCTCGAAGCCATGATGCTGGTTGCCGATAAAAACGTAACGCTCGCGATCACCGGCAACGGCGATGTGCTCGAGCCCGAACATGGCGCCATGGCAATCGGCTCCGGCGGCAATTTCGCGCTCGCCGCCGCGCGTGCGCTGATGGACAGCGACAAATCCGCCGAGGATGTCGCCCGCCGTGCCCTCGATATCGCTGCCGACATCTGCGTTTACACCAATCATAACGTGATCGTCGAAACGCTGGATGCCGAAGCCTGAGACGGTTCCTCTCTTGATAGTTTCTAGCCCTGACAGGGAACACGCGAAATGACCACTTTTTCCCCCCGCGAGATCGTTTCCGAACTCGACCGCTATATTGTCGGCCAGCATGAGGCCAAGCGCGCCGTGGCGATTGCGTTGCGCAACCGCTGGCGCCGGCAGCAGCTCGAACCCGAGCTGCGCGACGAAGTCATGCCCAAGAATATCCTGATGATCGGGCCGACCGGCGTCGGCAAGACGGAAATCTCCCGCCGCCTCGCCAAGCTTGCCGGTGCGCCCTTCATCAAGGTCGAAGCCACGAAGTTCACCGAAGTCGGCTATGTCGGCCGCGACGTCGAGCAGATCATCCGCGATCTCGTCGAAGTCGGCATCGGCCTGGTGCGCGAAAAGAAGCGCGCCGAGGTGCAGGCCAAGGCGCATATGAGCGCCGAAGAGCGCGTGCTCGATGCGCTTGTCGGCGCCACGGCGTCGCCGGCAACGCGCGACAGCTTCCGCAAGAAGCTGCGCGATGGCCAGCTCGACGACAAGGAAATCGACATCGAAGTGGCCGATACCGGCTCCGGCATGCCCGGCGGTTTCGAAATCCCCGGCATGCCCGGCGCCAATATCGGCGTGCTCAACCTCTCCGAAATGTTCGGCAAGGCCATGGGCGGCCGTACGAAAAAGGTACGCACGACGGTCAAGGATTCCTACAAGGAGTTGATCCGCGACGAATCCGACAAGCTGATCGACAATGAGGCGATCCAGCGCGAAGCCGTGCGCTCGGCGGAAAATGACGGCATCGTCTTCCTCGACGAGATCGACAAGATCGCGGCCCGCGATGGCGGCGTCGGCGCCGGTGTTTCCCGCGAGGGCGTCCAGCGCGACCTGCTGCCGCTGGTCGAAGGCACGACGGTTTCGACGAAGTATGGCCCGGTCAAGACCGACCATATCCTCTTCATCGCCTCCGGCGCCTTCCATGTCGCCAAGCCTTCGGATCTGCTGCCGGAACTGCAGGGCCGCCTGCCGATCCGCGTCGAACTCCGTCCGCTGACCAAGGAAGATTTCCGCCGCATCCTCACCGAGCCACAGGCGAGCCTCATCCGGCAGTACAAGGCGCTGATGGAAACGGAAGACCTGAAGCTCGACTTCACCGACGACGCCATCGACGCTCTTGCCGATGTCGCCGTGCATCTGAACTCCACCGTCGAGAATATCGGCGCCCGCCGCCTGCAGACGGTCATGGAGCGGGTGCTCGACGAGATTTCCTACAACGCGTCGGATCGTGCCGGCGTATCGGTGACCATCGATGCCACCTATGTCCGAGAGCATGTCGGCGACCTCGCAAGCAATACCGACCTGTCCCGCTTCATCCTGTAGCGGACCGGCAAAGACGGTTTAAAACAGTAAACACTCGACAGCGGGCCGTTAACTTTTTAGTTAGGGGCCCGTTTCTTTGTGTCGGATGGCTTTATTCGGCCAAGATTATCCGTCAGGCAGCCGCACGGAAACATCGGTTGAAACTTCGACAGGACAGCCATCTTGCGACGTATGCTGATCATTGCTCTTCTGGCCGTTGCCAGCCTTTCCTGGATCCCCGCCCATGCGGATGCTGCAACGACGGTGCCTCCGGGCAACCGCAATGCCGAGCAGCCGCCGGTTCCCGGCGCCTCCGTTCGCCGCACGCGCGGCACCAACTCCACCTTCGAGCGCAAATACCAGAAGGTCCGCGAGTTGCTGGCGACGGATACCAGGCTGATGTCGAAGATCAAATCGACGGCGCGGGCCTACGGTATCGACCCCATTCACATCATCGGCGCGCTCGTCGGCGAGCATACCTACAACGTCGATGCCTATGACGGCCTGCAATCCTACTACGTCAAGGCCGCATCCTATGCCGGCCAGAACTTCCGTTTTGCCTATGACGGCGAAAACGTCGACGATTTCGTCGCCCGGCCGCAATTCGACGCGTGCAAGAGCAAGAAGGATTCCTACAGTCTCTGGATCTGCCGCGAGGATGTCTGGGAAGACGATTTTCGCGGCAAGACGGTCGGCGGCAAATCCTATCCGGACAATCGTTTCAGCGCGGTCTTCTTCCAGCCCTTCTATGCCGGCCAGACCTTCGGTCTCGGGCAGGTCAATCCGCTGACGGCGCTGGAACTCTCCGATCTCGTCAGCCGCACCTCGGGCATTGCGAAGCTGGATGAGAAGGATGCCGGCGGCGTCTACAAGGCGATCATGGATCCCGACCTTTCGCTGGCTTTTGTGGCGGCCTCGATCCGCAAGTCGATCGACGACTATCGCTCGATTGCCGGCATGGATATTTCGGACAATCCCGGCATCACCGCGACGCTCTACAATCTCGGCAACTCCCGCAAGCGCGCCGCCGCCTTGGCCGCCAGGAACCGCGGCTCCTCGCAGCCGGTCTGGCCCGAAGAGAATTACTACGGCTGGCTTATCAACGATAAGCTGAGCGACCTGAAGTCGCTGCTTTAGACATCGGACGCGACGTTTTATCGTCTGGATTTTGCCGGTGGCGTTCACCATATCGGATGGGTGCGCCGCTTCGGCCGCATGAATGGAGCAAAGCCCGGTCTTCGAGGAGAATTGATCCGATGGACATGCTACCGGAAGCCTTCTCCCCGCCGGCGCCGATCCCGCGCACCATCCCCCCGTCGCGCTGGACGATCATCAAGACCATCCTGCGCAATCCGCTCGAACTCTGGGGCGAGCCCTCCTATACGCTGCCCTGGATCAAGGCGAAGTTCTTCAGCGAGCAGACGCTGATCGTCAACGATCCCGGTCTGATCAAGCATGTTCTGGTCGATAATGCCGCCAATTACCGCATGGCCGATATCCGCCAGCTCGTGCTGCGGCCGATCCTGCGTGACGGTCTGCTGACGGCGGAGGGCCCGGTCTGGAAGCGTTCGCGCAAGGCGGTGGCACCGGTATTCACGCCGCGCCATGCCCAGGGCTTTGCCGGCCAGATGCTGAGCCAGAGCCTTGAATACCTGCAGAAATACGAGGATATCGGCAGCGAAGGCGCGGTGTTCGATCTCGCCGTGGACATGACCGAAATGACCTTCGCCATTCTGGCGGAAACGTTGTTTTCAGGCGAAATCGTCACGGAAGGCGAGCATTTCGCCGACGATGTCAACGAGCTGCTGCATCGCATGGGCCGGGTCGACCCGATGGATCTCCTGCGCGCGCCTGGATGGGTGCCGCGCATCACCCGCATCGGCGGCCGGCGCATGCTCGACAAGTTCCGCGGCATCGTCCGCAACACCATGGACCTGCGTCTGGAAAAGATGCGCAGCGACCGTGCCGGCGCGCCGGACGACTTCCTGACGCTGCTTCTGGAAAAGGCCGGCCCCGACGGCCTGACGATGGAGGAGATCGAGGACAATATCCTCACCTTCATCGGCGCCGGCCATGAGACGACCGCCCGCGCACTGGCCTGGACGCTCTATTGCGTGGCCAACAGCCCGCACATCCGTCAGGCCATGGAAGAGGAAATAGACAGGGTGCTTGCGACCGATGCCGAACCGGTCGCCTGGCTCGACCTGATGCCGCATGTCCGCGCCGCCTTCGAGGAGGCCATGCGCCTCTACCCGCCGGCGCCGTCGATCAATCGCGCCGCGATCGCCGACGACGAATGGACGAGCGCCAAGGGCGAGCGCGTGACCATCCCGAAGGACATTACCGTCCTCATCATGCCGTGGACGCTGCACCGCCACGAGCTCTACTGGGAAAAGCCGCGCGCCTTCATGCCGGAACGCTTTCTTCCGGAGAACCGCGGCAAGATCAATCGTTTCCAGTACCTGCCCTTCGGCGCCGGCCCACGCGTCTGCATCGGCGCCACTTTCGCGCTTCAGGAAGCGGTCATCGCCCTTGCCGTGATGATGCGCCGCTTCCGCTTCGACCCGACCGAAGAGACCGATCCCTGGCCGGTGCAGAAGCTGACGACCCAGCCGCGCGGCGGATTGCCGATGCGGGTGACACGACGGTAAGACTGTTTTTGCCGCTTGCCAGCTAGCGGCCCGGCCCGGAAGGGTGCAATAACGGCATCGCAGTGCATTCAAGGGCTGGATATTGTCGTGACCTCTCATTTCCTGCTCGGCATCGATACGGGTGGAACCTATACCGATGCCGTTCTCTTCCATGAAACCGATGGCGTGATCGCCAAGGCGAAATCGCTGACCACGCGGCATGATCTCGCCGTCGGCATTGCCGGCGCCGTCGATGCCGTCATCGCCAAGACCAAAATTCCCGTCTCGGCGATCGGTCTGGTATCGCTGTCGACCACGCTCGCAACCAACGCGCTGGTGGAAGGGCAGGGCGGCCGCGCCGGGTTGATCATGATCGGCTTCGGCCCGGACGATCTCAAGCGCGACGGCCTTGCCGAAGCGCTCGGATCCGATCCCGTGCTCTATCTCCCCGGCGGCCACAATGTTCACGGCACCGAAAATCCGCTCGATCTGACGGCATTGCGCGACGCATTGCCGGATCTGGCGAAATCGGTCTCCTCTTTTGCCGTTGCCGGCTATTTTGCCGTGCGGAATCCGGCTCATGAAATCCGGGTGCGCGATTGTATCCGCGAGCTCTCGCATCTGCCCGTCACCTGTAGCCACGAACTCTCCTCCAAGCTCGGCGGCCCGCGCCGCGCCTTGACGACACTGCTCAATGCCCGCCTCGTCTCGATGATCGACCGTCTCGTCGGCGCCTGCGAAGGATTTTTGACGACGCGCGGCATTTCCGCGCCGATGATGGTGGTGCGCGGCGACGGCGCGCTCATTTCCGCTGCGGAGGCCAGGCTCCGGCCGATCGAGACCATTCTGTCGGGTCCCGCCGCAAGTCTTGTCGGCGCGCGCTATCTTACCGGTCTCGACGCAGCCGTGGTTTCCGATATCGGCGGCACCACCACCGACGTTGCCGTCATGGAGGATGGCCGGCCGCGGCTCGATGCCGATGGCGCGGTGGTCGGGGGCTATCGCACCATGGTCGAGGCCGTCGCCATGCGCACCTATGGCCTCGGCGGCGATTCCGAGGTGAAGATCAACGATCGCGGCCTCATCGCCGCCTTCGAACTCGGCCCGCGCCGTCTGCTCCCGCTGAGCCTCGCCGCCCACATGCATGGCGAAGCGGTACTCGATGTCTTGGAACAGCAGTTGCGAGCGCCGCATCTGGGCCGCAATGCCGGCCGCTTTGCGCTGCGTACCGGTGTGCCGGATCATCTGGCGAGCGGTCTCACCGCGCCGGAGCAGGCGCTGTTCGACAGGATCGGCACCGTTCCTGCGGCGCTCGACAAGCTTCTGACGATGACGTCGCAGAAGGCGACGCTGGACCGGCTTGTCGCGCGGGGCCTCGTGCATCTGAGCGGCCTGACGCCTTCGGATGCCATGCATGTGCTCGGCCGGCAGAGCCAGTGGAACGAGCCGGCGGCCCGCCTCGGACTGGCCCTGGCGATGCGGCTGAAGGATGGCTCCGGCCGCGCCATCGCCGCATCCGTCGAGGAGCTCGCGCAGAAAATCGTCGATCGCCTGACCCGACAGTCGGCCGACGTCATTCTTGCCGCCTGCCTCGCCGAGGATGGCGTTGCCGATCTCGATCCGGCCAGATCGATCTCCATCGACCGTGCGCTACGCCGTGCGCCGGGGATCGCCCGCTTCACCATTTCGCTCGATCGCCCGCTTGTCGGGCTCGGCGCTTCCGCCTCCGTCTACTATCCCGCGATTGCGGAGATGCTGGCGACCGAAAGCGCCATTCCCGCCGATTCGGATGTCGCCAATGCCGTCGGCGCCGTGGTCGGGCAGGTGCGGGCCAGTGCCGTTGTCTTCGTCACCATGCCGGAGGATGGCATCTACGTCCTGAACGGCGCCGGCGAGAGCCTGCGCTTTACCGACGAGAACCGGAGCTTTGCCGATGCCCGTTCGCGCGCCGTCGAGGCCGCGATGGCGCAGGCACGGTTGAATGGCGCGGTCGACCTCGTCGTGGCGATGGACGAACAGGTGGATGCGCCGGAGGTCGAGGGCAATCGCAAGCTGATCGAGGCGCGGTTCATAGCCACCGCCAGCGGCCGTCCGCGCATCGCGGCGGATTGACTGTTTCCAGAGAGGCATAAATCTTTCGAATTATTTCCAAATTGACGGAAGGCGAAACAATCAACAAAGTGGCAGCATATGAAAATTGAGCCGTAACACGGCCTTGAGGAGTATTTGGCATGAGCCGCATTGAGAAAAACGGGCTTCAGATCGAACCGGTACTGTATGATTTCCTCGTCAAGGAGGCCCTTCCGGGTTCGGGCGTGGATCCGGATGCCTTCTTTGCCGGCCTCTCCGAAATCGTTCACGATCTTGCGCCCCGGAATCGCGAGCTGCTTGCCAAGCGCGACCGCATGCAGGCATCGCTCGACGACTGGTATCGCAAGAACGGCGCCCCCGTCGATCTCGCCGCCTATGAGGCCTTCCTCCGCGATATCGGCTATATCGTGCCCGAAGGCCCGGCCTTTACGATTTCGACGGCCAATGTCGATCCCGAAATATCGGAGATTGCCGGCCCGCAGCTCGTCGTTCCCGTCATGAATGCCCGCTATGCCCTGAACGCGGCCAATGCCCGCTGGGGATCGCTTTATGACGCCCTCTACGGCACCGATGCCATTCCCGAGACCGACGGCGCCGAGAAGGGCAAGGGATATAACCCCAAGCGCGGCGAAAAGGTCATTGCCTGGGTCCGCGATTTTCTTGATTCCGCCGTGCCGCTCGACGGGGCGAGCTGGAAGGATGTTACCGGCCTTGCCGTGAAGAATGGCGCGCTGGCGATTGCCATCAGGGGCGGCGCCGCGAAACTGGCGGATGGCAGCCATTTCGCCGGTTATCTCGGCGATGCGGCAGCGCCGACGCATATCCTGCTGAAGCAGAACGGCATCCATATCGAAATCGTCATCGACGCCACCACCGCCATCGGCAAGACCGACCCGGCCGGTATTTCCGACGTCCGCCTGGAATCGGCGATCACGACGATCATGGACTGCGAGGATTCGATCGCGGCCGTCGATGCCGAGGACAAGGCCGAGGTCTACCGCAACTGGCTCGGCCTGATGAAGGGCGACCTGACGGAAGAGGTCGCCAAGGGCGGCAAGACCTTCACGCGCCGGCTCAATCCGGATGTCGCCTATACCGCGCCTGACGGCAGCACCTTCGACCTGCACTGCCGCTCGCTGATGCTGGTGCGCAATGTCGGCCACCTGATGACCAATCCGGCGATCCTCGACCGTGATGGCAACGAGGTGCCGGAGGGCATCATGGATGCCGCCATCACCGGCCTGATCGCGCTCTACGATATCGGTCCGAACGGCCGCCGCAAGAACTCGCGCACCGGCTCCATGTATGTCGTCAAGCCGAAGATGCATGGTCCCGAGGAAGTCGCCTTCGCGGTCGATATCTTCGCGCGCGTCGAAGACCTTCTCGGGATGGCGCGCAACACCATGAAGATGGGCATCATGGACGAGGAGCGCCGCACCACCGTCAACCTCAAGGAAGCCATCCGCGCCGCCCGCGAGCGCGTCGTCTTCATCAATACCGGCTTCCTCGATCGCACCGGCGATGAAATCCATACCTCGATGGAAGCCGGCCCGATGATCCGCAAGGGCGACATGAAGCAGGCGGCCTGGATCGGCGCCTATGAGAACTGGAACGTCGATATCGGCCTTGAATGCGGTCTCTCCGGCCATGCCCAGATCGGCAAGGGCATGTGGGCCATGCCGGATCTGATGGCGGCCATGCTCGAACAGAAGATCGCCCACCCGAAGGCTGGCGCCAACACCGCCTGGGTGCCGTCCCCGACGGCCGCGACGCTGCATGCCACCCATTATCACCGCGTCAACGTTGTCGACGTGCAGAAGAGCCTGAAGAGCCGTGGCCGTGCCAGGCTCTCCGATATTCTCTCCGTGCCGGTCGCCTCCCGACCGAACTGGACGCCTGAGGAAATCCAGCGCGAGATCGACAACAACAGCCAGGGCATTCTCGGCTATGTCGTGCGCTGGGTGGATCAGGGCGTCGGCTGCTCCAAGGTGCCGGATATCAACAATGTCGGCCTCATGGAAGATCGCGCCACCCTGCGCATCTCCGCGCAGCATATGGCGAACTGGCTGCACCACAAGGTCATCACCGAAGCGCAGATTATCGAGACGATGAAGCGTATGGCGGCCGTGGTCGATCGGCAGAATGCCGATGATCCCAACTACATCGCCATGTCAGGCAATTTCGACGGTTCGATCGCCTTCCAGGCCGCCCTCGATCTCGTCCTCAAGGGGCGTGAGCAGCCGAACGGCTATACCGAACCGGTCCTGCATCGTCGCCGCATCGAACTGAAGGCAAGGCAGGCGGGGTAAATCTTCGCTTGCGGCATTTTGCGCCGAAGAGGCGATGCTTGGCAAAAAGCTCCCTCTCCCCGAGGGGAGAGGGCAGGGTGAGGGGAGCCACCGCCAGCACGCAATATTCCAGTTTAAGTATTATCTCTTTGCCGCGCCTCCCCCTCATCCGCCCTTCGGGCACCTTCTCCCCGAGGGGAGAAGGGGGGCAATGTCCAGCCTCAAGAACAAAAAGGCCGCCGGATCGATATCCGGCGGCCTTTTCGTTCAATTCAAGTAGCCAGCGATTACTGGATCACGATGACCTTGGTGCTGCGGCCCGGAAGAACGCGGCTGTAGAGATCGATCACGTCCTGATTGATCAGGCGGATGCAGCCCGAGGAGGCAGCGGTGCCGATCGAAGCCCATTCCGGCGTGCCGTGCAGGCGGAACAGCGTGTCCTGGCCCTTTTCGTTGTAGAGATACATGGCGCGCGCGCCGAGCGGGTTGGAAAGGCCCGGGTTCATGCCGCCATCGACATATTTGGCGATTTCCGGACGGCGGACAGCCATTTCCTTCGGGGGATGCCAATTCGGCCATTCCTGCTTCCAGGCGACATAGGCGGTGCCGGACCAGGAGAAGCCCTGCTTGCCGACGCCGATGCCGTAGCGCATCGCTTCGCCATTGCCGAGGATGTAATAAAGATGACGCTCGCGCGTGTTGACGATGATCGTGCCTTCGGCCTCGTCCGTCTTGTATTCGACGATCTGACGGCGGAACTGCGGCTTCACCTTCTGGATCGGGATCGCCGGCAGCTGAAAGCCGTTGTCGCTGGTCACACCGTAGTCGCCATCGAAAGTCTTGATGGTCTCGGTGGCCGAATTTGCGGTTGCGGCCGGCGCTGCTGCGGCGGTGGTGGCATAGCCAGCCGATGCGAGCATTGCGACAAGGCCGAGTGCGGTCATAGCATTACGGATGCGCATGGTAGTCTCTTGAATTTCGTGGCGGGGAACTGGATGGCTATCAACCATCTTTGTCTACGGTTTATTTTCCATTAAACTTGGCTTTGCAAGCTGCTGTGGCACTACAAAAATAGCGTCAGCGCGCAAATTAGAAGGACATGGTTTTTTTGCAACAACGCTTGGCCTGTCCCCGGGACAATTCATGACGATTTTGAACGTTTACAATAACAATCCGTTAATAGACGGCAGGCAGTCGGAAAGAGCCATGCTCGTGCGCAAGGGCATGCAGTTGTTGCTGCATGAGATGCGCCATGCCGTGCTGCCGGAGCTGCCGCTTGCCAGCGGTCGCCGCGCCGATCTCGTCACTCTTTCGGAAAAGGGCGAAATCTGGATCATCGAGATCAAGACGTCGATCGAGGATTTCCGCGTCGACCGCAAATGGCCGGACTATCGCCTGCATTGCGACAGGCTGTTCTTCGCGACGCACAAGGACGTGCCGCTCGATATATTTCCGGAGGAGTGCGGGCTGTTTCTGTCCGACGGTTACGGCGCCCACATGATCCGCGAGGCGCCGGAGCATCGCCTGCCGCCCGCGACGCGCAAGTCGGTGACGCTCAATTTCTCGCGCGCCGCCGCGCAGCGCCTGCTTCTGGCAGAATGGGCGACGGGCAAGTCCTTTGCTTCCGAATAGATCAGTGAGTCTCCGGCACAATTCCGGACGGAAAACCGCTGCACACTTTTCCTGGAATTGCTCTATTTCGGCGCGCGCTTGGCCAGGATGCGCTGCAGCGTGCGGCGATGCATGTTAAGCCGGCGGGCCGTTTCGGAAACGTTGCGCTCGCACATCTCGTAGACGCGCTGGATGTGCTCCCAGCGCACGCGATCCGCCGACATCGGGTTCTCAGGCACTTCCGCCTTTTCGCCGGGCCGCTGCGTCAGCGCGGCATAGACGTCGTCGGCATCGGCGGGTTTGGCGAGATAGTCGAGCGCGCCGAGTTTGACCGCAGTGACCGCCGTCGCGATGTTTCCGTAACCCGTCAGAACGACGATATGCGTGTCGTCGCGCCGCTGGCGGATCGCCTCGATCACGTCCAGCCCGTTACCGTCGCCAAGGCGAAGATCGACCACGGCATATTTCGGCGGCGTCGCCTTGGATTTGGCAACGCCTTCCGCCACCGACTCCGCCGTCTCGACGTCAAAGCCGCGCGTTTCCATCGCGCGCGCCAGCCTGCGCAGAAAGGGGCCGTCGTCATCGACGATCAGCAAGGTTGCGTCCGGGCCGATATGGGCCGCGTCTTCCTTGGCCCCGACCTGCGGGGCAACGCTTTCTTTATCCGTCATTTTATCTTCTATCCCGGCGATCATCCGCCTGCATATTCTACCGATTTTTGACGATCGCTGTTTTAAGCCGTGAAAATCATTTTGTCGAATTACTGTCGATCAACACGCGCGGCCATTCGACGCGGACGCGCGCGCCCGGCGTCTCCGGATCGCGATTGCCGAAGGAAAGCGCAGCCCCCGAGCGCTCCAGCAGCGTCTTGGCGATGAAGAGGCCGAGCCCGAGGCCGCCGGCGGTGTCGTCACGCTGGCGCGAGGTGACATAGGGTTCGCCGATCCGCGCCAGGATTTCCGGCGAATAGCCGCTGCCGTCGTCTTCGATGGTAATCGCCAGGGTATCGGCGGTATATTCCACCGTGATCGTCACCGTCTTGCGGGCGTAATCGACCGCATTTTCGATGAGATTGCCCAGCCCGTACATGATGCCGGCATTGCGGCCGAGAACCGGCTCGCCGGCACGCGGGCTCTTTTCGATCAGCTCCAGCGCGATCCCGAACTCGCGATGCGGCGCGATGATTTCTTCCATCATGGAAGAGAGCGTCAGCCGCCGCATATGGGCCTCGTCCTCGGAGGAAAGGGTCGTCAGCCGCCTGAGGATGTCGCGGCAACGCTCACTCTGGCTGCGCAGCAGCGCCACGTCCTCACGGAAACGATCGTCCTCGCGCAGTTCCCGTTCCATCTCCTTGGCAACGACGCTGATGGTCGCAAGCGGCGTGCCGAGTTCGTGTGCGGCCGCGGCGGCCAGCCCGTCGAGTTGCGACAGGTGCTTTTCCCGCTGCAGCACGAGTTCGGTCGCCGACAGCGCATCGGCAAGCTGCGAGGCTTCCATGGAGACGCGATAGGCGTAGAAGGCGGCAAAAGCCATGGTGGAGGCGATGGAGCACCAGACCCCGAGCTGCATGACGCTGTGGACGTTGACGGCGACGCCCTGATACCAGGGCAGTGGAAAGGGCGAGAAGGCCAGACCGGTGATGCAGATCATCGCCAGCAGGATCAGCGGCATGCTGTAGCGGATCGGCTGCGAGGCGAAGGAAATGATGACGGGCACGCAGACCAGCGCCGAAAAGGGGTTGGCAAGGCCGCCGGTGATCAGCAGCAGCCCGCAAAGTTGCAGAAGGTCGAGGCTGAGCAGGGCGAAAGCCGCCGGCGGCTCCAGCCGGTGCGTCGGCGGATAGCGCAGCGTCAGGAAGAAATTGATCCAGGCAAGGCAGGCGATCAGCACGCAGCAGGGCAGCAGCGGCATGGGGAATTTCAGCCAGAAGGCGACGATCATCACGGTCACCATCTGGCCGCCGACCGCAAGCCAGCGCAGGCGCACCAGCGTTTGCAGCCGCAGCCGCCGGCTGGTGTGATGGCCCTCCTGTGCCTTCATTTCGGCCTCGGACAGTTTTTCCAGTCCGCGGAAGAAGCGTGCCATTGTCAGGTTCCCCTCGGCTTGGCGCGTGTCGTGGGCAATGCCTCGGCCGGGTCCTCCGGCCAGGGATGCCTCGGATAGCGCCCGCGCATGTCGGCGCGCACGTCCTTCCAGGAACCCGCCCAGAAGCCGGGCAGGTCGCGCGTCGTCTGGATCGGGCGGTGCGCCGGCGATGTCAGCTCCAGCAGCAGCGGCAGCCTGCCGCCGCCGATGGCCGGATGCTGTTTCAGCCCGAACAGCTCCTGGACGCGAATGGTCAGCAGCGGTTCCTCGCCATCATATTGTATGGGATGGCGCTGGCCGGTCGGCGCCTCGAAATGCGTTGGCGCCATGCGGGCGAGATCGCGCTGCAGCTCATGCGGCACCAGCGACAGCAGCCCATTGGAAAGCCCTCCGGCGGTGATATCCGAGAGACCGCGCGCGTCCGCCTGAAACGGCGTGAACCAGTCGTCGAGCCGCGCAAGCAGGGCCTCGTCGCTCATGTCGGGCCAGGGCTCGCCGATCGTCCTGTATAAGAAGCCGATCCTTTCGCGCAACTGCGCGGCGTCCTTCGAGAACGGCAGGACGCCGATGCCGAGTTCGCGAATGCCGTCGGCCAGCGCCTTTGCCGCCTGCTCGCCGGAGGGGCGCGGGAGGGGCGTTTCCTCGAAGATGATGGCGCCCAGCCGCGTTGCCCGCCGCGCCCGCACCTGACGGCTCGCTCTGTCGAAAAAGCTCTGGTCTTCGGTGCGAATCTCGCCAGGCAGATGCTCTTCTATATCGGCGCGCGAAATCTCCGCCGCGGCCAGAATGCGCGCCTGCGCCGCACGGCCGGTCAGATCGGCAATGACAAGCATCTGTGCGCCGGCAAGCCGCTCGGTCTCGGGCAGTTCCGCGCCGCGCCCGTTGGCCATGACGAAGCGGCCGCGGCCGCCGCGCTGCAGGGCGATCCGGTCGGGAAAAGCATGCAGCAGCAGCACGCCCGCGAGCGGAGGGGTGGGAGAGGCTGGGCCGGGATTGCCGCCCGATGCCTGGGCGAGGCGTGCGGCCAGCCGGCGCGCAGCCTCGGCACGCTCGCCCTTTTCCGTCTTGAAGCGGCGCAGCCGGTCCTCCAGATCGATGCTCTGGCCGCCAAGCCCCTGTTCCGTCAATAGCACGGCCAGCAGCGCCGCCTCGCGCGCCTGGCCGAATTCGGCCGCCGATATTACCATCGCCGCCAGCCGCGGCGGCAGGGCGAGCTCGCGCATCAGCCGGCCGCGCGCCGTCAGCCCGTTCTCCGCGTCGAGCGCTCCCAGCTGACGCAGCAAGGCTCGCGCCTCGGCAAGCGTCGTCGCCGGTGGCTGGTCGACGAAGGCAAGCGTTGCCGGGTCCTGCACGCCCCAATGCGCCAGATCGAGCGCCAGCCCGGAAAGATCGCTCGAAAGGATCTGCGGCGGCGTAAAGGCCGGAAGTGCGGCCGTCTGCCCCGGATGCCAAAGGCGAATGGCGACGCCCGGCTCGGTTCGCCCGGCACGGCCGGCGCGCTGGTCCGCAGAGGCGCGCGATACGCGCACCGTTTCGAGCCGCGTGATGCCGGTCGAGGGCTCGAAGACTGGCAGCCGCTGCAGGCCGCTATCGATGACGATCCGCACGCCGTCGATGGTAATGGAGGTTTCGGCGATCGAAGTGGCCAGCACGATCTTGCGCGTGCCCTTTGGCGCGGGCCTTATCGCCGCGTCCTGTTCCTTCTGGCCGAGATTGCCGTAAAGCGGCGCGATTGCCGTTTCCGCTCCGAACCGGCCGTCGAGCCGTTCCGCTGTCCTAGTGATCTCCGCCTGTCCCGGCAGGAAGGCGAGGATCGAGCCCTGCTCGTTCGCATGTGCATCGCGGATCGCCCGCGTCACCGTGTCCTCAATGCGTTCGCCCGCCGGCCGATCCTGATGGCGGATGTCGATCGTAAAGCTGCGGCCCATGCTTTCGATGACGGGCGGATGGCCGAGCAGGCTGGCGACCCGTTCCACATCCAGCGTCGCCGACATGACGAGGATGCGCAGGTCCTCCCGCAGCGCCGATTGCACGTCGAGCGCCAGCGCCAGGCCGAAATCCGCGTCCAGCGAGCGCTCGTGGAATTCGTCGAAGATGACGGTGGAAATACCGGAAAGTTCGGGGTCCTCGAGAATCATCCGCGCGAACACGCCTTCCGTCACCACCTCGATCCGGGTTTTGGACGAGATGCGGTTGTCGAGGCGCATGCGGTAGCCCACGGTATCGCCCACCTGCTCGCCAAGCAGCGAGGCCATGCGGGCGGCGGCTGCCCTTGCGGCCAGCCGCCGTGGCTCCAGCAGAATGATCCGGCCGTCGCCGCGCCATTCCTGGCCCAATAGATAAAGCGGCACCAGCGTCGTCTTGCCGGCGCCGGGCGGTGCGGAAAGCACCGCGCGCCGCTCTCCGGCGAGCGCGCTGCCGATATCGGCAAGTACATGCGAGACCGGAAGTTCCGGCAGGGAAGGCGTCCTGTTGCTCACACTTGGCGGTCCCGCATATATCGGTCGGCAAGAATGGCGGCGGCCGGATGTTTGAGGGCTGCAGGCAGCGCCGGCCGGGACAGCCCGGCTCGTCTCTGCCCTTCACTGAGAAGCAACATGCTTCACTCCATCTGATTGCTCGATTTCTATTAGGTCCTGGGCGCTCGCCTGGCAATGAGAGCCGGACGGGAGGTGCTGACGGAAGCGCAGGGGCCGATTTGCACGCAGTTGCATGCCCGATTCCGAAGGCAGGCGCAAAACGAATCCCCGGAACTGCCTACTCTTAAGAAATTATGCTCTAATTTTTG
>NZ_CP177349.1:3370000-3465000 GCF_046840415.1 Rhizobium sp. SYY.PMSO
GTGTTCTGCATACATTGTGAAGAGAAGATTGATCTGGAGGCTTCCAGGTGTTTTGGGTTTAGGCCTGAGACGTCCGAGCCCGGACCTTGTGATATCGTGGATGGCCTAGCCGGCTGGAAACGAAGGAGGGGACGGAGGTAGGAAGGAAGCTTGTCGCTCTGGATTGTCAGCGTAAATTGCGCAAGCGGTTTATCGCGTCGTTGTTGATACTCTTTGGAGTATCTCTGACGGACAATCGGATTACCGTTGCCTGACCGCGCGGTACCGGATTTAATCTCGAGAAGCTGGTCTTAAGACAGGCTGCAAGCGAGCTGCTCGGCGTAGCTCCAATAAAGCAAGCCTGTCGAACACGTCGATGGCATTGTTGATAGGCTGGGTTGTAAAAGGTAACCCGGTCTGTTGCCGTTTCCTGACGGAAACGGGCAACGAGACGATGAGCATTGGCAATGAGAACGATCAAGTGTCGTAAGGGCATTTAGTGGATGCCTAGGCATGCACAGGCGATGAAGGACGTGATACGCTGCGAAAAGCCGTGGGGAGCTGCGAATAAGCTTTGATCCATGGATCTCCGAATGGGGCAACCCACCTTAAATACCTAGAAAATCTGAATTGTTGACCGCAAACATCCTGCTCTTTCGCTTGCTCTTCGGAGTGGCGAGGGAAAAGGATCGAAGCCCGTTTGGGCTTCGCAAGGCCGGAGGCCGTCGCTGCTGATGCAGCGTAGCCTCAACGGCCTGGTGGCTGGTTGGACACTTCAGGTTTCTAGGTATTGTAACAAGGTATCTTCACCTGAATAAAATAGGGTGTAAGAAGCGAACGCAGGGAACTGAAACATCTAAGTACCTGCAGGAAAGGACATCAACCGAGACTCCGCAAGTAGTGGCGAGCGAACGCGGACCAGGCCAGTGGCAATGAAGTTTAAAGTGGAAGAACCTGGAAAGGTTTGCCGTAGAGGGTGACAGCCCCGTACGCGTAGATAGCTTTATTGTCCTAGAGTAGGGCGGGACACGTGAAATCCTGTCTGAACATGGGGAGACCACTCTCCAAGCCTAAGTACTCGTGCATGACCGATAGCGAACCAGTACCGTGAGGGAAAGGTGAAAAGCACCCCGACAAGGGGAGTGAAATAGAACCTGAAACTGGATGCCTACAAACAGTCGGAGCCCGCAAGGGTGACGGCGTACCTTTTGTATAATGGGTCAACGACTTAGTGTAACAAGCAAGCTTAAGCCGGTAGGTGTAGGCGAAGCGAAAGCGAGTCTGAACAGGGCGATATAGTTTGTTGCATTAGACCCGAAACCGAGTGATCTAGCCATGAGCAGGTTGAAGGTTGGGTAACACCAACTGGAGGACCGAACCCGCATCTGTTGCAATAGATTGGGATGACTTGTGGCTAGGGGTGAAAGGCCAATCAAACTCGGAAATAGCTGGTTCTCCGCGAAATCTATTTAGGTAGAGCGTCGAGCGAATACTCCCGGGGGTAGAGCACTGGATGGGCTATGGGGACTCACCGTCTTACTGATCCTAACCAAACTCCGAATACCGGGAAGTACTACTCGGCAGACACACGGCGGGTGCTAACGTCCGTCGTGAAAAGGGCAACAACCCTAACCTCCAGCTAAGGTCCCCAAGTCATGGCTAAGTGGGAAAGGATGTGAGGATCCCAAAACAACCAGGATGTTGGCTTAGAAGCAGCCATCATTTAAAGAAAGCGTAACAGCTCACTGGTCTAGTCAAGGGTCTTTGCGCCGAAAATGTAACGGGGCTGAAGCCATGCACCGAAGCTGAGGATGTGTAGCAATACACGTGGTAGCGGAGCGTTCCGTAAGCTGATGAAGGGATACCCGTGAGGGGTCCTGGAGGTATCGGAAGTGCGAATGTTGACATGAGTAACGATAAAGAGGGTGAGAGACCCTCTCGCCGAAAGACCAAGGGTTCCTGCTTAAAGTTAATCTGAGCAGGGTTAGCCGGCCCCTAAGACGAGGCGGACACGCGTAGTCGATGGGAACCACGTTAATATTCGTGGGCCTGGTGGAAGTGACGGATTGCTTAACTTGTTCACACTTATTGGATTGTGTGGGCGGGGACGCGGTTCCAGGAAATAGCTCCACCGTACAGACCGTACCCGAAACCGACACAGGTGGTCAGGTAGAGTATACCAAGGCGCTTGAGAGAACTATGTTGAAGGAACTCGGCAAATTGCACGCGTAACTTCGGAAGAAGCGTGACCCTTATGTGCGCAAGCATGTGAGGGTGGCACAGACCAGGGGGTAGCGACTGTTTACCAAAAACACAGGGCTCTGCGAAGTCGCAAGACGACGTATAGGGTCTGACGCCTGCCCGGTGCTGGAAGGTTAAGAGGAGGGGTGCAAGCTCTGAATCGAAGCCCCAGTAAACGGCGGCCGTAACTATAACGGTCCTAAGGTAGCGAAATTCCTTGTCGGGTAAGTTCCGACCTGCACGAATGGCGTAACGACTTCCCCGCTGTCTCCAACATAGACTCAGTGAAATTGAATTCCCCGTGAAGATGCGGGGTTCCTGCGGTCAGACGGAAAGACCCCGTGCACCTTTACTATAGCTTTACACTGGCATTCGTGTCGGCATGTGTAGGATAGGTGGTAGGCTTTGAAGCAGGGACGCCAGTTCTTGTGGAGCCATCCTTGAAATACCACCCTTATCGTCATGGATGTCTAACCGCGGTCCGTCATCCGGATCCGGGACAGTGTATGGTGGGTAGTTTGACTGGGGCGGTCGCCTCCGAAAGAGTAACGGAGGCGCGCGATGGTGGGCTCAGACCGGTCGGAAATCGGTCGTCGAGTGCAATGGCATAAGCCCGCCTGACTGCGAGACTGACAAGTCGAGCAGAGACGAAAGTCGGTCATAGTGATCCGGTGGTCCCGCGTGGAAGGGCCATCGCTCAACGGATAAAAGGTACGCCGGGGATAACAGGCTGATGACCCCCAAGAGTCCATATCGACGGGGTTGTTTGGCACCTCGATGTCGGCTCATCGCATCCTGGGGCTGGAGCAGGTCCCAAGGGTTTGGCTGTTCGCCAATTAAAGCGGTACGTGAGCTGGGTTCAGAACGTCGTGAGACAGTTCGGTCCCTATCTGCCGTGGGTGTAGGAATATTGACAGGATCTGTCCCTAGTACGAGAGGACCGGGATGGACATATCTCTGGTGGACCTGTTGTCCTGCCAAGGGCATAGCAGGGTAGCTATATATGGAATGGATAACCGCTGAAGGCATCTAAGCGGGAAACCAACCTGGAAACGAGTGTTCCCTATCAGAGCCGTGGAAGACGACCACGTTGATAGGCCGGGTGTGGAAGTGCGGCAACGCATGAAGCTTACCGGTACTAATAGCTCGATTGGCTTGATCGTTCCCATTGCCAGTGCTCATCTCAGGCTGAATGCGAAAGCATTCATGCCTATCCCCCGCTGAATGCGAAAGCATTCATGCGGCATGAGCAATCCAAAGACGTGTTCAAATAGACAAAACGAGACGTCTAGTCTCACCAGCTTCTCAAATCGGGCCAAATCCGCAAGGTTTGGCCTGAAGTTGCGCTTTGCCGACCTGGTGGTTATGGCGGGGTGGCTGCACCCGTTCCCTTTCCGAACACGGCCGTGAAACGCCCCTGCGCCCATGGTACTTCGTCTTAAGACGCGGGAGAGTAGGTCGCTGCCAGGTCTGCTAATCGCAACTCAGGCTAAATCGCGTAAGCGGTTTATGCCTCGCATAAATCTTCTCTGATCGAATAACGGCTCGGCCGTGTTGCAATAGGCCGCTCATGCGGCCTTTGTCGCTTCTGAAAGCAAGAAGTTCTCCCCTTGCGCACCTGAAATAGAGGGCAAGGGAAACAAGCGATAGGACGCAACGCGGCTTACGCTGGTGGCCCCCTGAAAAAGGGTGCCTAATGAACACGAGACAAATTGCTAAAGCAATTTGCTCGGATGACGCAAGTCGGCTACGCCGGCTTGCTACTCGCGACAAATCCTCCGGATTTGCGCTGGTGACGCGGGGTGGAGCAGCCCGGTAGCTCGTCAGGCTCATAACCTGAAGGCCGCAGGTTCAAATCCTGCCCCCGCAACCAAATCTTCCCCAATCTCAAAGCCAATATCCAGCAACAATCCCGCAACCGGGCTCCTTGCTGTTCCATATCCAGAAAATCCCGCAGAACTCACCCGCATCGCAGGCCGCTGCCACGATCGAATACATGAACCCCACAGCCCAAACCCAGCCGCAACACGTCCCCCACCGCCAGCCCGCAACTCGCCGGAAGGCTCGCCATCAGACGCTGTGAACCAACATGAACCGTCACGATCAGTTCCGGACCCGTCAATTCCGTGACTTCGCAGACCGCTTCAAGCTGACCCTCGCCATCCAGATGCAGCGCTTCCGGCCGAATGCCGATCACCAGCTCCTGTCCCTGCCGGATCCCGGTGCTCGCCGCAGGCATGGGCAGCGCGATCGATGTCCCGTCGATACGCAGGCTGCCTGCTTCCGCCGTCGCGTTCAGCAGGTTCATCGGCGGCGCGCCGACGAAGGTCGCGACATGGAGTGTCGCCGGCCGGTTGTAGATCTCGTCCGGCGTGCCGAGCTGTTCGATCCGGCCGTCGCGCATCACGGCGATGCGGGTTGCAAGCGTCATCGCCTCGATCTGGTCGTGCGTCACATAGACCACCGTGGTCTTCAGCATCTGGTGAAGACGCTTCAGCTCCGTGCGCATCTCCATGCGCAGCTTGGCATCCAGGTTGGACAGCGGCTCGTCGAACAGAAAAACCTCCGGCTTGCGCACAAGTGCACGCCCAATCGCTACGCGCTGACGCTGGCCGCCAGAAAGCGCGCTCGGCTTGCGCTCGAGCAGCGATTCGATCTGTAGCAGCTTCGCCGCCTCACGCACTGCCTTGTCGCGCTCGGCAGCAGGCACTTTGCGCATTTCCAGGCCGAAGCCGATGTTGCGGTGGACCGAGAGGTTCGGATAGAGCGCATAGGACTGGAACACCATGGCGATGTCGCGGTCCTTCGGATGGACGCCGAGCACCGAGCGATCACCGATGCGGATATCGCCGCTGGTTGCCTCGGCAAGTCCGGCGATGATGTTCAGCAGCGTGGACTTGCCGCAGCCCGACGAGCCGAGCAGCACCAGGAATTCGCCGCTTTCGAGCGAAATATCGATGCCTTTCAGAGTATCTACTTCGCCGTAGCTCTTGCGGATGTTCTGGATTTCGAGCGCGCTCATTGAACGGCCTCCTCGGATGCTTGGGCCGGGCCATAGCTGCGCGGCAGAGTGGAAATGGCGCTGGAAGCGACAGCGGTCCCCGCCGAAAGGCAGGCCGCAGGCGGCTCGCCGCAGGCAAGGGCGGCCAGGAAGCCGGCATTGAAGACATCGCCGGCACCGATCGTGTCGACGACGGTGACAGGCGGCGCATCGGCCGAAACAAGGTTGCCATCTGCTTCGATGGCGATTGCGCCGTCCGCACCGCGCTTGACGACGAAGATCGCGCCGTCAGGCATCAGCGCATGGAGTATACGCGCAGCCTCGGCCGGATCGGATTTGCCGGCAAGCGTCGTCGTCTCGACTTCGTTCATCAGCGCCACGCCGCAGCGCGAGAGCCAGCGACGCGTGGCATCGCGATTCGCCTCGGTCCAGCCATCGAGCGGCCAGCCGGTGTCGAGTGCGACCGTGATCCCATGCTTGTCGGCCCAGTCGAACAGGGCGTCGTAGTCCCGCGTGAGGTCTTCGGTCAGGAAGGCGCCGCACAAAAGCGCATAGCCGCCGGCGAGCCGCTCGCCGTCGAGCACCGCCAGCACATCGTCGAGACTGAAGCGCGGCAGGTGGCCGCGTGTCGTGAAGAAGGTGCGTTCGCCATCGGGATGGGTGATGCCGACCGAGAGCGTCGTGCGCTCGGGGCTGACAGGCCACTTGCTGCTGCGCGCGCCGAACGCTTCGCTGAGCCAGCGTCCGAACTGGTCGTTGCCGACATTGGCCGATATCGCGTAGTCGACGCCGAGGCCTTCCCAGGCGAGCGCGCTATTGCCGGCCTGGCCGCCGACGCGCAACTCGTCGTGATCGACGATGATCTCCGTGCCGGCCTTCGGCCATGGCGCGGCTGGCCCGAGGATCAGGTCGATATTGACGTTGCCGATGACTGCAAGCGGCTTCATTCATTCGCTCCGGGTGATCTTGGTGGAGCGTACCGGCGTGCCGGCATTTTCCACCCGCTCGTCGGCGAAGGCGATCATCAGCGACTGCGCCACGGGCAGCATCTGGAAAATGGCCGCAAGCCCGGTTTCCGGCTTGAAGCGCAGCGTGACGCAGCCAGGGACCGGCTCTTCCTGCGAACCGTCGAAGATGATCACAGGCGCACCCGTCTCGGCAGCCGAAACGGCCATGGCCGTCACGAGGCCAGCCGTCGCATCGTTGCCGCGGAAAAGCACGACGCCAATTGACGGCCCGAGCATTTCCATCGGCCCATGGCGGAGCTGGCCGCCTTCGAGCGAGAAGCAGGGACGGCGGGAAAGTTCCGTGAGGCCGAGCGCCAGCGCTTCGGCAACGCCCTGCAGGCGGCGGCCCGAGGTGACGATCGTGGCGACATTGGCAAGTGCCGAGAGCGCCGGCTTGATATCGAGCGCCTCAGGCGCGCGAAGCACGGCCAAGGCGGGCGATGAATCCTGCCCGAGGGCGGCGAAGATCGCCAGATGCAGCGCGAAGCTCACGGTGAGGCTGCGGGTTGCGGCAAAGGCAAGCTCGGTGCCGCCAGCACCGATGAGAGAAGGCGCTGTTCTGGCAAGGAAAGAGCTGCCCTCCAGCGTCAGGCCGAAGGTCTCGGCGGTGCCGCCCGTCTCGTCGAACCAGCGCAGGACCTCGGCGCTTTCGCCGGATTGCGAGGTCATGAAGATCGTGCGTCCGTCCAGCGATAGCGGCTGGCCGAGCTGTTCGGAGAGCGGCAGCGCGATCGCATCGATGCCGGCGGCGCGATAAAGCGGCTCGACGGCGCGGTTGACGGCGTGCGAGCCGCCCATGCCGAGCAGCAGCAGCCTGCGAGTGTGCTTCAGCGAGGCGGCGGCCTTGGCGGCCATATCGGCGGCAGCCTCGAACGAGGCGAGCGCATCCGCATGCTGGCGGGCCATCTCGCGGTCGATGGCGGCAAGGCCTTCGGGGCGTGTTTTCTCTTTGGTCATGGTCATCCCTTGACGCCGCCATTGGTCAGGCCCGAGATCAGGGCGCGTTGCATGACAAGGCCGATCAGCACCGGGGGCAGGGCGGCGAGCACGCCGGCAGTCGCGATCAGTCCGTAATCCGAGACACGGCCGCCGGCGAGATCCGCGATGGCGACGGTGAGGGTCTTGGCGCGCTGGTCTGACGTGAAGAGCAGCGCATAGAAGAATTCGTCCCAGGCAAGCAGGAAGGCGAAGAGCGCCGAGGTCGCCATCACGGGCATGGCAAGCGGCAGCGTGATGATCTTCAGCGTCTGGAACAGCCCGGCGCCGTCGATCATCGCCGCGGCCTCGATCTCCTTCGGAATGGAATCGAAGCCGGATTTCATCAGCCAGGTCGTGAACGGCGCCAGGATCGTCAGGTAGACGAGCGCCAGGCCGAAGACGTTGTTGAGCAGGCCGAGATGGGCAAGGCCCATGTAGAGCGGCACGGCCAGCGCCACCGGCGGCAGCATGTAGGTGGCGATGACCATGGACAGAGACCAGCCGACCGAGGGCGTGCGGGACACGGCCCAGCCGGCGGGGATGGCGAGTGCGATGGCGGCAATGGTCGCCATGCCTGCCACTTCGATGCTGTTGCGCAGCGAAGAGGTGAAGGCGGCGCCCTCGCTGTTTTCCAGCGTCGACAGCAGCACCTTGTAACGCGAGAAATCTGGTGTCTGCGGCCACCAGCGCAGCGGCTTGGCGGCAAGGTCGGCAGCCGGCGAAATGCTCATGATGAAGAGCCAGGCGATCGGCGCCAGGATAACGGCGGCAAGCAGGATGGCGCAGACATAGACGAAGCAGGTGAAGAGCGGGCTCTTGCGTTCCATCAGGCGGCACTCCCTGCGGTTTTGCGGACAAGGGCGGCATAGGCGGCGGCAAGCACAGTGACCAGCAGCGTGACGATGAGGGCGAGCGATGCGCCGGACCCCGCCCGCTGGAAGGAAAACGCTTCCTGATAGACGAGGATCGACAGCGTGCGCGTGCTGTTTGCCGGTCCGCCGCGTGTCATCACCCAGATGATGTCGAAGACCTTGAAGGCCTCGATGGTGCGCAGCACCAGCGCCACCATCAGCGGTCCGACAAGATAGGGAAGGATGACGAAGCGGAAACGCTTGAAGGGGCCTGCGCCATCGACCAGCGATGCGGCGGTGATGTCACGCGGCACGGCCTGCAGGGCGGCGAGCGCGATCAGGGCCACCAGCGGGAAATTCTTCCAGCAATCAGCGACGATGAGCGCCGTCAGCGCCGTGCCCGGCTCGCCGAGCCAGGAGCGATAGGCGTCGATGAGACCGAGCTGGGTGAGTGCCGCATTGAGGGCACCGTATTCCGGATTGTAGATCAGGCGCCAGAGCGTCGCGTTGACGACCGTCGGCAGCGCCCAGGGCAGGATCATCAGCGCTCGCAGCGCCCCTCGGCCCTTGAAGTCCTGGTTCAGCAGCAGCGCGGCAAGCACGCCGAGCACCATTTCGGCGGCGACGGAGACGACCGCGAACCAGGTTGTGGTGATCAGTGTGCGCTGGAAATTGGAGTTCGCCAGCATCTTCGCGTAGTTGTCGATGCCGACGAAATTGCCGCCGGTTCCGACAAGCTTTGCGTCCGTGAAGGAAAGGCCGACGGTATCGGCGAGAGGCCAGCCGATGACGGCAACCATCACCACAAGCAGCGGCAGCATCAAAAGCCAGGCGCGGGTCGTCATAGAGGTGCCGGACATGACAGGCCCCTTCTTTCATTCTTCATGGAGGTTAGGGCGGGCGGCGAGCAGAGCATGATGCCGAAAGTATGATCGGTTTTCGGTCGACATCATGCTCTCTTTCTCTGATGCCGGAGCGGATTCAGATTCTAGGACGAACAGACCTGAAATCATCCGCTCCAGTACCACCCGGTAAGACTATCAGAGACCGCTGTTGTCGGCAGCGGACTTCAGTGCATCTTCCGGCGAAGACTGGCCGAGCAGCGATTCCTGGATCGCCTGCTGAAGCGCGGTCGACAGTTCCTGATACTTCGGCGTCGTCGGACGCGGATACATCGCGGCAAGCCCCACCTTGGCAGCCGCGATCAGCTCTTCCTGCCCCTTGGTGACGGCCGGATCGTCATAGGACGATGCCCAGATCGGCAGGCTGAGCTTGGCATACTGGTTTTGCGTCGCCTGCGAGGTCATGAAGGAGATGTATTTCCAGGCTTCGTCCGGATGCTTGCTGGCCGTGGTGATGCCGAGGCCCATGGAGCCGTTGACGGCCGAAGCCTCGCTCTTGCCGGCAACGCCCGGTGCCGGCACGACGCCGACCTTGCCGGCGACCTTGCTGTCCTTCGGATCGTTCGCCATGTTGTACATGTAGGTCCAGTTCAGCGCGAAGGCGGCATCGCCGTTCTCGAAGACCTTGCGGACATCCTCCTCGAGGAATTCCTTGGAGTTCGGGTTGGTGAGGCCGGATTTGTAGCTGTCGACCATGTATTTCAGGGCATCGAGGCCGCCGCCGTTCTGGAAGTCCGGCTTGCCATCCTTGATGAAATCGCCCTTGTAGGCGCTGACGAGCGTGGCGTAGTCGCAGATCGCGGCTTCGGCCTGCGACCAGCTCCAGGCGATCGGGGTTGCGAGCAAACCCTTGTCCTTGATGATCTTCGCCTGTTCGTTCAGTTCGTCCCAGGTCTTCGGCGGCGTCTTGATGCCGGCCTTTTCCAGGATTTCCTTGTTGTAGAACAGGTACTTGGTATCCAGGATCCAGGGCATGCCGTAGTACTTGCCGCCATACTGCACCGTCGTCCAGGCGCCCGGCAGCACGTTCTTCCTCGTGTCGTCCGGGATGCGCGAGGACACGTCGACCAGAACCTTGTTGGTCGCGTATTCGGCCGGCCAGATCACGTCGAACAGGACGACGTCGTAGCCGCCGCCGGAGCCTTGAGCGAGCACGGTCTTGTCGTGCAGGCCTTCGTAGGGGACGAATTCGAGATTGACCTTGATATCCGGATTGGCCTTGGTGAAGGCATCCGTCATGGCGCGCACATCGGCTTCGCTAAAGGCCGCCTGCGCCATGAAGAGGGCATTGATCGTCGTTTCGGCGAAGGCATGCGAGGCGAAGGATACGCCGATCAGCGCTGCGCCGAGCAATGTCTTGTTCATTGATTTCAACATTCCATCCTCCAGTTTTTGACAGTCACGCGATTTTTCCGATGCCGGCTCGAGCGTCGCCATCGATTATCGGGCAGGCAATCGGCTTGGCCGGCTGCCGCACGCGGATCGGAGCGTCTTCCGAGCCTTTAAGCCCTCTGCGTTCCCTTTTCGAAACTCTGCGGTTTCTTTTAAGTCAATTGTATTGACTAATTTGTTCTTCAATATTCTATTGGTGTCAAGAGGCAAATACATATGGACGACAATCGCCCGATCAGGGCTACGAGCGGAACGAATCACGAAGGCACCAGCGCCCATAACCGGCGGGTGATCATCGATGCCCTGCGGCTGAACGGCGCGCTTTCGCGCGCGGATCTCGCGCGGGCCACCCGTCTGACGAAGCAGACGGTCTCCAACATCATGGAGGAGCTGGAAAACGACGGGCTGGTCACGTCAAGGGAAACGGTGCGGCGCGGCCGGGGCCAGCCCTCCACGCCCTATGGTCTCGTGCCGGAAGGCGCCTTCGCCATCGGCTTGCAGATCGACCGCCACGTTACCCGGGCCATCGCCGTCGATCTCGTCGGCAATGTTTTGATCCGCAAGGAAGCGAACCTGCCGGCCGGCGGACCGGCGACCGGCACGCCGGTCGTGCTGCAGCTGGTACAGGACGTGCGCGCCGAACTCAAGCAGCGCGTGGCGCAGGCGGAGAAACGCCTCGTCGGCCTCGGTGCGGCGATGCCGGGCCCCTTCGGCATCGAGCAGGACGATGTCGATAACCCCTGGATGATGGGCCCCTGGCAACGCTTCCCGCTGCTGGAAACGCTCTCTGCCGGCACCGGCCTTAACGTCACCCTACAGAACGACGCCGCCGCCTGTGCGACCGCCGAGCGCATGGTGGGAGCCGCGCACGGCCTCGACCACGCGGTCTGTCTCTATGTCGGTTACGGCATTGGCGCGGGACTCATCCTCGGCGGCGAACTCTACAGCGGCGCCCATGGCAATGCCGGCGAAATCGGCATGGCCCTGCTGACGGCCGGCGGCCGGCTGACTCAGCTGGAACATCGAGCCTCGCTGGCCTCGCTTTACGACCATCTCGGCGTCGATCCGATGGCGCCCGATATTTACGCGCTGATCAACGACCGCGCTGCCGCCGACGACCCCGAAATTCTTGCCTGGATCGAAAGGGCGGCGGTCGACCTGCGCTGGAGCGTGCAGCTCATCGAAACCGTCTTCGATCCGCAGACGGTAATTCTCTGCGGCGCCCCCGCGGCGCTGGCAACGCGTCTGATCGCCGCCATGCAGCCGCTGTTGCCGTCCAATGCGGATCGCCCCGGCCGATCGTTGCCGCGTCTGCAGCTCGGCATGACCGATCCCTGGGCCGTGGCGCGCGGTGCGGCGGCGGAACCGATCGGCCATGCCTTCGATCCGCGTTTCCAGGCGATCCTGAAATCCTGAGGTTCAGGGGTGCCGGGGGCTTGCCCCAAGCCGCGCAAGCACCTTGTTCGGGATACCGTAGCGCTGGATGACGTCGCGGCCGTTGCGCAGGCCGCAGATCTCGCGGTGAATGAACATGCCCCAGACGGCTTCGGCGGCGGTGTCCACCAGTCTTTCGTGCTCCACGCCTTGCTTGCCCTTGGCCTCGCCCTCCTGCAATGCGGCGAGCGCCGTCTCGACCTTCATGCCGTGATGGCCGAGCGTACTCGCCCGTTCCGACATCATCTCGTACTCGAGAACGCCGAGGCCGGTCTCGTTCATGTGCGATGGACTGAAATTGCGCGGCGGGCGAACCGTCATATCGGGCTCTGCCTCCTCGATGATTTGCCTCTAATTGTTTTTACACAATTTGAGCCCGTTTCCCAAGCGCGACCATGAATTCCGTGTCAGCTTGAACCTGCGCGCATGAAGCCTAAATGCCGGGATTTCGCTGCCGGCGAACTCTTTTCGGGTGGTTGCAGGCCGTCATTTGAGGTCCAATGCGGACATCAGCGCTTCATCGCAGGCAATCTCGCCCGATACCATGAGCGCAATTCAAGGAAAGGATATCGGCATGACCAAGGCTCCGAAAAATGCAGAAAAGCACTATGTCTCTCGGATCATGAATTCGCCTGTCGGCGCCCTGAAGCTCGTCGGCAGCGACGACGGGCTTGCCGCGATCCTGTGGGATAACGATCGGCCGGGCCGCGTGCCGCTGCTGATCGTGGCCGAGGATGAAAGCCATCCCGTGCTCCTCGAAACCGAACGGCAGCTGCGTGAATATTTCGCCGGCGAGCGACAGGCTTTCGATCTGCCGCTCGACTTTGCCGGGACGGAGTTCCAGCAGAAGGTCTGGCAGGCGCTGCTCGCCATCCCCTTCGGCGAGACGAGGAGCTATCGCCAGATCGCAACGGAGATCGGCTCGGCCAAGGCGATCCGCGCGGTCGGCGCCGCCAACGGCCGCAACCCGATCTCGATCGTCGCGCCATGCCATCGCGTGGTTGGCTCGGCCGGCGATCTCAGGGGATTTGCCGGCGGCCTCGAGCGCAAGGCCTATCTTCTGCGGCTCGAAGGAGCGGACACGAAGACCTTCGATTTCGCCGCCTGATCTCTCATGTTTAAACTCCTTCTCCCCCACGGGAGAAGGTGGCCCGAAGGGCCGGATGAGGGGGGGTAATTGCGCTGATTTAATTGGCTTTTGTGCCCTTGGCGAATCCCCCTCATCCGCCTGTCGGCACCTTCTCCCCGAGGGGAGAAGGTGGTGCGTGGCAACCATCTCTTCCCATGTAAAAAAGCCCATCCGGTTTCCCGGATGGGCTTTTTGTTTCGGTATCACCTTTCAAGTAAGGCGCCGGTCTCAGCCTTCGAGCCACTTCACCTGTTCCGGCGTCAGCTTGATGTCGAGCGCCGAAAGGCTGTCTTCCAGCTCGGCGATCGTGCGCGGGCCGATCAGGGGTATCACAGGGAAGGGCTGGGCGACGACATAGGCGAGCGCGATGTGGATCGGGCTGCGGCCGAGTTTCTGCGCCAGTTCGATCGCCCTGTCGCGGCGGCCGAAATTGCGGTCGGAATACCAGACGCGCACCAATTCCTCATCGTCGCGCTTGTCGCGGCCGGCACGGTCGGTGAAGAAGCCGCGTCCCTGGCTCGACCAGGCGAAGTTCGGGATCTGCTTGGCATTGAGCCACGCCTTCCACTCGTCGTCGGAGGCGGCGATGCAGCCGGCCCAGATCGGGTCGAGCATTTCCGCCAGCGAGAAGTTGTTGGAGAGGGCAGCCGGTGCCGTCTTGCCATTCTTCTCGGCATAGGCGATGGCCTCGTCGAAGCGGGCACGCGTCCAGTTCGAGCCGCCGAAGATTCCGCGAATGCGGCCGGCCTTCACCTCGGCATCCATGGCATCGACGAATTCGCCGACGGGAACGTCGGTATTGTCGCGGTGCATGAAGTAGATGTCGACATAGTCGGTCTTCAGGCGGTTGAGCGACTGGTCGAGCTGCTTGGCGATCATGTCCGGGTAGCAAAGCGGCGAATGCGCGCCCTTGCCGATCAGCACGATCTCCTCGCGCGGCACGTTGCGGCTCGTATGCCAATCGCCGAAGATGCTCTCCGTCTTGCCGCCGCCATAGACATAGGCCGTGTCGAAGGCATTGCCGCCTGCTTCATAGAAGGCGTCGAGCGTCAGCGAGGCGGCCGCGAAATTCGGGAAGAACTCGAAGCCGAGCGTGACGAGCGAAGCCGGCTTGGAAATGCCCGGAATGCTGCGCTTGGGGATGCTGTTGCCCTTGGCAACGGTTGCGCCGGCGATGTTCTTCGTGCGGCGGGTTGCCTTCTCCACCTCGTATTCGAGGCCGATCGAGGCACGCCACTGATCGAGGACCCGCAGGTTGCCGATCGAATCCGCCCAGCCGATGCCGGGATAGGCGAACTCCTTCTTGCCGGCGCGGATGGCATCGCCGGCGGCATCGACTTCGAAGGAATAAAGCCAGCGGTCTTCCTTGACTTCGATGGTCTGGGTCTCGCCCCCCTTGATCACGTCGATCTTGCCGACGCCGCCCTTGTGGCCGGATGCGAACCAGAAGTCCGCGACTTCGATGCGGCCCTCCGAGCCGATGATGCGCAGCGTGTTGTCCTGGTTCGCCATGATCGAGCATGAGACTTCGGCGACGATGCCGTTCGGAAACTTCAGCACGGCGGAAGCCCATTCGTCGACGCCTGTCTGGCCGAGATGGCCGACACCCGAGACCTTGTCGGGATCGAGGAACGGCTTGCCGTCGACCGCACCGGCAATCAGTCGCGCCATCGATACCGGATAGCCGCCGACATCGAGAATACCGCCGCCGGCGGTTTCATTGGCGAACAGCCGATGTTCCGGATTTACCTTGCCCATGTTGAAGCCGAAGGATGAGCGGATGATGCGCAATTCGCCGATCGTGCCGCTTTTTACCAGTTCGATCAGCTTCGCCGTCTGCGGATGGACGCGGTACATGAAGGCTTCGCCGGCGAAGACGCCGGCCTTCTTCGCTTCGTGGTAGATGGCGTCGGCATCGAAGGCTGAAAGCGCGATCGGCTTTTCGACCAGCACATGCTTGCCGGCGCGGATCGCCTTGATCGCCCATTCGGCATGGCCGGTATGCGGCGTGGCGATATAGACGGCGTCGATCTCCTTGTCGGCCAGCAAAGCTTCATAGCCGTTGACGATGCGCGCACCGGGAAAATTGTCGCCGAGGCCGGGCTTGTCCGGATTGCGGCTGGCGATGGCCACCAGCTTGCCGCTGCGGGAATGGGCGACGCCATCGGCAAAAGTCTGCGCGATCCGGCCGGGGCCGATGATGCCCCAGCGGATGGGTGTGTCGGTAGTCATGGAACGGTCCTTTCCTAAATCTGCATGCTGTCCTGGGAGGGGTGAAGGGCAGCGCCTACCGCAATCGGTTGCCGGCGCTGTCGAACAGGAATGTCTTGGCCGCCGACAGCGCCACGGTGAGCTTGTCGCGATTGCCCGTATTGCGGGACTCCTCGCGCTCGATGACGATCTGCTCGCCGCCTTCGATATTGGCGTAGATGTAGCTGGTATTGCCGAGATGCTCGGCGACATCGACGTCGACGGTCATGTCCGCGTCGCCGCGTCCGGCCTCCAGAAAATGTTCCGGACGAACGCCCAGCATCACCGATTGGCCGACCTCGGCCTTTGCCGGGCTGATCGGCAATGTCAGCTGCACATTGCGCTGGCCCTTGAGCACGATGGAGACGCGGCCAGGCTGGTTGTCGGCGATCTCGGCCTGCAGGAAGTTCATTTTCGGCGAACCGACGAAGCCGGCGACGAACTGGTTGGCCGGATCGTCGTAGAGATCGAGCGGCGCTCCCACCTGTTCGATATTGCCGTTGCGCAGCACGACGATCTTGTCGGCAAGCGTCATGGCCTCCGTCTGGTCGTGCGTCACGTAGATCATCGTCGTGCCGAGCTTCTTGTGCAGGCGCGAGATTTCGACGCGCATCTGCACGCGCAATTCGGCATCGAGGTTGGACAGCGGCTCGTCGAACAGGAAGATTTGCGGCTCGCGCACGATGGCGCGGCCGATGGCGACGCGCTGGCGCTGGCCGCCGGAAAGCTGCTTCGGCCGGCGCTGCATCAATTCGGTGATCTGCAGGATCTCGGCGGCCTGCTTGACACGGCGGTCGGTGTCGGCCTTCGGGTTGCCGTTCATGCGCAGCCCGAAATTGAGGTTCTGCTCGACCGTCAGGTGCGGATAGAGCGCATAGGACTGAAAGACCATGGCGATGCCGCGATCGGCCGGCTCGACATCGTTGACCACGCGGCCGCCGATCCTGAGCTCGCCGCCGGAGATATCCTCCAGCCCGGCGATCATGCGTAGCAGCGTGGACTTGCCGCATCCGGACGGCCCGACGAAGACGACGAATTCGCCGTCCTTCACCTCCAGATTGGCGCCGTGGATGATCTCCAGCGAACCGTAGCGCTTGACGACATTGGTAAGAGACAGTTCAGCCATGCGGGGTCTCCCGGAATTATTTGATTGCGCCGGCGGCAATGCCGGCGATGAAGTGGCGCTGCAGGAGAACGAAGACGATGAGGATCGGCGCCGTCAGCATCACGGCGCCGGCCATGATGCCGCCCCAGGAGACCCTGGTGAGTCCGATCAGCGTTCCGAGCGCCACGGGCGCGGTCATCATCCCCGGCCGGGAATTGATGAGCAGCGGCCAGAGGTAATTGTTCCAGGAAGCCAGGAACAGGATGATGGCGAGCGCCGCCATGGTCGGCCGCGCCAGCGGCAGGGCGATGCGCAGGAAGATCTGCCATTCCTTGACGCCCTCGACGCGGGCCGCGTCGAAAAGCTCGCCCGGCATCATCGAGAAGGCCTGGCGCATGAACAGCACGCCGAGCGAATTGAAAAGAGGCGGGACGATCAGCGCGACCCATGAATTGGCCAGCCCGAAATCGCGAGCCACCATGATGAACTGCGGAATGACGACGACGGAATAGGGCAGCGTGATCGTGCCGAGGATGATGCCGATGACGCCCGAACGGCCGGCGAACTGGTAGCGCGCCAGAGCCCACCCGGCCATCGAGGTCAGCAGCACGGACAGGACGGTATAGACGACGGCGACGACGATGGAGATCGTCATGGCGCCGATGAAGTTGGTATCGGCCTGCAGGTTCCGGACGTTGTCCAGGAAACCCGTCGACGGTGTCAGGATGATGCCGGGACTGAAGATGCCGTAGTCGGGCATGGTCGAGAAGACGAACATCATCCAGAGCGGAAACAGCCAGATTATGGCGAGCGGTGCCAGCAGGCCGTGCAAGGCAAGCGAGCGGATGAGAGTGGATTTGGACTTCGATTTCATTTCGGTTCGCGCCCCACCCAGAGATTGAGAAGAGAGATGACCACAGCGAGCGCTGCCATCGTGTAGGCGATCGCCGAGGCATAGCCGAAGTTGGTCGACTGGAAGGCCTGGCGATAGAGCAGGAGGCCGAGCGTCTCCGTCCCGCCGCCGGGACCGCCCCTGTTGGTGATCAGATATGGTTCGGTGAAGAGCTGCATGGTGCCGATGACGGACAGCACGACGCAGAAGAGGATGATCGGCTTCAGGAGCGGCAGGGTGATGTGGATGAACTGCTTGAAACGGCTGACGCGGTCGAGCGTTGCGGCCTCGTAGACATCCTCGGGGATCGATTGCAGCCCGGAAAGGATGATGATGGCGTTATAGCCGGCCCAGCGCCAGGTGACGGCGATGATGATGAGCAGCATGGCGGCATGCGATTCGGCGAACCACGAAACCGGTGCGATGCCGACCGTGCCGAGAAGCTTGTTGATGATACCGAAGTCGACGTTGAACATCAGGCGGAACACGGCGGCATAGGCCACTTCGCCGACGACCACGGGCGCGAAGAAAGCAAAGCGAAAAATGCTACGCGCCTTCAACAGCGGCGAGTTCAGCAGCACCGCCATGACCGTGGCGAGCGTGATCATGACGGGGACCTGAACGATCAGGATAATCAGCGTGTTTTGAAGCGCGTTGTAGAAGGCCGGGTCGCCGAACAGGCGCCCCCAGTTGATCGAGGTGTTGAATACCCATGGATTGACACGCGTGTTCTGGAACGAGATCAGAAACGAATCGATGATCGGCCAGACCCAGAAAGCGGCGAACACCAGAAGATAGGGTGCAAGGAACGCGTAGGCGCTCCGGTTTCGCAACCGCATGAAATCCTTCTCCTTTATGCGCGGTGAAATGACTCATGACCGCATCCCCGCCGCCCTGAGAGCGGCGGGGATGCCGGGCGCGGCTTGGGATGCGCGCCCGGCAGTGTCACTCATTTCGCGAGCGGCAGACCTGTCGCCGAGGCGATCTGCTGGGCCGCATCGTCGAGCGCGGCCTTGCCGTTTGGATAGCCGCCGGCAAGGTATTTCGTCTGTACGGCCTTTATGATTTCATCGGCGTCGCTGAAATACTGGGTGCCGGGGCTCGGGCGGATTTTCGGCAGGGTGGCGAGGATATCGGCCCAGACTTTTTGCCCGCCCCAATAGGGCTGCGGCTGGTTGACGAAGGGATCCTGAACCGCCGTCAGCAGCGACGGCACAAGCCCGAAGGACTTCAGCATCGTCACCTGGCCCTCATTGGTGCCGAGCGTGTATTCGAGGAATTTCCAGGCGGCTTCCTTGTTCTTGGAGCCGTTCGAGATCGCCAGCGACGAGCCGCCGAGATTGGCCGCATGCGGGCCGTCGGCCGTCATGCTCGGCATCGGATAGACGCCCCATTTGCCCGCGAGATCCGGCGAGGTCGAGCGAACGGTGCCTTCGTACCAGCCGCCATAGAGCTGCGATGCCACCTTGCTTGCCGTGTTCGCCTGGATTTTCTCGTTCCAGTTCGCCGCGGTCATCAGGCCGGCGTCCTTGATTTCCTTTACCTTGTCCAGCGCCTGGACGCAGCCGGGCTGGTTGACGGTGATGCTCTGGCTGTCATTCGAGAAGTAGCCGCAGCCCTGTTCGTTGGCGAGCATGCGGAACCATTCGCTGTCGCCATTGAGATCGGCTTGCGTCATCACAACGCCGGGATTGGCGGCGGAGATCTTTTTGCCGGCGGCGATGAAATCGTCCCAGGTCTTGATCGTTGCCGGATCGACGCCTGCCTTTTCATACATGTCGCGGCGATAGAACATGGTGACCGGGCCGGAATCCCATGGCATTGCATAGGCGGCGTCGCCGACTTCGAGCTCGGCGCGCTTGAAATCCGGGAACTGCTTCTTGAGTGCATCATTATAGCCGAGCTTCGTCAGGTCGGTCAGGCAGTCCGGAAAGCGGTTCCAGAAGATCGAAGCCTTGTGGTTTTCGATCGACATGACGTCGGGCAGACCGTCGCCGCCGGCCGCGCATGCAGCCAGCATTTTATCGAAGACCTGCGGGTTGCCGATGTCCTGCACATCGACCTTGATATCGGGATATTTCTTGTTGAATCCCTCGAGCGTGGATTTCAGCGCCGACGCGGCGATGTTCCAGCTCCAGACTGTGATGGTGGTTTGTTCCGCGAAAGCGGAACCGGAAGCGAGCAAGGCAGCAAGCGCCGTCGCTCCAGCAAGTTTTAAACGCATTGAAAATCCTCCCTTTTCAATTGCCGTCCTCAAGAGAACACGCTTAAACTAGCTGCCCGTACGCTTCTGTCTCCTAAAAAAGGAACATCGACTTGGCGAAAAGTAAGGTAGGTCAACGGGCAATTTATCAGCCGGGCGCGAGCAGCGTCGAAGGGCTCCCGAATGTCCTTCAGATGTTCCATAACCATCCGTTGCCGATGGCAAAGCCGCATTGGCACGCGCAGGTGGAAGTGAATTACATCGTTCGCGGCACCGTGCACTACCGCATAGGCAACCACGAGCTTACTTTGAGAGCCGGCGAGATCTGCCTTTTCTGGGGCGGACAGCCGCATCAGCTGGACGAATTGTCCGACGACGCGATCTATGCGGGCGCGCATCTGCCGCTCGTGCATTTCTTCCGCCTGCGTCTGCCGCTCGATATTTCCGGGCGCCTCATCCGCGGGCAGGCCCTCATCAGCTCGGCGACCGATGCCGCCGATGACGAGAATTTCGCCCGATGGCACCGTTATGTCATGTCCGACGACGGTGCCAGGGCGGAACATGCCGTTGCCGAACTTCTCCTGCGCCTGGAGCGCATCGCCTTCGAGCCGTACCGCATGGTGCCGGAACGGCAGGGAAACCTGGCAAGCGAGCAGGCCCATCCGCAATCCTCGCGCAGCCTGGCGCGAATGTGCGATTTCATCGCCGACAATTTTCTGCACGATATCGATACGGTCGATATCGCCAAGGCGGCGCGTCTCCATCCGAAATACGCCATGAACCTCTTCAAGAAGTCCACCGGCATGACGCTGGCCAAATATGTGAGCCTGCTGCGTCTTTCGCGCGCCCAGGCGATGCTGATGCGCGACGGCGCCAATGTCCTGCAGGTTGCCATGGACAGTGGTTTCGGCTCGATCAGCGCCTTCAACAAGTCCTTCCGCCACATTGCCGGCATGACGCCTTCCGATTTCCGCCGGGACATGCGCGTTCTCTCCGCAATGAACGTGGAAGCCATCGATTCATCGGCGAGGCGCCCTCCGCATATTCAGCGCTGACCCTCTTGCGGCCGCCGCCGATCCCGCGCATTGCTGGGAAAAGTGCGGGAGGAGAATTTCATGCGGCAATTTTCGGCTTGTATCGAGTGGTTGTTTGCGCGCGACGGCGACGCCTTTGCGGATCGCGTGCGGCTGGCGCATGAGGCGGGGCTCGATGCGATCGAGTTCTGGCGTTGGACGAACAAGGATGTCGATGCCATCGCCGCCGCGGTTGCCGAGACCGGCATCGCGGTTTCCGGCCTGGTGGCGGAGCCGATGATCGCGCTGACGAATCCGGCGAACAAGGAGGCCTGGCTGGACGGTTTGCGCAAGTCCGTCGCCGTGGCGCAGCGCCTCGGCGCCCAGGTCCTGATCGCGCAGGCCGGCGACGATCAGCCGGAGTTTTCGCGTGCCGACCAGCGGGCCGCCCTCGTCGGCGCCCTCAGCGCCGGCGCCGATATTCTGCAGGGGTCCGGTGTTCGGCTCGGCCTTGAGCCGCTGAATACGAAGATCGACCATGTCGGCTATTATCTGTCGTCGACGGCCGAGGGCCTGGATATCGTCGACGAAGTCGGCCGCGCGGAAATCGGCATCGTCTACGATCTCTATCATTCCGCCGTCATGGGCGAGGATACGCGCGAGGTCGTCGGTGATCGCATCGACCGCATCGTGCATCTTCATGTCGCCGATCATCCCGGCCGCAACGATCCCGGCACCGGCGATATCGATCTGGCGGAGCGGCTGGATTGGCTGTTCGCCCATGGCTATCGCGGCAGGGTGGGCCTGGAATACAGGCCGGCGACCAGCGATGCGGCAGCCGCTCGCGCCGTGGTGAAGTCTCTCGGTGGGGCCGAGCGGGCAAAGCTTCCATAGATTGGAGCCTTTCCGCTTTTCCTCGAATCGCGAAAACGCCCCATCCTTTTGTTCTCAAGCAATTCCGGACGGAAAACCGCTATGTTCTTTTCCTGGAATTGCTCTATGCCGGCTCCAGCATTCCGAAGACCGAAACCAGCCCGATCACCAGCATGCCGATGGCGATTTCGGCGATGCTTCCCAGCCGGAGGGCATGCAGCGCGCGGCCGGGATTGCGGCCGATCCAGGGAACGAAGACATAGCGATTGACGATCGCCAGCAACGCCATGACGGCGACCAGAGCGATCTTGAGCGCGAGCAGCGTCTGGTAGGGCGACGACCAGTCCGTCGGCAGCCGTTTCAGGATCAGCATGGTATTGACGAGGCCGGAGAGGATGACGAGCGCGACCGCAGCATGCCCGGCATTGGAGAACCGGCGCAACGCCCGTTGCGCGGCCGCCCTGCAGTCCGGCCGCCCGAGAAGCCGCAGAATAGGGATCAACGGCACCAGCGCCCCCAGCCAGCCGCCGCCGGTCAGTACATGAAGGATATCGTTGGCGCGATGCGCTTGGCGCAGCCACCCCTCTAGCATCGAGGCGTGACCGGTCAGCGAGAGCGCCGCCAGCCCCAGGCCGGAGGCCAGGGCCAGCCCATGGCGGCGCCAGCTCTCGGGCAGCAGGAAGGCGCAAACCATCATCGCGGTGGTCAGCGCCTGTGCCTGCCATGCTCGCCCGACGGTGGTGTCGAACAGGACATCGTGCACCATGCCGACATCGAGCGCATCGCTCCATCCATTCCCGATAATGGCGGTGGCCGCAGGCAGCGATATCAGCATCGCCAGGCCACCCACCAGCGCGATCAGCAAAAACGGCATTGCCATCCCGCGCCAGACAATATCCGCAATCGCCTTCGGCACCAGAAGGGAGAGATAGGCGCAGGAGCCCCACAGAAGCATCAGGGATGCGTCGTGCAGAAAGCGGCAGAGTTCGAGCGCTGTCGTCGGATCCATCACAGCTTCACGATAAATTTACAGGCGCCATAGGTGTGATGTTCCAGGTCGGTGTGGTGTCGTTTCGCCCGGCAATCGGCAACTGTCCTGCCGAGTCCGCCAGAAGCAATTCCAGGAAAAGTGCGTAGCGGTTTTCCGTCCGGAATTGCGTGAGAACAGAAGGATGGAGCTTTTCGCGATTCGAGGAAAAGCGGAAAGGTTCTAGCGCGATAGGATTGCGGATACGCACTGTCAACTTTCTCCAAGGCATAAAGGAACCATTCGGGACGCTTTGCCGCAAGCAAGGCCGATGCCGCAGGCCCGATCTCGCGGCCGGCATCGTCATGGGTGATGATTTCCGCCTTTTTGGCAAAGAATCGTCGCTTTTGAGTCCTTTTTGCAGACACAGTTAAGGCGTTCCGGGGTGTGCGCTCGAAAGGCAGTTTCATGGCGGCATCTAGAATACGCGAAAAAATGGCAAATGGCTTCGGCCATCGGCGACGTCGCGAGCGGCTCGATCATCTTGACATGCCCACCTACGTCATCGGCGATGTCCATGGCCGCTATGATCTCCTGAGTGCGCTGGAGCGCAAGATCGTCGCCGATGCGGCAGGGCTGCCGGGCCGAAAGCTCATTATCATGCTGGGTGATTACATCGATCGCGGGCCCGCCTCGGCGCAGGTCGTCGGCCGGATCATGGCGCCGCCGCCGAACGGTTTCGATCGCATCTGCCTGACCGGAAATCATGAGATGGCGATGCTTGCCTATGTCGATGGCGAGATATCGCTGGAGGATTGGGTCGGGCTCGGCGGCGATGCAACGCTGGCGTCCTATGGCGTGGATATCCCGAAACTGAAAGAGCAATATCCCAAGCAGAAGACGCTCGATGCCTTCATCCGAACCTGGTTGCCTGACGATCACGTCACTTTCCTGCGCCGGCTGCCGATCCTGCTGGACACGCCGGAAGCATTGTTCGTTCATGCCGGCATAGATCCCGATCGTCCGATCTCGGAGCAGCGGGACGACGACCTCGTTTTCATCCGTTCCCGCTTCTACGACAGTGCCCAGCCGCTGCCGAAGCTGATCGTCCACGGCCATACGCCCATCCGGCGAGCCGAAGTCAACGGTCTCAGGCTCAATCTCGATACCGGCGCGTTTCACACCGGTCGATTGAGCGCGGCCCGTCTGTGGAAGGGCCGCGTTCACATTAGCTCGACTTGATTTGCCGGCTATAGATTGCCGATGCAGAGATATTTCATTTCCAGATAGTCGTCGGCGCCATGGCGCGAGCCTTCACGGCCGAGGCCGGATTGCTTGATACCGCCGAACGGCGCCGTCTCCGTCGACATCAGGCCGGTATTGATGCCGACCATGCCGTATTCCAGCGCTTCCGCCACACGCCAGACCTTCTTGAGGTCGCCGGCGAAGAAATAGGCGGCAAGGCCGAATTCGGTGTCGTTCGCCTGCGCGATGACGTCCTCGACGGTGTCGAAGCGGAAGAGCGGCGCGACCGGGCCGAAGGTCTCCTCGCGCGCGACCTTCATGCTCCGGCCGACGCCTGTCAGGATGGTCGGCGCAAAGAAGGTGCCGGCACCCTCGATGCGTTTGCCGCCGAGCACGATGCGGGCGCCTTTCGACACGGCGTCCTGTACATGGTCCTCGGCCTTGGCGACGCCCTGTTCGTCGATCAGCGGCCCGACCGTCACCCCCGGCTTGAAGCCGTCGCCGACGGAAAGTTCGCTCACTTTGGCGGCAAGCTTGGCCGCAAAGGCGTCATAGACGCTGGACTGGACATAGATGCGGTTGGCGCAGACGCAGGTCTGGCCGGCATTGCGGTATTTCGACGCCATCGCCCCTTCCACGGCGGCATCGAGATCCGCGTCGTCGAACACGATGAAGGGCGCGTTGCCGCCGAGCTCGAGGCTGACTTTCTTGATCTGGTCGGCGCACTGGCGCATCAGGATGCGGCCGACCTCGGTCGAGCCGGTGAAGCTGATTTTGCGCACCTTCGCATTGCCGCAAAGCTCGCGGCCGATCGCCGGGCCGTCGATGCCGACGATGATGTTGAGAACGCCGGCCGGAACGCCCGCCTCTTCGGCCAGAACGGCCAGTGCGATCGCCGTCAGCGGCGTCTGCTCGGCAGGCTTGGAGACGACGGTGCAGCCGACGGCCAGCGCCGGCGCGATCTTGCGGGCGATCATCGCCGCTGGGAAGTTCCAGGGCGTGATCGTGCCGACGACGCCGACAGGCTGCTTGATGACCACCATGCGCTTGTCGTTGGAGGGGGCGGGGATGGTTTCGCCGTAGATGCGCTTGGCCTCTTCCGCATACCATTCGACATAGGACGCGGCATAGAGGATCTCGCCTTTGGCTTCCGGCAGCGGCTTGCCCATTTCGGCCGTCAGGATCGCGGCGAGATCATCGGCATTGGCGACCATCAGATCGAACCATTTCCGCAGGATCGCGGCGCGATCCTTGGCCGGACGGGCGGCCCAGGCGACCTGGGCGATGGAAGCGGCATCGATCGCGGCGGTCGTCTCGGCAGCACCCATGTCGGGCAGCGAGGCGAGCACTTCGCCGGTGGCGGGATTGATGACATCGAATGTCTCGGTTGCGCCCCCCGCCGTCCAGGCGCCGTTGATATAGCCGGCGGCGCGCAGGAAGCGCGAGGAGAAGGGAACATGCTTGGTCATTGCTGATGTAAAGGACATGCTATGCACTCCGACAGGTTTTCGCCCGGCCAACCGCACGGGCGAATAAAGGAAATACGGGGGTTGCGCCCGTTAGCGCGAGGCGCTTGCCTGCAGCAGCGATGCCTCGAGAATGTCGAGCGCCTCGCTGAACACGCCGTCCTGAATGGTGATCGGCGACAGGAAGCGGATGACATTGCCGTGGACGCCGCAGGTCAGCAGGATCAGCCCCTTGTCGAGAGCGATCAGCCGCACCTTGTTGGCGAAATCCGCGCTCGGCAGCTTCGTCGTCGCATCGTTGAATTCCACGGCATTCATGAAGCCGGGCCCACGAATGTCGGCGATTTCAGGCACCTTGTCGCGCAGCGATTCCAGCCTTTGCTTGAGGCGCGAGCCGAGCTGGTTGGCGCGGTCGCACAGGCCCTCGTCGGCGATGACGTCGAGCACGGCATGGGCTGCGGCGATCCCCAGCGGATTGCCGCCATAGGTGCCGCCGAGGCCGCCAGGTCCGGGCGCATCCATGATTTCGGCGCGGCCGGTGACGGCGGCGAGCGGGAAACCGCCGGCAAGGCTCTTCGCCATGGTGACGAGATCGGCCGCCACTTCATGATGATCCATCGCAAACATCTTGCCGGTGCGTGCAAAACCCGTCTGCACCTCATCGGCGATCAGAAGAATGCCTTGCTGGTCGCAAATCTCGCGCAGCGCTTTCATGAAAGCGGATGGCGCCGGATAGAAACCGCCTTCGCCTTGCACAGGTTCCAGAATGATGGCCGCCACGCGCTGGGGATCGACATCGGCGGCGAAAAGCTTCTTCAGCGTTGCCAGCGACTGTTCGACGCTGACGCCGTGCAGCGGCACGGGGAAGGGCGCGTGGAAGACGTCGCCCGGCATCGGGCCGAAGCCGATCTTGTAGGGCGCCACCTTGCCGGTCAGCGCCATGCCCATGAAGGTGCGGCCATGGAAGCCGCCGCCGAAGGCGATGATGGCGGAACGGCCGGTGGCGGCGCGGGCGATCTTGACGGCGTTTTCGACCGCTTCCGCACCCGTCGTCACGAAAATCGTCTTCTTGGCGAAGTCGCCGGGGACGATGGCGTTGAGGCGTTCGGCCAGATGCACGTAGCTTTCATAGGGCACGACCTGATGGCAGGTGTGGGTGAAGCGATCGAGCTGTTCCTTGACGGCTGCAATAACGCGGGGATGACGGTGGCCGGTATTCACCACGGCAATGCCGGAGGCGAAATCGATATAGCGATTGCCTTCCTTATCCCAGATCTCGGCGTTTTCAGCGCGGTCGGCATAGATTTGCGTCGTCATGCCGACGCCGCGGGAAATAGCGGCATTCTTCCGTTCGGTCAGGGTCATTGCAGGGCTCCCAGAAAGCTGTCTTGAATTATCTTGCAGAACTTCTGTAAGTTCTTTAGAAATTTCCTACATTTTTTCTGCAAGATTTCAAGCGGGATTTTGTGCGGATGACAAAATGCAGCGGAGACGCTGCACACCCCGAATGGCGGCATAATTCCTTAAATCGATTCCGCGCTTCATCCATGCTAAACGGATCGAAAGACCAGAGAGCAGGGATCATTGGCCAATGAGCAGCATCGAGCCGGAGCGCCACGCCGTACGCTACAAGGTGGCGGAAGCGGCACGCCTTGCCGGCGTCTCGGCTTCCACCCTGCGGCTATGGGAAAGCCAGGGCCTTGTCGTTCCCTCCCGCTCGGAGACCGGACATCGCCAGTACAGCGCCGAAGACGTGGCGCGGCTGAAGCGCATTTCATGGTTCCGCGCCGAGCGTGGCCTCAATCCGGCGGCGATTCGCGAGGCGCTTGAGACCGAGGAAGGAAGTGCCGCCAGCCCGGAAAATGGCGAACAGCTGGCATCGTCGGATATCGGCCGCAGGCTTCGTTCGCTGCGCCATGCCGCCGGCAGGACGCTGGAGCAGGTCGCCGCAGACATGGGTATGACCTCCTCGACGCTCTCGACGCTTGAGCGCACCTCGCAGGGTGTCAGCTTCAAGACCCTCCACGACCTGGCGGATTACTACGGCACGACGGTATCGCGCCTGTCGGGAGAGGAGCGCGAGGATGTCCCGGCGCTCATCCGCTCCGGCGAATGGCGTGCCTGGCCGGCAACGACGCCGGGCGTCACCGTGCAATTGCTGGCGGAAGGGAGGACGATGATGGATTGCCACCGCTTCGTGCTCGCGCCCGGCGCGACGAGCGAGGGGGCCTATCGCCACGAGGGCGAGGAGTTCATCCATGTGCTCGCCGGTCGTCTGGAGCTGGTGCTCGATAGCGACCAGTTCTTCGACCTCCTGCCCGGCGATTCGCTTTATTTCGAAAGCCGCCGCTATCATTCCTGGCGCAACCGGCATGACGGTGAGACCATATTGCTCTGGATCAACACGCCGCCGACATTTTGAGCGCCTGCGGTATGGTTCTCATCCCGTCTGTTCTATAGAACGGACGAAAAGCGCGAATTCAGAAAGACAAAGCCGGGAGAATCTCATGGCTGCCACCATCCGCTATCACGAGGGCGATATTTCCGCCGAAGACGCTGCCCGCTACACCGGCGCCATAGCCATCGATACCGAGACCCTCGGCCTCATTCCGCGCCGCGACCGGCTTTGCGTCGTGCAGCTTTCGCCGGGCGACGGCACGGCCGACGTCATCCGCATCGCCGCGGGTCAGAAACAGGCGCCCAATCTCGTCGCCATGCTGGCCGATCCGACGCACCAGAAGATCTTTCATTATGGCCGCTTCGACATCGCCGTGCTGTTCCATACCTTCGGCGTCACCACCACGCCGGTCTTCTGCACCAAGATCGCCTCGCGCCTCTGCCGCACCTACACCGATCGGCACGGGTTGAAGGACAATCTCAAGGAGATGCTCGACGTCGATATCTCCAAGGCGCAGCAGTCGTCGGACTGGGCCGCGGAAACCCTGTCGCCGGCGCAGCTCGAATATGCGGCCTCCGACGTGCTTTATCTGCACGCGCTGCGCGAGAAGCTGACGCAACGCCTGCTGCGCGACGGGCGGATGGACTATGCGGACGATTGCTTCGCCTTCCTTCCGACGCGCGCCAAGCTCGATCTGCTCGGCTGGGAAGAGACGGATATCTTCGCGCATAGCTGATCGTTTCGCCGAAAGAGCGAAATCCACCGGCCGATGCCGCAAAAGTGGCATTGGTCTTTTTTGTTTAGGAATCTGTTAAGAAACGCCCTGCTATCCTCATCGCTGACTTCCGGCCCGACGCGTCCGCGTTTCGCTCTTCCGGTTTTCCGGCGCTCGAAGTTCTACCGGCCGCATGAGCGGACCCTGATTGAACCTGCCCCTAGCTTCCATCGTCGCCCTGCCAGACAAAGGAGCATGTCATGTTGCTTTCCGTGGGTGCCGTATCCGCTGTCGGTGTGACGGCTGAAAAGCCGGTTGTCGTGACAGCCGAGACCTCCGGACTCCAGACCGCGGCTACGCCGCTTGCGGTTCTATCGAGCACGGTCAACGCCAGCGTCGAGGGCAAGTTGAACATGCTGCTGGTCGCGGCCCGCGAGCGGATGTTCGACAGCCTGCTTTCCGCAATCGACGCCGCCGCTCAGGCGGTGAATGTTTCGCGCGAGCCGGGCGAGAGCAATGCCGCCTATGCGCAACGCGTCGCCGCCGCGATCCGCAGCCTGACGCCGCCGCAGCTCGTTGCGGCGCAGCAGCGGATGGACACGCAGATGAGCACGCCGCTGCCATTGCCGCTTCTGGCGGAGGCACTGGAGGATCCTGAAAATCCGCAGGCGATCCAGCTGGCTCTCAGCCTCGAACAGGCATCGGCTGGCGAACCCGATGCCGTGCTGAAGGCGGTCGTCAATTCATACGGACAAAATGCCGGCGAAGTGGAAACGCCCGCCCCGCAGACACTGGCAGCGGCCCCACCGCCGAAGCCGGCCGATCTCGCCGCTCCGGCAGCGGCTCTTGCCGCCACCATCGCCGAAGAACCGTTGCTGTCAACACCCGCATCCACGCAAACAGCGGTCCAGCCGGATGCGCAACCGGCGTCGGCGCCGCAGCAGACACCACAGGCGGCCGTTCCGGCTGTATCCGGGCCGGCTGCTGGCGCGGGAGCTCTTCCGGCACAGACGATGGCGCCAAATGCCACCGCCGCCGCTGCGCAAACTGCGCCTGCCACTGGCATCGCCGACGCTGCGGCCCAGGCTTCGGCGCTCGCTTCCCTTGTCGATGATCTGGCTGCGGGAGCATTGTTGACGGCAATCGCCGCCGAAGCCGAACTCCCGAGCGAGGTGGCGTTGATCAGATCGCCGCTGACGCCGCCGCCGGTGCCGCGCGATATCCAGCAGATAGAGGCCGATATCAAACAGGGGCTTCAGGTCGTCATCAGCCCGCCTGCGATGGCAACCGATCCCGACCTTTTGCAGATCATCCGCAATCCGTCGTCGTCGGTCGAGAAAATCATCGCGCAGGCGTTGACCGGCAACGCGGCCGCACAGACGTCATCGCCATTGCCTGCCGTCAATGAAAATGGCAGGAGCCCGGCCTCGGTAACGGCCGTGCCGGTATCGTTGACGGAGCAGCCCGAGGCGCCCGCCATCGCGGCCGTGCTGTCCGGCAAACCGGCGGCCCAGGCGTCGTCCGCAGCGTCGATGGCGGCGAACGAGGCCGCGGAACAGTTGGCCACGCCCGCGCCTCTTCCGCTTGGCGTTCCCTTCGTCGTGGCGAATTATCTGCCGGCCGAACCCCCCGTCAGGAAAAGCGAAGCGAAACTGCTCGATCGGGTCGATCCCGTCGGCGACGAGGAGGGCGGGCAGGCTCGTGACGAGGAGACCCCGCAGGATCAGGACGAAGACGAGGCCCATGCGGACGAATCGCCGGTACAGGCGGTCGAGGAGCAGGCCGACGAATCCGAAGCCGCATCGACCGCTCCGCAGGGTGAAGGCGTCCGGCCGGAGCTCGTTGCCTTGCCGCAGCCTCTGCGCGACCCCCTGACCGATCACGCCTTCGATTTCTATCGGCGCATGGTGGCCTGGGAATAGGCGCCATGGGAGCGGAACGGCCGGGCGCAGGTATGTCGTGGCCGCCAAAGAAAAACCCGCCGGATCGCTCCGGCGGGTCTTTTGTTTTCCAGGTTTTAGCCGGGATTATTCGGCGTTGCGGTTCTTCAGAGCCGCGCCAAGGATATCGCCGAGCGAAGCGCCCGAGTCGGAAGAACCGAACTGAGCGACGGCTTCCTTCTCTTCCGCGATTTCCAGAGCCTTGATCGACAGCATGATCTTGCGGTCCTTCTTGGAGAAGTTGGTGACGCGAGCGTCGACAACCTGACCAACCGAGAAACGCTCCGGACGCTGTTCGTCACGGTCACGCGACAGATCGGCGCGGCGGATGAACGAGGTGATGTCTTCGTGGTTGACGAGCTTCACTTCGATGCCGCCGTCGTTGACTGCGATGACTTCGCAGGAAACGACTGCATTCTTGCGCAGGTCGCCGGAAGCGGCTGCTTCGCCGACTGCGTCCTTGCCGAGCTGCTTGATGCCGAGCGAGATGCGTTCCTTCTCGACGTCGACGTCGAGAACGACGGCCTTGACGACGTCACCCTTGTTGAACTCCTCGATGACCTGTTCGCCCGGACGGTTCCAGTCGAGGTCGGAGAGGTGCACCATGCCGTCCACATCGCCGTCGAGGCCGATGAACAGACCGAATTCGGTCTTGTTCTTGACTTCGCCTTCGACTTCGGTGCCGGCCGGATGGTTGCGGGCGAATGCTGCCCACGGGTTTTCCAGCGTCTGCTTCAGGCCGAGCGAGATACGACGCTTGGTCGGATCGACTTCGAGAACGACGACTTCGACTTCCTGGCTCGTGGACAGGATCTTGCCGGGGTGAACGTTCTTCTTGGTCCAGGACATTTCCGAGATGTGGATGAGGCCTTCGATGCCCGGCTCCAGCTCGACGAACGCACCGTAGTCGGTGATGTTCGTGACCGTACCGGAAATCTTCTTGCCTTCCGGATACTTGGCCTGGATGCCATCCCACGGATCGCTCTCGAGCTGCTTCATGCCGAGCGAGATACGGTGGGTTTCCTGGTTGATGCGGATGATCTGCACCTTGACCTGCTGGCCGATGGACAGGATTTCCGACGGATGGTTCACACGGCGCCATGCCATGTCGGTGACGTGCAGCAGGCCGTCGATGCCGCCGAGGTCGACGAACGCACCGTAATCGGTGATGTTCTTGACGACGCCGTCAACAACCTGGCCTTCTTCGAGGTTCTGAACGATTTCAGAACGCTGCTCGGCACGGGACTCTTCCAGAACCGTACGGCGCGATACGACGATGTTGCCGCGACGCTTGTCCATCTTGAGGATTTCGAAGGGCTGCGGGTTGTGCATCAGCGGGGTGACGTCGCGGATCGGACGGATGTCGACCTGCGAACGCGGCAGGAAGGCGATAGCGCCGTCGAGATCGACGGTGAAGCCGCCCTTGACCTGGTTGAAGATGACGCCTTCGACGCGCTCGCCAGCTTCGAACTTGGCTTCGAGCTTGATCCAGCTTTCCTCGCGGCGAGCCTTTTCGCGCGACAGAACGGCTTCGCCAAGCGCGTTTTCGATACGCTCGACGTAGACTTCGACTTCATCGCCGACCTTGAGCGTGCCGTCCTTGGCGCGCGCACCGAATTCCTTCAGCGCGATGCGGCCTTCGACCTTGAGGCCGACGTCCACAACGGCGACATCCTTTTCGATGGCGGTGATGATGCCCTTGGTGACATAGCCTTCAGCCAGATCGTTCTTGGCAAAGGATTCTTCGAGAAGAGCTGCGAAATCTTCGCGAGAGGGGGAAGTTACAGACATAAAATCTCCTGGCGTGTCCCGATCGTGCGATCTGGACACTGACGCGCCGGTGGTTCGCGTTGAACAGAACCTGACCCCAGTCCGCCTCCCCTTCGGGAAGCTATCCGGCGCTTGGACGGAATGTCAGGCTATTGAAATCGGCGGTTTCGGGCGCGGAAGCGCGCGAAAGCCGCTCATATTTTCAGGCATTTCGGCTCAGAGCGGCGTCGATGATCGATTTCGCCGTCTGAAACGCCGCTTCTATACTCATTTCTGAGGTATCTAGCAAGTACGCGTCTTCGGCGGGTTTCAGCGGGCTGTCGGTGCGGCCCATATCGCGCTCGTCGCGCCGCTTCACATCCTCGAAAATGGCATCGTAATCGGCGCTGCCCCCGGCCTCGACGATCTCTTCGTAGCGGCGTCTGGCGCGGACTTCGGCCGAAGCCGTCACATAGAGCTTCACCGGCGCGCCGGGGCAGACGACGGTGCCGATGTCGCGGCCGTCGAGCACCGTGCCCGGCGTCTTTTCGGCAAAGCGGCGCTGCGCCTCGACCAGTGCCCGGCGCACGGCCGGCATGACGGCGATCTTCGATGCGGCCTCGCCGATCTCGTGCCTCGACAGAACGGTCCGGTCGAGCCCGGCAAGGTCGACCCTGAGCGCCATGCCTTCGGCCACGGCTTCGTCGTCCAGCGGCAGTCCGGCATCGAGCAGGGCCTTGGCGGTCGCGCGATAGGTGAGGCCGGTGTCGAGATGATGAAAACCGTAGGTTTCGGCGATCCGGCGTGCCAGAGTTCCCTTGCCGGCAGCCGCAGGTCCGTCGATGGCGATGATCATGTCTTCTTTCGTCCCTACCCTGTATTTCCTGCTCTACTTGCCGTAGCAGCGCACCAGATCGGCCATCTCGGCTGCTTCGCTGCGATCGATCGCCGCAAGCCCCTCGGCCACGCCCTGCCGGTCGGCGAGCGGCCGGTTCTGGCTCACCTTCCACTTGCCGTCAATCGTTTCGATGTCGATTTCGATGCCGACAATGCCTTTCATCTGGGCCGCGATGAAGTCCGGCGGCGCGTCCTCCACCGCCCAGGGCTGCGCACGGTCGCTTTCGTTTTCTCCCGTCAGCGCCCCGATCTGCGTGCGCAGCCAGGCGGGATCCTCGATCGTGCGCGCGCTTCCGCGGACCTGCACGATCGCATAGTTCCAGGTCGGCACCACCTTGCCGGTCTCCCGCTTCGTCGCATACCATGATGGCGTGATGTAGGTGTCGGCGCCCTGGAAGACGACGAGCACCGGCGCTCCCGCCGCGATCTCCTTCCACTGGCCGTTCGCCCTGGCAAGATGCGCCTGCAGGGTGCCCTTGGGCGAAAGTTCCGCATTGAGATGAAACGGCACCGCGTTGGCGATCAGCCCGCCGCCGCCCGCGGTGATGAGCATTCCCAGCGGATGCGCGCGGATCAGCCGGTGCTGCGTGCCGAGATCGTCTTCGCGGTGATGTGGGGGCTGATACATGGCTTCGATCCGTTGTTGCCGCCATCCCCGGACCCTTGCAGGACTTCGAATGGCCGATGCGCGATCTAGCAACTCCTGGCTTCGATCGTCGCACCCAATCTTGTCATCATAGCAAAATAGCAGAAAATCCGGAAAGCCCGCGGCTCCGTTCGTTCGAGCGGCGTGTCGCGGCTGGATGCGGGTATTCCTGCCGCATTCTGCGGCCGGCTGCGATACCCTTCGCCTTATGTCCTGCGGTTCATCCCGGCTCGCCGGCACGGGTCTGCCGACCGGTCGTCCCGCAATGCGCGCAAACCGCGTGCGAAGCGGCATGAAGTTTAGCTTTGACAGAAACGGCCGCAACGATTAAGGGGACCGGCTGATATTTCCCTTAAAACGCCGGCTTCCCCGGCATTGCCGAATTTTCATTCGGCCATTCATGAGGCTTTGACAGTGGCGAAAGCGGAACTTGGAACGAAACGTACCGATCCCGATACCGGCAAGAAATTCTACGACTTGAACCGGGATCCGGTGATCTCGCCCTATACCGGCAAATCCTGGCCCTTGTCCTTCTTTGAAGAAACCTCTGCTTCCAAGGAAGTTCCGGAAGAAGACGAAGTGGCCGAGGTCGATACCGAAAACACCGAAGTCGAACTGGTGTCGCTCGAGGATGCCGACGAGGCTGCCGCCGGCGACGATATTCCGGATATCGGCGATGACGATGTCGAAATCGGCGATGACGACGACGATACCTTCCTCGAAGCCGACGAAGATGAAGACGATGACGACATGAGCGACATCATCGGCGTCACCGGCGACGACGACGACGTCTGATCTGCGGACAAGTCGGCCCGGTAAGCAAGAAAAATTTCCCGGGCCGAATTTTTCGGCTTGCTATCTGTGAAAACCACAAGTAATAAGCCGCCACCCCGACGGGCGAAGCGCTCGGAAGGGACCCAGGGCCGGTCACACGGCACCACCTTGATGGGGCTATAGCTCAGCTGGGAGAGCGCTTGCATGGCATGCAAGAGGTCAGCGGTTCGATCCCGCTTAGCTCCACCAAATTCTCCTTCGATAAAAATTCCATAATATAATCAAATGGATGTGCCGTATGGCTGTCTGGTTGAGTACCCAAGAAAGTACCCATGGCGAGTACCCACGCGTTTCTGGAGATTAAGCTTCGAGAAACCACCCGTTAGTAACTTGTGATTCGCGGCGGCTGGGAATCCATTCTAGGCTGCCTTCACAAATTGGAGATGAAGAGCGCAATGTTATGAGCGCCGGATATGACCCCAGAGCTGTTGCCAACCTCATGCTAGATGAGGCGGGCAGGATTGACTTGGGGCTGGGGCACATTCAACTCCAAAAGCTCCTATATTTCTCCCACGGCATCCATCTTATCCAAACCAAATCGCCTCTCGTCTCGGGATATTTTGAGGCATGGCAGTATGGTCCTGTCCATCCTACCGTCTATCGCTCATTTAAGCAGGCGGGCCGCGAAGCCATTCAGTTCCGCGCGACCGGCCAAGACCCCCTGACTGGGGAGCGTCGCCCCATCGAAGACGTTAAAGACAGCCGGATCGTGGATCTCATTCGGCGTGTTCTAGCCTCATACGGCTCTTTGCCTACAGGTCGTCTTGTCGACTTGTCCCACGCCAAGGACTCTCCATGGTGGTATGTCGTGGAGCAGGGGCGGGCGGGAGTTGCGTTCGGGATGAGAATCTCGGATAGTGTGATTGCAGACCGATTCCGTCACCATAAGGTCTCAGTCGGTCCAGAACCACTATCTGGAGAACCTCTTGACGACACCCCTTTTGCCTGACACCGACTTGGCGCGGCTTGCTCCACTGCCTGATGAGGTGCAACGAGCGCAGTTGTGGAAGATGAAGACGGGATTTTCTACCTTCTCCTACAAACACGTTCGCGCATGCTTTGCTGATATCTTCAATGTTCAGCCAGCAATGTTTGGCGATGCGTCCCCTACGCCCTTTGAGAAAATCCGGGAGCGGTTGATTCGGTCCTGCAAGTCGGGCGACGAGTTCAAGAGCAATGAGCAGATTGCGAAAGCGCTCCACGAGTTTGCTGCACAACACAACATCGCGGGCCGGCACCATGACTTTTTCCCGATGGCGATGGGCATTGGCCGCAAGGTAAACTTCTGGCTTCCCTCCGTGTTCGCCATTGACGGTATGCCTTACTCTTTATTCATCGACCCAAGGCGCACCAAAGGGCTTACCAAGGCGGGACGGCGCTTTGCATTCTCCGTGATGCATGAACGCATTCGTGCTGCGGACGATGACTTTGCTGGGGTCAACCTCGGGATTGTTCGCTTTGGCGTTGACGATGACGGCGGGCGTACGGCGCGGCTCTACGGTGATAAAGGTGTGACGCTGTATTCGCTTGAAGAGCTAGAGAGCATGGTGGCGAATACCTACCGCATCTGGGCTGAAGTCTACGAAGAGCGAACCGCTGAGACACGGCGCAAGGGCACAGCAAACGGTGGGTTCATTTAATGAAGACGGTCAGGCACGCTCGTAGCAGAGGCGCATCGCCCGCCATCTAAGTACTCTACTTTTTTATGAACTCTAGCAGCCCCAGAGGCGGGCCCTCCTCTTGTGGGCTAATAGGCGCAGGCCGGAAAAGCGCGTTGAGAATAAGCGCTCTATCTTGTTCCGCAATGCCAACAGACTTCCGCTTGGCCAGACCCAAGAATGTTATGGCCATCACCCTTCTGTGCTCAGCATCAGAAGCGATCAAAAGGTTCTGAGCGAAAATTCGGCTCACATGCTTCAGCAACCAGCCGTACGCCAACACCGGCACCGTGAATACAACGAGCGAAGCAACGGATATCCCACACGTCGAAATATGCCCCTTGGTCGATAAAGACCTACATTGCGTTTTCCGATGAGGCGCAGGCATTCGCATTCGAAAAATATCTCAAATCCGGGTCGGGGCGGGCCTTTGTGAAAAAGAGATTGTAGCTGCCCCCTCAGGAAGGCTTCCCATTTCCTACAAGCACCGTAATACTCCGCATGCTCCCCGAGTTCATGCTACCCTCCAACCCTCCGTAACACACCTCGATTCGCCCCATGACCAGACAACGCCGCCGCCGTCTCATCAAGACCCGCCGCACGGTGACGGGATTGATGCTCGTCGCTTCCATTTCCTTTCTGGCCGGCATGACGGATGCCGTCGGCCTGATGCTGACGGGCAATTTCGTGTCCTTCATGACGGGCAATACGACGCGGGCGGCGATTGCTCTGGGAACGGGTGATTTCGGCCACGCAGCGGTGCTCTTTTCCGCCATCCTGACATTCATTGCCGGCAATGCGCTCGGCATCGTCATCGCGCATGCGGCCGACAGGCGGGCTTTCGTGGTGCTGGCCTGCGTCAGCGCTCTTCTTGCCGCCGCCGCGGGCTTTGCGGAGCCGCCGCTCATTCTGGTGCAGTTCTATCTGGTGGTGCTTGCCATGGGCCTGGTCAACGCCACCGTCGAACACATCGAAGGCCTGCCGATCGGCCTGACCTATGTAACCGGAGCGCTCTCGCGATTCGGTCGCGGTGTCGGCCGCTTCCTGCTGGGGGATCGGGACTTCGCCTGGACGGTGCAGATCGTGCCCTGGAGCGGCATGATCGTCGGTGCCGTCATCGGCGCGCTTCTCGCCAATGCGCTCGGCGCCCACGCGCTCTGGCTGGTGTCGATGGTTGCGCTCGTCCTGGCATTGGCCACGCTTTTCATTCCGCGCCCGCTGCAGCGCCGCTTCAGCCAGCGCCTGATGATGGCGGCCCCGATGGCGCGACGATCGAAATAGCCACATTGCAGCGCACAAAATCTGCTAGGAGAAAAGACGAATCGTTTTGCCGACAAGCGTAAGGATGTGCCGTGTTCGTTTTTTCGAAACTTGTCTGGATTTTCGGTCAGCCGCTGTCGCTGGCGTTTCTCTTCGTGCTCCTGGCGTTCATTGCGGCTCTCCTGCGCTGGCGCGCCATCTCCGCAGCCTCGTCGCTGCTGGCGACACTCATCCTGTTCGTCGCGCTCTATACGACGGCGGGTTCCTATATCGTCCAGGGGCTGGAAGAGCGTTTTCCGCATCCTGCGGCCGATCCCGCCGATCTCAAATGCATGATCGTTCTCGGCGGCGCCACGCAGAACGAGGTGGCGACCGCGCGCGGCGGCTACGAGCTCGATTCGGCCGGCGATCGGCTGATCGAAGCATTGCGGCTGGCGCAGAAATACCCGCAGGCGCGTATCCTGATCTCGGGCGGCGACGGCTCGATCGGCGGCACCTATGAGGGCGACGCCGTCATCTCGGAGCGCTTCTTCACCGCGCTCGGCATCCCGACGAGCCGCATGGTCGAGGACACGACCTCGCGCACCACGTTCGAGAACGCGGTCAATACGAAGGAGCTGCTGGCACGGAACGGGCTTTCGGATTGCCTGCTCATCACCTCCGGTTTCCATATGCCGCGCTCGATGGGCATCTTCCGCAAGCAGGGCATCGATGTCGTGCCCTGGCCGGTCGATTATCGCAGCACCGGCAAGGAAAAGCTCGGTTTCGATTTCACGCAGCCGTCGCGCAATGCGCAGCTGCTGGCGACGGGCGTGCGCGAATGGGTCGGCCTGGTCGGATATTACGCGGTCGGCCGCACCTCGGCGCTGTATCCGGCGCCGTGAGGCCTATTTCTTCGATATGGTGACGAACTTCGTGCCACGGACCCTGACGGTGATCTCGCAGGGATCCTCGCCATCCTTGCGGTCGCAGAAGCGCGGATGCATTTTCATGACCAGCACCATGTTGCCGAAGCGCTGGATGAAATCGTAGCCGTAGATCTGCGCCGTGGCGATCAGCAGATAGCCGCCTTCCGCCACCTGGACGTAGAAATTGTAAGGGCAGCCCTCATCGGTGCAGTAGGGCCCTTTTTCGCCCTTGCAGGTGATCTCGCCCTCATTGATGACGATATCGGTCAGCTTGTCGTTGTTGACGTCCTGTTCGGTCGCGAACTTGTCGCCGAAGCTTACGGGGCCGTCGCAGCTCTTGGTGAAGTGATCCTTTTCGAAAGCCACGGGGTCCTGCAGGACCGATTGCTGCGCCACGGCCGAAACGGGCATGATGACGAATGCGACGAGGTTCAGGATGACGATCAGCAGGGATTTCAAGGGGGATTCCTCTTCGAAGTGCCGTTGCGGCCACGATGGTCGCCGTAACCGCTGCGATATCTTTGCACGCGCCTGCTTGCGCGGCCCTTGCCGTCGTGATTCATTCCGGAAAAATCGCCGGCGCCCCGTTGGAGTTTTCGATGTCGCTTCTGTCGTTTCTTGATTATACCGGCGTCGCCCTTTTTGCCGCAACCGGTGCGCTCGCGGCTTCGCGCAAGCAGCTCGATCTGATCGGCTTCCTGTTCCTGGCCGCTGTCACCGGCATCGGAGGCGGCACGCTTCGCGATATCGTCCTGGGCCGGGTGCCGGTCTTCTGGGTGCTGAACCCGACCTATATCATCATCTGCGCTGCGGTCGGCGTGCTGTTCTTCTTCACCGCGCATCTGTTCGAATCGCGCTACCGGCTGCTTCTGTGGCTCGATGCGGTCGGATTGTCGGCCTATTGCGTCATGGGGGCGGCCAAGGGCATGGCGGCGACGGGCTCCCCCACGGTCGCCATCGTCACCGGCGCGCTGACGGCGACGTTCGGCGGCATCCTGCGCGATCTGCTCGCGAACCAGCCCTCGGTGCTGCTGCGGCCGGAAATCTACGTGACGGCCTCGCTCGTCGGCGCAGGCGTCTTCACCGCCGCCAATGCGACGATGCTGCCGCTCTATGTGTCGGCGGGATTGGGCGTGGCGGCGGCCTTCGCGGTGCGCGGCGGCGCGCTCTGGTTCGGCTGGACCTTTCCGACCTATCGCCACAAGCCAGGCCGGCATCCGGATGATGTGATGTAATTGGAGGCAATGGGTATCGGGCAATAGGGCAATAGCAAACGCCCGGGAAACAATTCTGCTGCCGCTGCCTATTGCCGCTGCTTGCGGCGCAGGCGGATCACCACGTCGACATGGGCGATTTCCATGCCCTTGGGCGGTTCGGGTAGATTGCCGATCGTCAGGTTGCTGATGGGGATATCCAGCACCTCGTTATGGCCTTCCACGAAAAAGTGATGGTGGTCGGAGACGTTGGTGTCGAAATAGGTCTTGGTGCTCTCGACGGCGAGCACGCGGATCAGGCCAGCCTCGGTGAACTGATGCAGCGTGTTGTAGACGGTCGCGAGCGAAACGGGGACACCGGCGGCAACGGCTTCCTCGTGAAGCTCTTCCACGGTCAGATGGCGGTCGCCCTTGGCGAAAAGAAGATCCCCCAGCGCGATCCGCTGTCGGGTCGGCCTCAGGCCCACATTGCGCAGCCTGCTTTCGATCGCGATTTCGGCCTCTTCCGCCATTCAGGGACTCCGGATTCCTGAGCTCTATAATTCTTTACTAAGCCATATAACTTTTGCCTTGATTGCTTTCAATAGTTTCCATGCAGTGGGAAGGTGCTCAAAAGCCGCAAAAAACGGGCTTTTGGCGCATTTCGCTCTGGTCGCGGCTCTGGCGTTCCTGTATGCGACCACCACATAACAGCTAGTGCATTCGATCGAACGGATGAATGAGAGCGTGATGCTTTCGCTTCATTTTCTGTCCATCTTGCACTAAAGCTTCACATCCATCGGCATTCATGTGGGGGAAACGGAATTTTTATGACGACGAGACAGCCCAGCTTCAATTACGAGGAAATCCTGGCTTGCGGCCGCGGCGAACTGTTCGGCCCGGGCAACGCGCAGCTTCCCCTGCCGCCGATGCTGATGGTCCATCGCATTACAGAAATTTCGGAAACCGGCGGCGCCTTCGACAAGGGCTTCATCCGCGCCGAATACGACGTGCGCCCCGATGACTGGTACTTCCCGTGTCATTTCGCCGGCAACCCTATCATGCCGGGATGCCTCGGCCTCGACGGCATGTGGCAGCTCACCGGCTTCTTCCTCGGCTGGCTCGGCGAGCCCGGCCGCGGCATGGCGCTTTCGACAGGCGAGGTGAAGTTCAAGGGCATGATTCGTCCGGACACGAAGCTTCTCGAATACGGCATCGACTTCAAGCGCGTCATGCGCGGCCGCCTCGTCCTCGGCACCGCCGACGGCTGGCTGAAGGCCGACGGTGAAACCATCTATCAGGCGACGGACCTGCGTGTGGGCCTGTCGAAGGACAAGGTCGCCTGAACCGCGGCGCCGCCGCCTCCACCAAGACAGACGTTTTAGAAAAGGTCATCGATATGAGACGGGTAGTTGTTACGGGTCTGGGTATTGTCTCCTCGATTGGAAACAATGCTCAAGAAGTGACCGCCTCGCTGCGCGAAGCCAAATCCGGCATTTCTTTCTCCCCCGATTTCGCCGAGCATGGCTTCAAGTGCCAGGTCTGGGGTTCGCCCAACATCGATACGACCGATATGGTGGATCGCCGCGCCATGCGCTTCCTGTCGCAGGGCGGCGCCTGGAACCACGTCGCCATGAAGCAGGCGATCGCCGACAGCGGCCTCGAGGACGGCGATATCACCAACGAGCGCACCGGCATCATCATGGGCTCCGGCGGCCCGTCGACCCGCACGCTGATCGAAGCGGCCGACATCACCCGCAAGAACAACAGCCCGAAGCGCATCGGTCCCTTCGCCGTGCCGAAGTCGATGTCCTCGACCGCGTCGGCAACGCTTGCGACCTGGTTCAAGATCCACGGCGTCAACTATTCGATCTCGTCCGCCTGCTCGACCTCGGCGCATTGCATCGGCAATGCGGCTGAAATGATCCAGTGGGGCAAGCAGGACGTCATGTTCGCCGGCGGCCACGAAGATCTCGACTGGACGATGTCGAACCTCTTCGATGCCATGGGCGCCATGTCGTCCGACTTCAACGAAAACCATCCGGAAACCGCCTCGCGCGCCTATGACGCCAAGCGCGATGGTTTCGTCATCGCCGGCGGCGCCGGCGTGCTGGTGCTGGAAGAGCTCGAGCATGCCAAGGCTCGCGGCGCCAAGGTCTATGCCGAGATCGTCGGCTACGGTGCCACCTCGGACGGCTACGACATGGTCGCGCCGTCCGGCGAAGGCGCCGCGCGCTGCATGCGCCAGGCGCTTTCCACGGTGAAGGGCGATATCGACTACATCAATACGCACGGCACCTCGACGCCGGTGGGCGACAGCAAGGAAATCGGCGCGATTCGCGAGGTCTTCGGCGACAAGATCCCGCCGATCCAGTCGACCAAGTCGCTGACGGGCCATTCGCTCGGGGCGGCGGGCGTGCAGGAGTCGATCTATTCGATCCTGATGATGCAGGAGCGCTTCATCGGCGAAAGCGCCCATATCACCGAACTCGATCCGGAATTCGAAGGCGTGCCGATCGTGCGCAAGCGTATCGACAACGCCAAGTTCGACATCGCTCTTTCGAACTCCTTCGGCTTCGGCGGCACCAACGCCACGCTCGTATTCCAGCGCTACAACGGATAAGGCAATGACGGGAATCATGCAGGGTAAGCGCGGGCTCATCATGGGCGTCGCAAACAATCACTCGATTGCCTGGGGTATTTCGAAGGCGCTGGCGGCCGAAGGCGCGGAACTGGCTTTCACGTTTCAGGGCGAGGCGCTCGGCAAGCGCGTCAAGCCGCTGGCAGCCGAAGTCGGCTCGGATTTCCTTCTGCCGTGCGACGTCGAGGATCTGGCTTCCGTCGATGCCGTCTTCGCCGCGATCAAGGAGCGCTGGGGCAAGCTGGACTTCATCGTCCATGCCATCGGCTTTTCCGACAAGAACGAGCTGAAAGGGCTTTATGCCAACACCACGCGGGAGAATTTCACCCGTACCATGGTGATTTCCTGCTTCTCCTTCACCGAGATCGCCAACCGTGCGGCCGAGCTGATGACCGAAGGCGGCAGCATGCTGACGCTGACCTATAACGGCTCGACGCGCGTGATCCCGAACTACAACGTCATGGGAGTGGCCAAGGCGGCGCTCGAGGCGTCCGTTCGCTATCTCGCTGCCGATTACGGCCCGCGTGGCATCCGCGTCAATGCGGTTTCCGCCGGTCCGATCCGCACGCTGGCCGGTGCCGGCATTTCCGATGCCCGCGCCATCCTGTCGTGGAACCAGCGCAACGCGCCGCTGCGCAAGTCGGTCACCATCGACCAGGTCGGCTCCTCTTCGCTCTATCTGCTGTCGGACCTGTCGGCCGGCGTGACCGGCGAAATCCACTTCGTTGATGCCGGCTACAACATCACCTCGATGCCGACGCTGGAAACGCTGTCGAGCGCCGACGCCGAGTAGGCCCTGATCCCAATCGTCCTCTCGGTTCGTGGCCGCGAGGACGACATTTCCGGCTATCCTTGCAGAGGATTCCCGATGATGTCGAAAGACGCAAAACCCCTCGCATCGACCGATCGCCTCATCCTCCGCCGCTTCATGCCAGAGGATTTCGCCGCCTATAGCGCCTATCGCTCCCTGCCGGAAATCTATCGTTTCCTGTACCGTGATCCTCCTTCGCCTGAAGCGATGAGGGAGCGTTTCGATGCCCGCCTCGATTCACCTTTCCGCGAAGACGGCGATACGCTGCTGTGTGCCGCCGTTCGGCGAGAGGATGATGCTTTGGTGGGAGATGTCAGCCTGACATTCGCAAACAAGGCCGCACGGCAAGCCGAGGTCGGCTATATCTTCAGCCCCGCCCATGCCGGAAAGGGATACGCCACCGAAGCAGCCGCGGCCATCATCACCCTCGGTTTCGAGAAATTCGGCTTTCACCGGATCTTCGCGCGGCTGGATGCGAAGAACGCCGGCTCCGTTGGTGTTGTCGAACGGCTCGGTTTGCGTCGCGAGGCGCTTTTGATCGAAAGCGATCGCTTCAATGGCGTCTGGGGCGACGAATGTGTCTACGCCGTCCTGAGCCGCGAATGGGCTGTAAGAGTGCCGAATCGGACGCATTGATCTCCGCGAGATAGGAGAAAAGGCTCGGGGAGCAGGTCATCTTGCCGGGGATGCCCGCTCAAGAGGCTGCCGCCTCCGGCGCGAAGCGGAAATGCCCGGTCCTTGGGTAGGCAAACAGCGTGTCGTCCTCCCTTGCGCCCGCGCCGATATTCTGGATCACCAGCGGACAGCCCGCAGCCTCGCCCGACATGCCGGAGGAAACGATGAGGATATGGGGCAGATTGCCCGGCAAAAGCTGCGTGACGAGATCGCCCGGCTGATATTGGCCGATATCGTCGCTCACCGGCATCGCCGTTCCCCTGCGGCTGAAATAGGCGGCCAGATTGAGGACGCGCCGATGGTCGATGTTGCTGTCGGGTCTCTTGAGGCTCCACGCCTGCGGATATCCGGAGAAATGCGTGGTCATGTCCTGATGCACCAGCTTCTGCAGGTCGAGGCCGAAGGCGCTGCGATAGGCGCGGATGACGACGTCGGCACAGACGCCACGCTCGGGCGGCACGTCGCCGCCCGGATAGGCGATCCGGACATAGGCGGGATCATAGAGCGTCGTGACGCCGATCTGGCTGCGCGCGGCGGCGACCAACGCAGACTGCCAGCCAGGTTTCGCCTCGGCACGGCGCACCGCGGGAAATGCCGAGGCGAGCGCGAGAAGTCCGGACTGAAGCAGGCTCCTGCGCGTCATTCCCATAATTCGCGTCATGATCCCCACGGCTTCGAAGATGCAGTGAAGCGGGAGGGGAGGATATGACAGTGGCTTAATTGAGGTCGGGGCCGCCGCGGCTCCGGTCTTACTTCTTCGCCCAGAGCACCTTGTAGCGGGCGTTGCGGCAGGTCTCGCCGAATTCCTTGAAGTTTTCGGCCAGCACCGGCTCGTAGGGCAGGCCGCGATTGGCGACCAGCATCAGCCGCCCGCCGCCCCGCAGCGCCGAAGCGGCCATCTTGATCATCGCCTGTCCGAGCGAGGGCTCGGCGGCATGGCCCTCATGGAAGGGCGGGTTCATCACGATCAGGTCGTACTTGTCCTTGACCGGCTCGCTCGCGAGATCGTGCCAGAAGAAGCGCTGGGCGACTTTCGGGCAGTTTGCCAGCAGATTGGCGCGGGCGGCCTCCAGTGCGCCGTAGTGAGCCTCGTAGAGGTCGATACGCTCGATTCTCGGCGATTTCGTCGCGATTTCGACGGAGAGATAGCCCCAGCCGGCGCCGAAGTCGGCGGCATCGCCGGAAAAATCCGTCGGCAGGCGCGACGCGAGCAGCTCGGAGCCGGCATCGATCCGGTCGTGGGAGAACATGCCGGGCGCCGTGACGAACCGACCATCGACGCGCGTCGCCGGCTTTGCGAGCTGGGCCGTCAATGCTTCGATGTCGGCAGGGCGCGCAAACCAGAAGGCGACGCCGTGATATTTCGGCATGTGCTCGATCGCGAGGCCGAAGCCTTCGATGCGCTTGCGCAGCGGCTGGATGCCGTCTTCCTTGCCGCCGGCAACGAGGATGAGGCCGCCTTCCTTCACCCGCGCCAGCGCCTCCGCGATATGGTCTTCGTTCTCGCCCTTGTGCTTTCCGCAGAGCACGAGCGCGCCGTCATAGTCACCGCCTTCGATTTCCGGCGTCACGTTGATGCGCTGGGCCTGCAGCTGGCGATAGAAGGGGCGGAAGCCCTGGACGGCGGAAAGCTCGGCGGCAAAACCATCAGGCAGCGCAAAGCCGGCCTCGGCGCCGAGAAACAGGATCCGCTCGCCCTCGCCGGGCGCGTCTACGGTGCCGGAGGCAAAGGGATGAAACAGGGTCTTCAGGGCGTCGCGGCTCATGGGCGTGATCTCGTCATGGGGGTGGGTTTCGTTCGTCGGATCCGTGCCACCGTCTTATCCGGTACTTGCCCCTCACCCTAACCCTCTCCCCGTTGGAACGGGGAGAGGGGACGACGGAGCAAGACAACATGTCTCTTGGTAGGAAGGGCTGTTATCGAGCACAATCGTTATCCCCTCTCCCCGCGTGTGGGGAGAGGGCTAGGGTGAGGGGCCGGGCACGCAGTTTCAGCAGGGGCGGCCGACGGCATCAATATAAAAGGGGCGCGGAAACGAATCCCGCGCCCCGGAACTTGGATGAAGGCGGGGCTTATTCGGCCGCGTCGTCCTTCTTCTTCTCGGCGACGATTTCCTGGCCGGTCGCCTGGTCGACGACCTTCATGGACAGGCGAACCTTGCCGCGCTCGTCGAAGCCGAGCAGCTTGACCCAGACCTTGTCGCCTTCCTTGACGACGTCCTGCGTCTTGGCAACGCGCTCGGAAGCGAGCTGCGAGATATGGACGAGGCCGTCGCGGGCGCCGAAGAAGTTGACGAAGGCGCCGAAGTCGGCGGTCTTGACGACCGTGCCTTCGTAGATCTGGCCGACTTCCGGCTCGGCGACGATCGAGTGGATCCACTTGCGGGCCGCTTCGATTTCCTTGCCGGAGGAGGAGGCGATCTTCACGGTGCCGTCGTCCTCGATGTTGATCTTCGCGCCGGTCTTTTCGACGATTTCGCGGATGACCTTGCCGCCGGAGCCGATGACTTCGCGGATCTTGTCGACCGGGATGTTCATGACTTCGATGCGCGGAGCGAATTCGCCGAGCTGGCCACGGCTTTCGGTGATTGCCTTGGACATTTCGCCGAGGATGTGGGTGCGACCGCCTTGTGCCTGGCTGAGGGCGACCTTCATGATCTCTTCGGTGATGCCGGCGATCTTGATGTCCATCTGCAGCGAGGTGATGCCGTCGGCAGTGCCGGCGACCTTGAAGTCCATGTCGCCGAGGTGGTCTTCATCGCCGAGAATGTCGGAAAGAACCGCGAAGCGTTCGCCTTCCAGGATCAGACCCATGGCGATGCCGGCAACCGGCTTGGCCAGCGGAACGCCGGCATCCATCAGCGCCAGCGAGGTGCCGCAAACCGTTGCCATCGAGGAGGAGCCGTTGGACTCGGTGATCTCGGAGACGACGCGCAGCGTGTAGGGGAACTGTTCAGCCGACGGCAGCATCGGGCGGATAGCGCGCCATGCGAGCTTGCCGTGACCGATTTCGCGGCGACCCGGGGAACCCATGCGGCCGGTTTCGCCAACCGAGTAGGGCGGGAAGTTGTAATGGAGCAGGAAGCGCTCCTTGTACATGCCCGTCAGGCTGTCGACATACTGCTCGTCTTCGCCGGTGCCGAGCGTGGCGACGACGATTGCCTGCGTTTCACCGCGGGTGAAGAGAGCCGAGCCGTGCGTGCGCGGCAGCAGGCCGACTTCCGAGACGATCGGACGGACGGTCTGCAGGTCGCGGCCGTCGATGCGGCTCGAGGTGTCGAGGATGTTCCAGCGAACGATCTTCGCCTGCAGGTGCTTGAAGATGGCGCCGACTTCTTCGGCCGTGTATTTGGCTTCGCCTTCCTCGGGGAGGAAGTGTGCCTTGACCTTCGCCTTGACGGCGTCGACGGCGGCGTAGCGATCTGCCTTCTGGGTGATCTTGTAGGCTTCGCGCAGTTCGCCTTCGGCAAGGCCGAGCATTTCGGTTTCGAGCGCGGAGAAATCCTCCGGCGTGAAATCGCGCGGTTCCTTGGCGGCGACTTCGGCGAGCTGGATGATCGCGTCGATCACGGGCTGGAAGCCGCGATGACCGAACATGACGGCGCCGAGCATGACGTCTTCAGGCAGTTCCTTGGCTTCGGACTCGACCATCAGGACGGCATCCTGCGTACCGGCGACGACGAGGTCGAGGGTCGACTCGTCCATCTCGTCGAGATGCGGGTTGAGCACGTATTCGCCGTTGATGTAGCCGACGCGGGCGCCGCCGATCGGGCCCATGAACGGAACGCCCGACAGCGTCAGGGCAGCGGAGGTCGCGACCATCGACAGGATATCGGGATTGTTTTCCAGGTCATGCTGGATGACGGTGACGACGACCTGCGTGTCGTTCTTGTAGCCTTCCGGGAAGAGCGGGCGGATCGGGCGGTCGATCAGGCGGGAAACGAGCGTTTCGTTTTCGCTCGGACGTCCCTCGCGCTTGAAGTAACCGCCGGGGATCTTGCCGGCGGCGTAGGTCTTTTCCTGATAGTTGACGGTGAGCGGGAAGAAGTCCTGGCCCGGCTTCGGCGCCTTGGCGGAAACGACCGTCGCAAGCACTACGGTCTCGCCGTAGGTGGCGACGACGGCGCCGTCGGCCTGGCGGGCGATCTTGCCGGTTTCCAGCTTCAGCGGGCGGCCTGCCCACTCGATTTCAACGGTATGGATATCGAACATATCTTGTCCTTGCACAGTGCGGGAAAAGGCGCCGTGGCCGACGAATTCGGCAGGGCGCATCTTCAACCGCACGAAATGTGACGCATCACGGGCAAGACAACGAGAGGCTTTCGAAGATCGGCCGAAGCTTGAGGCTTCGGCTGAAAGCATCCGGCAATCCTGCCCCATGACAGGTCAACGGTTGGCATTGGCAGAACCGGCCCATCCGGCCCGCCGGCAGTTTCGCATCGCGCAAATGCAAAGCGCAAGCGAAACAGTCTCAAGGGTTCATACCCTTCATAAGCATCCGGCGGACGTTCAGCAGAACGCCCGCCGGAAATTCTGTTAGCGGCGGATACCGAGGCTGGTGATCAGCTTGGTATAACGGCCTTCGTCCTTCTTCTTGAGATAATCAAGAAGCGAGCGCCGGCTGGAAACCATCGTCAGGAGACCACGACGGGAGTGGTTGTCCTTCTTGTGGCCCTTGAAGTGTTCCGTGAGGTTGTTGATGCGCTCGGTCAGGATCGCAACCTGGACTTCCGGAGAACCGGTGTCGCCTTCGACGGTCGCATATTCCTTGATCAGCGCAGCCTTGCGCTCAGCAGTGATCGACATCGGATGGTCCTTTCTATGAGAGGAGATTGAAGTCGCCAAATGCCGGGATGTCGTCCAGCATCGGCCGCGAATGCAATCAGGCACGCCTGATGCTGGCGCTGCCTATAAACCAAATGAGCGGCAATGGAAAGAGGCTTCTCCCGCGAGCGGCTTTCAGCGCCCCGCCATGGCATCCCGGATCATCGCATCGTAGCCCTCGGGGTCCTGCAACATGGCGAAATGACTGGCGTCCTTCAGGATGACGAGTTTCGCGCCCGGAATCTCCTTTGCCATCATCTGCGTATGGTCGAGCTTGACCGCCTCGTCATGGTCGCCGATGGCGAGCGTCAAAGGCACGCTGATCTTTCCAAGATCGGCCGCCGTCCACGCCGGCTGCGTTGCCCACATCTGCGAGATCTGGTTGACGAAGGCGTCGTATTCGTTCGGCGTGGGCGACAGTTTCTTGTAATAGTCGCCGGCGACGTTGATGTAGTCGTTGAAGGTCTTGTTGTTCATGACGTCGGGCTTGACGCCGTCGGTCGTGACGTTGGCCGCCTGGGCGATCACGCGCGTCAGCTTGCCGGGATGTTTCATCGCCATGTCGATGCCGATGATGCCGCCATCCGACCACCCGACCAGCGTCACCTTGTCGATCTTCAGATAGTCGAGCAGCGCAACGTAATCCGAGGTCATCAGATCGTAGCCGAAGGGCTGCTGGCTGCGCGTCGAGCGGCCATGCCCGCGACTGTCGGCGACGATGACGAGGTGATCCTTGGCGAAATCGGCAACCTGATGGCCCCAGACGTCGGCATTCCCGAGGCCACCATGGATGAAGAGGATCGGGTCGCCCGCGCCGTATTCGGCATAATACATCCTGATGTCGTTGACATCGGCCATACCGCTCGTCTTGGGCTGCGGCATGGGCGGAAAGGCCGGCAAGCTGGCCCAGCGCTCGGCGGAATGCGCGCTCGCCATTGTGACGAACAACGAAAGGACTGCCACTATTCCGATGGTCATTCTGCGCATGTTATCCCCCTTGGACGGGCCGTCATGGCCCGTCAGGGAGCATATCGCATCGCTGTTGCCTCGCAATAGCCGCCTTTGGCGGCTGGCGGAAGGTCAGCCGAACACGCGCTTGGGACGGAATTCACCCTGGCCGATCTCGCCGATGGCGATCAGCTTGCCGCGCGCCGTGGCATAGGCCTCGGTTTCGGCGACCGGCGCATCGCGCCCGCGCACCAGGATCGGGTTGCCCATCTTCAGGCGGTGCGCCTGATCGTCGTTGATGACGAGATGCGGCAGCGAAGACAGGGCTTCGGCCGTGTCGATCAGCAACGCATCGAGGGCAGCAAGCCGCTCGTCCGCATCTTCGATCGCTTCCAGCGCCACGAGGTCGGCAAGCGGCACCATCGTCTCCTCGGCAAAGGGGGCGACGAAGCTGCGGCGCAGGCCGGAAATATGGCCGTAGCAGCCGAGGTCGCGGCCGAAATCGCGGGCAAGCGCGCGGACATAGGTTCCCTTGCCGCACTCCACCTCGAAATGCGCCGTATTGGCGTCCGGGCAGGCAAGCAGCGTCAGGCGGAAGATCTCGACTTCGCGCGACGGAATCTCGACCGTCTCGCCCTCGCGGGCAAGGTCATAGGCGCGCTCGCCGGCAATCTTGATGGCGGAGAACTGCGGCGGGATCTGCTGGATGACGCCGGTATATTTCGGCAGCAGCGCGCGAATATCTTCTTCGCCCGGACGCTTGTCGGAGGTGGCGGTAATCTCGCCCTCCAGGTCGTCGGAAGCGCGTTCCTCACCCCAGGTCACGGTGAATTCATAGATCTTGCGGCCATCCATGACATAAGGGACGGTCTTGGTGGCGTCGCCGAGCGCGATCGGCAGCATGCCGGATGCAAGCGGGTCGAGCGTGCCGGCATGGCCGGCCTTCTGGGCCTTGTACAGCCACTTGATCTTGGAAACGGCTTCGGTGGAGCCGAAGTCGACCGGCTTGTCGAGGATGAGCCAGCCCGAAATCGGGCGGCCCTTGGGCTTGCGTGGTTTGGACATTCTCTGTCTCTGTTATTGATCTTGGTCGTTGTCGTCTTCGAGATCGCGGCTGACCTCGGGCGAGCGCAGCAGCGCATCGATCTTCTTGTAGTTGTCGAAGCTCGTATCGTCGCGGAAGCGGACTTCCGGCATGTATTTCATCTGGCGAAGCTGCGGGCCGAGGCGACCGCGAATGTACTTCGCGTGGCGATTGAGCGCCTCGATGACGGCATTATGGTCTGTGACGCCGAGCGGGGTCACGAAAGCCGTAGCGATCTTCAGATCCGGCGACATGCGCACTTCGGAAATGGAAATCACGGTGCGCTCGATCAGGTCGTCGCGCACTTCGCCGCGCTGCAGGACCTGCGTGATCGCTGCGCGCACCTGCTCGCCGACGCGAAGCATGCGCTGCGAAGGCGCGGAAGAGGTTGGTCTGGTCATGGTTGTTCCGTTAGCAGCGTCCCTTTGGACGCAATAAAGCGGCTCACATGACTCGATCCGGCGCAAAGGTCAAGGCTGGATGGCCCGGCCGGCCCGCCAGAAGCCGAGAATCCTCGCGAATGCGGCCTGTTGCTCGGCCTCGGAGGAAAAGGCAGCGACCGGGATATAGGTTGCGAAGGCTTCAAGATCGAATTCGATCCGTTTGTCGCGAAGACCGATATCGACGATTTCGCTCCAGGCGAGCCACATCGACGATTGCTTGGAATCCCAGGTGGCGCCCTTTGGCGTTATCGTCACGGTGATAAGGATATCGGGCCTTATGTGGGCTTGCATCATCGCCATCCGCCGCCGCGCCAGCCACCTGAAATAGATCAGGATCAGGGCATAGAGGATCAGCGTCGGCACAAGCCAGATGATCGCCATGTCTCCCCTGTGGATCGATGGCGATAGATCGAAAACAGGAATGAACACGTAGGTTCGCAGCAAATCAAAAAAGACGGGCAGGGCGGCACCGACGGCGATTGCTGACACGACGAGCACCGCCGCCGCTTTTTGTGCGCTCGGAGACCGGCGAGCGGCAAGGCGCCGCCCCACCTGACGCATTACGGTAACATGCTCCGCGGGCTGGCGAATGAAGGAAACAACGATGGGATGATCGTCTTCAGCCCCTGTCGTCATGGCGGCAACTCCTCCTCTTTCCGGTATGTTCCAATAAAAAACCGCCGGACTGGCCGGCGGTTTTGGTATTTCTCAAAGCGAAAGACGGCTTACAGCGTGCGGGTGATATGCTCGACGCGGAAGCATTCGATCGTGTCGCCGACACGGATGTCCTCGTAGTTTTCGAAGGCCATGCCGCATTCCTGACCGACGTTGACTTCCGATACTTCGTCCTTGAAGCGCTTGAGCGTCTTGAGCTTGCCTTCGTGGATGACGACGTTGTCGCGCACCAGGCGGACGCCGACGCCACGCTCGACCTTGCCTTCGGTGACGCGGCAACCCGCGACCTTGCCGACCTTCGTGATGTTGAACACCTCGAGGATCTCGGCATTGCCGAGGAAGGTTTCGCGACGTTCCGGAGAGAGCAGGCCCGACATCGCTGCCTTCACGTCATCCACCAGATCGTAGATGATGTTGTAGTAGCGGATTTCGATGCCTTCGCGCTCCGCGAACTGGCGAGCCTGGGCATTGGCGCGGACGTTGAAGCCGATGATGGCCGCGTTGGAAGCTTCGGCGAGCGAAATATCCGATTCCGTGATGCCGCCTGCGCCCGAATGGACGATGCGGGCGCGGACCTCGTCGGTGCCGAGCTTGTCGAGCGCGCCGGCAATGGCCTCGATCGAGCCCTGCACGTCGCCCTTGATCACCAGCGGGAATTCCTTCACGCCCACGGTCTGCAACTGGGTCATCATCTGCTCGAGCGAACCGCGCTGGCCGGACTGGCGGGCAGCGGCCTTGTCGCGGGCCAGACGCTGGCGATACTCGGAAATCTCGCGGGCGCGGCTTTCGCTTTCGACAACGGCGAACTTGTCGCCCGCCGCCGGCGTGCCGGACAGGCCGAGAACCTCGACCGGCGTTGCCGGCGTTGCTTCCTTCACATGCTCGCCCTTGTCGTTGATCAGCGCACGCACGCGGCCCCACTGATCGCCGGCAACGACGATCTGGCCGGGGCGCAACGTGCCCTTCTGGACGAGGACGGTCGCGACGGAGCCGCGGCCGCGATCGAGCTGGGCTTCGATGACGGTGCCTTCCGCCGTGCGGTTCGGATTGGCCTTGAGATCAAGGATTTCCGATTGCAGCAGGATGGCTTCCAGCAGCTTGTCGAGGTTGGTGCGGTTCTTGGCGGAGACTTCCACGTCGAGCACTTCACCGCCCATCGATTCGACGAAGACCTCATGCTGCAGCAGTTCCGTGCGGACCTTCTGCGGATTGGCTTCGTGCTTGTCGATCTTGTTGATCGCGACGATGATCGGAACACCCGCCGCCTTGGCGTGGTTGATCGATTCGATCGTCTGCGGCATCACGCTGTCGTCGGCCGCCACCACGAGGATGGCGATATCGGTCGCCTGGGCGCCGCGGGCACGCATCGCCGTGAAGGCGGCGTGGCCGGGCGTATCGATGAAGGTGATCTTCTGACCGTTCTGCTCCACCTGATAGGCGCCGATGTGCTGTGTGATGCCACCGGCTTCGCCGGCCACCACGTTGGCATGGCGGATGGCGTCGAGCAGCGAGGTCTTGCCGTGGTCGACGTGACCCATGATGGTGACGACGGGCGGACGGGAAACCAGTTCGCCTTCGTCGTCGGCAACGTCGAAGATGCCCTGTTCGACGTCGGATTCCGAAACGCGCTTGACCGTATGGCCGAATTCGCCGGCGATGAGTTCCGCCAGGTCGGCGTCGATCACGTCGCCCGGCTTCATCATCTGGCCTTCCTTCATCAGGTACTTGATGACGTCGACGGCGCGTTCGGACATGCGCTGCGACAGTTCCTGAATGGTGATGGTTTCCGGCAGAACGACTTCACGCGAAATCTTCTCGCGCGTTTCCTGCATCTGGCTGCGGCGGAATTTTTCCTGGCGGCGGCGCATGGCCGAAAGCGAGCGGCCGCGAGCGGTGCCGTCTTCGTCGACGTTGGCCGTCGTTACCGTCAGCTTGCCGCGGCGGCGTTCTTCGTCGGTCTTCGGACGCGTGGTAACGGGCTTTGCAGGCTCGGGGCGCGTGACCTTGCCGCGGGCCGGAGCGCCGCCGCGCGGCGGGCCGCGATCGCTCTCTTCCTCGTTGACGCGACGGCGGTTTGCCGGTGCCTCGGCGGCAGGGGCGCCGGGACGTGCCGTCTGCGGAGCCGCATCGGGACGACGCGCGGCGGCAGGAGCCGGAGCTGCCTGCACAGCCGGCTTCGGTGCTTCCACCGGCGCGGGGGCCTCGACCTTGGCCTCGGCAGCGCGGGCCGCTTCCTCGGCGGCGCGGCGGGCAGCCTCGGCCTCTTCGGCGATGCGGCGTGCCTCTTCTTCCTGACGGCGGCGTGCCTCTTCCTCCGCGCGACGGATCGCATCGGCGGCGTCGCGGGCCTGAGCGTCGGCGAGTGCGCGGCGACGCGCATCCATTTCATCGGCGGAAAGATGGTTCAGAACCACCGGCCGCGATGAGCGTTCCTGCTGCGGCCGCTGCTGATAGCCCTGGTTGGACTGGCCCGGCCGCTGTTGTCCGCCGGGCTGATGAATGCGCGGAGCCGGCTGCGGCGGACGCGGCGGCTGCGGTGTCGGTTCTGCAACCCGCGTCACGGATGGCGCGGCGGCCGTCGTCGTCGAAGCTGTGATCGGCTTTTCGTCTTCAGGACGCAGCGGGCGGCGCTTACGGGTCTCAACCACGACCGCCTTGGTGCGACCGCGGCCCATGTCCTGGCGCACGGTACCCTGGTTCACGCCTGACGGCTTCAGGGTGAGGGTTTTCTTACCCGATGCACTCAGCGTCTTGTCGTCTTGATTGTCGGTCATTCCGTTCCCGTTCCTTCGGACAGGGCTCGGAAACGTCCGTCAGACCCTGTCGTTCAATGCATGTACCTTAATGAGGCGTCCGGCAGTGGCCGGTGACCGCGTCATTGTTTTCGCCGGCCAGCGCCGCCCGTTGCCCGGGACTGACCGCCGTTGCGGTACCGTTCGAGCAGGTTTGCGCGCTTCACTACACCTTCACCCGCCCGCCCCGCAAGCGCTGCGGCATGGATAAAAGCATTCTGGCCCATCAGTTCTTCCATTTCCGCCTCCGTGAAGACACGGAATGACGGTATTTCCTGTTCGGTTTCCATACCGAGATGCCAGGCCTTGCGTGCCTGGTCTATTTTGCGGACGCCGTCGGCAGCGGCATCGATCGCGTGGAACACGGCCAGTGCCGATCCATTGCGAACAGCGCCATCGACCTTCGACGACCCATTGACGAACTGGCCCGCCTTGCGCGCCATATGCATCATCCCGGCCAGCTGCGCGACAAGCAGGCGGTCGACGATGGCACCGAGATCGCCCGGTGCCGTCACCTCCGCCTTCAAGGCGCGAGCAAACAATTTCTTCGCCACCGCCTTGTCCACCAGCGCCCGGTCGAGCTTGACCCAGCAGCCGCGTCCCGGCAGCTGCCGCTTCAGATCGGGAACAACGGTCCCGTCGGGAGCGGCCACGAAGCGGATCAACTCGTCGGGCGATCCGCTCTCGCGTGTTACGATACACATGCGGCCGTTTGCGCCGTCACCCCCGAGATCGTCGTCTTCAGGCGGTGCGCTCGGCCCCTCGGTGATCGTCATGCTTGTTGCTCGGCTTCATCCTCCGCGACCTCTTCGGTCGTCTCAGCGGCGAGATCGGCCTCGGTGATCCAGCCGGCCAGCAGGCGAGCCTGCACGACCATCTGTTCCGCTTCGACGCGCGAGACTTCGAGCTTGGAGAACAGGCCTTCGAACTTCTTCGTTTCGCCGTTCTTGCGCTCGCTCCAGCCGACGAGATCATCGGCGGCGCAGCCGGCGAAGTCCTCGATCGTCTTGATGCCGTCCTCGCCGAGGGCGACCATCATCTGTGCGGTCATGCCGTTGATCTGGCGCAGCTCGTCGGATACGCCGAGCGCCTTGCGCTTCTCGTCCATTTCGGCTTCCAGCCGTTCCAGATATTCGCGGGCGCGCTCCTGGATTTCCTGGGCGGTCTCTTCGTCGAAACCGTCGATCGAGGCGATTTCGTCGAGATCGACATAGGCCAGTTCCTCGACGGCGGCAAAGCCTTCCGAAGCCAGAACCTGGCCGACCATCTCATCGACGTCGAGCGCTTCCATGAACAGGTTGGTGCGTTCGTTGAATTCCTTCTGGCGGCGCTCCGATTCCTCGGCTTCCGTCATGATGTCGATATCCCAGCCGGTCAGCTGCGATGCGAGGCGGACGTTCTGGCCGCGGCGGCCGATGGCCAGCGACAGCTGCTCGTCGGGAACCACGACTTCGATGCGCTCCGCGTCCTCGTCGAGAACGACCTTGGCGACTTCCGCCGGCTGCAGTGCGTTGACGACGAAGTTCGCCGGCTCGTTGGACCAGGGGATGATGTCGATCTTCTCGCCCTGCAGCTCGCCGACGACGGCCTGGACGCGCGAACCGCGCATACCCACGCAGGCGCCGACCGGATCGATCGACGAATCGTTGGAGATGACGGCGATCTTGGCGCGCGAGCCCGGATCGCGGGCAACCGACTTCACCTGGATGATGCCGTCGTAGATTTCGGGCACTTCCATGGTGAAGAGCTTGACCATGAATTGCGGATGCGTGCGCGACAGGAAGATCTGCGGACCGCGCTGCTCGCGGCGGACGTCGTAGACATAGGCGCGGACGCGGTCGCCGTAGCGGAAGTTTTCGCGCGGGATCATCTCGTCGCGGCGGATGATGCCTTCGCCACGGCCGAGATCGACGATGACGTTGCCGTATTCGACGCGCTTGACCGTGCCGTTGACGATTTCGCCGACGCGATCCTTGAATTCGTCGAACTGGCGGTCACGCTCGGCTTCGCGCACCTTCTGCACGATGACCTGCTTGGCCGACTGGGCGGCGATGCGGCCGAAATCCATCGGCGGCAGCGGATCGGCGATGAAATCGCCAAGGGCGGCGTCGGGGTTGCGGTCGCGGGCCAGTTCCAGCGGGATCTGCGTGGAATAGTCCTCGGCCTTTTCCACCACTTCGAGCAGGCGCTGCAGACGGATTTCGCCGGTCTTCGGATTGATGTCGGCGCGGATGTTCGACTCCGTGCCGTAACGCGAGCGCGCGGCCTTCTGGATCGCGTCCGCCATTGCGGCAAGCACGATCTCGCGGTCGATGACCTTTTCGCGCGCCACTGCATCTGCGATCTGCAGAAGTTCTAGCCGGTTCGCACTGACTGCCATTGTCTTTAGTCTCCGTCTTCCTGCCCTTGGGTTCCCGTTCCGTCAGGCGGTTCGTTGATCGGTTATTCTTCGTCGTCCGCTTCGTTCTGGTTCGCTGCCTGGGCTTTGGTCAGCTTGTCGGCGCGCAGCGCGTCGCGGATGAGATCGTCCGTCAGGATCAGCTTGGCGTCGGCCAGCGTGCTGAACGGAATGGTTACCTTGAGTTCTTCGCCACGGGTGGCCTCGTCGCGCTCGATCGTGAAGCCGTCGTCGTTGACGGCGACGATCTTGCCGCGGAACCGCTTGCGGCTCTCAACGAGGATCGACGTTTCGCACTTGACGATATGACCGATCCAACGCTGGAAATCCGACTTTCGCACCATCGGGCGGTCGATGCCGGGCGAAGACACTTCCAGATGATACGCCTTGTCGATCGGATCTTCCACATCCAGCACCGGCGAAATGGCCATGGAGACCTCTTCGCAGTCCTCGACGGTCATGGTGCCGTCGTTGCGTTCGGTCATGATCTGTAGCGTCAGGCCGTTCAAATTCAGGAGACGCACGCGCACCAGGCGGAAGCCCATGCCCACAAGGACGGGCTCGATGATGGCGGCGACGCGCTGATCAAGGCCGGTTTCGACGATCAGCCTGGGTTCGTTGGTATTGTCTGCGTTTGTCACGTCCGACAAGCATTCGCTCCTGCATTGTTCATGCAATGGGAGATCGAGCTAATAAAAAAGAGCGGGTCCTTGCGGCCCACTCTTCATCGCACGATCAAGAATTTGAAGCCGATATAAGCCTCTTTCCGGCAAATTGCAAGGCATTCGCGCCGAAAGCCGTTTGCGGGCCTATTTCAGCACGCCGAGCATGGAGCTGTCGGGGTAGCAGGTTGGCTTCATGCCGCTTTTTTCCTGCCACCGGCCGATCGAGCGCCGCGTCTTGTAGCCTGGAAGCCCATCGGTGCCGCCGACGTCGTAGCCCTTGTGTTCCAGGGCTTTCTGCATGCCGGCCACATCCGAGCGCAGCATCTTGCCGACATCGCCCCATTTTTCCTCGAAGGCGCCGCTGCCGGAAGCGATGCGGTCGGCGAGATTGCCGATGTAGAGGCCGTAAAGATCGGAGTTGTTGTATTCCTTGATGGCATAAAAATTCGGCGTCACGATGAATTCCGGCCCGTCGCGGCCGGCCGGAACCAGCATCATGCCGCTGGCCCGCAATTCGTCGGCCGGAAACGATTTGCCGGAAACCCGCTTGATGCCGAGCGATGCCCATTGCGAGATCGGTTTGGCAAGATCGGGCCCTTCCTGGGCACAGGAGACGTTTTGCGGGATGACGACCTCATAGCCCCAGCCACGGCCGCGCTGCCAGCCCTTCTGCACCATATAGTTGGCTATGGATGCCAGCGTGTCCGGTACTGACGTCCAGATATTGCGATGGCCGTCGCCATCGAAATCGACGGCATATTTCAGATAGTTGGTCGGCATGAACTGCGGCTGGCCGAGGGCGCCGGCCCATGAGCCCCTGAACTGCTCCGGCGTGACGTCGCCGTGTTCGAGGATGTGCAGTGCCGCGATGATCTCGGTGCGGAACATATCCTTGCGCGTGGACATGAAGGCTTTGGTCGCCAGTACCTGAATCGCCGAATTCGGCAGTTTGGCGATGCCGAAGCCGGTCTCGCGGCCCCAGATCGCCAGCAGGATCGGCCCCGGCACGCCGTAGGTCTTCTCGATGCGCCGCAGCACCGGCCCATATTGCGAGGCGAGACCCCTCCCGGTCGCGGCCAGCTTCTGCAGCCGCGCCTCGTTGAAGTAGGGAGCGGGCGAGGAGAATTCGGCCTGGGTCTGCTTCTGCTCCTTCGGCTTGGGGAAACCCGGCGGCACAAGGTCGGGCAGATCCCAGTTCAGCGTCACGCCGGCAAAAGCGGCCTTGAAGGTCTTTTCCGAAATTTCGTCCTTTCGCGCTTCCGGCCAGAGATCCTTCTGTATCCAGGCCTGGAATTGCGCTTCGACATCGGCCTTCGAGGCGGCGAAAGTGGGCAGGGGCAGGAGGGCGAGGAGGAGGATGCAGAGGAGCAAAAGGAAGTGCCGGGTGTGCCGAGCCGCCGGCACCCCCCTCTGTCGCTGTCGCGACATCTCCCCCACAAGGGGGGAGATCGTTGGGAATTTGCAGCTGCCCTCGTCGACGCGATGTCCTTCGGTCTTTGCAGATACTATGTCGGTTTGAGGTTGGTCGGTGCAGCAAGCAACCAATCTCCCCCCTTTTGGGGGAGATGTCACGAAGTGACAGAGGGGGGTGCGCACTCTCCTCATACTCAGTTGTCTCCGTCTCAAATCGCCGTCCGCGCCCTCAGCGCCGCCGCCAGCGTGCCTTCGTCCAGATAGTCGAGTTCGCCTCCGACCGGCACCCCATGCGCAAGGCGGGTGATCTTGACCTCGAGGCCAGCCAGCTGGTCGGTTATATAATGTGCCGTGGTTTGCCCTTCGACGGTGGCGTTGACCGCGATGATGATCTCGCGGATGCCGCCTTCGCCGACGCGGGCGATCAGCCCGCGGATATTGAGATCGTCGGGCCCGACGCCATCGAGCGGCGAGAGGACGCCGCCGAGGACATGATAGGCGGCATTCATGGCGCCGGCACGCTCCAGCGCCCAGAGATCGGACACATCCTCGACGACGATGATGACGGATTGGTCGCGCCGGTCGTCGGTGCAGACGGTGCAGGGATCGACGGTGTCGACATTGCCGCAGCGCGAGCAGATCTTCACCTTGTCGTATGCATCGCCCATGGCGTGGGACAGCGGTCCGAGAAGCTGGTCCTTCTTCTTGATCAGATGCAGCGCCGCCCGCCGCGCCGAGCGCGGCCCAAGGCCCGGCACCTTCGCCAGAAGCTGGATGAGTTTTTCGATTTCGGGGCCGGTGACTCGCTTTGCCATGGGAGGCTTTTAGCCCATATGCTCGGAGAACGGAATCACGGAAGGGACGGTTGACCGATGAAAATTCTGGCCGTTTGCCTCGGCGCCGCGGAAACGCTTCCCGGCAGGAAAATGAAGACGGGCATCAACAAGCATGCCGTCAACGGCGCCGTGATGATCGACACGGAAGGGCTGCTCGGGGATGCCGTCTGCAATCGGGAGCATCATGGCGGCCGCGACCAGGCCGTCTATGTGGAGGGTTCGCTGACGCTGAACTGGTGGGCAACCGCGCTTGGAAGGCCGCTGCAACCCGGCGCTTTCGGCGAAAACCTCATCATAGAGGACCTCGATAATTGCCATGTCGCAGTCGGCGACAGATTCATGGCTGGCGATCTTGTTCTGGAAGTGACCTCCGCGCGCATTCCTTGCGCCACCTTTGCCGCGAAGATGGGCGATCCGCAATTCGTCAAGCGTTATACCGGCGCGGGTCGTCCGGGGATTTATTGCCGTGTGTTGGCGTGTGGCACCGTGAACGCGGGAATGCCGGTCGTCTATCGGCCTTATGCGGGTGAGCGCGTGACCATGCCCGAGATGATGGCGACATTCGGCAGGCGATTGTCGCCGGGCGATCGGGCACGCTATCTTTCGGCGCCCATCCACCACAAGCTGCGCGCGACGCTCGAAGGCGGCGCGCGTTAGCTTCAGCGCATGGCGATCGCCACGGCTGCACCCGCCATGGTGCCGGCGCTGGCGCGATTGGCGATGCGCACCGCGCGGCGGCTTTTGAGGAAGGTCCTCGCCTTCGCCGCAAGCATGGCCCAGGAAAGATCGATGACGATAAGCACGACAAACATCGTCGCCACCAGCTCGGCCCAGCCGGAAATCGTGACCGCATGCAGATCGATGATCGAAGGCAGCAGCGCGACGTAAAACACCATGATCTTCGGATTGCCCATGGTGACGGTGAAGCCGGCGAGGAAAAGCCGTACGGCCGATTGCTCGTCCGGAAGCTGTTCCTCCGCCGCGTCGGAGGCCGCGAACCACATCTTCCACGCAAGATAGAGCAGATAGGCGACACCGAGCCATTTGATCGCCACGAAGGCCAGGTGGAAGGTTTCGGCGATGGTTGCAAGCCCGGCAACGGCACAGGTCAGCCAGATCGCCTCGCCGATCCACATGCCGGAGAGAAAGGGCAGCACGTTGCGCGCGCCCTTGGTGAGCACGCGTGCCACCAGCGCGGCGATGCTCGGCCCGGGTGATCCCGCCGCAATGAACAGCGCACCGGCAAAGATAAACAGCATCGACAGGCTCATCGCATTCTCTCCGATCGGTCAAGCCGGAAGTCTTCTGAAGGAAATCCAGAAATAGCACCCCGGCACCGCTTTTCCAAATGCCCCATTTTGCCTTCAGCCGATCTGCGCGCGAAAACGTTCGAAGATCGTCTTGCCTTCCGGCCAGTCTCCAAGCCCGGATGCCGCATTGATGTGGCCGCGCTGCCCCACGCCGACCAACGTACTGCCCCAGATTTCGGCGCTGTATCGGGCATGGTCCCAGGAGCCGAAGGGATCGTCGGTGCTGGCGACGAGCAGGGTTGGAAACGGCAGCCGCTGCCGCGGCGGATCGGCGAAGCTGCCGGCCTCGGCAAGATAGATTTTTCCTGTCGGATCGGGCGCGGCCACCAGAAAGGCGCCGAGGATCGCCTTGGTCGCCGATGGAGCCCAATGGGCGACGAGCTGGCAGGCCAGGCTATGTGCGATCAGGATCGGCGGCGTTGCCGACCGGGCGATTTCCCGTTCGAGCGCGGCGATCCAGTCCGCCAGCTCCGGTCTGTCCCAGCTCGAAGGCCGGAACCGGCGCATTTTTGGGTCCCTGTGCTCCCACAATGTCTGCCAATGGTCTTCACCCGAGCCGCCAAGGCCCGGAAGCATGATGATGTCGCTCATCTCCATCCTTTCTCCATATTCCGCTGCGGAGGAAAAGCTGCCATGTCCTCTGGCCGATTGACATTGCAACTCATCGGATAAAGCTTTTGCAAACCGATGAATTGAAGGTGAGATATGGATAGTAGCGAAAGAGAACTGGACCCGACGGATCTGTCGATCATCGAAATCCTGCAGCAGGATGGGCGGATTTCGGTATCGGAGCTCGGCCGCCGGGTCGGCCTTTCGCAACCGGCGGCTTCGGAGCGGCTGAAGAGGCTGGAGGAACGCGGCGTGATTGCCGGCTACCGCGCCGTCATCGATCCCTCGGCCGTCGGGCTCGGCATGATGGCGGTCATCCGGCTGCGGACCACTCATGAGCACATCCGGCCCTATCTGAAGCAGTTTTCGGAAATGCCTGAAATTATCGAGGTGTTGAGGCTGACGGGCGAGGATTGCTTCCTGCTCAAGGTTCTCGTGCCAACGCCGGCCGACCTTGAAACCATCGTCGATTCCATTGCCCGCCATGGCGCGGTGACGACATCGCTGGTGCTGCGAAACGAGCCGGTAAAGGCGATCGGCCGCGAATTGATCCGCAAGGCGGCCGCCCGTTAATTGGGGACCCCTATGGGTTATCTCTCAGGGTAATGCATGATGGCCTGTCGCGACCGGCTCGGTCGGAATGCCTCCCCGTTCAGCGCGATGTCGTAAGCTGCTGCGCTATAAGCGCATTATAGCAGCTGCCCGTTCGTGGAACGACATCGAGATGATCGCCCACCCGAAAGGTGGTATCTGGCTCGCCGACCTCGATCGTGTTCTTGCAGTCGTAGGATTTTCCAAGATGCGTTCTGACAAAAGCGATTTCGGCCAGTGTCAGGGCTTTCGTTCGGCCATGGCCTAGGTTCACAGTCGCAGGCCACATACGCGTAACGGTCGCTTGAGCGTGCGGAAAGTGGTTGATGCGCCAGAGGTTGGCTTCATGCACTCCCCACAGCGTACCGACGACTATGATGGCTATGACCGCATATGTGATTAAGTCCAGTTCCACCTGGGAAAGACGCAGCCAAAAGGAAACTTTGGGCTTTTCCGAATAAGACATGCCGTGCAGCGTCTGCCGCTCCTTAAATCCCCACTCATGTAAAACGTTTGTATCAATCAGGGAGAATTCAAGGGCGCCGACGCTTCAGGGTTGTGGACTGCTGCAGCAATATTTTTGGAATGATCTGCCCGTCTCAGAACGGCAGCTTGAAGCCGGGCGGAATCGGCAGGCCGGCGGTGAGTTCGCGGGTCTTTTCGGCGGCGATCACCTCGGCCTTTTCCTGGGCATCCTTGTTGGCGGCGACGATCAGGTCCTCGAGGATCTCGACATCGTCTTCCTTGAAGAGCGAGGGATCGATCTTGAGGCCGAGCATCAGGCCCTTGCCGTTGACGGTGACGGTGACGAGGCCTCCACCGGCCTTGCCTTCGACGCGAATGTCGGCGATCTCCGACTGCATCTTCTCCATCTTCGCCTGCATTTCCTTCACTTTGCCCATCATGCCCATGATGTCGCGCATCGTCATTGTTCCTTCTTCTGCAAGTGTCTGCTGCTCGTCGGCTCGGATATGCCGTCATGGCCGCCGCCGGCCTCAAGCCGATGCGGGTCCGCTATCGTCCATCCCGGCCTCAGAATTCTATATCGTCGCCCGGCAGGATGTCGCCATCGATGGATTCGGCGACGGCTGGCGGAGCGGTGGCTTCCTCCTCGTCGTCCGTCTCCGGTGCCCGCACCCGCACGTCGATGATCTTTGCGCCCGGAAACTGGGCGAGGATGGCCGCGACGTCGGGGTCCTGCCGTGCGTCGGCGACCCGCTGCTTCTGCGCGTTCGCCTCGGCTTCCACCAGAGTCGGCTGGCCTTCCTCGCGGCTGAGGCTGACGATCCAGTGGATGCCGGTCCATTCCCTGAGCTTGCCGGCAAGCTCGTTCAGCAGCGTTCCGGGAGCGCCTGGTGTCAGGCTGACATCGAGCCTGCCCGGCTCCAGCTTTACGGGGCGCACGAAGGCGCGCACGAGTGCCTTCAGCTTCGGATCGCGCTTCTGGCCGGCGAGTTCGGCGATATCGGCCATCGAATTGATCGGCACGAGCGGTTTCGGCGCTTCGGCCGGCTTCTGTTCGATGCGCCCGACCGGCGGCGAATCCGGTTGCGTATTCGGCACGGCGCGCAACATGGCGACGGGCGCCGAAGGCGCCGGCCGGGGCGCCTGCGTCTCGACGGCGCGCGCCATGACGTTGCCCTGGTAGGACACCGGCGCTCCGCCGCCGACGGGCGCTGAAGGCGCCGGGCGGGAGCCGCCATTGCCGTCGGAAAATTCGGCGAGCCTGCGCGCGGCATCTTCCGGCGCCGGCAGGTGGGCGGCATGGGCCAGCCTGATCAGCACCATTTCGGCAGCGCCGGCGGTGCGCGATGCATTCTCCGTCTCGGTGATGCCCTTCAATAGCATCTGCCAGATGCGCGAAAGCGCCGTCACCGCGACGCCTTGCGCGAATTCAGCCGCTTTCGTGCGCTCGACTTCGCTCAGCGAAGGATCGTCGGCGGCATCCGGCACATATTTCAGGCGGGTCACGAGATGGGTGAAATCGGCAAGATCGGTCAGCACGACGACAGGATTGGCGCCGGCCTCGTACTGGCTGTTGAATTCGGCAAGCGCCGCTGCGACATCGCCTTTGACGATATGGCCGAAGAGATCGACGATGCGGGCGCGGTCGGCAAGCCCGAGCATCGCGCGCACGGCGTCGGCGGCCACGAAGCCGCTGCCATGGGCGATCGCCTGGTCGAGCAGCGACAGGCCGTCGCGCGCCGAGCCCTCGGCGGCGCGGGCGATCATGGCAAGCGCTTCCGGCTCGGCCTCGATGCCTTCCTTGCCGGCAATGGTGGTGAACAGCCCGACCAGATCGGAAGCGCTGATGCGGCGCAGGTCGAAGCGCTGGCAGCGCGACAGCACCGTGATCGGCACCTTGCGGATTTCCGTGGTGGCGAAGATGAACTTCACATGCTCGGGCGGCTCTTCCAGCGTCTTCAGCAGGCCGTTGAAGGCCGCCGTCGAGAGCATGTGCACTTCGTCGATGATGTAGACCTTGTAGCGTGCCGAGACCGGCCGGTAACGCACCTGCTCGATGATCTCGCGGATATCGTCGATGCCCGTGTGCGAGGCGGCGTCCATCTCGATGACGTCGACGTGGCGGCCTTCCATGATCGCCTGGCAATGCTCGCCGGGCTCGCGCAGGTCTATGGTGGGCCGGTCGATATCGGCGGTCTTGTAATTCAGGGCGCGGGCAAGGATGCGAGCGGTCGTCGTCTTGCCGACACCGCGGACGCCGGTCAGCATGTAGGCCTGGGCGATGCGGCCGGTTTCGAACGCGTTGGTCAGCGTGCGAACCATCGGCTCCTGGCCGACCATCAGGTCCGTGAAGTCCTTGGGCCTATACTTGCGGGCCAGCACCCGGTAACTGGTGCCGGTCGAGGCGGCATCTTTTGCTTGTCGCTCGCTGTCGCTCATCGCCCTGCTTATTGCCCGCAGAAAGCCGGGTCTTGCTTTCGGAAAGGGTGGGAGGCTGGCACGATGACCCGTGCCGGGCTCGTTAGGGCTGCTTCCTTCCGGACCTGACCCGGTTGGCGAGTGGCTCGTCCACCACCAACCTCCCGGATGCACATATCGGCAATATCGTCATCAAAAGCAAGCCAAGGTCAAAAAAAACTGCTAAACATTTGATAAAACAATGGAGGATGCCCCCTTGAAGGAGTTTACGCTCGACGACCGTCTGGCGAATGACAGTGTTTCCGTGGCCATCACGGGCCTTTGCGACGTGCGGCTGATGAAGGATCGTCGCTGGCCGTGGCTGCTGCTGGTTCCCCGCCGGCCCGAAAAATCGGAGGTTTTCGAGCTGATGCCGCTCGATCGCGTCCTGCTGACCTTCGAGACCGACAAGGTCGCGAGCGCCTTGAAGACGGTGACGGGTGCGACAAAAATCAATATCGGGGCACTTGGAAATATCGTCCGTCAGCTGCATGTTCATGTCATTGCGCGGTTCGAAGGCGACGCCAACTGGCCCGGTCCGGTCTGGGGCTATGGCAAGGCGGAACCCTATTCGGACGAAGAGATGAACAGCCTGATAGCCAAGTTGCGGGAAATGCTTTCACAATGAGCCATTCCATTTTTTCCTCGGATGCCCCGCATCCGGAAGCCAGCAGTCTCACCGCCTTTGCGGAAAACCAGCTCAACCGGGATGCCGAGCATCGTGACGAGGAATCGATCAAGCATGCGCTTGCCCGGGAAGGCACGCATATCCTGGCTTTCGCCCAGGATCGGCTGGTCCTCAAGCATGACGGGCAGGTGCTCGATCCGCTGTTTGCCCGCTATGAACTGCAGGAACTCGATCCGGATTGGGATGAGGCCGTCCTTCTCGGTTATCGCAAGACGGGCGAGCCCCGGCTCGCCGTGCCCGTTCGCGTCAACGCCGACGAACTTGCCGGCCAGTACAAGCCCGCCGACATGCGCTCGCTCTGGCGCGATTTCCTGCTGGAAGGCGAAATCCTGGGTGAGGCCGCGCAAGGCATGAGCCTCATCCGCTGGAATGGCGACAACCGCTTCTGCGGCCGCTGCGGCTCGGTCATGGAAAACCGGATCGGCGGCTACAAGCGCGTCTGCACGGCCTGCGAGCACATGATCTTCCCGCGCACGGACCCCGTCGTCATCATGCTGACGATCGATGAGGAAAGGAACCTCTGCCTGCTCGGCCGCAGCCATCATTTCGCCCCGGGCATGTACTCCTGTCTCGCCGGTTTCGTCGAGCCGGGCGAAACCATCGAGAATGCCGTGCGCCGCGAGACGCATGAGGAATCGGGCATTCTTGCCGGGCGCGTCCGCTACCATGCCTCTCAGCCCTGGCCGATGCCGCACTCGCTGATGATCGGTTGCTACGCGGAGGCGAAATCGACGGAAATCCATATGGACGAGGCCGAACTCGAGGATTGCCGCTGGTTCACGCCGGCGGAAACGCTCGCCATGCTCGATCGCGTCTCGGCCTCCGGCAACACATCCCCGCCCAAGGGCGCCATCGCCCATCGCCTGATGCGCGACTGGGTGGAATGGAAGCGCTAGGTCCTTACCCGCCATGGCCCGCTCGGAACGCTTGCTGACGCTGCTGCAGACGCTGCGGCGCTACCGCCGTCCGGTCAGCGGCGCCGTTCTGGCGGAGGAGACCGGCGTCAGCCTGCGCACGCTCTATCGCGATATTGCCAGCCTGCAGGCGCAGGGCGCCATGATCGAGGGCGAGCCGGGCATCGGCTATGTGCTGAAACCCGGCTTTATGCTGCCGCCGATGATGTTTTCGCAGGATGAGATCGAGGCGCTGGTGCTGGGATCGCGATGGGTGGCGCGCGCAACCGATTCGCGGCTGGCGGCGGCCGGCGCCGATGCGCTTGCCAAGATCGCCGCCGTTCTGCCCGCCGATATGCGCGAAGCTGTCGATCAGGCGGCGGTTGTCGTCGCCACCCGCCGCATCACGGAAGACAAGGCCGATCTTTCCCTCATGCGCAAGGCGATCCGTGGGGAACGCATGGTGCAACTGACCTATGGCGACGTGAACGGCGCCATTTCGACCCGGCGCATATGGCCCTTCGCGCTCGGCTACTTCGACAATGCGCGCATCGTCATGGCCTGGTGCGAGCTGCGCCAGGACTACCGCCATTTCCGCGCCGACCGTATCGTCGACTTCGCAGTGCTGGAGGCGCGCTACCCGCGCCGGCGCGTTACGCTCGCAAGAGAGTGGCAGGCGCGCGAGGGCCTGGCCCACGACTGAGTCGCCGACGCAACGCTACTGCCAGAAACTGTCAGCAGGCTTGGCTATGATCGGAACCATCCAAGCAGGAAGGATGGCCGGTCATGGCAAGCAATGTTTTCATCACGACGAAAGAATTGCATCGCGGCGGCGTCGAGGTGCGCGAAAGCAGAAATTCTTCGATGCCGGCATGGCCGGCTCGCCTCTTGCAGATTGCGCTTGGCTATTTCACCCGCCGCTGGAACCGCCTTGATATCGAGGAAGCGCCAAGTTCCGTGAAGCGCGACCTGGGTTTCCTGGACGGACGTCCCGTCTACAGCGAGGAAGACCGGATGCGTTAGGGCAATTCCAGGAAAAGTGCGCAGCGATTTTCCGTCCGGAATCGCATGAAAGAAAAGAAATAGAAATAGAGCGGTTCCGTGAAACGAGGCACCGCTCCAGCACGCCCGCAGAACGACATACGCGCAACCCCGACTCCGGGTTCAGCATGCTGATCTGATTAGCGTGCGTACCTCGGAATCCCATCCTCACAAGCATTCGGCCATTCGCCGACGAAGCGATCCCGGCGGGCTCCGTTCCGTCTGCCTGACTGCATCCGCACGCCCTTAATATCCACCCGGAACCAGAGGAATATCCAAATGACCAGCCCCAACCTCATCATTTTCTATGTCAAGGACCCCGGCGAAAGCACGCCATTCTATCGTGACCTGCTCGGCCGCGACCCTGCTTTCGCCTCGCCCAACTTCGTGGCCTTCGCGCTCGACAATGGTTTCAATCTCGGCCTCTGGCGCCGCAGCAGCGTCGAGCCGCAACCCTCGGCCATCGGCAATCGCGGCGAATTGGGCTTCATGGTCGAAGGCGCCGGCGCGGTCGAAAAGCACTACAGGGATTGGAAGGCGCGCGGCCTGCCGATCGCGCAGGAACTGACGACGATGGATTTTGGCCCGACCTTCGTCGTTCTCGATCCCGACGGCCATCGTCTTCGTGTCTGTGAGCCGGATAAATAAGACTGAAATCCCGTTTGCCCCCTAAGCCTAGCCCTCTCTCCGCCCGCGGGGAGAGGGAACGACCCAGATCTCTCGCCAAGCGCGGTGGTGGAAGGGAGGCTAGGCGTTGCGATTTAACCCACCTTCTCCCCTCGGGGAGAAGGTGCCGCAGGCGGATGAAGGGGTCGCCAAGGGCACGAAGCCGATGGGTCTGAGGCAATCAACCCCCTCATCCGACCCTTCGGGCCACCTTCTCCCCGAGGGGAGAAGGTATATGCCGCATCGACCTGCGCCATATGCGATAGCCCCGCTGCTTGCGGGGAGGGAGCTGGAATGAGCTGATCGTTCGAGTTGACTTGCGGCAGTTCCAGAGGAGAGCAGTCGATACAACCAGAGCTATGCGAGGCCCAATTGCTCCATCATATTTCGTTCGGCGTATCGGATATCGACAAGGCTGCTGCCTTTTACGACGCGGCCTTCGCGCCGCTCGGCTATATCAGGGTTTGGGAGGATCTGAGCCCCGGCGACCCCGATCAGGCGATCGGATATGGCTCGCCAGGCGAAGGCGACAAGTTCGCCATCAAATTGCGCGGCGCCGAAGCTCATGCGCCAGGTCCGGGCTTTCACCTTGCCTTTGCCGCGCCAAGCCGTGAGGCAGTCGTCTCGTTTCACGAGGCCGCACTTGCGCATGGCGGCAAGGACAATGGCCCTCCGGGCCTTCGGCCTCATTATGGCCCGACCTATTTCGCAGCCTTCGTCATCGATCCGGACGGCTACCGCATCGAGGTCGTGACCAAGGTGTCGGGTTGACCGTTATTTAGAGATCGCCCCGTGTCGGATGGCCCTTGTAGACGCCGAGGATGCGAACTTTTTCGGAGAAGAAGCGCAGTTCCTCCAGCGCGCGGCGCACATGCGGATCGGAGGGGTGGCCCTCGATATCGGCATAGAATTGCGTCGCGACAAAACGGCCGCCGAGCTGATAGCTCTCGAGCTTCGTCATGTTGATGCCGTTGGTGGCGAAGCCGCCGAGCGCCTTGTAGAGGGCGGCCGGGATGTTGCGGACATTGAAGACGAAAGTGGTGACGATCTTCTCTTCCGGCGTGCTGCGCTCGGCCCAGTTTTCGTCACGCGACAGCACGACGAAGCGCGTCATGTTGTTTTCGGTGTCCTCGACATTCTCGGCGATGATTTCCAGCCCGTAGAGATCGGCGGCCAGCCGCGGCGCCAGCGCCGCCATGCTGCGGTCGCCGGTTTCCTGCACCAGCTTGGCGGCCCCGGCGGTATCGCCGGCGATGATCGGCTTCCAGCCATTGGCGCGCACGATGTTGCGGCATTGGCCGAGCGCATGGATGTGGCTGTGCACCGTGCGGATTTCTTCCTTCTTCACGCCCGGCAGGACCATCAGCTGGAAGCGGATCGGCATGAAATATTCGCCGACGATATGCAGGCGCGAATCCGGCAGCAGATGATGGATATCGGCAACGCGGCCGGCGATCGTATTTTCGATCGGGATCATGCCGAGATCGGCCTCGCCGTTGTCGATCGCGGAAAAGGCATCCTCGAAGGTCTGGCAGGGCAGCGGCTCCATGGTCGGGAACATGTCGCGGCTGGCCATGTCGGAATTGGCGCCGTAGTCGCCCTGGAAGGAGATCTTGTTGGTCTTGGTGATCATGGAACTGCCCTTGGGGGAATGCCGTCAGAGAGAAGCGGCGGAGAGGATGCGTCTGGCCTTTTCGAGGTCTGCGGGAGTATCGACACCGAGCGGGACCGTGTCAACGATCTCGACATCGATGCGCATGCCGGCTTCCAATGCCCGCAGCTGCTCCAGCGATTCGCGCAGTTCCAGCGGCGACGGGCCGAGGCTCACGAATTTCTTGAGCGCCGCGCGGCGATAGGCGTAGAGGCCGATGTGGTGATAGAGCGGGCCATTGCCGTAGGGTGCGGTCGCGCGGGTAAAATAAAGTGCCCGCAGGCGATTGTCGGAAATGGCCGAGCCCACCACCTTGACCACGCTCGGCAAGGTCTTTTCCTCCTCGTCCCTGATCTCGACGGTCAGCGTCGCGATGTCGACGTCCGGATCTTCCAGCGGGCGCAGGGAGGCGCGGATGGTCTCGGGATCGATCGTCGGCAGGTCCCCCTGCACGTTGACGACGATTTCGGCGCGGCCTTGTGGATCGATGGCCTGCAGCGCCTCGTAGATGCGGTCGGAGCCGGACTGATGATTCTTGCCGGTCATCACGACTTCGAAGCCTGCATTGGCGACCGCGGCGTAGGTATCCTCATGGTCGACGGCGACGACGATGCGACCGATCGCCGCCTCGCGCGCGCGCCTGGCAACCTGTACGATCATGGGAAGGCCGCAAATGTCGGCCAGCGGCTTGCCCGGCAAGCGGGTGGAGGCCATGCGGGCGGGAATAAGGACCAGCGTCTTGTCTAAATTTGAATCTGTCATTGTTGGGCCTTCTATTCCTGCGGGAAAAGTGTCAAAACGTCTCATGGTGGAGGCCGTTTGCAGAGTTGCAAGAAACAGCCAAAAGACATAGGTTTCGCGCGAATTCAAGATGGGCCGGCTGAGGATGCCGGCGGCGAGGGGAGCATAGCAGATGAATTCATCCTACGTGAACATGGGAGTCGGGGCGCTTTTGGCCACGCTGTTCGTGTTGAAGTCCGTGTCGCTCGCGTCAGGATTTATTTTCCATACCGAGGTGCCGGAAAAGCCCGGCTTCGCCATCGTTGCCACTGAAGAGCCGGCAGCAGGCGACAAGGCGGCCGCCCCCAAGGCAGAAACGCCGATCGCCCAGCTGCTGCAGAAGGCTGACGCCAAGGTCGGCGAAACGATCTTCAAGAAGTGTCAGGCCTGTCATTCCGGAGAGAAGGGAGGGCCAAACAAGGTTGGCCCCGATCTCTGGGGCGTCGTCGACCGCCCGGTCGGCGAGCATGAGGGCTTTGCCTATTCGGCCGGCATGAAGGACTTCTCCAAGGGCGGCTCGGAGAAGTGGACCTACGATCATCTCTATCACTTCCTGGCTGCTCCGAAGAAATTCGTCGCGGGAACGGCGATGGGCTTTGCCGGCCTGCCGAAGGAAGAGGATCGTGCCAACGTCATCGCCTATCTGCGCACGCTCGCCGATACGCAGGTGCCGCTGCCGGACCCGAACGCGCCGGCCGCTACGAACTGAGGCAATCCCACATGATGGATTGAAAACCCGGCTGCCAAAGCCGGGTTTTTCGCGTTTGCGGCCCCGGCCGGATCTTTGCGCCGGCGGGTTCTCTGATCCGGATCGAAAACCCCGGAGCCGGATGCCGCCTTGCATGCGGTAAGGAGCGATGGCGTCGGACCTGCGCTATGCGAGCAGATAGGCCCAAAGCGACACCGAAAATGCCCCGAGCGCTGTCGTCAAGGTAATCGTCGAGGCGGCGAGGCTGTGGCCGACGCTGAAGCGATTGGCAATCAGCCAGGCGTTAACGCCTGTTGGAACCGCCGCCGTCAGCACCAGGGCGGCGCGCCATTCCTGGCTCAGGCCGAGAAGATAGCCGGCTGCCAGCACGCAGGTCGGAAGCAGGAACAGCTTGAAGGCCGACATGACGCTGGCTATGCCCAGATTGCCTGACAGCCCGTATTGCCGCAGCGCCATGCCGAGCGAGACTAGCGCCGCCGGCCCGGCGATATTGGCGATGCTGTCGACCGCCGTCCCCAGCGTGGCTGGTATGGGGATGCCGGTCACATGCACGACGAGACCGCAGAAAAGCCCGATGACGAGCGGATTGCGGACGAGGTTCCTGCCGACCTGCCGCAAAAGCTCGCCGGTGCTGCGGCCGGCGCCGGCATTCTCCCTGCGCTCGGCCTGTTCCATCAGCAGCGTTCCGGCGATCATCATGGTCGGCAGGTGTACGGCGATCAGGATCGACATCGCCATCACGCCATCGGGGCCGACCGTGCGCCCCACCAGCGGCAGGCCGATGAAGATCGTGTTGGCGAAGGCGGACGAGACGCCGGCCAGCACGCCGATGCGCGCATCCCGCCCGAACATCCGTGTCGCCACGATATGACCTGCGGTCCAGGTGATTGCGACGCCGGAGAAATAGGCGATCCACAATCGAAACGGCGATGCGCCGCGAAAATTCGCCTCCGCGATGGTCTGGAACAGCAGCAGCGGCACGGCGATCTTGAAGACGAACTCGCTCATGGCTTCGCCGACTTCGGCTTTCAGCAGGCCGGTGCGCACGATCACCCAGCCGACGAGAATGAGCAGAAAGACCGGAAGAACGTCGGTAAGAATTTCGGACATGCCGGGCGAAGGCCGTGAGATGGTGGCTCGAGGAATTTGACCCCGGAGTTGTAGCAGCTTGCCCACGGCGTGTCGCGCAAAAGTGCGCAGCGGTTTTGCGAAGACGGCCTGCACAAGTTCCGGAGGTTGAAGCGCCCGGAGCGGATCCGGGGATCGGGGCGCGCTATGCTTGTGAGAACCCGTAAAAACAAAAAAGCGGGCCTCGCCCGCTCTCGGTCGCCCGGCCCCGCCGGACAATCCCCCCGGTGCACATGCCGCCAGTTCATCCGTGGTCGGCCCGCGTACCGGTGAGGCGGAAGGCATCATTCCTTCCCGGACTGGCTTGGAAACTTTCGAGCTTCCGATCCCAGCCGCTGGATAGGCTTTTAAAGATGAAAAGTGACAGGCAGATGACTGTTTGGAATTGTGCTGGCCGCGCCGGCGCCGATTTTTCTTCCAAACTTCGGAAAAACCGATATTACCGGATACCGGCTATCACCAATACCGGGATCTTCCTATAGATGACTCGCTTCGATGTACTGACCGTTGGCAACGCCATTGTCGACATTATCGCCCGTTGCAACGATCAATTCCTGATCGACAACAAGATCACCAAAGCAGCGATGAACCTCATCGACGCCGAACGCGCCGAACTTCTTTATTCGCGCATGGGCCCGGCCCTGGAGGCTTCGGGCGGCAGTGCGGGCAATACGGCGGCAGGCGTGGCGAATTTCGGTGGCAGGGCGGCCTATTTCGGCAAGGTTGCCGAAGATCAGCTCGGAGAGATTTTCGCCCATGACATCCGTGCTCAGGGCGTCCATTACCAGACCAGGGCGAAGGGCACGTTCCCGCCGACCGCCCGCTCGATGATCTTCGTGACGGAGGATGGCGAGCGCTCCATGAACACCTATCTCGGCGCCTGTGTCGAACTCGGGCCCGAGGACGTGGAGGAAAGCGTCGTCGCCGATGCCAAGGTGACGTATTTCGAAGGCTATCTCTGGGATCCGCCGCGCGCCAAGGAAGCGATTCGCGACTGCGCCCGCATCGCCCATGCCAATGGCCGCGAGATGTCGATGACGCTTTCCGACAGCTTCTGCGTCGGCCGCTATCGCGACGAATTCCTCGATCTCATGCGCTCGGGCACTGTCGATATCGTTTTCGCCAACCACGACGAAGCGCTTTCGCTCTACGAGACCGACGACTTTGAAAAGGCGCTGAAACTGATATCAGCCGATTGCAAGATCGCCGCCGTTACGATCGGCAAGGATGGCGCGGTGATCGTACGCGGCGACGAACGCTATGTCGTCGATGCTCATCCGATCGACGAGCGTGTCGACACGACCGGCGCCGGCGATCTCTTCGCCGCCGGTTTCCTCTTCGGCTACACGCAGGGTCGCAACCTGGAAGATTGCGCCAGGCTCGGCAATCTCGCCGCGGCTATCGTCATCGAACAGATCGGACCGCGGCCGATGCGGTCTTTGTCGGAAGCCGCCAGGCAGTTCGGGCTTCTCTGACGGAAATCCACCGCTCGCGACTACGAAAGCCGCTCGCCGCGAAATGCCGGGCGGCTTTTGCTTGCCGAGAAACCGGTTATCGCATGGTGCCGGAAAGCGGAGGCGCTCTATGACCACAGCAGCGTTGTGGTCCTGGCCTCATAGAGGATCAGGATACCGAGCGCGATCAGAACGAAAGGCACGAGCCGGTGGCCGTGACGCCTGATCGGCGCTCCCAGGGTCGGGTGATTGACGAGCGAGTGGGCGGCACCGAGCCAGATCGCCGTCAGCAGCGCGAAAATGCAGCCGATGGTCAGGACTTCATAGGCCGAGCGCGTGGCGAAGATCGGCGTGTAGACGCTGATATTGTCGCCGCCATTGGCGATCGTCACCAGCGTAACGGCGACAATGTTTCCGTGTCCCGCCGCCGCCTTCTCGTGGTCTTCCGGAGCGTCGCCGGTCTCGATGCCGTTCCAGCGCTCCCATAATCTCTTCGAGCCGAAATAGATCGGCGCGAAGCCAAGCAGGCCGATATAGGCGGCGGGAATGACGAGGACGAGAAACGAGGCGATGACGCTGATGCCGTAAAGCGCGCCGATGCCGAGATATTGCCCGATGACGATCTGCTTTGCCCGAAACCTGGGGTCGGCAAAGAAGCCGAGGAGCACGAAAATGTCGTCAATGTTCGTCGATGCGAACATGACGATGGCAACGCCGAAAACGCCCAGCACATAGCCCACGTTGGCCGGTCTCCTTGTCCGATGCCGGATATGTCATTGCGCGGGCAAGGCCGCGCGGCTGCGGGTCGATGAGAAGGCTTGCTATTTGAAGGCTTCGCCGGGATATGCGCCCCAGATCTCGGATTGCGCCACCCAGCCCTCCGTGCCATCCGCCGTGACCATGCACCAGTCGCCGGTGCATTCGCGCACGCTCATCATCACGCCGGGCTGGAGCTTGGCGATGACGGTGGCGGAGGGCAGGGCCTCGCGGCGCATGTTGACGAAGACGGCCTTGCCCTTGCCCTTCATCCACGGGGCGGCGATGGCCGAGCGCTGGCCCGACAGCAGCGACTGGTTGACCCAGCCTTCGGTGCCGTCGGCATCGCGCACGCGCCGCCAGTTATCGTATTCCTGGATGATTTCGACCGGCAGACCCTGCTTGAGGTAGAGCCATGACACGGCATAATCCGCACTGGGGCCGATACGCAGATTGACCCGCTTCGATTTCAGCGTAACGAATCGCGGCAGCGGCAGGCCGCTCGGCCCCTTGGCGGCCTGGGCGGCGGCAAGATCGGCCGACACAGCGGCCATCATCAGGCCGATTGCGAAAATGGCGCAGGACTTCAATACTTTGCCACGCATGGGATTTCCGTTCGTTCGTCATGACAAAGGCGCCTTTCCGGCTGCCTTTCGCTCCGGTAAGCGGCAAATCCTCGGATCGCGTCAGCGAGTTTTGTTTGTCTTCGCCTGCGGGTCTGGTAGAAATGCCCGGAACGGGAAAATTATCCCGCTTCTTGGTTAAGAACATCTGAACAAGGCATCGCCGCTCGCCATGACGACGAAGAAAAAACCGAAAGTCTACGTCACGCGCAAACTGCCGGATGCGGTGGAGACGCGGATGCGCGAACTCTTCGATGCCGAGCTCAACATCGACGACCGCCCGCGCACCAGGGACGAACTGATCGAGGCCGTCCGATCGGCCGATGTGCTGGTGCCGACGGTCACCGACCGTATCGATGCCGAGGTGATCGAGGAAGCCGGCCCGCAGATGAAGCTGATTGCCAGCTTTTCCAACGGTACGGATCATATCGATGTCGAAGCCGCGGCCCGTCGCGGCATCACCGTGACGAACACGCCCAACGTGCTGACCGAAGATACCGCCGACATGACCATGGCGCTCATTCTCGCCGTGCCGCGACGTCTTGCGGAAGGTGCGCGCGTGCTGACCGACAATCCCGGCGAATGGGCCGGATGGTCGCCGACCTGGATGCTCGGTCGCCGCATCCACGGCAAGCGCATCGGCATCGTCGGCATGGGGCGCATAGGCACAGCCGTCGCCCGCCGCGCCAAGGCGTTCGGCCTTTCGATCCACTATCACAATCGCAAGCGCGTCAATCCGGCCACCGAGGACGAGCTGGAGGCGACCTATTGGGACAGCCTCGACCAGATGCTGGCCCGCGTCGATATCGTCTCGGTCAATTGCCCCTCGACACCGGCCACCTATCATCTGATCTCGGCGCGCCGCCTGGCGCTGCTGCAGCCGACGAGCTACATCGTCAACACCGCGCGCGGCGATGTCATCGACGAGACGGCGCTGATCAAGATCCTGCGCGAAGGCAAGATCGCCGGTGCGGGCCTTGACGTGTTCGAAAACGAGCCGGCCGTCAATCCGAAGCTTGTCAAGCTTGCCAATGAGGGCAAGGTGGTCATCCTGCCGCATATGAGCTCGGCCACGCTCGAAGGCCGCATCGACATGGGCGACAAGGTCATCATCAATATCCGCGCCTTCATCGACGGCCATCGCCCGCCCAATCGCGTCCTGCCGTTTCGGTGAGCGAACTTCTCTGATTCTCCGGCCGCTGCAAGGCGGATACGGCCGTCTCCAAATTTGATCTTCTTGCCTCCGGCCGGTCATGTTCATGTCACGAAGCCGGCCCAGAGGTGACTGCAAACACGAATCAGGAAGGGCCGAAACAATGGCGCGGGCGCTGCCGCATGAGCGGGTTCAATACGTGGTCGAGGGTGGCTTCAGGCTGTCGGGCGAAATCGAGCCGAGCGGCAACAAGAATGCCGCATTGCCGATCATCGCCGCATCGCTTCTGACCGATCAGCGCGTCGAGCTCAGCAATGTGCCGCGCATACGCGATGTCGAGGCGCTGGTGGAGCTGATTCGGTCGGTCGGCGCGAAGGTGCGCTGGCTCGGCCGCAACGAGCTCGAAATCGAGGCGCGGGAGCTACGGCCGGCCGATCTCGATCCCGATCTTTGTGCCCGCATCCGTGCCTCCATCCTGCTTGCCGGCCCCATGCTGGCGCGCTGCGGCGAAATCACCTTGCCGCCGCCCGGCGGCGACGTCATCGGCCGCCGGCGTGTCGACACGCATTTCCTCGCGCTCGACCAGCTTGGCACGAGGATCGAGGTCAACAGCGTCTATAGTTTCCGCACGGAGGGACTTCGCGGTGCGGATGTCTTCCTCGACGAGCCGTCCGTGACCGCGACGGAAAATGCGCTTTGCGCCGCCGTTGCCGCCAGCGGAACGACCATCCTGCGCAATTGCGCATCCGAACCGCATGTGCAGGATCTGGCGCGGTTCCTCATCGCCATGGGCGCGCGTATCGAGGGCATCGGCACCAATATGATGACGATCCACGGCGGCCAGCCGCTCGGCGCCGTCACGCACCGGATCGGCCCGGATCACAACGAAGTCGGCTCGCTGATCGGCCTGGCGGCCGTCACCGGTTCGGAAATCACCATCCGCAGGGCCGGCGTCGAGCATCTGCGCTCCACCCTGATGACCTTCGAGCGCCTTGGCATCCGCTGCCGCATCGAGGGCGACGATCTGGTCGTTCCCGCCGGTCAGGAGATGAAGATCCAGCCCGATTTCGGCGGTCACATCCCGAAGATCGAAGACCAGCCCTGGCCAGCCTTTCCGGCCGATACCATGTCGATCGCCATCGTCACCGCCTCGCAATGCGACGGCGTCGTGCTGATGTTCGAAAAGATGTTCGAAAGCCGCATGTTCTTCGTCGACAAGCTGATCGCCATGGGTGCCCGCATCGTGCTGTGTGATCCGCATCGCGCCATCGTCGCCGGCCCCTCCAAGCTGCGCGCCGCCCAGCTCGAAAGCCCCGACATCCGCGCCGGCATGGCCATGCTGATTGCGGCGATGTGCGCCGAGGGCACGAGCGTCATCAACAATGCCCAGCAGATCGAGCGCGGTTACGAGCGCATCGAGGAGCGGCTGAACGCCCTGGGCGCGCACATCACCCGTATCCCGCCGCGCGAGGCGTGACGGAACTCTTCGACGGCGGAAAAGGGACTATACGATCGCCTTGCGCATCTCGATCGACGTCGTTCGATGAAAGCCGGCATGGCGATTTTCCGCTGTCTTGCGAAAACCCCAGGCGGCGAAAGTGGCGTGATTGTCGACCAGTTCGATACGCGTTTCCAGCCGCAAGCTATCAAGACCGAGCTCTCGCGCCATCGCTTCCGCCGCGCCGAGCAGGCGTTTGCCGATACCCTTGCCTTGAGCGGCGGGAAGCACCGCCAGCTTGCCGATATAAAGCGTTTCTGCCTCCGGACGGCAAAAAATACAGCCGGCTATTTGAGCGCCGTCGAAGGCGGCGTAGGCGATTTCCGTGTCTGCCTTTGCCTTGAGCGCTTGCGGCGTAAGCGCAAGCGCGGAGGAAGGCGGGTCGATCCGTCCGTTCATATAGGCGAAGGACACGAGGATCAGATCGAGCAAGCCGTCCCAGCGGTCGAAGCCGCCATCCAGGCGGCGAAGCGCAATATCGCTCATTCGGCGGCGACCCGGGCGCGTTTGCGGCGATAGCGCACGGTTTCGAAGCGCGCCGAAAGCCCGTCGTAAAGCAGCAGGCGGCCGATCAGCGGCTCGCCTATGCCGGTCACGAGCTTGATCGCCTCCATCGCCATCAGCGTGCCGATGACGCCTGTCAGCGCGCCGATGATGCCGGCTTCCGCGCAGCTCGGAATGAGGCCTTCCGGCGGCGGTGCTGGAAACAGATCGCGATAACGTGGGTTGGGCAGGCCGTCGGCATCGGTCTCATAGGGCTTCAACGTCGTCACGGACCCGTCGAAGCGCCCGACTGCGCCGGTCACGAGCGGCAGGCGTGCCGCCTCGGCTGCATCGGCGGCGGTATAGCGCGTATCGAAATTGTCGGAACCATCGATGACGAGATCGAAGCCGGCAAGGTGCCGCGCGGCATTGTCGCGGCTGAACCTTTCTTCGAAACGGATGACGCGCACATGCGGGTTCAGACGGGCGATGGCGTCGGCGGCGCTCCGGGTCTTCAGTTCGCCGATCGTGCCCGTATCGTGAATGACCTGCCGCTGCAGGTTGGACAGCGAAACGCGGTCGTCATCGGCAATGCCGAGCGTGCCGATACCGGCGGCGGCGAGATATTGCAGGACCGGCGCACCGAGGCCGCCGGCACCGATCACCAGAACGCGCGCGGCCTTCAATCTCTGCTGACCGGCGCCGCCGACCTCGGGAAGGAGGATGTGGCGCTGGTAACGGGCGATTTCGTCTGGGCTCAAGAGTTCCATGCGCGCGACTCTATCACAATCGCGGCGCGGGAGGCGCTAGGATTTCGTAATGCCGCCATGCGCGACGGTAAAGAATTGCGCGCGCTCGCCGAGCGCGGAAAACATCGCCTTGTCCGTGCCGGTCATGAAGGATTGCCCGCCGAGCCCGTCGATGAGATCGAAGAGTGCCGCGCGCCGACCTTCGTCGAGATGCGCGGCAATCTCGTCGAGCAGCAGGACCGGCGCATGGCCGGTCAGGTTGCCGACAAGGCGCGCGTGGGCAAGGATGAGGCCGACAAGCAGGGCCTTCTGCTCGCCGGTCGAGCAGCGCTCTGCTTCCATGTCCTTCTCGCGGTGGCGCACCAGAAGGTCGGCCCGATGCGGCCCATCCAGCGTGCGGCCGGCAGCCGCATCGCGATAGCGCCCCTCGCGCAGCATGTCGGAATAGGCATCTTCCAGATCGACGGCCGGCCGGTCGAACTGCCCGTCGAGGAAGCCGGACAACTCCAGCGCCGCCGAGGGAAAGGGTGTCGTCTCGCGCGTTTCGGCGATCAGCCGCGAAAGAAGGCCGAGCATTTCCTGCCGCGCGATCGCCATGGCGATGCCGAGGCTCGCCATCTGCTCTTCGATGCCGGCAAGCCAGGAAGGGTCGAACCGGCCTTCGGAGAGCAGCTTGTTGCGGCTGCGCATGGCGCGCTCGAAATCGCTGGCGCGGCGGCCATGCGCGGGATCGAGCGACAGCACCAGCCGGTCCAGGAAACGGCGGCGTTCCGAGGAGCCGCCGGTAAACAGGCCGTCCATGGCCGGCGTCAGCCAGAGAACGCGCAAATGATCGGTCAGCTCGTCGACCGTCCTGGCCGGCGTTCCGTTGATTCTGAGCCTGCGGGCAGCGGTCTCGTCGCTCGTATCGATGCCGGTGCCGATTTCGACGAGCCCTTCCATGCCCTCAAGCTCGGTGAAGATCGAAAATCCGCCCGGCGCATGGACGCGGGTGATATCGGCATAGGCGGCGCGGCGCAGGCCGCGGCCGGGTGACAGCAGCGAAACCGCCTCCATGAGATTGGTCTTGCCCGCGCCGTTGTCGCCCGTCAGCACCACATGCCGCTCGTCAAGCGCCAGTGCCGCCGCCGCATAATTGCGGAAATCGGTGAGCTTCAGGCGCGAGATGAAAACCTTGTTCGGCATGGATCTTTCAGATTCGTCATCGATGGCCGAGGGGTATGCCGAACCGGCAGCAAGCGCAAGGATTTTGCCGCTGGTTCCCATGACGGCGGATTGGAGAGCCGGCCGGAAGTCGTGTGAGCCGCCGTCCGAGCGCGAGAAACGACCTTCCGGCAAAGCGGCCGGCACGGCGACCTCGAATCGCGATAACGGGTGATTCGCCTGCCAATAAAAAAATCCGGCCGAATCATCGGCCGGATTCATGTGAAACACTTTGATTCGCCGCTCGGCCTTTGCCGCTCAGTCGCTGAACGTATCGAAGAAATCCTTCATACGGGCGAAAAAACCCGTCGATTCGGGATTGTTGTCCTTCGACGAGATCTGCTCGAATTCCTGAAGCAGTTCACGCTGGCGTTTGGTCAGTTTCTGCGGCGTCTCGATCTGGATCTGGATGTAGAGATCGCCGACCTGGCTGGAGCGCAGCACCGGCATACCCTTGCCCTTCAGGCGAAACTGCTTGCCGACCTGCGTTCCCTCGGGAACGGTGACGCGCGACTTGGTGCCGTCGAGCGTTGCCACGTCGAACGTGCCGCCGAGCGCCGCCGTCGTCATCGAGATCGGCACCGCGCAATAGAGATCGGCGCCGTCGCGCTGGAAGAATTCATGCGGCTTGACGGAGAGGAAGATGTAGAGATCGCCCGCGGGCCCGCCGCGCAAGCCAGCTTCGCCTTCGCCCTGCAGGCGAATGCGCGTGCCGTCTTCGATGCCGGCCGGAATGTTGACGGAGAGCGAGCGCTCCTCGGTCACGCGGCCCTGGCCGTGACATTTCGTGCAGGGATCGGGAATGATCTGGCCGCGGCCGTGGCAGGTCGGGCAGGTGCGCTCGACCGAGAAGAAACCCTGGGCGGCGCGGACCCGGCCGGAGCCTTGGCAGGTGCCGCAGGTCTTCGGCTGCGTGCCGGGCTTGGCGCCGGAGCCGGAACAGACATCGCAGGTGATGGAGGTCGGAACACGGATCTGCGCCGTCTTGCCGGTAAAGGCTTCCTCCAGCGAGATTTCCATATTGTAGCGAAGATCCGCGCCGCGCTCGCGACCACCGGAAGAGCGTCCGCGCGAGCGGCCGCCGCCCATCATCTCGCCAAAGATATCCTCGAAGATATCGGAGAAACCGCCGCCGCCAAAACCGGCTCCGAAGCCGCCGCCGCCCATGCCGCCATGCTCGAAAGCGGCGTGGCCGTAGCGGTCATAGGCTGCGCGCTTCTGCGGATCCTTGAGCGTTTCGTAGGCTTCATTGATTTCCTTGAACTTCCGCTCGGCACTGTTGTCATTCGGATTCTTGTCCGGATGATATTGCATTGCCAGCTTGCGAAAGGCGCTCTTCAGCTCTTTCTCGTCCGCCGTCTTGGAGACGCCCAACGTCTCGTAAAAATCCGCTTTTGCCATATTAAGGATTAGAACCCCGGAAATGGATTTCCGGCTGCCCGAAGGCAGCCGGATCTAAGTTTCCTGAACCTTTCGGTTCGTGCTTATGCAGACCGCTTGCGGTCGTCTTCGTCCTTGATTTCCTCGTAGTCGGCATCAACGACATCGTCCTTGCCGGCTTCCGCCGAGGCATCGCCCGAAGCTGCTTCCGCCTGCTGGGACTCATAGATCGCCTGGCCGAGCTTCATGGAAACTTCCATGAGGGTCTGGGTCTTGGCCTTGATGTCCTCGCCGTCCGGCTCGGAAGCTTCGGTCGCCGTCTTCAGCGCCGCGATCGCGTCGGAGATCGCGGTGCGATCGGCTTCGCTGACCTTGTCGCCATAATCCTTCAGCGACTTCTCGCTGGAGTGGATCAGGCTTTCAGCCTGATTCTTGGCCTCGACACCCTCGCGGCGCTTCTTGTCTTCGGCAGCATGGGCTTCCGCATCCTTGACCATCTTTTCGATGTCGGCGTCGGAAAGGCCGCCGGAAGCCTGGATGCGGATCTGCTGTTCCTTGCCGGTGCCCTTGTCCTTGGCCGAAACCTGGACGATGCCGTTGGCGTCGATATCGAAGGTGACTTCGATCTGCGGAACGCCGCGCGGTGCCGGCGGCAGGCCGACGAGGTCGAACTGGCCGAGCAGCTTGTTGTCGGCGGCCATTTCGCGCTCGCCCTGCGAGACGCGGATGGTCACGGCCGACTGGTTGTCGTCGGCGGTCGAGAAGGTCTGCGACTTCTTCGTCGGGATCGTCGTGTTGCGTTCGATCAGACGGGTGAAGACGCCACCCAGCGTTTCGATGCCGAGCGACAGCGGGGTCACGTCGAGGAGCAGAACGTCCTTGACGTCGCCCTGCAGAACGCCGGCCTGGATGGCGGCGCCGAGCGCGACGACTTCATCCGGGTTGACGCCCTTGTGCGGCTCCTTGCCGAACAGCTGCTTGACGACTTCCTGTACCTTCGGCATGCGGCTCATGCCGCCGACGAGAACGACTTCGTCGATTTCAGCGGCGGTAACGCCGGCATCCTTGAGGGCTGCCTTGCAAGGTGCGATGGTGCGCTGGACGAGATCGTCGACCAGGCTTTCCAGCTTGGCGCGGGTCAGCTTCAGCGTCAGGTGCTTCGGGCCGGTTGCGTCTGCCGTGATGAAGGGCAGGTTGATTTCGGTCTGCTGCGCGGACGAAAGTTCGATCTTGGCCTTTTCGGCAGCTTCCTTGAGGCGCTGCAGGGCAAGCTTGTCGCCCTTGAGGTCGATGCCGTTGTCCTTCTTGAACTCGGCAACGAGGTATTCGACGAGACGCATGTCGAAGTCTTCACCGCCGAGGAAGGTGTCGCCGTTGGTCGACTTCACTTCGAAGACGCCGTCGCCGATTTCGAGGATCGAGATATCGAAGGTGCCGCCGCCAAGGTCGTAAACGGCGATGGTCTTGCCGTCCTTCTTGTCGAGGCCATAGGCGAGTGCCGCAGCCGTCGGCTCGTTGATGATGCGCAGCACTTCAAGACCGGCGATCTTGCCGGCATCCTTGGTTGCCTGGCGCTGAGCGTCGTTGAAGTATGCGGGAACGGTGATGACGGCCTTGTCGACCTTCTCGCCGAGGTAGGATTCGGCGGTTTCCTTCATCTTCTGAAGGATCATTGCGGAAATCTGTGCGGGCGAATAGCCTTTGCCGTTGGCTTCTACCCAGGCATCGCCATTGTCGCCGCGAACGATGTTGAAGGGAACGAGGTGCTTGTCCTTTTCAACGGTCGGATCTTCGTAGCGGCGGCCGATGAGGCGCTTGACGGCGAAGAGGGTGTTCGTGGGGTTGGTGACAGCCTGGCGCTTGGCCGGCTGGCCGACGAGGCGTTCGCCATCGTCGGTGAAGGCAACCATGGAGGGGGTGGTCCGGGCGCCTTCGGCATTTTCGATCACTTTCGCGTCTTTACCGTCCATGACGGCGACGCAGGAATTCGTGGTTCCAAGGTCGATACCAATTACTTTTGCCATGTCATTCTCTCCTTGAAGCAAGCTATCGGAACCCCTGTCAGGCATTCCATTGACAGCCCCTTACGGGATGGTCTTGAGGATTGCGCAGCCATGACTGCGGTGATGCCGCGTATATAAGTAGCGGTTTTACTGACTGCAAGGCAGGAAATAGCCCGAAATCCAGCAAAACAAATGGTTTGTCGCTCAAATTCCGCTTGGCCCTGTGTGCGCCGCGGGCCGGCGGATTTGACGCGACCGCGCATCAGAGCAGCCTTGCCGCGGCCACGCAAGCGGCAAGCTGCAAAATAGCGATTTTATCGGCCGAGGATGACGTCGAGCAGCGAGGAGCGATGCGGCCGTGCCGTTGCGACGGGAGCGCCGCCGTCGCCGATATCCGCCGGCGGAATATCGGCGCTGTCATAGGGGCTGGAGCTGTAGGGATTGGCGTCGTCGGCGAGGTTCGCGGGCGGCAGGTCCTGCGGATCCTCGTTGCCCACGGTCTGGTTGACGATCTGCGGCTGCGGCTGGGCCGGCTGCTGCACCGGCCTTTGTTGCAATGTCGGCTGCTGCATCGGCTGTCCGGCATTGCCCGCGCCGGAGATGATGTTGCCGATCGTCGTCGGCTGGTCGCCGTTCGGTGCCGTCTGCGCTACCGGCAGGCCGTTGTCTATGATCTGCCCGCCGCCGAAGATCGGCGTCGGCGTGATGCCCTTATGGGCGGCGACCATGAATTCCTTCCACGCCTTGGCGGGCAGCCCGCCGCCCGTCACCTTGCGCATCGACTTGCCGTCGTCGTTGCCGAACCAGACACCCGTGGTCAGATGGCTGGTGAAGCCGACGAACAGCGCGTCGCGGAAGGACTGCGTCGTGCCCGACTTGCCGGCTGCCTGCCAGCCCGGGATGCGCGCGGCCTTGCCGGTTCCGTAGGCGATCACGCCGGCCATCATGGCATTCATGTTGGTGACGACATCCGGATTCAGCACACGTTGCGGATTATCGGTATTGGCCTGGTAGAGCACCTTGCCGGAAACGGTCGTTACCTTGGTGATGACATGCGGCGCCACCTTGAAGCCGCCGTTCATGAAGGTGGCATAGGCTGAGGTCAGCTCCAGCAAGGACACCTCGGATGTGCCGAGGGCGATGGAGGCATTGGCCTGCAGGTCGGATTCGATGCCGAGCCTGCGGGCGACCTTGATGACCTGGTCCGGCCCGACCTCGGCGACCATCTGCGCGGCAACCGTGTTCAGCGATTTGGCCACGGCGGTCGCAAGCGTCACGGGGCCGCTGTAGCGCTGCTCGTAATTTTCGGGCGCCCAGTTGCCGATCTTGACGGGCGCGTCGTTGCGGATCGAATTGGGCGTCAGGCCCATTTCGAGCGCGGCGGTGTAGACGAAGGGCTTGAAGGCGGAGCCCGGCTGGCGCTTGGCGGTCACGGCGCGGTTGAACTGGCTCTGCGCATAGTCGCGTCCGCCGACGAGCGCGCGGATGGCGCCGGTCGCATCGACGGAAACCAGCGAGGCTTGCGAGGCATTCAGCTTCTTGCCGTCCTTTTCGAGCACGTCGCTCAGCGCCTTCTCGGCCTTTTCCTCCAGCGACATGTCGAGCGTGGTGTCGACGATCAGGTCTTCCTTGATGTCGCCGCCGATCAGCTTCGGCAGCTGGTCCATGACCATGTCGGCGACGTAGTTCTCGGCACCGCTCCAATAGCTTTTCGAGCGCGTCGGCGGCTGCGACATCGCCGTCTTGATGTCGGCCTCGGAAATGAAGCCTTGTTCATGCATGGCCTGCAGCACCAGCTGCGCGCGGGCCTCGGCAGCCGCCGGATCGCGCGCGGGCGACAGCCGCGACGGCGCCTTGACCAGGCCGGCGAGCAGGGCCGCCTCGCCGAGGTTCACGTCGCGGGCCGATTTGTTGAAGTAGCGCCGCGAGGCCGCTTCGACACCGTAGGCGTTGGAGCCGAAATAGACGCGGTTCAGGTACATCGTCAGGATCTGATCCTTGGTGTACTTGTGCTCCAGCCACAGCGCCAGCAGCACTTCCTGCACCTTGCGTTCCAGCGTGCGGTCCGGCGACAGGAAGAGATTCTTGGCGAGCTGCTGCGTCAGCGTCGACCCGCCCTGGACGGCGTGGCCGGTCAGAACGTTGGTCACGACGGCGCGGGCAAGGCCGATCGGATCGAAGCCGAAATGGGAGTAGAAGCGGCGGTCCTCGATGGCGACGATCGCTTCGGGAATGTAGGGCGACATGTCGCTGAGCGCCAAGGCTTCCCCGCCCGTCGTGCCGCGATTGGCAAGCAGCGTTCCGTCGAGGTCGTTGATCTTGACGTTCGGCGGCCGCTCGGGGATGGACCAGGTGCTGGCGCTCGGCATGCGCGAGCCGTAATAGGCGACGAGGCCCGCAAGCCCGATACCGGCCCAGAGGCAGAGCACCAAGCCCCAATAGATCGTGGTGCGGATGAAGCCGAAAAAGCCGCGTCGCGGGCGCGCGCGGCGTGCGGGTTTGCGCCGGCTGCGGGCGCGGCGAGGTTTTTCGGCCACGGGTTCGTCCTCGTCGTCCTCTTCTTCGTCCGGTTCCGGCTTTTCGTAGTATGTCTTGGAAGAAGACGAGTATTTCCTGGGCGAATGCCTGTTGCCGACGATGCGTTCGCCGGCATTGAATCCGTCATCGCTGCGTTCCCGGCCGCTGGAAAAGGATGGTTCTATCCTCTGGCGTGATTTCTTCTTATCTGCCATTGCCGGCCGGTCGTTCCTCGATGCCCAATCTGTCCATGTCTTCTATCAGGCTGATCGCGGCGGCGGTAGAAATCTTTGAGCCCGATCGGCCGCACTGGGTCGGTGCGCCAGCCCGAAAGCCGATTGCGGCTCTCGTTGCGGGTTACGCGCCGTTCGTTCACGAACCCCTCGTGAAGACATCAAGTCCCGCCTGAACTGTAAATGCGGCGATTTAACGAGGGATTAAGAACAATTCCGCCCGGCATCGCGGCAACGGCATCTGCCGGCGGCTAGAGGGCAGGGAGGAACTTTTCGCCGTCCGGAGCATTATTCCCTCATAAAGATAAAAGAGGGCGAGCACATGAGTTCACTGATCAAGATAGAGGAAGTCGGCGAGAGCAAACTGCGTGAAGTCTGGAGTGTCGAGGATTTTGCCCGGCGCCACCGGATTTGCAAGGAGGAGGAAGCCCGGCTGAAAAAGCTGTTTGGCGACTTCGCGACGAAACAGGAATTGCTCTCGAACGCGCAGAGGCCGCCGCAGTTTCGCTGAACGGAAATTGGCAGGCCGGCGCGATGTTCATCGTGGGCCGCTGCGGCCGAAAGTCTCGCAGCGGAGGAGGCTATGACCATGTGGAAGCGTTTCGAACTTTGGCTGGTCGACCAGATCGACCGTATATTCGGGCTGGAGCAGTTGGCCCGCAGGGCGGGGTTCTCTCCGGACGAAGCCAAGCGGATCGCACGCGAGAAATAGATCGCATGCCAGGCCCGATACCGCCGCAATGCCCGATGAGGCTACAAGCGCCCGCAACCCTGTCGGTTTCCATAGGATATCGGGAAAGCTCGCGGTCCGGGCAGGCGGGCCGTCATGCCGGATGCGGCGATACTTCGCGCGGCCATGTGCAATCTTCCATATTTTCGAATGGTTTGATCGAGGTTATAGTATTGTCATGAGACCGCCCCGGAGGTGGTTTCAGTTAGCTGGCAGCGCGTGAGGAGGAGTGTTCATGCGACAGATCAAGTGGAGCAATCCAATCGAGATCGGTTTTGCCCAGGATACGTTTCAAGTCGTGACGGGTCCGTACGAGGCCCTCAACTGCATGGCCAATCTCTGGCCCGACAGGCGTGGTCCGCTGTATGTCGCGGCAAGGAGCCTGTGCCGGGCGGCGATCGACGGCCGTAAATCGGCCGAAGAGGCGCGGGAAATGTTCATTTCGGCGACGCGGGAAGCGCATCTGAAAATGCATTGAGGCGCAGCGGCTCGGCCGGGCCGTTCGAGCATTTCATTCTTGCGGGCCGAGGAAAGCTACGCAGGAGCTGAACGCGTACCACTATCGCAAAGCATCCATTTCGCTGTCACTGCTACGCAGCGCGGAAGACCCGCATTCCTTTCACGAATATCTCAATTGATAAAGGCCAGCGACTTTGTCGGTCGCTGGCCTTTATCGTCTGAATTATTGGAGCGCCGTCAGCGGTTCGAACCTCTGGTCGACATGCGGCAATTCGGTTCCGATGCCGGGCAATCCTTGTGATCGGGGCTGTAAGGCCCCGGCTGCGCTTGAGGCTGCCGCTGCGGTTCGGGACGCGGGCGATTGTCCGGGCGATTATCGGGGCGGTTGTTGTCACGCGGACGATCGGGGCGATTGCCCCAATCCTGGTTGTTGTTGTCCGGCCGCTGGCGGCCCCAATCGCGATTGCCGTCGCGCGGCCTGTCCCTGTCGCCATTGCGGTCAGGACGGCGATCCCAGTTGCGGTCCGGCCCGCTGTTCCAGTCCGACCCGCGGTCCCAGCCGCGGTTGTCGTCGGGGCGGCGATCCCAATTGCGATTCGGTCCGTTATTCCATCCCGGATTGCGATCCCAGCCGCTGTCGGGCCGGCGGTCGACCCAGCCGGGGCCGCGGCGCCAACGGTCGCGCTCACGATAGAAATCGCGGCCGCGGTAGTAGCGGCCCCAGTAGTCATCGAAGTTGAAAACCACTGTGGGGATGCCGAGTGGGCGATAATATTGGGGGCCGACATAGATGCGGCGCGACTGATAGACGGCCTGAATGTACTGGCCGGCGACCCATCCGCGGCCTCCATAGAAGGAGACGTCGCACCAGGGCGTGTCATTGAGGCAGCCGTTGATCTGCAGCGACACGCCGACGGGGATCATGGTCACTGCCGGATAGGCGGTGCTGGGGCCGGACCGCATGTTGACGTTTGCGGTGGCGAAGCCCTCCGCGGCTTCCGCGACAGCCGGCAGCGCCACCAATGCGGCCAGCAAACTTGCGGCAAGAACCTTGAACTTCATAAACACTCTCCCTTTACGCACCGTCGTCGCAAGATCGCCGGTCCGGTGCCTGTTCGCTATACGTGCGCCTACCCCGGCGCTATTCGGTAAAACGTCTCAAATTCGGCAAGATGAAGGCCCGCGCATGCACGAAATCTGATAGATTTCGTGGCGCATCTTCAATCTTTGCATGTGTTCTACGAGTATTCGCATGAATGCAGCTTGAACGGAGATTTGGGAAACACGCAAATCGGCGAAACTTTCTTGACGAGCTTTGTGTGCCTTTGCGAGCATTATTGCCGCTGCCGGTCATCCAGGACTCGCAGCCTGTTCGAAGAAAGCAGGCCGCGGCCTTGAAATTGACACCTTGGGCGCCGATATAGTGTTCAGTCATGCAGCCGATGGGTGGCTGGCGCGCTTCACAGCGAGCCGTTTTCATCCGTCGAGAGTGAAAGTGGCGTTAACTCTTCGTTAACCTTTCATGATCAATCTGGCTGCAGTTCCGCATTGCCTTTGACCACGGATGTACTGGCACTGATGCGATAGCGGATGGCGAAAGGCCGGATCACTCCGGCCTTTTTGTTTTTGGCGATGGCGTGCTTCCTGCGAAAGCGGAGCGCGCCATTTTCATTTTTCGCACCGTTCCTGCGCCAAAAGAAAAACCGCCGCAGTTGCCTGCGGCGGTTTCAGCTACGCGCCCGGCGGTGCCGGGCTCTGACTGTTTAGTTCGCCTTCTTGGCCGAAACCTTGACGACCTTGGCTTTCGGAGCGGCGGCCACGGTGGCCTTTCCGGCCGGAACATAGCCTGCGCCGATTGCGACGTTCAGTGCAATATAGTCGTTGGCGCTCTGCTGCACTGCCTGAGCCAGGCTCTGCTGGGCGGAGGTTACGTTACGCTGTGCGTCGAGAACGTCGAGCAGCGAAGACGCGCCGTCCTTGTAGCTTGCGGTCGAGAGCTGCAGGGCTTCCTGATAGGATTTGACCTGAGCGTGGAGAGCCGAGACCGTCTGTGCATCGCGGGTAACGGCCGACAGGGCGTCCTCAACCTGCTGGATCGCCGTCCGCACCGTCTGCTGCCAGACGATATACTGTTCACGGCTCGAGGACTCCGCAGACTTGACGCCGGCGCGCAATGCACCGCCATCGAAGATCGGCAGGTTCAACGACGGACCGAATGACCAGCTGGTCAGGCCGCCGCTTGCGGACGAGCTATGAATGTAGGTCGGCGAAATCGCGCCGCTGAGCGTGATCGACGGGAAGAGCTTTGCTTCCGCCACGCCGATCTGGGCCGTGGCAGCGGCAAGATTGCGCTCTGCGGCACGGATGTCCGGACGATTGCGAATGAGGTCGGCGGGAATGCCGGTGCGAACGCTGCCGCGGAATACCGGCTGCCTGCCGCCGCCCTGCATCTGGGCGATGATCGTGGCGGAAGGCACGTTCAGCAGCGTTGCGATGTGATGGACGGCCTGGCGATAGCTGATCTCGAAGCCGGGAATGGTCGAGAGCGTCGAATTGACGAGACCTTCGGCCTGAACCACGTCGAGGCGGGATGCCGCACCGGCTTCAAGCTGGAACTTCGTCAGCGAAAGCGTGTCGCGCCGCGACTTCAGGTTTTCCTGAGCGATGGCTACGAGCGCCTGATAATAACGGGCGTTGACGTAGCTGGTGGCCAGATCCGACAGATAGGTCAGGCGCGCTGTGTCGACGTTGGAATAGGCGGCATCGAGCGAAGCGTTGGCGCCCTCCTTGGCGCGGCGATACTGGCCCCAGAGGTCGAGCAGCCAGGAAGCCGAGGCGCTGCCGCCGGATTCGTTCCGCGTTTCGGTCTGGGTACGCAGCGAGCCCTTCTGGCCACTGGTCGTATTGTCGCCCGTCACGGTCAGGCTCGGGAGGCCGCCGGCACCGGCCGTAACGACCGCGGCTTCAGCCTGATTGATAATTTCCAGCGACTGCTGGATGTTGAGGTTCTGGGCAAGTCCCTGTGCGGCGAAGGCGTTCAGCTTGGAGTCACCGAAGGCGGTCCACCATTGCGACCCGGCGATATCGCCGTTCATCCTCGTACCGCCCTCCGAGAATTTGGCCGGGAGTGGCATTTCCGGTGGCTTATGGTCTGGGCCGCTAACGCAGCCTGCCAAAACAAGCAGCAGGGCGGGGGCGGCAGTACGAATGGAAACCATCACATTGTCCCACAATTCAATTTACATGATCAGTGTTTTTCGGGATCGACGTGACCCCATGTGTCGGCGCTTCCAGCCTTACGCAATACAAACAGTGACCCGAAGCAGTCGGCGTCAATCTAGCAATGAGTTTTGCAATAGCACAGTGGCTTTTACGAATTCTCGGCTGCGAACATATGTGGGATCGGGCGAAATATCAGCGTACCGGTAAAAAAAATCTAAAGTGTTGCAAAAAACATACCCTTTTCCACACCACCCAGGCGTGTACCGCATCCGCGAATCAGTAGCCGGCACAATCTTGAGAGACCGTTCGGCGCATGTGCTCGATATCGACGGACGTGTGCGGACCGTCTCTAGGTGAAATAGCGCGACAGACTTGCGCGAACCCGGTCGCGGGGCGTCGCGCCACGATCGTCCGGCAAGAAGGGCATGCCCGTTATCGCCTCGTAGGCACGGATATAGACCTTGGACGTCTGCTCGACGAGATCGGCCGGAATCTCCGGAATCTCGTCCTTGTACGGATCGCAGCGCTCCGTGACCCAGGCGCGCACGAAATCCTTGTCGAAGCTCTCCGGCCGCGCGCCCTTGTCGAAGCGGTCCCGATAGCTGTCGGCCAGCCAATAGCGACTGCTGTCGGGCGTATGGATTTCGTCGGCGAGGATGATGGTGCCGTTTTCGTCTGTCCCGAACTCATATTTGGTGTCGACGAGGATCAGTCCGCGCTTGCGGGCGATTTCCTGCCCGCGGGCGAACAGGGCAAGGGCATAGTTGGAAAGGGTCTGCCATTGCGCCGCCGTCAGAAGCCCGTGCTCGACGATCTGCGTCGGCGTCAGCGGTTCGTCGTGGCCGCCGTCGAATTCCTTGCTTGTTGGCGTGATGATCGGCGCCGGCAGGATCTGGTTGTCGCGCATTCCGTCAGGCAGCGTGATTCCGTACATCTCGCGCTCGCCCTTCTTGTAAAGGGTCAGGATCGACGTGCCCGTCGTGCCCGCAAGATAGCCGCGGACGACGACCTCGACGGGCAGGATGTTCAACCGCTTGCCGATGACGACGTTCGGGTCCGGATAGTCGATGACGTGATTCGGGCAGATATCGCGCGTCTGTTCGAACCAGTAGCGCGCCGTCTGCGTCAACACCTGACCCTTGTAGGGAATGCAGGTGAGAATGCGGTCGAAGGCACTCAACCGGTCGGTGCTGATGATGATGCGACTGCCATCCGGCAGGTCGTAATTCTCGCGCACCTTGCCGCGATAGTAGTTGGGCAGTTCCGGAAAATGGGCTTCGGAGAGAATTCGCAACGCGTCCACCAGCAGGCTCGTGCATCCGCCCGACGGATGCTTCTTGAGCGGATCCTTAACGCATTGCAGCACGAATCGGAACGGTTTTCACATATAATAATGTAACCCGGATATTCTCCTGCGGCCGCCGGGGCGCAAAGCGGTCAGCCCGGCCGCCGCCAGCAGCCATTTTCGCTCCGTTCGAGGATCGGTGTCGAGAATACCCCGACGATCCGCTCGCTCCATGGCTTGCCGTCCACGTCCACACGGTCCCGCCAGCGATCGGATTGCAGCATGGCCGCGCCGATCACCACAGGCTCGATGCCGCAGGACGCCAGCAGCGAAAGCCCGGAGACGATCGAGGCGCCGCTGGAGATCACGTCGTCGACCAGCGCCACGCGCTTGCCCTCCAGCAACGGCAGCATTCGCGGATCTATATAAAGACGCTTCTCCTGGTTCGGGGTGGTGATGGAAGAAAGAGCCACCGAGAGTTCGTCGCGATACCAGAATTTGCGCGATGTTCCGAGCGGCACGTAGCGCGCATGGCCGAGCGCGCGGGCGACGGCGGAAGCCAGCGTGAGGCCGAGCGTCGGCAATCCGGCGACGACATCGACCTCATACGCCGCGATGCGTGCCGCAAGCGCCTCCGCCAGGGCGTCCTGCACCGCAAAGCTTGCCTGGTTGACGATCAGCGATGCCAGTGCGTGCTCGCCATCCGCCAGGACGCGGATCGGCAGGCGCAGCTGACGTCCGTCCGGCAGCTCGGCCACATGGAAATCCGGGCGCGCTTCGGCCGGGTCGAAGCTTTGCGGTGCATGCAGCTCCTGCCAGAAGTCATGGGGTCGCATCGCTTTCAGCCTTTGGTCCGTTCATCTATTGATCTTCATTCCAGCGCGGCGGTGCAAGCCGAGGATTTCCGCCTCGCTCAAGGCCCGCACGCCGCCTTTCGGCAGATCGCCGAGCGGGATATCGCCGAAAGCGACGCGCACCAGCCGCAGGCATTCGATCCCCAGCGCTTCCAGCATACGCCGGATCTGGCGGTTGCGGCCTTCCTTGAGCTCCACTTCGATCCAGCCGTTGCGGTCGCCGCTGCGCAGGAGGCGGGCCGAGCTTGCGGTCAGCAGCTCGCCGTCGTCGATGATGCCGCGTTCCATGCGCGCAAGCTGCTCCTCGTCCATGATGCGGCCGACCTGCACATGATAGGTCTTGCGGACATGGCTCACGGGATCGAGCAGAGCCTGGGCGAGCACGGTGTCGTTGGTGAAGAGCAGCAGCCCCTCGCTCGCCTTGTCCAGCCGCCCGACCGGGGCGAGGTGCCGGGCATCGATCTCCTTCAGGCAATCGTAGACCGTCGGCCGCCCTTCCGGGTCGTCGCGGGTCGTCACCAGCCCGCGCGGCTTGTTCAGCATGAAGTAGAGTTTCTTCTCCGCGGCGATCCCGATGCCGTCCACCGCGAATTTCGAGCGCTCCAGATCGACCCAGGTGGCGGGGTCGGAGATCGTCCGGCCGTCCACGGCCACGCGGCCGGCCGCGATCAGCGCCTCCGCCTGCGTACGAGAGCAATAGCCGAGCTTGGAAAGCGCCCGCGGCAAGGTCACGCGCTTGCCTTCGGGCTCCTGCCGGCCTTTCGCCGCCTTGCCGGATCGTTGCGGTGATTGCCGCTGGCTCACCCGTCTTTCCCCATGATCGTCTTTGCCGAGACCGCGTCTTGCGCCGGCGAAGGACATTCCTTTCGCACGGGGATGGACGCGACGCAAATCGCATTGCCGTGGAGGCGGCAAATTTGAAGGGCAGACAGGGCTCGCATTTCATGGATGCGAGCCCTGTCGCGGACCGGAGCGGGCGATGGGGTCGGGTAGACGGCAACCGGGTTGCCGCCGTTCGCTCCGGAGGGATCGCGGTTGCATGGGAAACTGCACTGCTTCTTTTGCTGGGATTTTTCAAAACGGCGGAAATTTGTTACAGTTTGTAACGCTGGCCGTTTCCCTGTTGCCAAAACGCCCTCTCGCCCAGCATGGAAGGGCCATGGTTTCCGCATCGCTTCTTCTGGTCGAAGACGACCGCGAGATTAGGGCGCTCCTGGAGGAGTTCCTGAGCCGCGAGGGCTTTTCCGTGCAGGCGGCCGATAGCGCCGCGGCCATGGACCGCGTTCTTTCCAAGGGTTTTCCGGATCTGATCATCCTCGACCTGATGCTGCCGGGCGAAGACGGCCTGTCGGCATGCCGCCGCATCCGCAGCCGCAGCAAGGTGCCGATCCTCATGCTGACGGCGAAATCCGAGGATATCGATCGCATCCTCGGCCTTGAGATGGGGGCCGACGATTACCTCGGCAAGCCTTTCAATCCGCGCGAGCTTCTGGCGCGCATCCGCGCCATCCTTCGCCGTTCCGGACCGGACCGGCCGGAGGAAGCCGGCCTCCCGTCGCGGCGCAAGAGCTTCGCCGGCCTGACCGTCGATCTCGATGGCCGGATGATCGAGATGGAGGGGGAGCGCGTCGTGCATCTGACGACGGCCGAGTTCGATCTGCTCGTCTGCTTTCTCGAAAGGCCGCGTCGCGTGCTGTCGCGTGAGCAACTGCTTGACTGGACGCGCGGCCGCGGTGCCGATCCGTTCGACCGCACCATCGACGTTACGGTCTCCCGCCTGCGCACCAAGCTCGGGCATTGCCTGCCCGATGGCGCACATATTATTACCACCGTGCGCAATGCCGGCTATCTTCTCACCACGGATGTGAAGGATGTCTGAGCCATGTTGAAACTCGGCCTCGTCGCCCGCATCATCATGATCGTCGCCGTGGCGCTGTTCGTCATACAGCTTGCGGCGTTCCTTGCCGCGCAGCTGAAGCCGGATACATCGTTCAATCCCGAGTTGTCGCCTGCCATGCAGGTCAAGACGGCGGTCCGTCTTCTCGATGCCGTTGCGCCGGAGGCCCAGCCGCTCGCCGT